>JAKFYK010000056.1 GCA_021730905.1 Betaproteobacteria bacterium | reverse complement strand
CGCTGCGTCCGTGCAGCGCGGCTTCAACCGCCGTGGTGCCGCGTCCGCTGAAAGGGTCGTAGACGATGTCGCCAGGCTCGGTCAGGCGCTCAATGAAATACGCGGGCAGTTGCGGCTTGTAGCACGCGCGGTAGGAAATCTCGTGGATGGAACTGGCCTGTCGTTGCAGCGCGGTCCACATCTCGCTCTGATAGACCGGTATGGTCTGCGTGGGTACCTCGCGGGATCGCGCCCGCCGCGATGGAACCGAAGTTCCCTGTACCCGCAGGCTGCCTGTGGCTAACGCCGAATCGAAGCTGAGCATCGCGTACCCTCCCCTGTAGCAATCTGCAGGGCATGGTACGCGGCTTTTAAAAAAAGTACAAGTACCCCAAAGGCTTAGGATGACTTACTAAAGTGAGGTACCAGGTACTGTATGGAAGTACAAGTGGGAGCAGGACTATTGCGTTGCTCCGTACGGTATTGGGTGTCGTACGGGAGGCATGCAGGGTCCGCGGGCCGCGTCACCCTCAGGAAACGATCAGGTCGTCGAGCGCTTCGATCCAGTGACGTACCGGCAATCGGGTCGCGGATTGCAAATGCGTCTGGCAGCCGATATTGGCGGTCAGAATGGCGTGCGGCGCGCCGGATTCCAGAGCTTCGATCTTGTTGGCGCGCAAGCGGTTGGACAATTCCGGTTGCAGGATTGAATAGGTGCCAGCGGATCCGCAGCACAGGTGCGCGTCCGCCACAGGTGTGAGGTCGAATCCCAGCTGTGTGAGCAGCGCTTCCACCGTGCCGGTTTTTTTCAAGCCATTCTGCAACGTGCAGGGGGCGTGAAATGCAATTTTTTTCGTGAGGCGTGAGGCGCGAGGCGCGAGCAGAGACTTCAATGCGGCTTTTTCGGTGGCGATGACGTCGCTGATGTCGCAGGCCAGCTCCGACACGCGCCTGGCTTTTGCGGCATACGTTGTATCGCGCGCGAGCGCGTGGCTGTAGTCCTGCACCATCACGCCGCAGCCGCTGGCAGTGATGACAATTTTTTCCGCGCCGGCTTCGAGGTGTGGCCACCAGGCATCGATGTTGCGGCGCATGGCGGTTAGCGCTTCATCCTGCGCGTTCAGATGAAACGACACTGCGCCACAACAGCCGGCTTGCGGCGCGCGCAGCAATGTAATGCCGAGCCGGTCGAGCACGCGCGCGGCAGCCGCGTTGGTCGCGGGAGAAAGCGCGGGCTGCGCGCAGCCTTCGAGCACCAGCATTTTGCGCGCGTGATTGTTTTGTGGCCAGGGCTTCGCGGGCGTGGTGCTCGCAGGCACTTTCTGCTTCAACGCGGCGGGCAGCAGCGGGCGCACCAGTTGTCCGATCTTGAGCAGCGGCTCAAAGATGGAAGCATTTGGTACTATCTTGCGCAGCGCGGCGCGTTGCAACGATGCGAAACCGCCGCGTCCGACCTGTTGTTCAACCACACCGCGTCCGATATCCAGCAGCCGGCTGTAATGCACGCCCGACGGACAGGTGGTTTCGCAGGCGCGGCAGGTGAGGCAGCGATCCAGGTGCAACTGCGTCTTTGCGGTGGCCGCTGTGCCTTCCAGCACCTGCTTGATCAGGTAGATGCGTCCGCGCGGGCCGTCGAGTTCATCACCGAGCAATTGATACGTCGGGCAGGTTGCCGCGCAAAACCCGCAATGCACGCACTTGCGCAAAATGCTTTCTGCTTCTGCGCCTTCAGGCGTGTCTTTGATGAATGCTGCGAGCCTAGTTTCCATAATCGAGTTACATGTAAGTATTTGTTTTTATTATATTTTCACAGGCCGTGATAGAGGCGGCCCGGATTCAGTATGCCGGCCGGATCGAACGTCTGTTTCAGTTTGCGATGAATGGCGGCGAGGGCGGGCGATAGTGGATGAAACACGCCATCTGCAACGCAATCCGTGCGGCTGCCGCTGCGAAACAGAGTTGCATGTCCTCCTGCTTGGGCGGCGATATTGCGCACCTCGCCAGCGCTTGCGTCTGTGCGCAGCCAGCGCAATGCGCCGCTCCATTCGATCAGCTGCGTGGCAGGGAGTGTGATTGCGGGCGCGCTGGACTTAACCGACAGCCGCCACAACGCAAGTTCACTATTGCGTGCGAAGTATGAATCGGTGTGGTCACGTATGCCTTGCCAGAATTTTTCAGCCTGTGCCGGATCAACCACTTCGCCGCCGAGTTTTTTTTGCGCCGCCGCCACCGCGCTGGCTGCACCGGAAAGCCGGATGCCAAGATTGCCGCCGCTCCACGCTGTCGCTGAAATGGGCAGTGGCTGCCCGGCCCATTCGTTCATCAGGCGGATCGCATCGGCTTCGCTGTGCTGCTGGTGCAAGGTGATTTCGGTAGCGGGCAGCGGCAGGGTCTTCAGCGACACTTCAAGAATCACGCCCAGCGTGCCCATCGATCCCGCCATCAGCCGTGACACATCATAGCCGGCGACGTTTTTCATCACCTGCCCGCCAAAGCGAAGATCCGTGCCCTTGCCGTCGAGCATGCGTACGCCGAGTACCAGATCGCGCACGGCGCCCGCATAAGCGCGGCGTGGGCCGGAAAGTCCCGCGGCAATGCATCCACCCAAGGTTGTGCCCGCACCAAAATGTGGTGGCTCAAAAGCCAGCATCTGGCCTTTTTCACGCATCGCAGTTTCGATTTCCGTCAGCGGTGTGCCCGCGCGCGCCGTGATCACCAGTTCGGTGGGTTCGTATTCGACGATGCCGCGATAGACGTTCGTCGAAAACGTCTCGCCGGCGGTGAGATTGCCGTAGAAATCCTTGGTGCCTCCGCCCACGATGCGTAACGGCGTCTTGTTTGCGGCCGCTGCGCTGATTGTTTCCGCGAGTTGCTGGACGATGGCGTCCATGTCTAAAACCGCGGAATGTCCGGGAATTTTTCCTGCCCCGCATGCACATGCATGCGGCCCATCTCGGCGCAGCGATGCAGCGTGGGCACGGCCTTGCCGGGATTGAGCAGTCCGGTGTCATCGAACGCGCGCTTCACCGCATGAAACATTTCCAGTTCCGGCGCGCGAAACTGGTCGCACATCGAATCAATTTTTTCCACGCCGACGCCATGTTCTCCCGTGATGGTGCCGCCGACGTCAATCGACAGTCGTAATATCGCCGCTCCGAACCGTTCGGTGCGTTCCAGTTCGCCGGGCTGATTGGCGTCATACAAAATCAACGGATGCAGATTGCCGTCGCCCGCATGAAACACGTTCATGCAGCGCAAGCCATATTCCTGCGATAGCTCGGCAATGGCTTTCAACACACGCGGCAATGCACGTTTCGGAATCGTGCCGTCCATGCAGTAGTAATCGGGAGACACGCGCCCGGCCGCCGGAAATGCCGCCTTGCGTCCGGCCCAGAAACGGTGGCGCTCCGCTTCGCTTTGCGACACGCGCACTTCGGTGGCGCCGCTTTGTTGCATGACCGCTTTCATGCGTTCGATTTCGTCGGTGACTTCTTCGGTGTTGCCATCGGATTCGCACAACAAAATCGCCTCGGCATCGAGTGGGTAGCCCGCATTGACAAACGGCTCGACCGCGCCGGTGGTGATCCTGTCCATCATCTCCAGTCCGGCGGGGATGATGCCGGCGGCGATGATGTTGGCGACGGCTTGCCCGGCTTTTGCTACGTCATCGAATGCCGCCAGCACGCATTGCGCGCGTTCCGGTTTAGGCAGCAGCTTGACGGTGACTTCGGTAATCACCGCCAGCAGTCCTTCCGAACCGGTGAGCAGCGCAAGCAGATCGTAGCCGGCGGCGTCAAGACTGTCGCTGCCAATTTCAACGAGTTCGCCTTCAACCGTGTAAGCGCGCAGCTTCAAAACATTGTGCACAGTAAGTCCGTACTTGAGGCAATGCATGCCGCCGGAGTTTTCGGCGACGTTGCCGCCGATGGAGCAGGCGATCTGGCTCGACGGATCGGGCGCGTAATAAAGGCCGTGGGCGGCCGTCGCTTCGGAAATCGCCAGGTTGCGCACACCCGGCTGCACGCGCGCAGTGCGCGCATGCGGATCGATCTCGATGATGCGCATCAGTTTCGCCAGCGACAGCAGCACGCCATTGCCCAGCGGCAATGCGCCGCCCGAAAGTCCGGTGCCAGCGCCGCGCGGCACCACCGGCACCTGCAGTCGATGGCAGGTTTGCAGCACGCGCTGCGCATGCGCTTCGTTTTCGGGCAGCGCAACCACCATTGGTACCTGCCTGAACGCGGAAAGTCCGTCGCATTCGTAAGGCTTCACGTCTTCGGCGCTGAACAGTACCGCCGCTTCCGGCAGAAAAGCGCGCAACGCTTGTGCCACTGCCGATTGGCGGGACGCGTCTATATTCTCGGTGGCGTGAGCGCTCATGCTTCCATTCTAACAAACGCAGCGTATTGACTCCGTCCTGCGCGCACGTTAGCTTCCACGTGAACAGCGGTTTAACCAAAAGGGAGCAACCATGAAGCGCATGGCCATGTTCGGGATTGCCGGTGCGGTAGTCGTTGGCGTTTCCATCGTGACGTCTGTGCCTGTAGCGGCCCAGTCAACATATCCCACGCGGGCGATTCGGCTGGTAGTGCCGTTTCCGGCGGGCGGCGTGGCAGACGTGCTGGGACGCATGATGGCGCAGCGCCTCTCCACGCAGTACGGCCAGCAGATGGTGGTAGAGAATCGCGCAGGATCGGGTGGTCACGTCGGCGCCGAGTTTGCCGCGCGCTCCGCGCCCGACGGCTACACCATCATGTTCGGCACCATCGGCATCCATGCCGCATACGGCATATATTCGAAGCTCGCGTACGATCCGGCGAAAGATTTGCAACCGATCAGCCTGCTGGCGGAGTTGCCCAACATCCTGGTGGTGCATCCGTCGGTGCCCGCGCGCACCACGAAAGAATTCATCGCACTTGCCAAGGCGCGGCCGGGTGAACTCAATTTCGGTACCGCAGGCAGCGGTTCGTCCACGCATATGATCGGCGAATTGTTCAAAGTCGTTGCGGGTGTGAATCTCACGCATATTCCCTACAAGGGCAGCGCGCCGGCAATGGCGGATTTGCTTGGCGGGCAGATTCACCTGATGTTCGAGAATCTGCCGGTGGCAATTCAGCATGTGCGTGCCGGAAAAATTCGCGGCATCGGCGTGACCAGCCGCCAGCGCTCGCAGAGCATGCCCGAAGTGCCTACCATCGCGGAGACCGGCCTGCCGGCGTATGAAGCCACGGCGTGGTTCACCATCGGTGCTGCTGCCAAGGTTCCTGCGGATATCGTGCGCAAACTCAACACCGATATCGACGCGTGGTTGAAAGCGCCGGACATGCAGGCGCGCTGGAAAGAAATGGGCGTTACGCCGCTCGGCGGTACTACCGATGTTGCCGCGAAGTTTTTTGCCAGCGAAACCGTTAAATGGAACCGGGTGATCAAGGCGGCGGGCATACGCGGCGACTAATGAATTTTAAATTACTAATAAAAACAAATACTTATATGAAATTCAACGCTGTGACACTGGAGATGCTGTGGACGCGGCTGATCTCCATCGTCGATGAAGCTGCGGCCGCGCTGGTGCGCACCTCGTTTTCGACCATCGTGCGCGAATCGAACGATTTCGCCTGCGTGCTCACCGACGCGCGCGGGCGCTCGCTGGCGCAGGCAACGGACAGTATTCCGTCGTTCATTGGCACGGTACCGCGCACGATCCGCCATTTCCTCAATGAATTTCCCGTCGACACGCTGGAGCCGGGCGATGTGCTCATCACCAACGACATCTGGCTCGGCACCGGGCATCTGCCGGACATCACCTGCGCCAAGCCGATATTCCTGAAACGCAAGCTGGTCGGCTTTGCCGGTTCGGTGGCGCATGCGCCGGACATCGGCGGCAAGATGCGCTCGGCTGACGCGCGCGAAGTATTCGAGGAAGGCTTGCAGATCCCAGTGATGAAAGTGATACGCCGCGGCAGGATCGATCCGACATTCGAGCGCTTTGTGCGCAAGAATGTGCGCGTGCCGGATCAGGTGATGGGCGATCTGTGGGCGCAATTCACCGCGCTGCATCTGATCGAAAATCGTGTGTTGATGGTGCTGGCCGAGCACAAATTACGTACGCTGGCAGATCTGGCGGATGAAATTCACCGTCGATCCGAGGCAGCTATGCGCGCGGCGATACGCGAAGTGCCCAATGGCGTCTATCATCACAGCGCGGTGTGTGATGGCTTCGAAAAGCCCATCGAACTCAAAATGGCGATGACGGTGAAGGACGAATCCATCGCCATCGACTTTGCCGGTTCCGCCGCACAGGTGCCGCGCTCGATCAATGTGTGCATGGCCTACACCAATGCTTACACCTCGTACGGCGTAAAAGCAGTGCTGTCGCCCAACATTCCCAATAACGAGGGCGTGCTGCGGCCGGTCACGATCACCGCGCCGGCAGGTTCGATACTCAATTCCACGCCGCCGGCAGCAGGCGGCGCGCGCGCATTGATGGGGCATTTTCTGCCGATGATGGTGATCACCGCGCTGGCCAAGGCGATGCCGCAAAAGGTGGTGGCCACCGTAGGTTCGCCGCTGTGGTGCATCAACCTCTCGGGTGTACGGCGCGACACGAATAGTCAAAGCAAGAGCTTCACCAATCTGTTTTTCATGAACGGCGGCTTCGGCGCTGCGCACGACCGCGATGGCGCCAATGTGCTGTCGTGGCCGAGCAATATTTCGTCAACGCCGGTGGAAATGATCGAGCAGCTTTCGCCGCTGCATGTGAAGCACCGGCGCTTGCGCACGGACAGTGGTGGCGGCGGACGCTACCGCGGCGGCACCGGACAGGAAATCCTGTTCGAGAATCGCTCGGAGACGCCGATTACCGTGGCATTTCTCGCCGAACGTACGCGCGCCGAGACCGCACCCTCCGGCATATCCGGTGGCGAGGCGGGTGCGCCTGGCGAAGTATTGATCAACGGTGAGCGCGCCGATCCCAAGATACAGCATGTGATTGAATCCGGCGGCCTGATCGAACTGAAGACACCGGGCGGCGGCGGTTATGGCGCGCCCGCGCAGCGCGATGCAACGCTGATCGATGCCGACCGTGTTGACGGTTATGTGAGCTGACATGGCCGGACATAAAACCGAGTACGCACTGGGCATAGACATCGGTGGCACCTTCACCGACATCGTGGTGTATGACGTGACACATGGCGTTTCATCTGCGTATAAGGAACTCACCACGCCGGAGGCGCCGCATCGCGGCGTGATCACCGGCATACGAAAATTGTTCGACGCCGAAGGCATCGCCTGCAGCGACGTGTCGCGCGTGGTGCACGCAACGACACTCTTCACCAACGCGCTGATTGAACGCAAGGGTGCGCCTACCGGGTTGATTACCACCGCGGGATTCCGCGACACGCTGGAACTGCGCCGCGAACACAAGTACGAGCTTTACAACCTGTTCATGGAACTACCGCGGCCGCTGGTGCGCCGCAGCCTGCGTCTGGAAGCGCCGGAGCGCATCGGTCCCGATGGCAGGATCGAACGACCGCTCGATGTCGATGCGCTGCTGATAGAAGTGGAAAAGCTCAAGTCTGCGGGCATCGGCTCTCTGGCAATTGCATTTCTGCACGCCTACGCCAATGCGACACATGAGGTACAGGCGCGCACGGTGATACACGAGCGCTATCCCGACCTGTTTGTTTCGCTGTCGTCCGAGGTTGCGCCGCAGATACGCGAATACGAGCGCACGTCGACTACGGTCGCAAATGCCTACATCAAGCCGCTTGCTGACAGTTATCTGGATTTGATGAGCCACGAAATAGCGAAACTTGGCATCAAGGCGCCGCTGTTCATGATGCTGTCCAACGGGGGGCTGACGCATATCGATGAAGCCAAGCGCGTGCCGATCCAGTTGCTTGAATCGGGGCCCGCGGCGGGCGCATTGGCGGGATCGACATTCGGCATGCGCTCGAAAGCGCGCAATGTGCTCGCCTTCGACATGGGCGGCACCACCGCCAAGCTGGCGATTGTGGAAAACGGTGAGCCGCTGATCGCCTATCAGTTTGAAGCTGGCCGCCAGCAGCGCTTCATGGAAGGCAGCGGGCTGCCGATCAATATCTCCACCATCGAATTGATCGAAATCGGCGCAGGCGGCGGCAGCATCGCCACTATTGACGCGCTCGGTCTGCTTAAAGTGGGACCGGAAAGTGCGGGTGCGGCACCGGGTCCGGCGTGTTACCGGCGCGGCGGTACCGCGCCGACCGTCACCGACGCCAATCTTGTGCTGGGTTATCTCGACGCTGCGACCTTTGCCGGCGGGACCATGAGCATAGACCCCGGCCTCGCACATGCCTCCATAAAGCCCTTGGCTGCGCGTTCAAAACTCAGCGTCGAGGAAACTGCCTGGGGCATCCATTCCGTGGTGAATGAGAACATGGCCGCCGCTGCCCGCGTGCATGTCGCCGAACGCGGGCATCATGCGGGCAATTTCGCATTGCTGGCCACCGGCGGCGGCGGACCGCTGCACGGCTGCGAAGTCGCGCGGCGGCTCGGCATCACGCGCGTCATCTGCCCGCCCAGCGCCGGAGTGGCTTCCGCACTGGGGTTGTTGATGGCGCCGGCGCGCATCGACCGCGTGGCCACGGTGGCGTGCCGTCTCGGTGACATGAATTGGCGCACGTTCGAAAGCGCCTATACGAAACTGGAACGCGAGGCAGGAACGGTTATCGCGAAAACGGCATTGAAGCGAACCAGGGTTACGGTGGCGCGCGCTGCGGACAAGCGTTTCGTGGGGCAGGGTTTTGAACTGGTGGTGGCGCTGCCGGCAGGCCCGTACTCCGCGCGCTCGGATACGGCGTTGCGTGCGGCGTTCAAGTCGGTGTACGAAAAAACGTTCGGCCATGTGCCGCCGGTGGGTGAAATCGAAATCATCAATATCCGCGTGGCGGCTTCGGCGCAGGTAGCGAAGGGCGAACTCAAGGTGGCCAGCGGCAAGCGCGGCGCACGTGGTGAGATGCGCGCGCAGAAAGGCAAGCGCAGAGCCTGGGTGGGCGCACGCGCAAGGTTTGAGCAGTTGCCTGTCTACGACCGCTATCGTCTCGCCGTCGGCGTAGCGGTGCGTGGTCCGGCGATCATTGAGGAAGATTCCACCACACTGATTTTGCCGCCGAAGTCGCGCGCGAAAGTAGAACGGTCGGGAAATATCGTGGTCGAATTGGAACGATGACGGTGTTTGGGACTTCATGAAGCGCAACCGCAATGGCAGCGCACCGCTTGCGGCTAAACGCGACGCGTTGAAAGCGCGGCTCGTAGCAGCACATGAAGCCGCGTTGTTGCGCGGCCGAACCCGAGTCAATGCAGCACTGCTGCGGCCGGACAACAGTTACAGCCTTCCGGATTACGTGGAGCGCGGTTACTACCTCGACAAACCATTTACGTGCAAGGACTGCGGCAAGCAGGAAGTCTGGACCGCAACCCAGCAGAAGTGGTGGTACGAAACCGCGAAGGGCAGCGTATGGACTACCGCAACGCGCTGCCGCGCCTGTCGCCGCCGCGAGCGCGGGCGCCGCGATGAGGCACGACGCGTGCATCTGGCAGGTTTGTTACGTGTTAAAAATAATTAATTAAAACAAATACTTAACGAGATTCCTTGCGGGCGAATCATTCATGTGCCCGCAGCAAGACGGTTTGCAGCGCATCGGCAACCGACCCGGCAGAAATTTGCATCGTTTTGCCGCACGAAACTTTCAGTAGTTCGTGCAATGCGTGATCGGGGTTGGCGCCTTCTGTCCACGCACAAACATCGAAGCGATCCAGCGGCAAGCCGTGCTGACGTATGTCGTTCATGGTGCAGATTACGATGAGGGCTTCGCAGGCGGGATCAAGCAACAATGCCTGTACCGCAGCGCCGGTGTCCGTGCTGTTGCGGAACGGGCGGATCAAGCCATTGAGACGCACCGAATTGCACGCCGCGATGCCGGTGCCGGATGAGGACTGTGCAAATGTTCCGGACAACCGGTTGCACGACGCAGGTGTATCGCACAATACCAGGGCTGAGGGAATGCGGCCGTTACCGCCACCGGGAAATTTGTTTTCAAGCAGACATTCTGCATGATCGTCGCTGAACAGCATGGGGGTCGCGTTGACTTCGATGACGGCACATTTGACATCACGCCATGAACGCGCGATATCAGGCGTGAGAAAGTCGATACCCACGCTGTCCAGCCGGAACGCTCTTGCGATAGTCTCCGCCATCGCCCGGTTATCCGGGTGTGTCGCGGCGCTCACATCCGTGAATGAGCCGCCAGTGGAAACATTGGCGTTGGATCTCAAGCGCGCAATCTGTCCAGCCGGCAGCCGGTGTTCAGGATTCCATCCGTGCGCGGCCAGTGTGCGGCGCACTTCATCATCCACGGTGACGGGTTTTCCAAAGCCATTGTCGATAAGGTCTTGAGCAATGCCTGCATTCTTGCGGGCGATCAGTTCTGCGATGGTCGATGCGCCGTCGCCCGTGACTTCGGGAGGGCTGCGCCGAATTGCCCACTGAAACCGGCCGCCGGTGACCATCAGGCGAAAATCGTCACCAGCCACCCAGCGCTCTATGATCACCTGCCGCAAGCGCGAATATCGCATTGCCTTTTTAAAGGCCGCGGAAACTTCTTCCGCGTTATGGATGTTGACGGTCACCCCGTATCCCTGCCCGCTATCAAGGGGTTTTACCACCAGCGGGTAACTCAACTGCCTGGCCAGGACGAGCGCCTGCTGTGGCTGGGCCGCCAGGCCGTGCTCGACGCCCGGCAGTCCCAGGCGGCGTACCAATTCGTTGCTCTGCGCCTTGTTCTGTTGCAGCATGACGCCGGTAGTCGAGTCCGCGTGCGTGGACGCTGTGTGTAAGTGCCACGCCTTGCATCCCTGTCCGTATTGCCAGATTTGCGATTCGGCGGCGATGGGATAGAGCGGTATGTCTCGGGCACGCGCCATACGCATCAGCGCACGCGTCGTGTTGTTGGGTTGTCGCCGGCGCTGCATGTTAAGCGTCGTGTTCGCACGAGACTTCAACGCGGCACTGTCCTTGCCCGTCAGCACGCCTTGCAGGGCTGCCAGGGCAAATCGCAAAGCGTATTGCGTGGCGAGTGCGTCGTAGTAGCCCAGCGCTATCCAGCCGCGTGTTTCTGTCGCTCCGCAAGTTGCCGGCAGGTTCATGCATCCGCGCGTCTCTGTGAACGCTTGTGCAAGCAGCAAGGCCAATTGCGGCAGATCGTCCCCCTGCTGTGGCAGGTGCAGCCGCGAGAGGCAGTCTGCCGGTAGCCAGGATTCCATGCACCGGGCGAACTCGGCAGCCCGGGTACCTGAGGCGACGGGCAGGTCGAAATCACCGATGACTGCTGAAAACGGCGCGCGCAGGCTGGGTCCGTGGGTGACGGTTATCTCTGTCGTATTTCGGACTTCCGGCATGGTTTGGTGCGGCTTACCCAATGGAAGGTGTGCCGGGTTCAGCCTGCGTAACGCACAACCTTTCCGCGATTGAACAAATTCTGCGGATCGAGCGACTGCTTGATGGCCTGCATGACCATTACCGCATCGCCATGCTCTGCATCCAGAAAATCGAGTTTGCCGAAACCGATACCGTGCTCGCCAGTGCAGGTGCCGCCCATCGCGAGTGCGCGCGCTACGACACGGTGGTTAATGCGTTCTGATTCTTCGAGGTCTTGCGGATTGTTCGGGTCAATCATGATGGCGAGGTGAAAGTTGCCGTCGCCGACGTGGCCGAACAGCGCCATTTGCAGCGGAGAGGCCTGCACGTCTTTGTTGGTGTCGGCGATGCATTCGGCGAGCCGCGAAATGGGCACGCAGACATCGGTGGACATGGCGCGGCCGCCGGGTTTCAGTCTCAGGCACGCGGGGTAGGCGTCGTGGCGCGCCTGCCACAGGCGCGTGCGCTCTTCCTGTTTTGTGGCCCATTCGAAATCCATGCCGCCCTGTTCTTTGGCGATGGTTTGTACCGTCTTCGCTTGTTCGGCGACGGATGCCGCGGTGCCATGAAATTCGCAGAACAGCATCGGCGCTTCGCGTAAACCCAGTTTGCTGTGGTTGTTGACGGCCTTGATGGTGAGTGCGTCGAGCAACTCGCAACGCGCGATGGGCACGCCGAGTTGTATGGTCTGGATCACCGTGCACACCGCCGCATCGACACTGGGAAAGGTACACGTTGCCGCCGACACGGCCTCGGGCTGAGGATAAAGGCGCAGTGTCACTTCAGTAATCAGTCCGAGCGTGCCTTCGGAGCCGACGAACAGCCGCGTGAGATCATAGCCTGCGGCGGATTTGCGCGAGCGTCCGCCGGTTTTGATGATGCGTCCATCCGCCATTACGACAGTCAGCCCCAGCACGTTCTCACGCATGGTGCCATAGCGCACGGCGTTGGTGCCCGAAGCGCGCGTCGCGGCCATGCCGGCAAGCGTGGCGTCTGCGCCGGGGTCGATGGGGAAGAACAGTCCCGTGTGCTGCAAGTGCTGGTTCAATTGCTTGCGCGTAACGCCGGCTTGCACGGTGCAGTCGAGATCATCGACGTTGACTGCGAGGATGCTATTCATGCGGCTCATATCCATGCAGATCCCGCCGTGAATGGCGAGCACATGGCCTTCGAGCGAGGTGCCCACGCCGTAAGGAATGATGTTGGTGTTGTGCGCAGCGCAGCGTTTGACGATCTCCACGGCTTCATCGGTGGATTGCGGAAACACCACTGCGTCGGGCGGCGCGATGGGAAACGCCGATTCGTCCTTGCCGTGATGTTCACGGATGGCTGGCGATGTAGTGAAGCGCTCGCCAAAACGCGCGCGCAACGCATCGATCAGCGCAGGCGGGCAGGACGCACGCAGAGGGGATTCCGCGCGATTCATGCTGCGCATCGCCTCACCGGTATCTACTTTGCAACGTCGTGATTGGCCATGCGTTCCAGCGCCTTGACCATGCCGGAGTGATCCCATTTTGCGCCGCCGTTGGCGGTGCATGAGTTGAACAGTTCCTGCGCAGTAGCGGTATTGGGCAGCGACACACCCATCGCGCGCGCACCCTGCAGCGCGAGGTTCAAATCTTTTTGATGCAGTTCGATACGGAACCCCGGATCGAAAGTGCGCTTGATCATGCGCTCGCCGTGCACTTCGAGTATGCGCGAGGCGGCGAATCCGCCCATCAGCGCCTGCCGCACTTTGGCCGGATCGGCGCCGGCCTTGGACGCAAACACCAGTGCCTCGCTTACGGCCTCGATATTGAGTGCCACAATGATTTGATTGCACACCTTGCACGTCTGGCCGTCGCCGTTGCCACCGACCAAAGTAATGTTCTTGCCCATCAGGTCGAAGACAGGCTTCACCTTGTCGAAGGTGGCCTGGGTGCCGCCGCACATGATGGTGAGCGCGGCATTTTTCGCACCCACTTCACCACCGGATACCGGCGCATCGATGTACTCACAACCCAGCGCATTGATTTTTTTTGCAAAGGCTTTGGTTTCCATCGGTGAAATCGAACTCATGTCTATGACGGTTTTCCCTTTGCTCAATCCCTCGGCGACGCCGTTGGTACCGAACAATACTTTTTCAACATCGGGCGTGTCCGGCACCATGATGATGATGATGTCGGATTTCTGCGCGACTTCTTTCGCGCTGGCACAAGCCTTGCCGCCGGCGTCGGTGAGTTCTTTCGCCACGCCGCTGCGCGAAGTGAGAAACAGGGTGTGACCGCCCTTGATGAGATTGGCTGCCATGGGTTTGCCCATGATGCCGAGTCCGATGAATCCGATGTTGCTCATGCCAGTTCTCCGGTTGAGGAATAGGTGAATTCTGCCACAGTCTGAAATTGAAATAGCTTACAGGTAGGGTTTGATCCAGTGGAGGCCGGCATCAGTGGTCGTAAGCGGCTTGTATTCGCAGCCGATCCAGCCGGCATAGCCGGTCTTGTCGATGAAATCAAACAGGAATTTGTAGTTGATCTCGCCGGTGCCCGGTTCGTGGCGGCCGGGATTGTCGGCCAGTTGCATGTGCGGAATCATGTTCAGATGTTTTTCAATGGTGCTGGCGAGATCGCCTTCCATGATCTGCATGTGGTAAATGTCATATTGCACGAACAGGTTGTCGGAGCCCGTGTCGCGAATGATGTCGAGCGCCTGCTGCGTGTGATCGAGATAAAAGCCCGGCATGTCGCGAAGGCTGTTGATGGGCTCGATCAGCAATTTAATGCCGGCGGCCTTGAATTTTGGTGCTGCGAATTTGAGATTAGTGATGAAGGTTTCGCGCAGCTTTTCCGCTGCCACGCTCGCGAGCGCCAACCCCGCGAGGCAATTCACCTGCTTGCAGCCGAGTGCCGTGGCGTAATCGATGGCTTTTTCGACGCCGGCCTGAAACTCGTTGACGCGATCGGGATGACACGCAATGCCGCGTTCGCCTTTGGCCCATTCGCCCGCGGGCAGATTGTGCAGCACTTGCACCAGCCGGTGGCGATTCAGGAGTTCGGCCAGTTGATGCTTGTCGTAATCGTACGGAAACAGGTACTCGACACCTTTGAATCCCGCGCGCGCGGCCGCGCCGAAACGTTCGGGAAACGGATGTTCGTTGTAGAGCAAGGTAAGGTTGGCGCAGAATTTCGGCATGATGTTTTAAGTATTTGTTTTTAAAGATGAATTCAAGTTATCCAAAAAAAGGCGTATGCGCCTGGCGTTGGCGCCGAAATCGCTGCTGCCGATGCGCGATGCGGAACGTATATCCAGGCGCGTGCCGCCGTTGTTGGAGCGAATGCGGATTACCACGTCATCCTTGAAGCGCAATAACCGTGTGGTGGCGGTGGCTTCGATACGGCCATCGGATTCTATTGCGGCAGCGACATGCCAGTCGAGCGCGTCGGCAAACGCGAGCGCCGTGCCAAAAACTCGCGCTGGCGGGCACTGGAAATGAGCAGGCTGTATGTCCGGGTAACGATTGTGATGTTCGTCCGCGCGCAGGCCGCTGTATTCCACACCGTTCCTGCACTTCGATCTTACGTCGCGCAGCGCAATGAATTGCGGCGGATCGTCGGCATCGGTGGACACATCATGAATCATTTGGCGTTCACGCCACTATTCCGGCGTGATCTTCGCCGCTTTGACGACTCTGGCCCATTTCGCGATGTCGCTCTTGATGTCCGCGGCAAAGGCTTCCGGGCCGAGCACGCTCAATTCCGCGCCTTGTCCCTGCACGAAATTCTTCATGTCGTCGGTCTGTGCGATTTTGGCAATGGTGTCATAAAGTTTTTGCACGATGGCGCGCGGCGTTTTGGCCGGCGCAGCAATGCCGGTCCATGACGTCACTTCAAAATCCTTCAGCCCCTGCTCGCTGATGGTCGGAATGTCCGGCATCAGCGCCGAACGCTTGAGCGTAGCCATGCCAATCGGGCGCATGCGCCCGGCTTTGACCAGCGCGTTAAGTGCGGTAACGCCAGTGCAGAACATTTGAATCTGCCCCGACAACACATCGGTGGTTGCAACACCGGCGCCTTTGTATGGAATATGCACCATGTCGAGGCCGGCCATGGTGTTGAACAACTCTCCGCACAGATGCGGCGAGCCGCCCACGCCCGACGACGCAAAGTTGATGCCGCGCGGCTTGGATTTGGCGAGCGCAATCAGTTCTTTCACGTTGGTGGCTTGCACGTTGTTGTTGACCACCATCAGGTACGGGATCACGGCGATACGCGCCACAGCAGCGAAATCGTGCGTGGGATCGTAGCCGATTTTTTTATAAACGCTGGGCGCGACGGTGAGCGGTCCGGCTATCGCCACCAGCAGCGTGTAACCGTCCGCCGGCGCTTTCGCGACGATTTCCGAGCCCGAGGTGCCGCCGGCGCCGGGCCGGTTATCGACGACCACTTGCTGGCCCAGCGCTATAGTCAGTCGCTGCGCGATGCCGCGGCCGAGAATATCGTTGGTGCTGGAGCCGGGTGAAAACGGCACGATGAGGCGAATGGGCCGGGAAGGATATGTTTCGGGCTGCGCCTGCAGGGCAGTGGTAGCGCACGCGCAACTGATGCCCAAGGTTATCGTAAGTATTTGTTTCAATGTATAGAATCCTGTATTTCCAGAGCGAGATTGGACAACAGAGTATGCGATATTCCGCAGTGAAGAGTTTACCGCATGCGCGGCAGGCACAGCCGGCTTGCATAACGGCGCTGCGTATAATCCGCCAACCATGAAAGATTCATCGCCGCGCGTTGTCGGCGTTCTTCTCGCTGCCGGTGCCGGATCGCGCTTTGGCGGCGGTAAACTTTTGCATCCGCTCGACGGCGTGCCGATCGGGGTGCGCTCGGCGCGCAATTTGATAGCCTCGGGTTTGCCGGTAACGGCGGTAGTACGGCCGGGCAGTGATGAATTGCGGCGCCTGCTCGAACAGGCGCATTGCACAGTAACGGAATGTGCCGATGCCGCTGACGGCATGGGTGTGAGTCTCGCGCATGCGATTGCACAGTCGTGCGAGGCCGCGGGTTGGGTCGTGGCGCTGGCGGATATGCCGTGCATACGACCACAAACGATTAAACGAATCGTCGATGCGATACAGGAAGGCGCGGTCATTGCCGCACCCGAATATCATGGCGAACGAGGCCATCCGGTGGGTTTCAGCGCAACCTTGCGCGATGAGTTGCTGTCGTGCAGTGGCGACGAAGGCGCGCGTGCCGTGATCCTGAAACACCGCGCGCAACTGGGCTTGATCGCGTGCGACGACCCCGGCGTTGTGTACGATATCGACAGTCATTCGGACCTTGGTTGCTGAGCGGCTGAATGTCGACGCAGGAGTCTCCTATCGAAACAGGCGCGGATTTACGTATCGAGTACGCCGTGTCGCGCGAGGAATATATAGCCGCCCTGCGGGACACAATGCAATTGTTGCTGCGCTCGGTCAGGTGGGGAACCGCGATGGTTTTGCTGGCCGCCGCTTCGGTGGCGTGCGGCATTGCCATCGGCATGGGTTACATCGAACTCGTCAACGGGTACATCGGCAGACACTGGCGATTGCAGTGGTTGATCGCGGTGGCGTTCCTGAGTGTTTGCCTGCTGACGATATGGCAGCAGCGTTTGCGCGCTGCGCGCATCTATTCCGCCTATGCCGAAGACGACGGCATGGTGCTCGGTTCGCAAGCGTTGGTCATCACGCGCGATGCGCTGACCCATGAGGGGCGCGGCATGACTACCCGTGTGGCGTGGCCAGCTATCAGGCATATTGCGGTGAGCGACGCCAGAATATTGATTGTGCTGAAGAATTATTTTTTTATGGTCGTTCCGGAGCAGGCGTTTTCCGAGGCAGGGCAGCGCACGGCATGGCTGGCGGCGCTGCGCGAACACGTGTCCGACGCGGTGATGCATGCAACGCCCGCGCGTTCATCCGGGCATTCCGGCACTGCACCACCGGATGTCGCGCAAGCGGCGCAGCCCGCATCCCCGGCAGCGTTCGGATTGCGCGAAAATATGCGTGCGGGCGCGCGACTGGCGTTTTTCCGGCGCGTTCGGCGGGAAGAGTTTGTTTCCAGCGCCGAAGCTTTCATCACGCTTATGGTGCTGGAACTGGGGCTGTTGCTTGCGTTCGGGATCGCCAGTGTCGGACTCAATGGGCAGTTCAATTACTACGAGTTGCCGCGTTCCCTGTTGATCGTGCCGTTGCTGCTGCTGTTTGGCGTGGCTGCCGCGCGTCTCGCGGATGATCGTTCGCTGCTGCTCGCGCTGCCGGTTGCATTGCTGGCCGGCGGCTTGATTGTTTCGCTGGCGGGTGGCGCACTGGGTATCCTGGCTCAACAGAAAATCATTGTGGTTGCGGCCAAGTACTGGAGATGGGTGTTTTATGTACAGCTCGTCTGGTGGTCGGCCATTGTCATTTTTGCGGTATGGCGTTTTGCGCCGCTACGTTTACAGACGCGTACGGCGAATGCGGCGGCGCTGGCCGTGTTGGGCATTGTGCTGCTTGCCGCGCCGTCAATCTGGTATCCGCAGGGCTACCTGTGGCGTCCCGTAAATGATGCTGAGGCGCACCGCGCTGCGCGCGAAAACCATAACGCGCTCGCGAATGAGAGGGGATTTTACGCGCAGCACGGGGCGCTGCAGCGCGCGCTATCTGCACTGCTGCCGGAACGGCCTGGCGTCACCGACTTGTATACCGTTACCGCCGGTCTGGATGCGAACGAAGACGTGTTCATGAAGGAGGTCAAGCTTATCGATACGCTGTTTCGGCAACGCTTCGATGCCAATGGACGTTCGCTGGTGCTGATCAATAATCCGAAGACTGTTCACGAAACACCCATTGCCAGTGCCACCAGCTTGTCCATCGCATTGCGGCACATCGGCGGGTTGATGAACCGCGATGAGGATGTGCTGGTGCTCTATGTGTCGTCGCACGGCTCGGAAAAGCACCACTTATCGGTCAATTTCTGGCCATTGCGTCTGCAAACGATTGATCCGCCGGTGCTGAAAAAAGCGCTGGACGATGCGGCGATCAAATGGAAAGTCGTGGTGGTATCCGCGTGTTACTCCGGCGGTTTCGTCGAGCCGCTCAAGGACGATAACACCCTGATCATCACCGCCTCGAGCGCGACCAGGACCTCGTTCGGCTGCGGCAACGAATCCGACGCGACTTATCTGGCCAAAGCGCTGTTCGACGAGGAATTGCGCATGACTTACTCTTTCGAGACGGCGTTCGAGCAGGCTCGCAAGACGATTCGTCAGAAGGAACTGGCGCAGGGGCATGAACCCTCCGAGCCGCGGATTTTTGTGGGCGCGGCCATACGCGAGAAATTGCTGCAGGTGGAGAAACGTCTTTCCGGGCTGAAGCGGTAGAGGCATCCGGTAGAAGTTATAATTCATGACTCAACCCACTGACTCACTCACCACCGCGAGAATAAAAAATGCGTTTCGAAGGCACTGACAGTTACATAGCAACCCAGGATTTGATGATGGCAGTCAACGCTGCGATCACGCTCGAGCGTCCGCTGCTGATCAAGGGCGAACCGGGCACCGGGAAAACCATGCTGGCGCTGGAAGTGGCCAAGGCATTGAAACGGCCGCTTTACGAATGGCACATCAAGTCCACCACCAAGGCGCAGCACGGTTTGTATGAATACGATGCGGTGTCGCGCTTGCGCGATTCGCAATTGGGCGATGAGAAGGTCAAGGATATTTCCAATTACATCGTGCAGGGCATGCTGTGGAAAGCCTTCGAGTCGGATGCGCCATCGGTGCTGCTGATCGACGAAGTGGATAAAGCGGATATCGAGTTCCCGAACGACCTGCTGCGCGAACTCGACCGTATGGAGTTTTACGTCTATGAGACGCAACAACTGATCAAGGCGAAAACCAGGCCGCTGGTGGTTATCACCAGCAACAACGAAAAAGAATTGCCCGATGCATTTCTGCGGCGCTGCTTTTTTCACTACATTCGTTTTCCCGATCACGGCACGATGACGCAAATCGTCAATGTGCATTTTCCGGATATCAAGAAGATTTTATTGAACCAGGCGCTGAATGCATTTTTTGAGATTCGCGACGTGCCCGGCCTCAAGAAAAAACCTTCGACATCGGAACTGCTCGACTGGCTGAAATTGCTGGTGGCGGAGGATATTTCCCCCGAAACGCTGCACAGCCAGGACCAGCATAAAATCATCCCGCCGCTGCATGGCGCGCTGCTCAAGAACGAGCAGGATGTGCATCTGTTCGAGCGGCTGGTATTCATGACGCGCAAGAAATAACCACGCTTGCATGCGCGGGGGTCCACGGCAGAGGGGTTTCCCGCCGGTCATCGATAGCGGCGTCAGGATTTTAATTTTAGGGAGCTTTCCGAGCCCTGCGTCGCTGGAGAAGATGCAGTATTACGGCCATCCGCAAAATCATTTCTGGAAGCTGATGGGTGCGCTGTTGGGTGAGCCGCTGTATGAAATGGAATATGCGCAGCGGCTGCCGTTGCTGCTCAAGCATGGCATAGGCTTGTGGGATGTGCTGCACGCTTGCGAACGCCCGGGTGCGCTCGACAGCCATATCCGCAACGCCGTGAACAATGATTTTCGCAAGGTAACGCGCATGGCGCGTGGATTAAGGCGCGTTTGTTTCAACGGCAAGATGGCGGGGCGTTTCGAGCCGGTCTTTGCAGACGCGGGATACGAGACGCTGGTGCTGCCTTCTTCAAGTCCGGCATACACGCTGAGGTTTGAGGCAAAACTCAAAGCGTGGCGCGGTGTGTTGCATGGGCAGAAATGAAAAAACGCGCCCGGACGGATCCGGGCGCGTCTCCGAAAAGCCAGGAAAAATGCCGGCGAACGGGCTAACGCCAGTGGCGGCGGTTGTGATGGCGGTGATGGCGATGGCTGGAATAAACCACGCGTGGCGCGTAATACACCGGTGGCGCGTAAACCACCCGTGGCGCGTAGTAAACGGGCGGCGGATAGTATTCCGGCTCCGCGTAGTAAACTGGCGCAGGCACGTATCGAACGGGCGCGGGAAACGGCACACCGATGGCGATACCCACCGATACGCCGCCTGCGTGGGCTGTCGAGATGTTACCGGTGGCGAGGATCGCGAGACCGGCAAGTGCTGAGACGAGATATTTACGCATGATTGTTTTCCTTTACACTATCGCTTGGGATCCCGTGCTGGCGTCCCGTTGTTTTCGTTTGTTACCGTTACATAGGCGGATGGAATGTCCGCTCACAGTCATACTACGCGCCAACTATCGACAAAGCCGTTACCAATTGTAAGTAGATGTATCTTTAAATAATGTTTAAAAACAAATGCTTATAGAATTTTTCTTGAAATTGAAAGAAGGCGGGGTGCCGGTTTCCGTCAAGGAGTTTCTGGTGCTGCTGCAAGGTTTCGAGAAGCAGGTGATTTTTGGCAGCGTCGAGGATTTCTACTATCTGTCGCGCACCTGTCTGGTCAAGGACGAAAAATATTTCGACCGTTACGACCGCGTGTTCTCGGCCTACTTTAAGGGCATCATCGATGTCGAGGGCATCGAGGCAAAAATCCCCGAGGAATGGTTGCGCAAGCTTGCCGAGCGGCATTTGACCGAAGAAGAAAAAAAGCTCGTCGAATCTCTCGGCGGCTGGGAAAAACTGATGGAAACGCTGAAAAAGCGCCTCGAAGAACAAAAAGGCCGCCATCAGGGCGGCAACAAATGGATAGGCACGGCGGGCACCAGTCCGTTCGGCGCGTACGGCTACAACCCCGAGGGCGTGCGCATCGGCCAGCAGGAATCGCGCCACCGCCGCGCAGTCAAGGTATGGGATCAGCGCGAGTACAAAAATCTGGACGACAGCGTTGAACTGGGAACGCGCAATCTCAAGGTGGCGCTGCGCAAGCTGCGCAAGTTCGCGCGCACCGGTGCGCCGGACGAACTGGATATGGAGGACACCATACGCTCAACCGCCAAAAACGCCGGCTGGCTGGATCTGAAGATGGTGCCGGAGCGGCACAATGCGGTGAAGGTGCTGCTGTTCTTCGACATCGGCGGCTCGATGGACGATCACATCCGCGTGTGCGAGCAGCTGTTTTCCGCCACGCGCACCGAGTTCAAGCACCTGGAGTATTTTTATTTTCACAACTTTTTATATGAGCGGGTGTGGAAAGACAATCGCCGCCGTCATACCGAGCGCATGGCGACGTGGGACGTGCTGCATACCTATGCGCACGACTACAAGGTGATTTTTGTGGGCGACGCGACCATGAGCCCATACGAAATCACCTTTCCCGGCGGCAGCGTCGAGCATACCAACGAGGAACCGGGCGCGGTATGGATGCAGCGTGTGCTGAGCGTTTATCCGAATACGATCTGGATCAATCCGCAATCCGAGTCGTTATGGGATTACCACGAGTCGATACGCATCACGCGTGACATCATGTCGGGCCGCATGTTCCCTCTGACGATAGAGGGTCTTGACCGCGGGATGAAGCTGCTTTCCAAGGCGCATTGAAGCGCGCGTAACGGCTTGCGCCGTTGATTAGAACCTATTTCATGATTATTCACGTGTGCGACGGCGGCAATGCGGGATGCGATGTGAGGAGGACTCGCACAGCCATATCGCGAATATGGCACAAGCGAGGCCGACAAAGCAGCGCGCCCGCAGTGCCCCGTCCCGAAGGGTTGTGGCCGAAACACGCGTCTGCGGCGTCGCACGGCTTGCCCATATTCACGATATGGGCTGCGCCGCGCTCCTTGCATCCATCGTGTTTGGGCCACAACGCATCACGCGAATAATTGTGAAATAGGTTCTAGATTCCCGCGCGACGTGTTTTTTCCGCGAGTCTGGCGTTGAATCGTTCCGCGTCGATCACCACGCGTTCGTGCGTGCCTTCTGAAATTTTGTCCACACCATCGTGCGCCGACACTGAAAATGCCAGTTTGCGGCCTTCGACCGTGTCGAGCCGCACGTCAACGGTAATGGTCATGCCAGGCGGGGTCGCGGCGAGATGGGTGAAGTTGACCATCGTGCCCAACGATTGTTCACGCGGCCAGTCGAGGTGCGGCTGGATGGCTTCGATACAGGCCCACTCGAGCAAACCGACCAGATAGCCTGTCGCCAGCACCTGCGGCATTTGCTGGAAAGCATCCGATTCCGGATAAAGATGCGGTACCGTCTTGTTCGCAGGCACGCTGAACGTAAAGCGGTGGTTCAGGCCCGGCTGCAATGTGGTTTTCATGGCCGCCGCAAGCGCAAAACATGCCGATCGGATTGTCGGGCGCGCTGCCTTCAGCAGCCCGATGGCCGCACCGTAAATCTAGCTGTCCAGCCTGCTGAACTGGCGATCTCTGGATCGGATGTTATTGGTGACACCGCCGACACCGGGTGTTTTGGCGGCGATTTCGGCGGCGTTGTCGGAATTCTCGCCCCTTTCCGTGACCCCGCTCAGCGTGACATGGCCGTTTGCGGACTCAACATTGACGTGGAGTTTCTGGGTTTTTTCGTCATTGCGCAGTGCCGCACGAACATGGGCGACCAGCGCCAGATCGCGCAGCCGCTGCCGCGATTCATCCGTTTCCCTGAAATGCGGGGATTTGAGCAGATCCAACAGTGAGCTGGCGCATTCTTCCACCGACACACGCTCGGTGTTAAGCACGAGGTCGTAATGCTCGGCATCTTTCCAGTTCAGATCGAAGTGGCGTCGCGTGATCGCGGTATGCGCTTCTTCCGACATGCGGATTTCCTTGTCAACGAACGCCTGATCGTCGGTCTTGAGCCGTTCCATCATGCGTTTTACGCGCGTTTCGTACGGCGCGCACACGCGTACGCGCATCACGTGCGACACCTGATTCAGCAGGTGCGTAGCACCCCAGCCGCGAATCACGGCGACATCCTGGCTTTCGGCGATACGAAAAATTTCGTCGGCAGTGAATATCGACAGGCTGGTTTCATCGGTGGCCATTTTTTCCCACATGCCCGACTTGCCTTCGAGAAAGCGCATGACATGGCTTTTGCGCAGCCGCATCTTGTTGGCAAGCTGATCGGCGATTTCATGATGTACCACCGATTTTCCAAGCCGTTTTGCAACCTCCGCGGCAACATCTTTCCCGAGCGACCCCATTTCACGGGGCATGGTGATCAGTGGCATGTGACCCTCTCTGTATTAAATGAAGCACCCTTAATCAGGGTGGACTATTATTTTAGAAACATATCCGTTGCATGCCAACGAATCAAGCCTCATGCGTGGCGGCACCGGCACTTCTGAGCGACACGGTTTTGAATATTTTCAGGAGGCCCTTTGTAACTATATGTTTATATTTATTTTTTGTGATGTGCGGCTGTAGCGTGATGGTTGTTACCTTGCATGGGACTGACGGAAGATGCTGATTGGGAATCAGCGTGTTGCCTGGCGCCGGTCGCCGCCGGGCGGCGGGGAGGTTTTCAGAATTTCATCCACCGTGGTGAGCCCGGCGGCGACTTTCATCGCGCCGTTGATGCGCAGCGGCTTCAAGCCTTCCTTGTAGGCCTGCTCGCGGAACGCTTCGAGATCGGTATTTTCAACGATATGGCGTTTGATGTCCGGCGTGAGCACCATCGTTTCATATATGCCGACGCGTCCCATGTAGCCGGTCATGCGGCATTCGAGACAGCCTTTACCCGACGCGGTTGTCCCTTTGGGATTGGGCGCTTTCCACGGCGCGACGAGGTTCTCCCAGGTGGCGTCGTCGAGGTCGGTTTTTTCCTTGCAGTGTGGGCAGATCGTGCGTATCAGCCGCTGTGCCATTACACCGAGCAGCGTGGATTGAATCAGGTAAGCCGGCACGCCCAGGTCGATCAGACGGGTGATCGCTGACGGCGAGTCGTTGGTATGCAGCGTGGACAGCACCAGGTGGCCGGTGAGTGCGGCCTGCACCGCCATCTCTGCGGTTTCCAGGTCGCGTATCTCGCCCACCATGATGATGTCCGGGTCTTGCCGCATCAGCGTGCGTATGCCGCTGGCGAAATTCAGGCCAATCGCGGTTTGAACCTGCATCTGGTTAAACGCCGGCTCGACCATCTCGATCGGGTCTTCCACCGAGCACACGTTGACTTCGGCTGTGGCCAGCGATTTGAGCGTCGAATACAGCGTGGTGGTTTTGCCCGATCCGGTGGGACCGGTCACCAGCACGATGCCGTGCGGCTGGCTCACCATGTGCTTCCACTTGCGTTCGTCGTCTTCGCCGAAACCCAGCTCGGAATAATCCTTGACCAGGGTTTCGGGATTGAAAATACGCATCACGAATTTTTCGCCGAACGCCGTGGGCATCGTTGACAGCCGCAATTCAACCTCGCTGCCGTCGGGCGACACCGTTTTCAGGCGTCCGTCCTGCGGCCGGCGCTTTTCCACCACGTCCATGCGGCCGAGTATCTTGATGCGCGAGGTCATCGCGGCCATCACCGGCGTGGGAATTTGATAGACCTGATGCAGCGCACCGTCGATGCGAAAGCGCACGTTGCTGACATCCCGGCGCGGTTCCAGGTGGATATCGCTGGCTCGCTGCTGAAATGCGTAGGTAAACAGCCAGTCGCAAATATGCACGATGTGCTGATCGTTGGCGTCGAGCTTGCCGCTGCGCCCCAACTGCATCAACTGTTCGAAATTGGTGACGTCGCTGTAGTTGCCTTTGTCTTTGGCCGAGGCGGTCTTGACCGAGCGCGCCAGGTTATAGAATTCAACAATGTAGGACTGGATTTCGACCGGATTGGTAATGACGCGCTTGATGTCCAGACGCAGCACATGTTTGAGCTGCGCTTCCCATTCGCGCACAAACGGTTCCGCAGTGGCAATGGTGACTTCAGTGGAATTCACAGCCACCGGCAGAATCTTGTAGCGTTCCGCGTAGGCGTTGGACATGACCTTGGTCACCGCCGCGAAATCGACCTTGAACGGGTCGATGTGGAAATAATCAAGGTCGGATTTCTCTGCCAGCCACTGCGTGAGTGTTTCGAGATGCAGCAGCTTGCGCGGGTCGCGCGGGTCTTTCCACTTCTGGTTGGCGATGATGATCAGCGGATGCTGGCTGGACTGGATCGAGCGGCGATTGACGAGCAGTTGCTCTGCCGCCTCCTTGGTCGCCAGTTTATCTGCGACCAGATCAGCAACCAGCTGATTCAGCGTAAGCGGGCGGTCGCCCTGACCGGGTGTGCTTGGTGTGGCCAAAGTTGTAATTGTGCCTATTTTTGCGTGCTGACTATACGCGGAACGTATAGCGAATTCAATGAACTATCCGGAGTCAATCGGTCCGGAAAAACCGCTGTGCCGGTTGCGCATGCCATGGGGTTTGATGTCGCGGTACAGCGCCAGGCGCTCGACGCATGCACGGTGTCTGCGTAAGGGCGGCATCGAAACGAGCAATGCGCTTTTCTGTCCTGTCGCGCCACGGCACATTCTGTCTTCCGCATATTTTGTCCGTAAACCACGACTCACAGTCTGCCGCAACCTGTGCATGTGCAGCGTTGTGAATTTGCGATCGAGGCCAAGCAACAGAGCGAGCAGGGGTACTCAGCGGCATGCCGGTTTCTTATGCCTGAAAAGAGTATTGCACACATAGTTAACGACCCGAATAAGATTGCACTATACTAATGCTTAACAGCTAATTTTGACTCATTGTGGTGCATACAGAGCGGCTAAAATTATAAAATATATATAATAAACAAATACTTAAATAATAATCGATCAATTCTTATTTGGTGCGTCACATTTCAAAGGGAGTGCATGGAAAATGGAAGCTCTAAAAATAAGCAACGACACGCTATTCATATTGCTGGGCGCGATCATGGTTCTGGCCATGCATTCGGGATTCGCGTTTCTCGAACTGGGCACCGTGCGCAGCAAGAACCAGGTGAATGCGCTGGTAAAGATTCTGTGTGATTTTGCAGTGTCCACCATGGCCTACTTTTTTGTCGGCTATTCAGTGGCCTACGGCGTGGATTTCTTCGTGGGCGCCGAAAAGCTTGCGGAGAAAAGCGGCTTTGAGCTGACCAAGTTCTTCTTTCTATTGACGTTCGCGGCGGCAGTCCCGGCCATCATTTCGGGCGGCATCGCCGAGCGCTCGAAATTCAACACGCAATTGATCGCGACCGCCGTGATCGTGGCGGTGATCTATCCGTTTTTCGAGGGCATGGCGTGGAACGACAAGTACGGCGTGCAGGACTGGATCAAGGCCGCCACCGGCGAAAAGTTTCATGATTTTGCGGGTTCGGTGGTGGTGCATGCAGTCGGCGGCTGGCTGGCGCTGGTCGCGGTCATCCTGCTCGGCGCGCGCACCGGGCGTTATCCCAAGGGCGGTGGTATTGTTGCGCATGCGCCGTCGAGCATTCCATTCCTCGCGCTGGGCGCATGGATACTGGCGGTGGGCTGGTTTGGTTTTAACGTGATGTCTGCGCAAACCATCGACAAAATCTCCGGGCTGGTCGCGCTGAATTCGCTGATGGCGATGGCGGGCGGTACCATAGCCGCGCTGGTCGCCGGCCGCAACGATCCCGGCTTTGTGCATAACGGGCCGCTGGCAGGGTTGGTGGCGGTGTGCGCGGGATCGGACGTGATGCATCCGTTGGGCTCATTAGCGACAGGCGCGGTGGCGGGCGGGCTATTTGTATTCATGTTCACCATGACGCAGAACCGGCTGAAAATCGATGACGTGCTCGGCGTGTGGCCGTTGCACGGCTTGTGCGGTGCGTGGGGCGGCATCGCCTGCGGCATTTTCGGCGCCAAGAGCATGGGCGGCATGGGCGGCGTCAGCATGGGCGCGCAACTGATCGGCACTGGCTTGGGCATCGCAGTGGCGCTGGTGGGCGGCGTCATACTTTATGGGTTGCTCAAAGTCATGATGGGTTTGCGGCTTACCGAGGAAGAGGAATTCAACGGCTCCGACCTCAGCATCCACAAGATCAGCGCCACGCCCGAACGCAGCGGCTGGTAGTGGCTGTTGGCCAAAGGCGCGGGCCAAGCACGCCTGCGCCCGCGGCGCCGGTTGTGCTATGGTGCTTCGCCCGTATGATGGAGAACGCCCGATGAAACTGCTGTTACTGCTGGCGCCGGCCTTGATCGCGGTGTCAACGACCCTGCCGGCGGCAGAGACCGCGCCGGTCAAAATCTATCAGGCAGGCACGATTGCGCCTTCCCGCTACACGGTGATCGATCGTCTGTGGGTGGCGCGATGGCGCACGGCTTTTGACGTGCCATCGCACGCCGATGCGGCTGCCGCTACGCGGGAATTGCTGGAGGAAGCCGCTCGTGCCGGCGGCGACGGTGTGGTAAATCTGCATTGCCTTGCGCGCGAAACAGGCGCGAGGCACTACTGCTACGGCAATGTGATCAAACTGAAGTAGGACAGCAGGAACCGGCCGCCGATGCGGCCGGGGCTGTGTTAGCGGCAGCCGAATATCGCCTTGCCAAAGACGTCGCCGAATCCGGCGAACAGCATGCCCACGCACAGTACCAGAATCGCCATGCGCGTGGACGCAAGCAGGTCGCCGCGCAGCGTCACTTCGTCGCCCGCCTCCGGCCTCATGCGGATCACTTTCCAGCCGATGATCAATGTGGATGCGATCACGGCCGCAGAACTGACACTGGACAGCACCTCCCACACGCAGTGCTGCCATGCGAAGCGCCCGGCCATGAGCAGGACGACCACAACCACGTAAAACACGATGAGGTGGCGTTTCATACGGCTATTGTAGCGGGTTGCGGCGACTTTGTGCCAGCACGCGGCAAGGCCTAGTAGCTCGCTGTGCCCGTCATGGCGATGTTGCCCGATGGCCCGGCTGTCCATAGTTGCGCCGCGGCGCCATCCGCCGCAGGGATGCCGCCCACGGTAAGTTTCTCGTTGTGGAAAAGCGGGCTGACCGCGCGATAGTCGAGTTTGCGTACGGGCTTTGTAGAGTGGCGCCGGCTCAAGTCGAGCAGCAGCGTGGTTTGCAGGGGACCATGCACAATCAGGCCGGGATAGCCTTCTTCCTTGCGGCAATAGTCGATATCGTAATGGATGCGATGCGCGTTAAAGATCAGCGCCGAGTAACGAAACAGCAGCGCTTCGTCCGGCATCACGTCGTGTTTCCAGATGGGGTTCGCGGGCGCAGGCTTTCCCGGCGGTACCGGTGCGCCGGGTTCGGCGGCATCGCGGTAAACAATGTCGTGTTCCTCGACCACGGCGATGTCATCCGATGCGCTAACGGTATGCCGTACGGTGACAAAAACCAGATTGCCGCTTTTTCCCGATTTGGATTCAACCGAGAGAATTTCTGATTCACGCGAGAGTTGCTCGCCGATTGTGATTGGACGCCTGAACTCCAGCCGTCCGCCTGCCCACATGCGGCGCGGCAGCGTCACCGGCGGCAAAAATCCGCCGCGCCTGGTGTGGCCGTCGTGTGCCAGATCGGAGGCCGGCGAGGTTTCCAGAAAATACGACCAGTGCCAGCCTTCGGGAATGGCATCGCCCTCGCGTGGCGCCGGATCGCGGCGATCGAGCGTGGCGGCCATGGCCGCGATTGGCCATGCAGTGGCAACATCGTGATGGGTTTCCTTGCGGCCTACCCACTGGCGCAAGTGTTCGAGTGCATCTGTCATAAAATTTTTTATGAAAACAAATACTTATGTTATTTCTGCTTTTTGTTGTAGTAGACCTTCTCGACGGTTTCGCGCTCGATGCGATAGTGCTCCTCAAGGCCGATCAGCGTTTCGATATCGTGGCGCGCGGTGATCCATTCATTCTGCGTCATGCCGGTGTAGTCGCCGGTTTTCTTGAGTTCCTGCAGCGCCTTGCGCATGAAGTGGAACTGCACACCCACCGCGAGTATCGCGTCGATGCAGCCGGCGTAGCCCATGTCTTTCAGTTGCGAATTCGAATACAGCGGCCGCTTGTCGCGGTTGCCGCGGCTTTGCACATACACCATCGGCAGCTTGCATTGCTTCGGCGCATTGATGGTTTCCTTATCGTTGCGCGGGAATATCAGCCCCATGTCGGCGCCGGCATCTGCGGCCACGCGCATGCGCTTCACCGCTTCGGCATAGCCTTGCTCGCGACAGGCGTCGGAGCGCGCGATGATCACAAAATCCTTGTCGGTTTCATCGCGCTGCACGCACGCAAGCTTGATCTTGTCGCGGTACTCGTTGATCGGGATGTTGTGCGCGACGTAGGTGTGATAGTGCGCGCGCTTGGGAAACAACTGATCCTCGATATGCACGCCGGCGATGCCCGCACGGATGCACTCGCGGATGGTGCGCATGGTGTGCAGCGGTTCACCCCAGCCCGCGCCGGCGTCCATCACCACGGGGATTTTCAGTCCGTTGGCGACATCGGCTGCGACACGGATCTGCTCGGTCATGGTCAGTTGCGGCTCGCTGATCGCAGTGCTGCCGCCGGTGACGAAGCCGCCGACATAAACGCTCTTGAAGCCGAGGCTTTCGATCAGCCGTCCGGTGAGTGCATCGTACGCGGTGGGCAGTTCCAGAAATTTTCCGGCGTTGACGAGCTTGCGCAATGCAGTGGTGGCGCGATACATGATGTGGATTCCTTGCGGCGAATGGGAATGGGCGTGCGTATTTTACAGGAGGAACGCGCGCGCTGAATCGTAGATGAGCTTGACGTTGAGCACGATGATCAGCGCTGTCATCGTCCACGCGATATGCGTCAACCATGGTGGACTTGCCAGCGCGCCCATCTTGGCGCGGTCGCTGGTAAATTTCACCAGCGGTATCACCGCGAACGGCAATTGCAGACTCAGAATTACCTGCGACAGCACCAGCAGTTGCGCCGTGCCCGATGCGCCGTAGTGTATCGTCACAATCATCGCAGGCACTACCGCGATCAGCCGTGTGATCAGCCGCCGCAGCCACGGCGGCAGGCGGATATCGAGAAAACCCTCCATCACGATCTGACCGGCGAGCGTGCCGGTAATCGTCGAGTTCTGGCCCGATGCCAGCAGCGCCACTGCAAACAGCATGCTGGCCGCCCCCGCGCCCAGCAGCGGCGCCAGCATCTTGTGCGCGTCCTGAATCTCGGCGACCTGCGTGTGGCCGTGCGCATGAAACGTCGCCGCCGCGACGATCAGAATCGCCGCGTTGATCAGCAGCGCGAGCAACAGCGCAATCGTCGAGTCGATGGTGGCGTAGCGGATGGCCTCGCGCCGTCCGGGCACGGATTCGTCGAAGTCGCGCGTCTGCACCAGCGCCGAGTGCAGATACAGATTGTGCGGCATCACCGTTGCGCCGAGAATGCCGATGGCGATAAACAGCATCGCCGGGTTGGTGACAATTTCCGGCGAAGGCACGAAGCCCGCGGCGACTTTCGCCCATTCCGGATTTGACGTGATCACCAGATAGATAAAGCAGCCGCCGATCACCAGCATCAGCGACACAATCAGTGCTTCCATGTAACGGAAGCCGCGTGCCTGCAACATCAGGATCAGCAGCACATCGGCAACGGTGATTACCACACCCCACGCCAGTGGAATGCCGAACAGCAGATTCAGCGCGATGGCAGTGCCGATGATCTCCGCCAGATCGGTGGCGCACACCGCGAGCTCCGCCAGCAGCCATAAACAGAACGACACCGGCCGTGTATAGTGATCGCGGCAGGCTTGCGCCAGATCGCGTCCTGTGGCAATGCCCAGCCGCGCCGACAGCGACTGCAACACGATGGCCATCAGATTGGCGAGCATCACTACCGACAGCAGCGTGTAGCCGAACGCCGAACCACCGGCAATTGCCGTCGCCCAGTTGCCGGGGTCCATGTAGCCGACCGCGACCAGATAGCCCGGCCCGGCAAAGGCGAACATCTTGCGCGCGACGCTGGCGCTGCGCGGCACCGCTATCGAGCGATAGACCTCTGGCAATGTGCTCGCCTTACGCGGATGGCGCCAGCCGGTGTCGTCGGGTGCGTGGGATTCAGGCGAAGACATGGAGCGGCGATTTTGCCGCTATGTCCGGGTTTGCGCCAGCATGAGCAAATGCCCGGCGCATTTCCCCATCAGGCAAACCAGAACTCAATCTCGGAAGTTTCCGTTTCATGCGTATGCGGCGGGATGGTGGTGCCGGCAGGATACGAGGCAAACAATACGTCACAGCCCTTTGCCGCCAATTTGAAAGCGTCGAAAGGCCCGTCGAACTTTGGAAGATTGCGCAGCAGTTCCGGGAAATGTGGCATCGATTGCTCCTGTGATGTTGAACAACAAGTCAGCAAGTGCAGCCCAAAGAAATGAAATGCATTTCGGGAAATTTAATCCCGGAATCCGCTGCGCTCCGTTAGGGTTTCGGGCTGCGGCGGCAAGCGCCTCGTCAATTTCGCCGAAACGTGCCGCAAAAATCCGACGGCCCGAACCACGATTGATCGACAACACGCCCGTCGCGAAATATCAGCGTGCGTTCGCAGGTGACATAGGCGTCGCGGCTGGGGCTGGAGGTGACGCCGATGCCGATACCCACGCCCATGCCGCTGCCGGCGGAAACGCCGATGGACGGCCATAGTGAAGTGCGCGACGCGGCGCCTTCGGAGAACCACGTGTAAATGAGCCGGCCGTCGTCAAACGACGTGCTGCGTACCGGCGTGCCCCAACGCGACACCACTTCTTCATAGCTGGCGCCGAGCCATGCGTTGCGCACCGGCGTGATATCGGCGCTTGTAGTGGCGCAGCCGGTCAATTGCAGCGCCGCGCCCAGCAGCAGGGCGGCGATCGTCACGCGGATGGATATCGAAGCGGTCATTCCGTTCTGATATTGCCATCGCGAATAACTTTTTGCCAGCGCAGGAGATCGGTACGTATCCGTGTGGCGAATTGCAGGGTCCAGGCGGGCGGTAACAGATTAAATTATTGCGTCAAGTTGACTGAGGCCCTAAAAGGGTTACAGTGACAGACGCTGACTAACAGCACTCATGGATAAAAGGAGTTTTAGTCATGACCATTCGGAACAGGTACTGGATTGGACGGGTGATGCTTGCCGCAGCTGCGGGCGTGACTGGCATGCTGATGACCATACCGGTTTGGGCAGGCGAGGCGCGCTATGAGAATCCCGTGCTTTCCGATACCAAGGGTGGTGCGGCCAAAAACAAGTTCAGCAAGGATACGGCACAGCTTGTTCTGGTATCCAAGATTACGGATGTGCCGAATGGTGCGAAACTCAAGGCCGCCTGGATCGCTGAAAAGACCAAGGTGGCGCCACCCAATTACCGGATCGATAGTTACGAGTTGACCAAGGGGCCGTTGATCAACACTGTCACGTTTACGATGAGCCGGCCCACCAAGGGATGGCCTGTCGGCGACTACCGCGTGGATCTGTTCATCAACGATAAGGCTGCGGGCTTAGTCCGCTTCAGCGTGGCAGACTAGAACTCATTTATGAAATGAGTTCCAGCCGCTGCGCGCGCTCTGGCGTGGACAGCTACTCCGGCTTGAGCCCGGCGAGCTTTGCGATTTTCGCCCATTTGACGATTTCGGCTTCGATGAATTTTCCCCATTCTTCGGGCGTGCTGCCCACAGTTTCGGAACCCATCTGATTCATTTTGGCCTTGAAGTCGGGCTGCTGCACGATGCGCACGACATCTTTATTCAACTTGTCGGTCATTGCACGCGGCAGTTTCGCGGGGCCGAACATGCCGGTCCAGATCGATGCCTGATAACCCGGCACGCCGGATTCGGCGATGGTCGGGATGTCGGGCAGTGTGGCCGAGCGCTTGGAGTCGCCGATCGCCAAGCCGCGCAGCCTGCCGCTTTTCACATGCGGAATCGCGCCGACGGCGCCGGAAATGCCCATCTGTATTTGCCCGCCGAGCAGATCGTTCATCATCGGCGCCGTACCTTTGTATGGGATGTGCTGCACCTGCGTGCCGCTCATCGATTTGAACAGTTCCATCGGCAGCGCAGTGGCGTTGGAGCTTGAGCCATAGTTGTATTTGGACGAATCTGCTTTCAGCGCAGCGATCAATTCCTTCACGTTTTTGGCGGGCACGGAGGGGTGCGTCACCAGCAGCAATTGCTGAATGGCGGTTTGCGTGATCGGTGCAAAATCCTTCAGCGTGTCGTACGGCAGGCTCTTGCGCAGCGCCGGGTTGATGGCGTGGCTGCTCGAAACCAGTATCAGGGTGTACCCGTCAGGCGCGGCCTTGGCGACGGTTTCGCTGCCGACGATGCCATCCACGGCGGGGCGGTTATCCACGACCACCGGTTGGCCGAACACGTCGGTGAGCCGCTGCGCGATCATGCGCGCGAGGGTGTCGGTACCGCCGCCGGGCGCAAACGGAACGACTAGGCGCACCGGCTTGGTGGGGTACTGCTGGGCTATTGCAGGCGTCGTGGCAAACCATGCAGCCATAGTAGTGAAACACGTTAAGTATTTGTTTTTATTCATTATTTTATCCTCGCAATAATACATGATTCTCCGATCGCACCAGCACTCTCACAAAATGCTATTGCCCGGCGAGCAGATGACCGAGTTCGCGCGCGGAAAATTTTTCGATGTCGAGCACGGCATCGCGAATGCGCTCGGCGCGCGGGTGTGAAATCGCCAGTTCGGCGTTCTCCATGAATTTGGCGGCGATTTCGTCGCCGGTCAGCGCGCGTTCGCCGGCGCCGCGATTGATTTTTTCCATGTGCACCAGATCACGGCCGTCGCGGGTGGTGACGACCACGCCGCCGGAAAAATATTTCGGAAACTGCGATTCCGGATCGGTGTCGTGCGATACACGCTGTGCCAGCGCGAGGATTTCCGCATCGTTGAGCGCGTCGGCTTCCAGTTCTGCAAAGCCGAATTTGCCGCGCACGAAACACGCTGCCACCACGAACTGCACGCTGAACTTCGCCATGTAATCCGATACCGGCTTGCGGCGCATTTCCGCCGGCTCACAAACATAATGGAAGGTATCGGGGTGCAACAGTGCGCGCACCTTAACGATATCCTGCGGTCTTAAATTGTGCTTGCGTTTCAACGCCAGTGCCGAGTCCGCGCACGCGTGCAGCAGATGGCAGATCGGATAGGGCTTGATCGCCACCTCGTCGAGATACCACTTGTCGCCGAGGCCGCCGGTCATCGATGCAAGATCGACTTCGGCAAGTTTGCCGCCGGTATGCGAGCGAAACAACCCATCCGGGCCTTCATAAATGCGCCGCGTGCCGACAAAGCCGCCGCGCGCCAATGATGCCGCCGTGATCCCACCCACCGCAGCCCAGCCCGGGTGCATGCGTTTGTTCCACGCGCCGTCGGCGCGATGCTCCGACACGGCCGATGACGTGCTGCCAGCTAATCCCTGTGCCAGTGCGAGTTTTTGTGCGCTGAGATTAAATAACTTGCCTGCCGCCACCGCGCAGCCAAAATGACCTGCGATGCCGGTGGTGTGATAACCCATCGCGTGCATCAGGCCATGGGCGGCGATGCCCACGCGCGTTGCGATTTCGACGCCGAGCACGTAGGCGGTGAGCACATCCTTGCCGGAGGCATCGATATGTTCGCCCACGCCGAGCGAACATGGGAACGCGCTGCCGCTCGGATGCACGATGGCGCCTGGATGGGTGTCATCGTAATCAAGACCGTGCGCGAGGATGCCATTGAGCAACACCGCATCGCGCAGCGGAAGTTTTACGCCCATGCCGATGACTGAATTTTTGCCGCCTTCGGCGATACCGAGCAGTCCCGACAACGCGTGCTGCGCGAAATCAAAACGCGTGGCGGCAAGCGCGGTGCCGACCACATCAAGTACATGATATTTCGCGTTCTCGCGCGTCGCTTTGGGAATGGCTTTGTAAGTCAGGTTAGCGGCGAAGTCGGCAATCAGCTGCGAGACCGACAGGTTTTGCGCAGGCTGCGCGACGGCTTCTGGCGTGTGCAGGGGTTGAACGCTCATGGGTGTGCTCCAGAAATGACGACTTGACCGGCGAATAGAGTGGCAGACTCTACCGTGAGTTGGCGTTCAACAGCAACCCAGAGAATTTGCAGGGATTTCTTATGCTGTTGTTTATCATGGGTATTTGCACGCGACATGTGAACTTTCAGCGTTGGCCGAATGCTGCTGCGGGCTTATAATTCATATGTTAACCAGTCATCGCAGGAGTCAGTCCATGGATATGCCGGAGAAGCAGGCCACCACTGGTCAGCAAAGTGCATTCAAGGTTGTCGATTGCGATGTGCATCCTTATGTGAAGGACGGCATCAGGAGCGTTTTTCCGTACATGCCCGAAGCGTGGCAACAGCGTTTCACGCGCAAACGTGCCGTGGTCAATGCCGAAGCGCGCTCGCTTAAGTATCTGCATCCGAACGGCACGGTGAATCGCGAAGATGCGCGGCCACCATGCGGCGGTGTTTCCGGTTCCGATCCACATTTTCTGGTGCAGGATCTGCTGGTCAAAAACAAAATCGAACACGCGGTGCTCAACTGCCTGCAAACCGGCGCACTGTGCAGCACGCTGGCGGGCACCGATGAATCAATCGTGCTGTGCGCGGCGTTCAATGATTACCTGATTGATCAATGGTTGACGGTGGATAGCCGGCTCAAGTTCGCAATGTCGGTGCCGTCGCAGGATCCGCAGGCCAGCGCAGCAGAGATTCGCCGCATCGGCAAACATCCGCAAATCGTCGCGGTGTCGCTGCCGCTGCTGAATATTCTGATGGGCAACCGCTACTGGTGGCCGATTTACGAAGCGGCGCAGGAAATGCAATTGCCGATACTGGTGCATGTGACCGGGCCGGACAGCATTTTTTATGGTCCGCCGATTTCAGCCGGCGGCATCCCCGATTCGTATGTCGAGCGTTACGTTACGCTCAATCAGGCCGGCGAATCCAGCGTGAACAGCCTGGTATTCAGCGGCGTATTCGAGAAGTTTCCGGATCTCAAGGTGATTTTTGTCGAATATGGATTTTTATGGCTGCTGCCGTTGCTGTGGCGCATGGACCGCACCTGGCGGCAACTGCGCCACGAAGTGCCGTGGGTAAAAAAATCACCGGTGGAATACGTGCACAAGCACATCCGCTTCAGCACGCAGCCTATCGACGAGCCGCAGAATCCGAAAGACCTCGACAAGCTGATCGAGATCATGGGCTACGACCAGTTGTGCTTCAGCACCGATTATCCACACTGGGATAATGACATGCCGGGCCAATCGCTGCGCGGACTGCCGATGGCCGAGCGCCAGAAGATATTTTGGGATAACGCCCTGACAACATTCAGGATGCGATAGCGACAGTCGGCCCACCCAAGATTGAAAGGCTGCATTATTTACAACACCGCGTCAGGGCGTTACGGCGAAGGCTAACATTCGCGCAGCGAATGTTAAGCGCAGCGGTCGAAGCCACAATGCGCTGACCTCTTTTGAATCAGTTTTAAATCATGGCAGAAAAAAAACAAATCACCGCCGGACCTGTCTCCGACTTCCCCATCGGGAAATTCAAGATCATCGACATCGACGGCCGCGAGATCGGCATCACGCAGCTGAAAAACGGCGAGTTTCGCGCCGTGCGCAACGTGTGCCCGCACAAGGGGGCGCCGGTGTGCAGAGGTACGATCGGCGGTACTACGTTGCCCAGCGCTGTGGGCGAATTAATCTACGGCCGCGACGGCGAAGTCCTCGCTTGTCCGTGGCACGGCTTCGAATTCGATCTGTTGACCGGCGACGAACTGATACGCGCGGGCCGGCCCACCAAACTGCTGATGTATCCCGCCGCCGTCGAGAACGGCAACGTCGTCGTTACGCTGTAGAGCGCGTCCGCCGTTCGGCGGACGGTGGCCGTAATTACTTCTTCTCGGCGGGTGTGGACGTTCCCGGCCCCATGCCCCACACCTGTATGATGGTTTCCTGATCTTTCGCGCCGTCGTAGTGAATGCCCTTGGCGCGATGGATGACGTAGCTGCCTGCCGGTGCCGGCACGGTGCTGTCCGGATTGAACACTTCGCCGGTGCCCATCCACCATGAGCCCGAGATCACCACAAAGAACCGGTCGTGCTGATGGAAATGCGGCCGGCTCATCTTGCCCGGATACCATTTGATGCGCGCGACGTACGGTCCTGGTTTGCTGGGGTCGCCGAACAAAATCGCCGATTCATTGTTGCCGTTCGGGTTTTTTACCCATTTTATTTCCGACGGCGGCGTGAAATCCACCCATTCGCGGTTGATGTCGGCGGCGCAAGCCGGCACAGCAGCAATCAGGGCAAATATCGACGTGCATAGAATCTTTGCAATGCGTGTGATCATAATGCCTCCCGTGGCGTGAATATTTCGCGCATAAGCCTACACCGATTTGCGGACGGCGATACCAGCGAGCAAAAAACCTAATCCACTTTGATGCCGCCCTCGCGAATTGATTTGGCAGGGTGTGCTGTTTAATGAAAATCCCGTGATGCGGTCGCCAGCGTACCCAGCAAGCGGGTGTGATCGGTCAGCCGCCGCGCGACCAGATGAATTACATCGCCTTCGCGTTGCAGTTTTCCTTCGACGCCCAGCAGCCGTGAGCCGAGCAACTCGCGCCGCTGTCTTTCGACGAGTTTTCTCCACACGACGACATTGACGTAGCCGGTTTCGTCTTCCAGCGTGACGAATACCACCCCGCTTGCGGTGCCGGGGCGCTGGCGACAGGTGACAATGCCGGCCGCGCACACGATATCGCCGTCGGCGAGTTGCGCGAGTTTGGCGGCGGCGACGCATTTCATGCGTGTGAGGCGCGGGCGCAACAGTGCCAGCGGATGGCGCCCCAGTGTGAGCCCGGTGCTGGCGTAATCGGCAATGATGTCCTGACCTTCGCCGGGCGCGGGCAGTTGCGGCAGGGCTTCGTGTATCGGCGCGTTCTGCAAAAGTTGCGGCAGGGTTTCAATGCCTGCGGCAAGCCAGTAGGCATTGCGCCGGTGGCCAGCGAGTGCGGCCAACGCGCCGGCAGCAGCGAGACATTGCAATTCGCGCCGATTGAGCATGGCGCGCTGCGTAAGATCATTGACATCAATCCACGGTTGTTGCGAGCGTGCAGCCACAATGCGCTCCGCGCAGGCTTGCGAAAGGCCCTTGATCATCAGCAATCCCAGCCGCACTGTTGCCTGGGCTTCCAGCGTGCATTCCCATGCGCTGACAGTCGCATCGGCCGGCAAGACTTCGACATGATGGCGGCGTGCATCCTGCACCAGTTGCGAAGCGGAATAAAATCCCATGGGCTGGCTGTTGAGCAGGGCCGCCAAAAACGCGGCCGGATGGTAATGCTTGAGCCAGGAAGACACATAGGCCAGCAGGGCAAAGCTGGCCGAATGCGATTCAGGAAAGCCGTACTCGCCAAAGCCCCGCGTTTGCTTGCACACCCGGTCAATAAACTCTTCGGAGTAATGGTTCTTCTTCATACCCGCCCTGAGCATGTCCTCATATTTTTCCAGGTTGCCTTTGCGCCGCCATGCAGCCATCGACCGTCTCAGTCCGTCTGCCTGATCCGGCGTGAAGCCGGCCGCGACCATGGCCAGATGCATGACCTGCTCCTGAAAGATGGGAACGCCCAGCGTGCGTTCGAGAACGGGACGCAGCTTTTCGTTTTCGTACACGATGTCTCCGGAATTCATGGCGCGCCTTTGCAGATAGGGATGCACCATGTCGCCCTGTATCGGACCCGGCCGCACGATGGCGATCTGGACCACGAGATCGTAAAAATTGCAGGGCTTGAGCCGCGGCAGCATGGACATCTGCGCGCGCGACTCGATCTGGAACACGCCGATGGTATCGGCTTTGCGGATCATTTCGTATACCGCGGGATCGTCGCCGCCATCGAGTATTTCCTTCATCGCGGCAGGCGGCGGGCGATTGGGTGCAACCAGTTGCAGCGCGCGCCGGATTGCCGTCAGCATGCCCAGCGACAGCACGTCAACCTTGAGCAGTCCCAGGGACTCCAGATCGTCCTTGTCCCACTGGATTACGCTGCGCTCCGGCATCGATGCATTTTCAATCGGCACCAGATGCGACAGCGGGCCGCGCGAAATCACAAAACCGCCGACATGCTGTGACAGATGGCGTGGGAATCCAATTAAAACTTCAATTAAATAAAATAGTTGAGTAATGATCAGGCTGGCGGGATCGAAGCCGGATTCACGCAGGCGCTGCGTCAAAGCGGGGCGGTCGTCCCACCAAGCCAGTGACTGAGTTATACGGTCCAGCAGCGCCGGTTCCATGCCCAGCGCCTTGCCGACGTCGCGCACGGCACTGCGAGGTTTATAGGTGATCAGTGTGGCGGCGATGGCGGCGCGGTCGCGCCCGTACTTGCGGTAAATGTACTGAATGACTTCCTCGCGCCGCTGGTGCTCGAAATCGACATCGATGTCCGGCGGCTCGTTCCTCTCCCTTGATAGAAATCGTTCGAACAACATATTCATGCGTGATGGATCCACTTCGGTGATGCCGAGCGCGTAGCACACCGTGGAATTGGCTGCGGAACCGCGGCCCTGGCACAGAATGCCCTCGCCACGGGCGAACTTCACAATGTCGTACACCGTCAGAAAAAAAGGCTCATATTTTTTTTCGGCAACCAGCGCGAGTTCTTTCTCGGCCTGATGCAGCACGGCTTGCGGCGCGCCCTGCGGATATCGGTTGCGCAATCCTGCTTCGGTCAGCTCGCGCAGGTACGTTGCCGGCGTGTGCCGCGGCGGAACGATTTCGTCGGGATACTCATAGCGCAGGCTGCCGAGATCGAAATCACAGCGTGCGGCGATTTTCAGGGTTTCTGCCAGCAGTTCGGGTGGATACAGCCGCGCCAGACGCAGCCGGTGCCGCAGGTGCCGCTCGGCATTGGGATGCAGCGCGTAGCCGGCCTGCTGCACGGAAGTGCCGAGGCGAATGGCAGTCAACACATCCTGCAGGGGCTTGCGCGAGCGCACGTGCATGTGGACGTCGCCTGCTGCCACGAGCGGCAAACCCGAATGCCTGCCAAGTTCGGCCAGTTGCTCAAGCCGCGAGCAGTCATTCGGTCCGTTGAAGCGTTCTGTTGCGATCCATGCGCGGCCGGGAAAACAACCGGCGATGAAGCTCGCTTCATCCGGATTGGTCTGCACGCCGGGTATCAGCAGGGCAAGGCAACCCGACACGCCATCGTCGAGGTCGTTGCGCGTCAGTCGATAACAGCCCTTGGGTGCGCGCCTGCGGCCGCGGGTGATCAGGGCGCAGAGATGGCCGTAGCCGGTTTTGTCGGTGGCCAGCAAAACCAGCTTGAGCTGATCTTCCAGCGTTATTTCGGTGCCGATGATGAGTCTGAATGCTGATCCGGCTGGTAGTGCTTTGATTGCTTCATGAGCGCGCGCCGTGCCGGCAACCGAACATTCGTCGGTGATAGCGAGCGCGGTGTAACCCAGCGCATGGGCGCGTGCAACCAATTCACCGGGATGTGAAGCGCCGCGTAGAAACGTGAAGTTGGAAAGGCAATGCAACTCGGCGTAGGCGGATGGGTGATGCATGGCACCGCGAAAATATCAACAAGCGTTTGGTCTGGACAATTCAGGCAAACATGCCATGCACAAACCACCCGCCCCCGGCATTGCGCTCCCGGTAAACCCACAGCAGCGACTGCGCGGTATTGCGTGCCACAAAGTAATCGCGCGCAGCGTGCTGGCCATCCCACCAGCCGGCTTCGATGCGCTCGGGGCCGGCGAGCAGTGACAGCAGATTGCCATCATGGTCGTGCGGCGCTGCGTTGGTCTGGCGCAGCGGGCGCGGTGTGGTGAGCAGCCAGAGTGGGCGCGTAAGCTGGCGTACCGGCATCAGCGAGGTGGCCGCGTTTTCGGCTGCGGCGCCCGGACTGCAGGCGCGCCACGCGCGCTCCGGGCGGTAATCGGCGTGGGGCGTCAGCCCGCAGATGGTGTTTGCGCCGAGCCGCGCATTGAGCCGCTCGACGAAGCGTGATGTGCTTTCATCCTGTCCCTTGCTGTCAGGCAGAAATGCGAGATTGCGTGAAGCGAGTGGTGTTACGCGCCCGGAAACAATGGCGATTTCACTCGCTGCGCACGGTAATTCGGTGCGCGCCAGCCGTTCGCGCAGCAGCGTGGTCAGGTGGTCGAGATCACGGCTGGCACTGGCAAGTTCCAGTGTGATGATCGTGGCCATTTGTTTTTCGTGAAGAAATTCAAACCTTGGGCGTAGCACACCGTGGCCGGTGGCAGCGAGCCATCCGCACAGTTCGGCGAGCAAACGGCGCGCGGCGAACAGCAGCGCATCGGCCTGCACGACCGGAGCGGGCAGCGGCAGCGCGGCACTATAAGTCTGCGGGGCGACGAACGGCAGGCGCGGATCGGGGCGCAGGCCCAGCGCGCGGTCAAGGTTGTCCAGCAGGCGCTGACCGGCGCGGCGCGCAAGGCCGTCGCGCGGCAGTTTCAGGCACTCGCCGAGCGTGCGTGCGCCGAAGCCTTCGAGCAGGGCACGCGTGGTTTCATTGTCACAGAGCACATGGGAAGGGAGTTTTTCCAGCGCGTGCCGTAATGCATCGTGATGCTGCATACGTACGCTGACGCCCGCACGCGCGAACCATTGCGCTGCGAGTGGCGTGGGCGCGCAGGCGATGCTGGCGTTAAACCCCAGTTCCGCAACGCCACGCGCAACGTGCCGATGCAACTTGCCCAGCCCGCCAAAGAGCTTCAACGAGCCGTCAATTTCGAGGAGAACCGTATCCGACTCAGCGAGACTCACGAACGATGTGAATTGCAGCGACCACGCGGCGATGCGGGTCAGTGTGGCGCGTTCCCTGGCGGTGTCTCGTGCGATGGCACGCAAATCTGATGCGAGTGCGCAGGCCGCCGAGACGCTCATGCCAGCGTGGATACCCCGTGCTTGCGCCGGGCGATTGGTGGTTACGACTGCGGCGCCAGCTTCAGCGCCAGTGGTAACTGCTGTGGGTTGTGCATTTGGCTGCATGCCGCGCGTGAACACTTCCAGCGGAAGATGACGGAAATGCAGCGCAAGCCACAGCATGGGCAAAACCAGTGATGGATGAAGAATCAGTGCGTGACAAATGCAGGACTATGCACATGAGGCGTGTGATCAAAATTATCAAGGCGCGTCATACCGGAGCGGCGCAGCAGGCTGCTGTGTAAATCAAGCGCCACCGGCGCGGGAATACCGCCACCGCGCCGTTTGAGGATACGCACGACGGTGCTGCTTTCCTCACGGCTCACGTGCAGCCGCAGCGCGGCTTGCGTGCAGGAGGACGCGCGCGAGGCACGGAACAGCATGGCCAGCACGTTGCGCCGTTCGGCGGTAAGTTGCAGCCGGCGCAGCGCGTTTTCCGGAATGCGTTCGTGCGTTTGATCGAGCCACAGCATGACAGTACCGCAGCTTGTCGATTGCAGCGCCTGTTCGCAGGCCCACAGTTGTTCGGCGAGAGTTTTTGGGCGGATCAGCATCAGCCGCGACAGTTTGACGCCGTGCGTGGCCAGCGCCGGTGCGTAGGGCAAGTAGGGCGGAGCGATCATCACCAGCCAGCGATCTGCCTGGGTGAGCCGTGCCGCGGCGGGCATGACGAGCTGCAACTCGCCGATGCCCGGCCGTTCGACATGAATTTCGGTGATAACGCCGGTAGGCCAGCCCGTGCCGGGCAGATGCACGTCGAGTTCAGCGTAACCGGTGGGTACGCTGGGGGTGGCGACCTGTGCGAAATCGTTGCCGCGCCATAGGTTGGGATGGGCGGGGTGGTTGATGACGGCGTTCGGTTGAGTGGGTGTGGTCATATGGTTAACTCGCGACCGGCGTGCAAAGCTCAACCAGCGTGCCATCGGGGCAGCGCACATAAGACACGGTTTGCCCCCAGGGTTTTTGCTGGGGCGGTTTGATTTCGCGCGCGCCTGCAGACACGGCGGTTTTATGTGCTTGCGCGACATCGGGCGTAACGAAGGCCACTTCCATGCCGAGTGGTGTGCTGGAGGTGTCGGCGGCGACGTAACCCTCAGGCATGTTTGAGGCGCCGAGCGCATGCGCGGCGAAAGACAGGGTAGTTTCGCCGGTATTCAGTTCGCCATAGGTGCCGGATTCGTGCAAAAAACGGCGCGCAAAACCAAACGCTTTTTCAAAAAACGTGAGTGAGGCGCCGACATCCGGCACGTAAACAATGGTGTAGCCAAATTTCATGGTTATTCCTTTGCGTGGCAGGCACGGTGCTCAATGCATACCGCCATTGCGGATCACGCCGACGGCGATGCCTTCGATGGCGAAAGGTTCGCTGCGCGGGTTGACCATGATGGGTTTGAAATCCGGATTGGCGGGCAATAGTTCGATAAGGTTGCGGCTTTTTTGCGCGCGCTTGACGGTGACTTCGTCGGCGATGCGCGCCACCACGATCTGCCCGGATTTGAAATCAGACGTGCGATGCACGGCGAGCAGATCGCCGTCGAGAATACCGGCATCGCGCATGCTTTCGCCTTTGACGGTGAGCAGGTAGTCGGCGTGCGGCTTGAACATGCGCGGATCTATTTTGTAGTGGGCGGCGACGTTTTCGGCAGCGAGTATCGGCGCGCCGGCGGCCACGCGCCCGATCAGCGGAATGCCCGACGGCTGCATGACGCGGATGCCGCGCGAGGCGCCGGGCAGCATTTCAATGGCGCCTTTGCGTTCGAGCGCGCGCAGATGGTCTTCGGCGGCGTTGGGGGATTTAAAACCCATGGCGCGGCAGATGTCCGCGCGCGTGGGGGGAAAGCCCGAGGTCGCGGTATGCTCGCGAATCAGGTGCAGGATTTCTTTCTGGCGCGCGGTGAGGTCTTCCATGGATGTTTCCTTGAGTGCTGGTGTTGATGGCTGTAAGTATATTCAGTATATATCGGTAACACAAGCAAAGCGTGGACATTCATACAGTCAATGAGGTGCGGCGAGTGGAAGTCCGGTTTTGCACAACAGAAATGATGTGTTTACATAAGTATTTGTTTTAAAATTATATTTTACGATTTCGCGAGCGAGCCGAATGTTGAGCTTAATGCTTATGACTGGGTCGTTCCCGGAATGCGCTTCGCTCCTTCCGGGCTACGCTTGCTATTCTTCCTGCTGAGGTTTTATGACAGGTAAAAGGCAAGACCTGACCCCTTTGATTGCTTGAGGCGTGGCAAATGAATAGCGAAGCTGTATATGGACTTTTTTGCAAAAAAATTAGACAGGTAACTTTATTTGCTTTTGTTTGTGGGATTACATCGATACTTCTGAGTTACGGCATTACGGCCACATCTGCCGAGCAAGAGTCCGCATCAATCATTAAATATGATAGGCGTGATCCGGATACCATACATATTGTATGTCCATTAATTTATTCGATTGAAATATTTGAGAATGGATTGGTTGTTTTCACTGGTCTACAGAATGTAACTTCGCGTGGTGAACGCAGATCGCAGATCTCGAAGGAAGAAGTTGCGCGTCTGAAAGAGCGTTTTCGTACGATTAAATTTTTTGAGATGAAAATGGTGGAGCGCAACCCCAATACTGGAGCAGTAAAGCATGATTGCAACCAGGACCCAGGGTGGCTGATGAAATATGGCCTTGCGGACTTGTGTAAAGGCAAAGATTCAATTGAGCGGTTTGAGCGCTTTCGGGTAGAACGCTCCACTGAGAGCACGCTTTTCTTCAAGGACGGGAATCGCAGCAGGCATTTAAAAATATACGACGTATCGATGGGAGTGGATTTGCTAAATGGGTTGGCTCGCGAAATAAATGAGGTGGCTGGCGCTCAAAAGTGGATTGAACCCGCATGCCAGGCTACGAAATAAAAGCAAGCAAGGGTGGGCAAAGCCCAGCGTGCCCACGCGGTCAACCGCTCGTGCCAATGTCGCCGCCTGTCCCCGTTATCGCCGAAGCAAGCTTAGCCTGGAATACGCTTCACCCCTTTCGGGCTACGATGACATGCGGGTTGTGTATTCCATAGGTTAATTTTTATAAGTATTTGTTTTTAAAAATAAATTTATAGGTATCCTCTATGTAAAATAGCGTCCGTGTATTGGCCGGAGCGGAAATTTTTGTTACACTTCAGGGCTCTGCTGCAAATAGTTGGTGGAAGCACTAAAGAACGGCACTGGGGCAGTATCGAAAAGGCATCAAAAAAGTAAGTGGGCGGCTCGCCCATTTTTTGTTTGTGGCGCTGATTTGCAATGGATTTATCAAGCTTGCTGGAAACAACGTTGGCCGGGCTGGGTTATGAGCTGGTCGATATGGAGCGCTCCGGCAAGGGGCGGTTGATGCGCGTTTTTATTGACAAGCCGGGCGGCATCAACCTGGATGATTGCGCCAAGGTGAGCAATCATCTGGGCCGGGTGTTGACGGTTGAGAATGTGGATTACGAGCGGCTGGAGGTGTCGTCACCGGGGCTGGACCGGCCGCTGAAGCAGGAGCGCGATTTTGTGCGCTTTGCCGGGCAGAAGGTGCGTGTGAAGCTGCGCGTGCCGATGGATGGACAGCGTAATTTTGTGGGCGTGCTGAAGCAGGCCCATGCGGGGAAAGTGGAACTGGAAGTCGAGGGTAAAACGGTGGTGTTTGAACTGGCCAACCTTGACCGGGCGCGTTTAGTACCAAACATTTAGTACCAGCAATTTAGTGCCGGAGTGTGTGGCGTTCAGGATTCGGGAGTTTGTATGAACAAGGAAATTCTGCTTTTGGTGGATGCGCTGGCGCGCGAGAAGAACGTCGACAAGGAAATCGTGTTCGGCGCGCTGGAACTCGCGCTGGCGTCGGCCACCAAGAAGAAATTCAGCGAAGACGTGGATGTCCGCGCCTCGGTGGACCGTGCCACGGGCGAGTTCACGTTTTTCCGCCGCTGGGAAGTGGTGCCCGATATCGAAATCGAAGTGCCCTCGCGCCAGTACAAACTGCACGAAGCGGTCGAGGAAAAGCCTGATTCCAAGGTGGGCGATTTCATCGAACAGCCGCTGGAGGGTTTTGAAGTCGGCCGCATCGGCGCGCAGACCGCCAAGCAGGTGATTCTGCAGCGCATCCGCGATGCCGAGCGCGAGCAGATTCTCAACGACTTTCTGGCGCGTGAGGAGCATCTCGTCACTGGCACTATCAAGCGCATGGAGCGCGGCAATGCCATACTCGAATCCGGGCGGCTGGAAGCGCTGCTGCCGCGTGATCAGATGATTCCCAAGGAAAACCTGCGCGTGGGCGACCGCGTGCGCGCGCTGGTGTGGAAAGTGGAGCGCGCGATGCGCGGCCCGCAGTTGATACTGTCGCGCACCGCGCCGGAATTCATCATCCGCCTGTTTGAACTGGAAGTGCCGGAACTCGAAGACGGCCTGATGGAAATCAAGGCAGCCGCGCGCGATCCGGGACTGCGTGCCAAGATCGCGGTGCTGTCGAAAGACAAGCGCATCGATCCCATCGGCACCTGTGTCGGCATGCGCGGTTCGCGCGTGCAGGCGGTGACCGGCGAACTGGCGCAGGAACGCGTCGATATTGTGCTGTGGAACGAAGACCCGGCGCAGTTCGTGATCAATGCGCTGGCACCCGCCGAGGTGAGCAAGATCACGGTGGATGAAGAAAAGCACAGCATGGACATCGTGGTGGACGAGGAAAACCTCGCCCAGGCGATTGGCCGCGGTGGTCAGAACGTGCGGCTTGCCAGCGAACTGACGGGCTGGGAAATCAATATCATGAAAGAAGACGAGTGGAAGCAGAAAAGCGAGGAAGAATCCTCCGGCATCCGCGCTGTTTTCATGGACAAGCTCGATGTGGATGAAGAGGTCGCCAATATCCTGATGGAAGAAGGCTTTTCCTCGCTTGAGGAAGTGGCTTACGTGTCACGCGCCGAAATGCTGGAAATCGAGGCGTTTGATGAATCCACCGTTGACGAGTTGCGCAGCCGCGCGCGCAATGCGTTGCTGACACAGGAAATCGCATCCGAAGAAAAAGTCGAGCATGACATCGAAGACCTGATGAAGGTCGAGACCATGGATCACGACACGGCTAAAATGCTGGCCTCAAAAGGCGTGGGCACGCAGGAAGAACTTGCCGATTTCGCCACCGACGATCTGGTCGAATTGACCGGCATCGAAGCGGTGCGCGCGGGCGAACTAATCATGGCGGCACGTGCGCCGTGGTTCGCGGAAACCAACGCTTGAGCACGCAAACTCGCACCGACCACATAGATACGGACTGACCCCATCGCATGGCGCAACTGAACGTCACACAATTCGCAAAAGAACTCGGCGTGCCGCCGGCGCAGCTCATTGAGCAGTTGCAGGCTGCCGGCGTGAAAAAGGCGCTTGCGGCCGAGACTGCGCTTACCGAGAAAGATAAGACGCAACTTCTGGATTATCTGCGGCAGGCTCACGGCCAGAAAGAAGAGAAAAAGAAGATCACGCTGACGCGCCGTTCGACGACGGAGATCAAGAAATCCGACAGCACCACCGGCAAGGCGCGCACGATTCAGGTCGAAGTGCGCAAGAAGCGTGTGCTGGTCAAGCGCGATGCCGCCGCGCCGGCGGAGGCTGCCGAAGCACCGAAACCGGTGCTCGATGCCGAGCAGATCGCGCTGCGCGAAGCCGAGGCCAAGCAGCACGCGGAACTCGCGCAACGTCAGGCCGAAGAAGCGCAGAAGAAGCAGGAGCAGGAGCAGGGACGTCGCAAAAAGGCGGAGCCGGTTGCTGAAGCACCGGTAGTTGAAGCGGCGAAACCCGCGGAATCCGGCAAGGCGGCCAAAGCCGGTGCGCAAGAAGCGAAGGCCGTGGTCGAAGGCACTTTGCACAAGCCTGCTGCGGCACCGGGTACGACGGAGAAGAAATCCTCCAAAAAAGCCGCTGCGCCCAAGCCGGGCGTGTGGCGCGACGAAACCGCTGCCAAGCGCCGCACCATCAAGACGCGCGGTGACGCCAGTGGCGGTTTGGGCTGGCGCGAGCGCAAAGGCCGCCATGCCTCGCACAAGGATGAAGCTGACGCGCAAAGTACATTTGCAGCACCCACCGAGCCGGTAGTGCGTGATGTGGTGGTGCCGGAAACCATCTCGGTGGCCGATCTCGCGCACAAGATGTCGGTGAAGGCGGCCGAGGTGATCAAGGCGCTGATGAAACTCGGCAGCATGGTCACCATCAATCAGGTGCTCGATCAGGAAACAGCGATGATTGTGATCGAGGAAATGGGGCACAAGGCGGTGCGCGCCAAACTTGACGATCCGGATGCCTTCCTCACTGAAGAACAACCAGCGCATGCCGAAGCCGTATCAGAGTCACGCGCGCCGGTGGTGACGGTAATGGGGCACGTGGATCACGGCAAGACCTCGCTGCTCGACGCCATACGCCGCACCAAGGTTGCAGTGGGCGAAGCGGGTGGTATCACCCAGCATATCGGCGCGTATCACGTCGAAACCGCGAAGGGCATGGTTACCTTTCTCGACACGCCGGGTCACGAAGCGTTTACCGCTATGCGTGCGCGTGGTTCGAAAGTGACCGATCTGGTAATTCTGGTGGTGGCTGCTGACGACGGCGTGATGCCGCAAACGCAGGAAGCCATCGCGCACGCCAAGGCCGCCAAAGTACCCATGGTGGTGGCGCTGAACAAGATTGACAAACCCGAAGCGAACCCCGAGCGCGTCATGCAGGATTTATCGACGCACGAAGTGGTACCCGAACAGTGGGGCGGCGACACACAGTTTGTTCCGGTGTCGGCGCGTACTGGTGCAGGTCTCGACGCCCTGCTTGATGCTGTGCTGTTGCAGGCCGAGGTACTGGATTTGAAAGCGCCGAAAGATGCGCCGGCCAAGGGTGTGGTGATTGAATCGCGTCTGGACAAGGGCCGCGGCCCGGTCGCTACGGTGCTGGTGCAATCGGGTACGTTAAAGCGCGGCGATATCCTGCTGGCAGGCGCGGTATTTGGGCGCGTGCGTGCGCTGGTGGATGAGGCAGGCAAGAATGTCGAATCAGCTGGGCCGTCGATTCCGGTCGAGGTGCTGGGGTTATCCGATGTGCCAGCGGCGGGCGCCGAGGTGATGGTGCTGGGCGACGAGCGCAAGGCGCGCGAAATTGCGTTGTTCCGGCAGGGCAAATTCCGCGACGTCAAGCTCGCCAAGCAGCAGTCGGCCAAGCTCGAAAACATGTTCGAGAATATGGGCGAAGGCGAGAAGAAAATGCTCCAGCTCATCATCAAGGCTGATGTGCAGGGTTCGTATGAAGGCCTGTCGCACGCGCTGAGTAAACTTTCGACGGATGAAGTCAAGGTCAACATCGTGCATGCTGCCATCGGTGGCATTACCGAGTCGGACATCAATCTCGCGCTGGCGTCCAAGGCGGTGGTCATCGGCTTTAACGTGCGCGCCGATGCGGCCGCGCGCAAGCTCGCCGGGGGCAGCGGCGTCGACATCCGTTACTACAACATCATTTACGAAGCGGTTGACGAGATCAAGGCGGCGATGACCGGCATGCTCTCGCCGGAACGCAAGGAAAGCACGCTGGGTACTATCGAAGTGCGCGAGATTTTCAAGATTTCGAAAGTCGGCACCGTGGCGGGCTGCTTTGTCAGCGACGGCCTCGCGCGGCGCAATGCCAGAGTGCGCGTGTTGCGCGACAGCATGGTGATCCACGAGGGAGAATTCGATTCGTTGAAGCGCTTCAAGGACGATGTGCGCGAAGTGAAGGCCGGCTTCGAATGCGGCCTGTCGCTGAAAGGCTACAACGATCTCAAGGTTGGCGATCAAATCGAAGTATTCGAAGTGGTTGAAGTGGCGCGCACACTTTAAGTATAACTATATGTTTTTAAACGATTTTATTAAAATCGTTTACAGGCGATGCCCAAAGACTATCCCCGCAGCCGGCGCATCGCCGAGCAAATCCAGCGCGAGTTGTCGGAGATCATCCGGCTTGAGTTAAAAGACCCGCGGGTGGGCATGGTTACGATTACCGATGTCGAGGTGACGCCTGACTATGAACACGCCAAGATTTTTTTTACGCGTCTGGGCGATGCGGTTGACAATCCCAACGTTGTGCGCGCACTGGAACGTGCTGCCGGTTTCCTGCGCAGCGAACTCGCGCAGCGCATGCGATTGCGCATCGTGCCGCAACTGCATTTCGAGTACGACGAATCCATTGAGCGCGGCGTGCGCTTGTCCAAATTGATCGACGAGGCTGTTGGCGGCAGCAAACGCAACGTCGGCAGCGACCCGAAGTGAATTTTCGAAAGCGCGTGCGCCGACCGGTAGACGGTGTCATTCTGCTCAATAAACCGCGGGGCATCAGTTCGCAGCAGGCGGTTAGCCGCGTGCGCCATCTGTTCAGTGCGGCCAAAGCGGGCCATACCGGGACGCTGGATCCCGCTGCCGATGGCTTGCTGCCCGTTTGTCTTGGCGAAGCAACAAAGTTCAGTCACCTGCTCCTCGACGCCGACAAGACCTATATAGCAACGGTACGGTTGGGCGTTGTCACCACGACGGGCGACGCCGAAGGTGAAGTGATCGAAAGCAAACCGCCGGTAACTGACCGCAGTGTCATTTTGCAGGTGCTGGAAAAACTTCGCGGCGGCATCGAACAAACGCCACCGATGTACAGCGCACTCAAACACCAGGGGGTGCCTCTTTACGAATATGCGCGCAAGGGCGTCGAGATCGAGCGCAAGCCGCGCAGTATCCGCATCCATGAGCTACAACTGCTGGACGTAGCAGATGCTTGCATGAAGATACGCGTTCGATGCAGCAAGGGCACGTATATCCGTGTACTTGCCGCCGACATAGGCGCCGCATTGGGCTGCGGGGCGAGTCTGTCGGCCCTGACGCGCGTGCAGGCGGGCGCGCTTGACCTGACACACGAGTCCGCCTGCACACTGGAGTCGCTGAATGCCCTGTCTGACACGGAACGCGAAGCGCTGCTGCTGCCGGTGGATACGCTGCTGAGCGGGCTGCCAGCCCTGAACGTCGAAGCAGCGGAGGCAGGGAGGCTGCTTCTGGGACAGAAACTGGGACTGAAACATGCGCGAATCACCGGTTTTGCGCGCATTTACGGGCCAAACCAGCGTTTTCTGGGATTGGTCGAGGTAGGCGAAGGCGGTCGCACAGTGCCGCATCGCATGCTTGCGCAAAGCGATGTAATACTTGAGAAAACACCCCATTAGCGGGTAAAATAACGGGTTTTCGAGCGCAAGAAAGACGGAGAAAGCACATGGCGGTTACAACTCCCCAAAAGGCCAAGGTCGTGGCCGACTACCAACGCAAGGCCGGCGACACCGGGTCGCCCGAGGTGCAGATCGCTCTGTTGACCGCGCGCATCGTTGATCTGACCGAACATTTCAAGGCGCATGTGAAAGACCATCACTCGCGCCGCGGCCTGCTGCGCATGGTGAGCAAGCGCCGCAAGCTGCTGGATTATCTGAAGAGCAGCAATGCCGGTCAGTACAAGAACGTGATTGATCGCCTCGGCTTGCGCAAGTAGCAGCCAGCATCGTCACGCCAATAGTTGCCCGCCATGTCGGGATCAAGCACATGTTGGCCGGGCAGCGCTTACGCCTGGTGTTCCTGGTCCGGAATGACTGCCGTCACATTTACATTTCCGGCGCGGGTGCTGTAAAGCTGAAGACCGCTGTGTAGCGGTCTTTTTGTTTTGTGTTGTTGAAGTTTTCACAGATAAATTTCAGCGAACGTCCATTTAGAAAATTGAGGGTAATGAATTGAGTCACGTCAAAAAGTCGATCATGTGGGGGCGTCACCAGTTGACACTGGAGACCGGTGAAATCGCGCGCCAGGCATCGGGCGCTGTGCTGGTGACGATGGAAGAAACCGTGGTGCTGGTCACTGTGGTGGCGCAGCGCAAAGCCAAAGCGGGGCAGGATTTCTTCCCGCTGACAGTGGATTATCAGGAAAAAACTTACGCTGCCGGTAAAATTCCCGGCGGGTTTTTCCGCCGCGAAGGCCGCCCGTCGGAAAAAGAGATTCTGACCTGCCGTTTGATCGACCGCCCGTTGCGTCCGTTGTTTCCCGACGGTTTCTACAACGAAGTGCAGGTTATCGCCACGGTGATGTCATCGAACAGCGAAATCGATTCGGACATTCCTGCCATGATTGGCGCCTCGGCTGCGATGGCGATTTCGGGCGTTCCGTTTCAGGGGCCGATCGGCGCTGCGCGCGTGGGTTTCATGAATGGTGGCTACGTGTTGAACCCCACTCAGACCGAACTCAAAACCTCGCAGTTGGATCTGGTGGTGGCCGGCACGCAGCAGGCGGTGCTGATGGTGGAATCTGAAGCGCAGGTATTGCCCGAAGACGTGATGCTGGGCGCGGTGGTTTACGGCCACGAGCAAATGCAGGCCGTGATCAGCGTGATTCACGAGATGGTTGAGGAAGCCGGCAAACCGCTGTGGGATTGGGCGCCCGCGCCGAAGGACGAAGCGCTGGCTGCACGCATCGCGCAGATCGCCGATAGCGATTTGAACGCCGCATTCCAGATGAAACAGAAGCAGGCGCGTTCCGCGGCCATCGACGATATCTGGAAACGCGTGCATACCGAGGTGGGCGTGGGCGCGGAAGGCGGCCCCGATGCCAATGCCGTGGGCGAAATCTGTTTCGCGCTGGAATCAAAAATCGTGCGCGGGCAGATTCTCAACGGCGAACCGCGTATCGACGGCCGCGACACCCGCACCGTTCGTCCGATCACCATCCGCAACAGCGTGCTGCCACGCACGCATGGCTCGGCATTATTCACGCGTGGTGAAACGCAGGCGCTGGTGGTGGCGACGCTGGGCACCGCGCGCGACGAGCAGCGCATTGACGCGCTGATGGGTGAAATTAAAGACCGCTTCATGCTTCATTACAATATGCCACCGTATGCCACCGGCGAAACCGGTCGCGTAGGTACGCCCAAACGACGCGAAATCGGTCATGGCCGGCTTGCCAAGCGCGCATTGCTGGCGGTGCTGCCGAAGGCGGAAGAGTTTGCCTATTCCATCCGCCTGGTTTCGGAGATTACCGAATCCAACGGTTCCAGTTCGATGGCGTCGGTGTGTGGCGGCTGTCTGGCGCTGATGGACGCCGGCGTGCCGCTCAAGGACCATGTTGCGGGCATCGCAATGGGACTGATCAAGGAGGGCAACCGTTTCGCGGTGCTGTCGGATATTCTGGGTGACGAAGATCATCTTGGCGACATGGATTTCAAAGTGGCTGGCACGGCTGCGGGCATTACCGCGCTGCAGATGGACATCAAGATCACCGGTATTACCAAGGAGATCATGCATGCCGCGCTGGTGCAGGCACGCGAAGGCCGTTTGCATATTCTGGAAAAAATGCGCGGCGCGCTGGAAACCCCGCGTACCGCACTTTCGGCGTGGGCGCCACGCATGATTACCTTCAAAATCAAGCCGGACAAGATTCGCGACGTGATTGGCAAGGGTGGCGCGGTGATCCGCGCGCTGACCGAAGAAACCGGCACCACCATCGATATTCAGGATGACGGTTCGGTGACGATCGCCTGCGTTTCAGCCGAAGGTGGAGAAGCGGCGCGCAAACGCATCGAGGAAATCACCGCGGATGTCGAAGTCGGCAAGATTTACGACGGCACCGTGCTGAAGCTGCTGGATTTCGGTGCGATTGTGAGCGTGTTGCCGGGCCGTGACGGCCTGCTGCATATCTCGCAAATTGCCAACGAGCGCGTTAATGCCGTGGCGGACCATCTCAAGGAAGGTCAGGCAGTGCGCGTGAAAGTGCTGGAAGCCGACGAGAAAGGCCGCCTGCGTCTATCGATGAAGGCTGCGGCAGCGGAAGCGCAACAACAGGCGGCGCCGGTCGCTTGATCGTGCAGTTGACGATATAAAAAAGCAGCCTTAGGGCTGCTTTTTTGTTGGGCTAGACTTAAAGCAGGTGGCGCGGTTTTATTTTGTGACCTGCTTTTGGCTTCGACATAACTTGGCCTTCGGCAAAGTTAGTCTTCACCGAAAACAGGTGGCGAAATATTATTTGGCCAACGGGTTTTTAGTTCCGACATAACTTTTGCCTACAGCAAAAGTTAGTCTCCACTGAAAGCAAGCCGCAAAACGTTATTTTGCAACCTGCTTTTCCCGCAACTCATCCAGGGTTTTGCAGTCGATGCACAGCGTTGCCGTAGGTCTTGCTTCAAGTCGCTTCAAGCCGATCTCCACGCCGCACTTTTCGCAATAGCCATACTCGCCCGCGTCTATATGAGCGATGGTTTCATCTATTTTCTTGATCAGCTTGCGTTCGCGGTCGCGGTTACGCAGTTCCAGCGACATGTCGGATTCCTGGGTGGCACGGTCGTTGGGGTCGGCGAAGATGGTGGCCTCGTCCTGCATCGTGTGCACGGTGCGGTCGATGTCCTGGCTCAGTTCGCGCTTCTGGTCGTCCAGAATCTTACGAAAATGGGCGAGCTGCCGGGGATTCATATACTCTTCTTTCCCTTTGGGCTTGTATGCGGGTGTCGCTTTGTTCAAATCGGTCGCCATGGCAGCTATATACACCTTCTACGTACTTTAAAAAAGCGGTTTAATATCAGAAATAAATGAGGGCCGCAAGCGGGTTTTCAAGCTGATCCCAAGCCCGCGCCGGCCAGCATTTTACATTGACCCGGGCTATCGCGGAGCGTATATTACGCCCCTTTCCGTGCCCGGCGTCGCTGGTTAACAGTGCCCGTAGCTCAATCGGATAGAGCACCGGCCTTCTAAGCCGGGGGTTGTGGGTTCGAGTCCCGCCGGGCGCACCATCTTGGCACCATTCTCAAAGGTTTCTACGGTGGCTGTAGCTCAGTTGGTAGAGTCCTGGATTGTGATTCCAGTTGTCGCGGGTTCGAGTCCCGTCAGCCACCCCAACTCTTTGTTTTCGGTATTCCCGGGCCGGCCTGGTCTGCACTTTTGAGCGGCCCGATGCGCATCGGCCAGGGTTTTGATGTGCATGCGCTTGCTGAAGGCCGCAAGCTCATCATCGGCGGCGTGACCATACTGTTTGACCGTGGCCTGCTTGGCCATTCGGATGCCGACGTCTTGCTGCACGCGATTTGCGATGCGTTAATAGGCGCAGCGGCGTTGGGCGACATCGGCAAACATTTCCCCGATACCGATCCGCGTTATGCGGGTATCGACAGCCGCAAACTGCTGCGTGAAGTGGCGCAATTGCTTCGCGCGCGCTGCTATCAAGTGGTCAATGTCGATGCCACAGTGATCGCACAAGCACCGAAACTTGCGCCGTTTATTCTTGCCATGCGTGAAAATATTGCTGCTGATTTGGGCGTTGAATTGGATGCGGTAAACGTCAAAGCCAAAACGGCAGAACATTTGGGAGCGATCGGGCGTGGCGAAGGCATTGCTGCAGAAGCGGTTGCGTTGATAACCAAAATGGCGGCAAATTCGTGCGACGGTTGATGCTTGCGGTAAAGGTATTGAATAACTTAAGTATTTGTTTTAATTAATATTTTTATTCATCACTCCTGACGCTCGGCGTTACCGGCAACTCGACTCTTGCAAGCAGGCCGCCGCCTTCACGCGGCAACAGTTGCACACGTCCGCTGTGCATGCGCGCAATGCGATCAACGATGGCTAGCCCCAGGCCCGTGCCACTGGTGCTGCGCGCAGCGTCCATGCGCGTGAACGGTTGCAACATGCGCTCCGCTTGCTCCTGCGGGATGCCGGGGCCGCGGTCGAGTACCTCAACGAATGCTGCAGACTTCGCGTATCCGGTAGTCACGCTGACTTCATTGCCGCCGTGGCGCAGTGCGTTGTCAATCAAGTTGCCGATGAGCCGCTGTATCGCCAGCGTCCGCAATGGCAATGGCGGAACTTCGCCGAACTGAACGTTGAGGTGTTTGCCGGCGCGTTCGTAGCGCGCGGCTAAATCCGAGACCAGCGCGTTGAGATCGGCATCCTGCGTAGCATTTTCCGACGAGGCCGCACGCGCAAAATCCAGAAACTGGTTAATCGCCGCATCAATGTCTTCGATGTCCTGGACAATGCCGGCGCGCATCGACGCGTCGCCCTTGTCGTCGAGCATTTCCACGCCCAAGCGGATGCGCGCGAGCGGCGTGCGCAGGTCATGCGACACACCCGCCAGCAGCAGGGCGCGTTCATCGTCGAGCTTTTTGCGGTCGATTGCCATCTGGTTGAAGGCGTGCGACAGCGTGCGGATTTCCAGAGGACCGCTTTCGTCAACCGGGGCGGGCGTCGCGCCGCGTCCCATCTGCTCGGCGGCCAGCGTCAGCGCGCGCAACGGGCGATTGATGCGCACGACAATAATAAATGCGCCGCCCACAGCGAGCAGCAGCACCAGTGCGCCCCAGCCGATCCAGCGCCACGATAGATCGCCGGCCAACCGCGATTCCGGCATCAGTACCCAGTAGCCGTCGCCGTCTATGTCAAAGCTTACCCAGATTCCTTCAACACCATTGCGCGACAGCGTAAAGTGCGTATTCGGGCCGAGTTGTGTGCGCAGATCGGCGTAGACCAATTCGTAGAATTCGGTTTTGGGCAGCGGCGCCAGTTTTTCACCGCGCTGCGCCACATGTACTTGCACACCTTCGTGTTCGGCAATATCGCCGAGCAGGCTAAAGCGTTTCGAGGGCTCAGCGGTGACCAGCGCCGCGCGTGTGAGATTTACCGTGCTCACGATTTGCTGCGACACCTGACGCGCACGCGGCTCGCGTGTGGACACGCGGAAAATCTGCAACCATGCCAGATGCGCCAGCACCAGCAGCACGGCGATCAGCAGCACGCTGCGCGCGAGCAGGGTTTGCGGCCATAGTGTCATCACAGCCCGAATGAGTGAAGTGGTGAAGGCGTGAAAGGGTGAAGGGGGTACCCCATTCACATCTTCACGTCTTCACTCCTTCACTGCTTTGCGCTTTCACCGCTTTTCCCATCGGGAATAAACACATAACCAAATCCCCAAACCGTCTGGATGAACGCGGGTTTGGCCGGATCGGACTCGATGAGCTTGCGCACGCGCGAGACCTGCACATCGATACTGCGGTCGAACGCGCCGAACTCGCGACCGCGCGCCATTTCCATCAGCTTGTCGCGCGAGAGCGGTGTGCGCGGATGCTGCACTAAAACTTTGAGCAGGGCAAACTCGCCGCTGGTGACAGTGACTTCCTCACCGTTTTTGGTGAGCGAGCGTGTACCCAGATTGAGTTTAAATTCTCCGAATGCGGCAATTTCGGTATCCGTGGTGGGCGCGCCGGGCGGGCCCGCGGCGGGCCGTCGCCTTAACACTGCCTGAATCCGCGCCACCAGCTCACGCGGGTTAAACGGTTTAGGAAGGTAGTCGTCCGCGCCGACTTCCAGGCCGACAATACGATCCACCTCGTCGCCTTTGGCGGTGAGCATGATGATGGGGATGTCTTCGTTCGCGCCGCGCAAGCGGCGACAAATGGCCAAGCCGTCCTCGCCGGGCATCATCAGGTCCAGGATCAGCAGGTCGTAGCGTTCGCGGGCAAGATAACGATTCATCTCTGTGGCATTGGCCACGGTGCGCACGGCAAATCCCTGCTCGGCGAGATATTTGTTGAGCAGATCGCGCAGGCGCGCGTCGTCGTCCACGACCAGAATTCTGGTTTTTGTTTCAGTCATGGTGCAATCCTAGCAATTTTGGGCTGTTTCGGGCCAGTTTTATGTTGAATCTGCCGCCGGTGAATTGCCGTAACAAATTGTTACAAATGAGGAAATTGACTTCGTCTCAAATGAGTACAAACGCGCTACGATACGAACGGTAGCAGTCGAGTCACGCCGGTAACGGTTGCTTACAAAGGATGGGCCGCCGGTAACAGTCTGCTTACAACTTGATGCGATGATAGGTCAACGATGCTGATCGGGCGGCGTTTTGGATTGCAAGGGAACGCGATTCCCGAACTACTGGAACAGATGAACGTTTTGCCGGAAAAGGTGTTTACGCAATGCGCACGATGAAAATCCTGTGGGTGGTCCTGATGTTGGGCAGTGTGCTGTCGATGCAGTCGGCCTCAGTTGCATGGGCCGGCCCGTTCGACGGCGCGATGTTCAGCGTACAGGATCGGGGATTTAGCGGGCGCAAAGGCGGACAAGACAGGCATCAGTTTCGTGAAGCCCGGACTCCGCAATATGTGCCGCCCGACAAGGGGCGTGCGCGGGGGCAGTTGACGGAAGAAGAACGCCGCCAGTTGCATCGCGACCTCGACAAGGCAAACCGCGAGATTTACGGTGGTAAGCGCGGTCGTTGATCACATCACGAGGAGAAATATCATGAAACACAAATGGCTGGTTATTGCCGCTGCTAGTCTGTTCCCGATGGCAGTGATGGCTGCGGAAGGTTTACCCGGTGCAACGGTCAAGTCCGACGGAAAAGGCCCGTCGGCTGAACAACGCCAAGCGCGCATGGAAGCCTGCAAAGCAAGTCCGGAAAAGTGCCGTGCGGAACGTCAGGCGCAGCGTGAAAAATGGTGTGCCGAGAACGCCGAGCGCTGTAAGGAGTTCAAGGCGAAGATGGCGAAGCGCATGGAGCAATGCAAGGCTAACCCGGAAAAATGCCGAGCCGAGCGCGCTGCAGCTTTTGATCAGCGCTTCAAGCGTGCCGACACCGACGGCAACGGCATGATCAGCCGTGCCGAAGCAGAGAAGGCGATGCCACGGCTGGTGCGCCGCTTTGACCGCATCGACGCCAACAAAGATGGGCAGGTAACGCGCGAAGAAATGACTGCTGCGCGCAAGGCGCACTTCGAGCGGCGCAAGGGCGACAAGCCCGTGCGCGAGCCGAGCAAGATCTAAGGGCAAGCCCGCATGAAGCGGCTGTTTTCAGCGCTGATTGTGGTGGTAGTGAGCGGGGCGGCTGCAGCCGCCCCGCTTGGTTTTGACGACGCGCGGCACCTGCTCACGCGGTCGAGCTATGCCGCGCCGCCCGCTGAGATTGAGCGCTTTGCCAGACTGACCCGCGAACAGGCGGTCGATCGCCTGCTGTCGTGGACGGGCAAGCCCCGCATCACGCCGCCGCCGGTGTGGGTGCGCGAGCCGGTGGTGTCGGGCCAGCGTTTTCGCGAAATGACCGTCGAAGAGCGTCAGGCATTTCAACGCACCAATGTCACGCGCGGGCTCGAATTGCGCGGCTGGTGGCTGCAGGAGATGGTGACCACGCCGAGCCCGCTGACGGAAAAAATGGTGTTGTTCTGGCACAATCATTTCGTATCAAGCCAGCAAAAGGTGCGTCAGCCGCAGTATTTGTATCGCCAGAATGTGCTGTTGCGCGAGCATGCGCTGGGAAATTTTGGCGTCTTTCTGCACGCCATTGCGCGCGATCCGGCGATGGTGATTTATCTCGATAACGCATCGAACCGCAAGGGCCAGCCGAACGAGAATTTTGCGCGTGAAGTGATGGAACTGTTTACGCTGGGCGAGGGCCACTACACCGAGCGCGACATCAAGGAAGCGGCGCGCGCTTTCACCGGCTGGAGCATCGACGGCGAAAAAGGTGAATTCCTGTTTCGTCCATTGGCGCACGATGACGGCGTGAAAACCGTGCTCGGGCGCACAGGTAATTTCGATGGTGATGCGGTGCTCGACATACTGCTGGCACAGCCGCAGACGGCGGAGTTCATCGTGCGCAAGCTGTGGCGCGAATTCGTTTCTCCGGAACCCGATGCCGTCGAAGTGCGGCGCATCGCGGGTGTGTTCCGCGACAGCCGTTACGATGTCCGTGTGGCGCTGCGCGCGTTGCTGACCTCGGATGCATTCTACGCACCGCAATATCGTGCGACGCTGGTGAAGTCGCCGGTGGATCTGGTGGTGGGCACGCTGCGGCAGTTTCAGTTCACCACGGGCGACGTGCAACCCTTTGCGCTGACATTGGCGCAACTGGGGCAGAATCTGTTCTCGCCGCCCAATGTCAAGGGTTGGCCTGGCGGCGAGGCGTGGATCAACTCGACCACGCTGCTCGCACGCAAACAGTTTCTCGACCGGCTGTTCCGCGCCGAGGAATTACGCCCGGCGATTATGATGGCCGCCAGTGCGCCGCCAGCCAAGGGTGGTCCGGTGAACGACATGCGGCAGCGACTGCTGCGTGCCATGGCGGAAATTCAGTTCGATAGCCAGCGCTGGTTGCAACAGGCGGGTGGCGAATCCGCGCAACTGCAACGTCTGGTGCTGGCGATGGCGCCACAGCATCCGTTGCCGCAAGGCACTGAGGGCATGGATGTGATCCGGCGCCTGACACAAGACCCGGTGTACCAGTTGAAGTAGTGAAGGGGGGATTGCCTATGAATCGCCGTGATTTCCTGAATACTGCCGCTGCTGTTACCACTGGCAGTGTGCTGGCGTGGTTGCCGCAATACAGTTGGGCTGCTGCCGATTACCGCAAGCTGCTGATTCTGGTCGAACTAAAAGGCGGCAACGATGGTTTGAACACCGTTATTCCGTACGCCGATCCGCAATATGCCACGTTGCGCCCGCGCCTTGCCGTTGCGCGCGATCAGGTATTGCAACTCGATGAAACGTCCGGCCTCAATCCCGCATTGGCGCCGCTGATGCCGCTGTGGAAATCTGGAGAGATCGCGGTAGTGCAGGGTGTGGGCTACCCGTCGGCTAATCTTTCGCATTTTCGTTCAATCGAAATCTGGGATACAGCGTCGAAAAGCAACGAGTTTCTGCAAGACGGCTGGCTCGCGCGCGCGTTTACGCAAGCGCCCGTGCCGCGCACTTACGCGGCGGACGCAGTGGTGGTCGGCAGCGCCGAAATGGGGCCGTTTTCAGGCAGCGGCACGCGCACCATCGCACTCACCAACACCGAGCAGTTCCTGCAGCAGGCCAAGCTTGCGGTTCCGGCGGGCCAGGCGAACAACACGGCGTTGAACCACATCATGCGCGTGGAGCAGGACATCGTGCAGGCGGCGTCCGGGCTCAACATGAACCAGACATTTCGCACGGTTTTTCCGCCAACGGCGTTCGGCAACGCCATCCGCACCGCGTCGCAGGTGGTGGCCAGCCGCGCGGGCGTGGCGGCGCTCAAAGTATCGCTAAACGGCTTTGATACTCACAGCGGGCAACTGGGAACGCATACCCGCTTGCTCAAAGACCTGGCCGAGGGACTGGTCGCTCTGAAAGGGGCGCTGGGCGAAGTAGGTCGTTGGGAGGACACGCTGGTCGCGACGTACGCGGAATTTGGCCGCCGACCCCGCGAAAATGCCAGTGCCGGCACCGATCACGGCACGGCCAGCGCCCACTTCCTGCTGGGTGGACGCGTCAAGGGGGGACTTTACGGGCAGCGCCCGGCGCTGGACCGGCTGGATGGCAACGGCAACCTGCCGTTCGCTGTGGACTTTCGCGACATTTATGCCACAGTCCTTGAACGTTGGTGGGGCGTAAGCTCCAGTGTTGCGCTGCGTGGCAGGTTTACACCCATTGATGTCGTAAAAACATAAAGTATAATAAAAACAATTAGTTATATTTAAACTCTCGTGTTACTGACACGATGGTTTTTGCAGGTCTCTGGCGTGGAATGTCAAAGCCGGTTTGCCAGTCCATTAACTGGCCGCTATCAACAACTTGCTCGCATTACCTCTCGTAGAACGTTAGAATACGCTTCCGCCCATCGCTGGCGGATTCCAAGATTTCTTATAAGAATCAGGGACGAGAGACGGCACCATGCTAGCTACCCGGATACGCCAAAAGGACGGACTTTTCTATTTTGCGAGCTACCCGGCGAAAGCCGTGCTGGAAAAGGCGCGCTTTATTAGCCGCTTTTACGGCGAGGGGGAGGAAATCGCCGCTCAGTCTATTCCGCAAAATGATGAAATTGCGCAGTTTATTGCGCGCGTTGAGCGCAACGACGAGGCATTTCAACGTTCGTTATCGCGTGCCAAAGTGAAATCTTTGCGTAATTTTTACGAAATGGCGCAAAGCCAACCGCCGATTCCCGGCACCGTGCTGTTGTTTACCTCGGAAACGCTCAAATTCACCGCACTGTCCGGCCAGGAAAGCGTCGGCAACATGCAGGAGCCGGATTCCAAGTATTTGATCATCGACGGTCAGCATCGGCTTGCCGCGCTGCGTTTTTATCTCAAAGAGCATCCAGCGGAAGCGGCGGCGATTAACGTGCCATGCATTATTTTTGATGGCCGCAGCGAAGACTTTGCAGCCGAGATGTTCGTAATCATCAATTCGACCACCACGCGCATCAGCAAGAGCCACCTGATCGACCTTTACGAGCGCGTGTCGTGGGCTGATCCGGACAAACGTTTCGCCGCGCGCCTGGTTGAAGATTTGTACCGCGAGGGCGACAGCCCGCTGCGTTACCGCATCAACCGTCTGGGCGGCCGCAGCCAGCAGGACAAGTGGATTTTGCAGGCCGAATTATTCAACGAACTGCATCGTTGGATCAGCACGGACTGGAAAAAAATTCGTTTAGTAACAAATAGTTATCGTGAGGGTGAGCGTTACTACGAAATTATCCGAGACTTTTTCAAAGCTGCCGAAAAAGTGTGGGGCGACTCATGGGACCACGACAGCTACATGGTTACCAAGCCAGTGACGATCAAGGCGATGATCCGCGTGTGCGCAGACTTGGCGCGCGCCGATGCCGAGCCGGTGGATGGCCGCGCCAAACGCTGGGAAGCTCGGCTGCAGCCGTGGCGTGAACAGATGCGCTCGTTCCGTTCCGAAGGTTTTTATGAGCGCTTTCCGGCGAAGGGGCAAATCGAACGTGTTGCGCGCATTCATCGCGATCTCGCGCGCATGGCCGGCATCGAAGTGCGGGCGAGCAAGGCCGCCGTTTAGTCAGCCAGCGTCAAGTTTGTGTAAAGCGCGCGCGAGATTTTCGCGCGCTTTTTTTTCGAGCTGATTCTTGAAATGCATGGTGGAGTAGATTGACGGCCGCGCGAAAAATCCTTGCAGAACTTCCCTGCGCTTGCGGTGAAACAGAAACGCCGGCACCCAGTGGTATTCGGCACGCACCTGCTGCTCGTATTCCTCAAAGCGCACGGCGTTCGCGCCGAGTATCGACAGATCGATATCCACCAGCGCTCCGGCATCCTGCGACTCCGGCTGCGCGTGATGACACGTCGCCATGATGAGTGCGTGAACGCGATCCTGCGCCTGCGCGTCGAGGCCGGAGTCGGCCATGATGCGCCGCGCCCACTGCGCGCTTTTTCCCTCGTTGTCCCCGGCACGCGGCTCGTAGATCGCGTCGTGAAACCATATCGCGAGTTCGACTTCCGCCGGATGTTCGCACAGTGCGCGCGCACTATCGAAGTGCGCAAGGCACTCGCCGATATGCTGCGCCGTGTGATAGTGGCGGTGCGGCTCGGCAAAGCGCGCTGCGAGCGCTTCAAATTCCTGTGCCGGAGCCGGCAGCCCGAAGCCATTCCACAATGCCTCCCAGCGTGCCGGCGTGATCAAGTGCATCAACTAACTCTTGGCCGCCGTCAGCATGATTTCCACCAGCACATTGGCACCCAGGCGCGCTTCGACCGTGGCGCGCGCCGGCGGACGGGTTTGATCGACCCACGCCATCCACGCTTCATCCATCTCCGGCTTCAACGCCATGTCCGTCACATACACCGTCGCGCTCAGAATGCGTGACTTGCTGCTGCCACACTTTGCGAGCAGCGTGTCGATCTGGCGCAGCACGTCGGTGGTCTGCGCTTTCATGCCCGCGCCCAGGTCTTCGGCCACCTGACCCGCGAGATAGATGATGCCGTTGTACTCGGTGGCATCCGACAGCTTCTTCATTGGTGTGTGGTAGACGATGTCGCTCAAGTCGCGTTCTCGCTTGCTACTTTGCGGCGGTTACCATGATTTCCACGCGCGTTTCCGCCGATCCGAGTCGAGCTTCCACGCAGGCGCGTACCGGTTTGCTGCCGGGTTCGACCCATGCCGTCCATGCTGCGTCCATCTGCGGTTTTTCATTCATGTCGGCAACCCAGACGTTGGCAGACAGAATTTTAGATTTGTCGGTGCCGCACTCGGCGAGAAAGCCGTCTATCTTCTTGAGTACTTCTTCCGTCTGCCCCTTGCAGTTGGCGGATTTGTTGTCGGCGGTGGTGCCGGCGATGAATACCAGATTGCCGTACTCGACGGCGCGGCAAAGCGTGGGGCCGGGAAAATGACGCTTGATGTCTGTGCTCATATTGTGATTCCTTATCGGGTTGGAGTGGTGACAGTAGCCTACGCGAAGGGACAGGCGCGTGCAACATGCGTGCGGTTTGATTGACCCGAAAGTGTAACGCCCGTATTCTTCGAGACCGGCTCACAGCAGGTCAAATCAGGAGAATGCGTTGACGCAAGACATCGATATATTGATCAGCGAAGTCGGCCCGCGCGACGGCCTGCAAAACACCAAACAGTTTATGCCGACCGACTACAAGAAAAAATGGATCAGCGCTGCCGCCGCCGCGGGACTGCGTGAAATCGAGGTGTGTTCGTTCGTGCCGCCGAAATTGATACCGCAGATGGCGGATGCGCCTGAAGTCGTCGCGCATGCGCTGACGATTCCCGGCCTGAATGTGGCCGCGCTGGCGCCCAATTTTACGGGTGCGCAACGCGCGATGCGGGCGGGCGTGCATAAACTGACGCTGACGATTTCGGTGTCGCGCGAACACAGTCTTTCGAACGTGCGCATGACGCCCGACGAGGCGATTGCGAGCGCAAAAAAAATCTGCGATTTTCGCGACAGTTTACCCAAGGACAAGCGTCCCATTATCGAATCCGGTTTGTCCACGGTGTTCGGCTGCACGCTTGAAGGCGCAGTGAGCGAAGACGAAGTGGTGCGCATGGCGGTGGCGTCGGTCGAAGCGGGCTGCGATGAAGTGGGCCTTGCTGATACCACCGGTTACGCGAATCCGGAACAGGTGCGGCGCGTGTTCACGAAGGTGCGTGCAGCCATCGGCGGTAAGCTCTCCGGCGCGCATCTGCACAATACCCGCGGCCTCGGCCTCGCCAATGTGGTGGCGGCGCTGGAGGTAGGCGTGACTACTTTCGACAGTTCGCTCGGCGGCCTCGGTGGTTGTCCGTTCGCGCCGGGCGCCACCGGCAATATTGTCACTGAAGACCTGGTGTTCATGCTCGAAGCGATGGGGTTGCGCACCGGCATCGATATCGACAAGCTCATAGCGATACGCAAGATCGTGGCCGAAGGTATTCCTGGCGAACCACTGTATGGCTACGTGCCTGATGCCGGAGTGACCAAGGGTTTTGTGCCGGCGACGGCGCGCGGCTAGTGAACACCCGATTAGGAGGAGCGACGATAATGAAGCCACAATTGAGCCATGTGGGCATTTATGTAACGGACAGCGAAACCATGATTCGCTTTTACCAGGACGTGCTTGGACTTACCGTGACAGACCACGGGTTAAGCAGCAGTTCAAAGGCGCCGATTACCTTCATGAGTTCCAATCCCGGGCAGCATCACCAGTTTGTGCTGGTGCAGGGCCGTGCCAAGGACGCGCCGAGTACCATTAACCAATTGTCGTTCAAGGTGTCGAGTCTGAAGGAGTTGCGCGAGGTGGCGGGCAAGGCGACGGCGCGTGGCATGAAGCTGCGGCAAACCAGTCATGGCAACGCGTGGTCGGTGTATTTTCCAGACCCGGAAGGCAATCAGGTTGAAATTTATCTCGACACGCCGTGGCATGTCGCGCAGCCGCACGGCGATCCGCTGGACTTATCTTTGTCTGATGATGTGATTTACGAGACAACCGAGAAAACGGTACGTGGCGACCTGACGTTCAAAACCAGAGAGGCGCGTGAAGCGGATCTCGCGAAAATTCTTGGGCGGGCATAAGTACGGCGGTAAAAGTCCATAGCAGAAACGTTGATTGATTATTTGTTTCGATGAGTATTTTTCTGGAAGAGGGTAAGTAATGGCGCAGGCGCTGCCGCTGGAAGGTTTACGTGTCATAGAGTTTTGTCATGTGGTCATGGGGCCGACCTGCGGGCTGGTGCTCGCCGATATGGGGGCCGAGGTGATCAAGGTCGAGCCGTTGGACGGCGACCACACGCGGAAGCTCGTGGCGTCGGGCGCGGGATTTTTCCCGACGTATAACCGCAACAAGAAAAGTTTCGCGGTTGACCTCAAATCACCGCAAGGTCGTGAAGCCGTGTTCAAGCTCATTGCCAGCGCCGATGTGGTGACCGAAAATTTCCGGCCCGGCGCCATGGACAAGCTGGGGTTTGGTCAGGAGGCTTTGCGCAATCTCAAGCCGAGCCTGATCTACTGTTCCCTCAAAGGGTTTTTGCCGGGACCGTATGAACATCGTACGGGGCTGGACGAAGTGGTGCAGATGATGGGCGGACTCGCGTACATGACAGGCGGGCGTTATGGCCCGTTGCGCGCAGGCGCGTCGGTGAACGACGTGATGGGAGGAATGTTCGGCGCGATTGCGATCCTCGGCGCGTTGCATCAGCGCAAAGCCACGGGCGAGGGCCAGTACGTGCAAAGCGCGCTGTTTGAGAACAACGCGTTCCTGATGGCTCAGCACATGATGGAGGGGTTGGCCACCGGCAAGCCGGTGTCGCCGATGCCCGATCGCGTGCGCGCATGGGCGTTGTACGACAATTTCAAAACCCGCGAGGGCGAACTCGTATTTGT
>JAKFYK010000041.1 GCA_021730905.1 Betaproteobacteria bacterium | reverse complement strand
CGTGTGAGGCGCTCGGACTCGCGGATGACGATGCCCAGGAAATTTTCGCGCTGCCCTTCCGCCAGTTGCGGATTGTCGCGGAGAATTTCGGTGAAAGCGCGGATGGATGTCAGCGGCGTGCGCAATTCATGCGTCACGGTGGATATGAAATCGTCTTTCAGGCGGTCCAGTTCCTGCAGGCGCAGGTTGGCGCTGCGCAGATCATTGGTTGCTGCTTCCAGTTCGCGCGATTGCCGCTCCAACTGGCGGCTGTAGGCGAGTACCTGCGATGCTTCATCGATGATGTGCATGACTTCGTCGATGCCCAGCGGTTCTTCGTCGACGACGGAGGCGATCATGACCCGCGCGCTGGCGCTGCCGATCGCGCCAGCCAGTAAGGATTCGGCATGATGAACCGTGTCGGCGTCTGCGGGCAGGGATTCAATAGACTGGACGCCACGCTGACCGGCGTAATCCACCAAGGCGTCGCGCGCGCGCGCGGGGCCGAGAAAGCGGCCGAGCAGCGCGAGCAAGTCATTGATGGACGCGCTGCCGCGCCAGAAGCGTGAACCGGCGGCGGGTGTATGCCGGTAGGCATCGACGAACAGCGCCGCCTGTCCGTGCTCGGAGGCATCTGCTCGGCGCAATAGCGAAATGGTTACGTAAAGTCCGATATTGGCGAGCAGGCTCCAGAACAAACAATGCGAGATTTCATCGAGTCCTTGCAGGCCAAACAACTGCTGTGGTTTGAGCAGATCGATGCCCAGCATGCCTTGCGACAGAAAAGTGATGGGCAACCAGCCGGACTTCGCGAAAGATGGCAGCAGCAAGGTGTACATCCAGATGGCGAATCCCGCGCTCAGCCCGCAGATGGCGCCCATCCGGTTGCCGCCCTTCCAGAACATGCCGCCGATCATGGCGGGGGCAAATTGGGCAACGGCAGAGAATGAAATTAATCCAATGGAAACAAGAGCATATGCCTCACCTGCGAGATAAAAATAAACGTAGCCCAGTGTCAGGATAGCGACAATCGCGCCGCGGCGGATACCGAGCAGCAACCACGACAGGTCACGACGTTCGGTCAACCGCAGCCAGCGCAGGCGCAGCAGCACCGGCATCACGAGGTCGTTGCATACCATAGTGGACAGCGCGATGGTTTCCACGATCACCATGCCGGTGGCCGCGGAAAGACCGCCGATGAAGGCAAACAACGCAATCCACGGCTGCTGCTCCGCGATGGGCAGCGTCAGCATGAAGGTATCGGCATCCACGCCGCCTGCCGGAAAGCGCAGCAGCCCGCCCAGCGCGATGGGCAATACAAAAATATTGATGGCAAGCAAATACAGCGGAAACAGCCAGATCGCTTTATTCAGATGCCGCTCATCGACATTTTCCACCACCGCTACCTGAAACTGGCGCGGTAAAAACAGAATTGCCAGCATCGACAACAGCGTCAGCGATGCCCACGATGTGTAACTGCCCGATTCGCCGCCGAGCGCCATCAGGGCGTGCAGTTGCGGATTTTCGGCGGCGCGCCGGAATATATCGGCGAAGCCGTTGTACATGCCGTACGTTACAAACAAACCTACCGCGATGAAGGCAACCAGCTTCACCACGGATTCAAACGCGATCGCTGCGACCAATCCTTCGTGACGCTCGGTTGCGTCCAGATGCCGCGTGCCGAACAAAATGGTAAACGCCGCCAGCATCATTGCGATATAGAAAGTATTGTCGCCAATGAATAGTTGGGCACCCAGTTTTTCGGGCATGGCAACGCCAGGGTAGTGCAGGATGATGGAGAAGCTGGTGGAAATGGCTTTCAGTTGCAGCGCGATATAGGGAATGATGCCGATGACCGCGATGATGGTAACCAGACCGCCTAGCAACTGGCTCTTGCCGTAGCGGGAGGCGACAAAGTCGGCGATGGAGGTGATGCGGTTGGCCTTGCTGATGCGGATCATCTTCAGCAGCAGGAACCACCACAACGCCGCCATCAGCGTCGGGCCGAGGTAAATCGGCAGGAAACCAATACCGGAAGTCGCGGCACGGCCGACGCTGCCATAGAACGTCCATGAGGTGCAGTAGACGGCGAGCGACAGCGCGTAGATATATGGATTGGCGATCAGGCTGCGGCCAGCGTCCGCGCGTTTGTCGCCGTACGCTGCGATGGCGAACAGCAGTCCAACGTATGCAAACGAAGCGACGACGATGATGCCGCCGGTCAGCATGGTGATTGCCTAATCGCGGTCGCGGCGCTCGACCACCAGCGCCATCAGCCCGATTAACGTTGCCCATGCGCCGAACACGTAGCAGTAGAGCAGCGGCATGCCAAAAACTGCTCCGTCCCGCGCGAACAATTGCAGCAGCGGATAGTTGAACAACAGGCAGCCCAGCAGGAACAACGCCGCAAGGCGCTGTCCCCGCAGTCCGCGTTGTTCAGCAGAGCCGGGCTGGATCGGATTCACAAGGTTTGTTTCAACTGGTCCAGTATTGCCGGATTTTCCAGCGTGGATACATCCTGCGTGATCTCCTCGCCCCTGGCGATGGAACGCAGCAGACGGCGCATGATTTTGCCGGAGCGCGTTTTGGGCAGGTTATCGCCGAAGCGTATGTCGCGAGGCTTGGCGATGGGACCGATTTCCTTGGCCACCCAATCCTGCAACTCTTTCACGATTTTTTTCGCCTCGTCTCCCGTGGGACGCGAGCGCTTCAATACCACGAAGGCGCAGATGGCTTCGCCCGTGAGATCGTCAGGCCGGCCTACCACGGCGGCTTCCGCGACGAGTTCCTTGTTGGCGACGAGCGCAGATTCGATCTCCATGGTGCCCAGGCGATGGCCCGATACATTCAGTACATCGTCGATGCGTCCCATGATGCGGATGTAACCTTCCGCGTCGTAGGTGGCGCCGTCGCCCGCAAGATAGTACTTGCCTTTGAAATCCTCCGGATAATACGTTTTCTTGAAGCGCTCCGGATCGCCCCAGATCGTGCGCAGCATCGATGGCCACGGTTTCTTGATCACCAGTATGCCGCCTTTGCCTCTGCCCACGGATTGCCCGGTTTCGTCAACAATGTCGGACATTATTCCAGGCAGCGGGAACGTGGCCGAGCCGGGTTTGGTAGGTGTCGCGCCAGGCAGCGGCGTAATCATGTGGCCGCCGGTTTCCGTTTGCCACCAGGTATCGACGATGGGACAGCGGCCGCCGCCGACGGTTTCGTGGTACCACATCCAGGCTTCCGGGTTGATGGGTTCGCCGACCGTGCCCAGTATCCGCAGGCTTTTCAGATCATATTTTTTCGGCAAATCGCCGCCGGCCTTGATCAGCGAGCGTATCGCGGTCGGTGCGGTGTAAAACACGGTCACTTTATGGTCCTGGATCATTTTCCAGAAGCGGCCGGCGTCGGGATAGACCGGCACGCCCTCGAAAATGATTTCGGTGGCACCGCAGGCGAGCGGGCCGTAGCACACATACGAATGGCCGGTGACCCAGCCCACGTCCGCGGTGCACCAGAATACGTCGCTCGGCTTGTAGTCGAACGTCCACTTCATCGTGAGTATGGTCCACAGCAAATAGCCGCCCGTAGAGTGCTGAATACCTTTCGGCTTGCCTGTGGAGCCGGAGGTGTAAAGGATGAACAGCGGGTGCTCGGCATTGACCCAGGTGGGTTCGCAAGTGTCGGACTGGCCTTTCAGCAAGTCGTGTAACCACACATCGCGCGTAGCGTCCCAGGCAACGGCGGTGCCGGTGCGCTTGTAGACGACGACGCTCCTGATCGATTCGCAGCCGCCCAGCGCGAGCGCTTCGTCCACCGCGGGCTTCAGCGGAATTTCGCGACCGCCGCGGAACTGCCCGTCGGCGGTGAGCACCGCCACCGCACCTGCATCGATGATGCGTTCCTGCAGGCTTTTCGCCGAGAAGCCGCCGAATACCACGGAGTGAATCGCGCCGATACGCGCGCAGGCCTGCATGCATACTACGGCCTCGATCGACATCGGCATATAGACAATCACGCGGTCGCCCGATTGGATGTTGCGCGACTTGAGCCCGTTTGCCGCCATGCATACCTGACGATGCAACTCGCGATAAGTAATCGTGCTGACCTTGCCGTCGTCGGCTTCGAAAATGATGGCAGTTTTGTCCGGCTGGGTTTTCAGGTGCCGGTCGAGGCAATTGTAGGAAGCATTCAGTTCGCCGTCGTGGAACCACTTGAAAAAGGGCGCCCTGGATTCGTCCAGAGTCTTCGTGAACGGCTTTTGCCAGAGCAGTTCCTTGCGTGCGAGATTTGCCCAAAACCCTTCGAAATCGCGCTCGGCTTCCGCATACAGTTTTCGATAGGCTTCCATGCCGGAGATGTTGGCCTGTGTGACAAAGGCATCGCTGGGCGGAAACAGCCGGTCTTCCTGCAATACGGATTCAATCGTGGACATGCATGCCTCCGGAGATGTAACGCGGATCAGGATTCGAGGATCAATTGCGCAACGCGTGAAACGGCAGAAAATTGTGATGCTCTCAGGCCGATAATAAAAACACTAATCGTGATTCTTGTAAAGTCGCCCGGCAATCAAAAAGTGGCAAAAAAACCTGATGGCGTGCATACTTACGTCTTTCTTACGAGTTGATTTGACTTATGGCGGGCCTCCCCGCATTGCATGGTAGTGAACCTGGTCAGGTCCGGAAGGAAGCAGCCAAAGCTATTCTCTGCAAGTGCCGGGGGTTAGGCTCGCCACCCCTAATTGCGAGTGGGTTAAAATGGTAACCACCAAAAGCAATAAAACGAGGGCAAGATGAAACTACGCATGGCATGTGTGGCGTTGTTAAGCTGGTTTGCCGTGGGTTCTGCTGCGGCGATCGATGGCGTTTCCTTCGAGTTGGGGCAAGGCGACGGCGCCGATATGGGGCGCGTCGGACTACAGTGGAACTGGAACAAACAGTGGTTCAAGGGCGATCAATGGCATTTAGGAGGCTATTGGGATTTGTCGCTGGGCCACTGGCGCCGCGATAGCGTCCTTCCCGGTCAAAACGACGACATTACGGAAATAGGGCTGACGCCCACGTTCCGGCTGCAGCAAAACGATGGCAAGGGACTTTACGCCGAAGCAGCCGTGGGCTTTCATTTGCTGTCGCGCACATCGCTGGGACCCAAGCGATTCAGCACCAAGTTTCAATTCGGCGACCATCTTGGTATCGGATACCGCTTTGGTGCGAAGGGTTCATTCGACTTGGGCCTGCGCTACCAGCATCTCTCCAATGCCAGTATCAAGCAGCCTAACAACGGCATAAACTTTACCCAGGTTCGCTTGCAGTACTGGTTTTAGGCCGATTCCAGGCCGTTGCAGGATCATTGATGGTAAACGGTATAGCCGTGATGCGGCGTAAAATGCCGCTTTCGCTATCTACAAACGATCCGTTGTTTATTATTCTGCCGTGACCCAAGTGCTCGCCCGCAAGTGGCGCCCCAAGTCGTTTGCTGAACTCGTCGGGCAAGAACATGTTGTCCGTGCGCTGAGCAACGCGCTCAGGCAGCAGCGCTTGCATCACGCGTATCTGTTTACCGGCACCCGCGGCGTCGGCAAAACCACGCTGGCGCGGATCATCGCCAAAGCGTTGAACTGCGAAACGGGCATCACCGATGAGCCGTGCGGGAAATGCACTGCCTGCACTGAAATCGACTCCGGACGCTTTGTCGATCTGGTGGAACTCGATGCTGCGTCCAACACGCAGGTAGACAACATGCGCGAGTTGCTGGAAAACGCGCTCTATGCACCGTCGAGCGGGCGCTTCAAGGTCTACATCATCGACGAAGTGCATATGCTGTCGCGCAATGCATTTAATGCGATGCTCAAAACGCTGGAAGAACCGCCGGCGCACGTTAAATTCATACTTGCCACGACCGATCCGCAAAAAATCCCGGTGACCGTGCTGTCGCGATGTCTGCAATTCAACCTGAAACAGATCCCGCAGCAACAAATCGCGGGGCGCCTGCGTTTTGTTCTGGAGGCTGAAAAAATAGAATTCGAGCCAGCCGCGCTTGCATTGATCGCGCGCGCCGCACAGGGCAGCCTGCGCGATTCACTGTCGTTGCTGGATCAGGCCATTGCGCATGGCGGCGGGCGTGTCGATGAGGCGTCGGCGCGCGCCATGCTCGGCGCGGTGGATCAACAGCATCTCTATGCGATACTTGACGCGCTGGCGCGCGGCGATGGTGCCGCGATGATGGCCAAGGCAGATGAAATGGCGCTGCGCAGCCTGTCGTTTGAAGCAGCGCTGCTCGACATGGGGACGCTGCTGCATCGTTTGGCATTGGCACAGCAGTTGCCGGATACCGTAGCGGGTGATGATCCTGACCGGGACGTGCTGCTCGCATTGACGCAGCGCTTTGGCGCCGATGAATTGCAATTACATTATCAGATTGCCTTGCAGGGACGCAGCGACATCGGCCTCGCGCCGGACGAATATGCCGGATTCACCATGACGTTGTTGCGTATGCTGGCATTTGCGCCGACTGGTGAGAGCTATCGTCCGTCAGCGCGTACTGCTGCGGTCGAGAAAATTTCCGAGCCCCGGGCAGCAGGAGCGACCGCTGTGCCAGAGAGCGGACTAGCCGCGGTGGATGTGAATGCGTCGTGGGAGGCTATCGTAGCGCAACTGGGTTTGATCGCCTATACCGGCCAGCTGGCGCGCAATTGCGCAATGACAAAATTGACGGCCGACGAAATAGAACTCAGTCTGCCCAAGGCGCAGGAACGCATGCTGGACGGCGCGCATCAGGGCAGACTCAAAGCCGCATTGCAGCAGCGCTTCGGTGCAGCGCTGCGTGTGACGTTCAAAGTGGCGGCGGGCGAGGTGCATACACCCGCTGTCGCGGAAAAACGCGAGCAGGATGAACGGCAAGCGCGGGCTGCCACAGCGATCGCAAACGATCCGTTTGTCAGGGAATTACAGGAATCGTTTGGCGGCAATGTGAAAAAATCTTCGATTCAACCTTTATCGTAGGGGCGCCATCATGATGAAAAATCAACTCGCCGGGCTCATGAAGCAGGCCCAGCAGATGCAGGAGAACATGAAAAAGATGCAGGACCAGTTGGCCTCTGTCGAAGTCGAAGGGCAGGCCGGCGCCGGCATGGTGAAAGTAACAATGAATTGCCAGTATGGCGTGCGGCGGGTGGCCATCGATGACAGCCTGCTCAAGGATGACAAGGACATGCTGGAAGACTTGGTCGCCGCTGCCATGAACGACGCCGTGCGGCGTGTGGAATCCACGCGGCAGGAAAAAATGTCGGGCATGACCGCGGGTTTGCCGCTGCCGCCAGGCTTCAAGATGCCGTTCTAAATAAAATTATCATAAGTATTTGTTTTTAAAGTAATTTATTGAATATCTCGCCGCGCGCGATGCAAGCGTCGTCTGCACTGGAGGAACTCATCGCCGCGCTGCGCTGCCTGCCGGGTGTCGGCCCGAAATCCGCGCAACGCATGGCCTATCATTTATTGCAACGGGATCAGGGCGGTGCAGGCCGCTTGTCCAGCGCACTGCGCGGCGCGCTGGATCGCATCCGTCATTGCGACCGCTGCAACAGTTTTTCGGAAGAGTCGCTGTGTACACTGTGCGCGTCGCCGCGCCGCGATGGCGCTTTATTATGCGTTGTCGAGTCTCCGGGCGACCTGTTGATGGTGGAGCAGACACAAAGCTTTCGTGGCCTGTATTTCGTGCTGCTGGGCGTGCTGTCGCCGCTCGACGGCATAGGGCCCAAGGAGATACACCTTGATCGCCTGCTCAAACGGGCTACGGATGGGCTGGTGCGCGAGGTGGTACTCGCAACCAATTTCACTGCGGAAGGCGAAGCCACTGCCCATTACATCGGCGAACTGCTTACCGCGAGAGGTCTCAGCGTCACGCGCATAGCCCGCGGCTTGCCGGTGGGCGGTGAACTCGATCACGTGGACAGCGGCACACTGGCGCAGGCGGTGATCGAACGCCGCGCCGTGTAGGTATTGCCGGGTGTTTTAGCAGGACGGTGCGCAGGTGTATAGCTTCACGCCCTGGGCGCTGCTGTTACCAACATTGGTCTGCATGCCTATTGCTACGCCCAGATGGTTGCCTTGTGCGCCCAGAAAAACACCATTGACCTTGTAAACCGCAAGTTGCGTGCCGCAATTCGTGCCTGAGCAACTGCCAGTACCACTGGCCAAAAAGGCCGCACCTTGGCCAGGTACAATAACAATAGTCCCTGAACTCGGTGCCAGGGTCCAACTATCACTGGAAAAACTCCAACCGAAACCGCCGACAGAGCCTGTCTTGGCCGTAAAGTTCAGCGTAATGCTGGGATACGATCCCGAAAAAGCACCACCAAAGTCGTTCGTCGGCGTAGTGCCACCTACCTGCGATAGCACGAACGTCCCTGTTTTCGCGGCGACGACATCCGGCGGAGCCAAGTCACCATAGAGAAAGTGCGCTCCGCCAGGAATGCTGGTCGTGCCAGTGTCGGCGTCCGTGATCGAGCCGCTGGGCCAGCGTCCCCAATGTGCGTTGACCGACGATCCAATGCCGGTATCTACCGGCGCCAGGCTTGCCGCGCCGGTGACGCCGTTGGTTGAATCAGGGAAACTCGTTGTGCCCGCCGGGATATTAATACCCACCAGATCACTCAAACCGTTGAGCACCAGCATGGAAGGGATAACAAATGCGCCACCACTTTCAGCGATCAGTCCGGGAGACGTCCACGCACCGACGATCCCGATGGTCGGCCCCGCGACGACCGGTGTTGTTACCGGGGTTACTGGCGTTAGCACCGTAGGCGAGTAGGGCGTGCCGCCCGCACTGGCCGTTTCGGGCGCGACAAATGCCAGGCTCGTCGCAAGTGGCGTTACGGGGCTGATCCGGCTGTCTTGCTGGGTTCCGTCGGTTCCGCCGAGACTGGAACCGGCAACGGCCGTGCCGCGCGAGCGGCTCTCAAGTTTTCCGGATAAAAAATCCGGGGGGGCGAGCAACGATTCTATGAGGCTCTTGTTACCGGCAGTGTAGAAATTCTCGTTGATACCGAACTGCTTCTGATCACGATCGTTCTTGACATCGACACGATTGCTGCCGTGTGAAGGGCCCAGCGGGCGGCCGTACAAGCCATCCTTTGCCGCGCTTCCGTCGTTGTTGCGGCAACTGCCTTGCTGGCAAAGGGCGAGGACGTAATCGGTGCCGCGGATGCCTATGGTGGCCGTGCTGGTTGTCATCCTGTAATTGTTGTTATTGCTGCGCCCGACCAGTCCGGTAAACGCTCTCAATCCACCTGTGACGAGACTGAAGAACGCCCGTTCGCTGCCGTCCTCCTTGCCGTTATAGCGAAATTCCTCGATGCGCAATTCGCTGTTCTCGCGCAGGGATATCAGGCTGTCATCCGAAAACCGCACCTGTAAATTGCTGGCCGCGCCCGTGCGCAGCACGTCCTTGTCCTGAATCACCGCGCCCGGCGCCAGTTTCACTGCAGTTGCGCCTCGCGCGGCGGTGACATCTCCGGCGGCAAGCAGCACGCGCCCCACGTTCTGGGCATGAGCGATGCCGTATGAAAAAACCAGTGATATAAGAAAAAGCCCGTGAGTGATCGTGCGCATTATTCGCTCCTACTTGAAGTCGTAGCGCAGCTTAATCGCTACCATGCCGCGTTTGTAATCGTAAAGATCAATGTTGCTGCTGTTGCGACTCAGAACCGCTTCTCCGCGGACGCTGAATTCACGCGTGATGGCATAACTTGCAACGGCATCCACGCCGTAATACCGGTCCCGCCGTGTATCAGCAAACAGGAAATCACGCGCATCGTAATTGCTTTGTTGATAGGTCATCCCCACGCTCACCGCCCATTTTGGCGCGGGAGAGGCAGCCAGCACTGCGCGCAGACCGTAAATGTCGCGCGCCAGGTCGTCGCGGTTGCGCTCGTTGTCTTCTTTTGCATAGTTGGCGCTGATGCTGAACAACGGCTGCCACGGCGCGACAAAGTTGCGGCGATAGCCGACGGATACGCCTTTCAAGTCGGAGTCGCGCACATCATTTCCACCGGCATAGTTCAGCTTGGCGTATTGCACGGCGCCACTGACCGACTGCAATTCATCCATCTGATGTATCCATTCCCCGGAAACGCTGGCGACGTCCCGAAAACGACCATAATCCACGTTGAGCATGCTGTAGGCGAGTGAGGCACGAAACAGATTTTGTTCCTTGAGATAGCTGACGCCACCCGTCACGCCAAAGCTGTTTTGGTCAAATTCGCGGTGCGAACCGTGGGTCTTGAAGTCGCCGTTGATGCCTGCAAATAGCGCGACGCCTGGCGCAACCGGGTGCGAAATGTTTGCGCCTCCGGTGAGTTGCATAAAGCTCGCGCTGGTTTTGACACCAGCTTGGCCGATAGTCAGCACGCCAAGTCCAGGCAAATTAATATTGGCATTGCTGACGCCGCCATTGATGTTGCTGTCGTAACCGATGCCATATTCGAGAAACGCGCCGGCCGTGGTGCGATAAACCGACTCGCGCGAGCGTATCGCATCCAGATAGCGTTCTATGTTGGCGGCGACATCGCGTGGCGGACTGGTCTTGAGCACGGCAGAAAATTCTTCACGCGCGCGGATATAATCTCCCAGGACGAAGTACCCGCGCGCGAGTTCAAGCTGCGCTTCACGGTTCCTTGGATGATTGACGATGTAGCGTTCGAGTGCGAGCACACCTTCACCCGCATGACCGCTGTCTATCGCCGCGACACCGAAATAGAAATCAAACGCCGGATTGCCGAGTTGATCCGGATGGCTTTTCCCAAGCTCATAGGCTGCTTTAGCGCCGCCCTTGGTCAGCAGGGCTTTGATATCGTCAGCGGGCGCCGCATAGGCGTTCGCGACCCACAAGGCAACCAGATAAGCTACTATGACACGCAGTTTCATTGCTCCCGGTCTCCGAAGCGCCTTTATAACATTTTTACAAACAACGGTTTCCGTGTTTCGAGTAGTTTCGAGCGTATCCTTGGAATATGGGTAACTTAGATCATACCCTTCAAATTTGTCAACAAAACATAAGCCATCGCAGCGCAAGGCCGCAAGCCCGGGCGAGTCACAGAAACTGCAAAAAGTGCTGGCCCAGGCGGGCCTGGGCTCGCGCCGCATGATGGAAGTGTGGATCGAGGCGGCGCGCGTCACGGTCAATGGCAAGGTGGCTACTATCGGTGCGCGCGTCATCTCGGCCGACCGTATTCAGGTCGATGGCCGCGACGTTCGTGTCGAATCCGCGAAGCAGCCGGCGCGCGTGCTGATTTATCACAAGCCCGAAGGTGAAATCGTCACGCGCGATGACCCGCAAGGGCGTGAAACCGTGTTTACCAAGTTGCCGCGCTTGCGCGGTGCGCGCTGGTTGTCGATAGGGCGACTGGACGTCAGCACCAGCGGTCTGCTGATTTTTACCACCTCGGGTGAGCTTGCGAACAGCATGATGCATCCCCGGTTCTCGGTTGAACGCGAATATGCAGCAAGAATCTTTGGCACCCTGTCTGTCGAACAAGCGGATCAATTGCGCAATGGCATCCTGCTCCCCGATGGCGAGGCACGCTGCGAATCGCTGGCAGACGAAGGCGGCGAGGGGTCGAACCACTGGTACCGCATCGTCGTTACGGAAGGACGCAACCGGCTGGTGCGCCGGATGTTTGAGGCGGTTGGATTTACCGTGAGCCGCTTGATGCGCGTGCGTTTTGGCATTGTCGACTTGCCATCGCGTCTGAAGCGCGGTCAATTCAGTGAATTGGAAGCCGATGAGGTGCGCCGGCTTACCGAATGGCTTTTACGTCCGCCAAAAACACCCATGGCACCCGGACGCACCAGCTCGTCGCGCGTCAAAAAAAATACGCAGTCGTCTCCTCCGCTGGTGTCGGGCCACAAGAACGGCAAACGAGGCCAGGTGCGCTCCACTCGTTCGCGGGCGTGACCGCATTCGACGATCAACAGGCCGCCGGGATTCAGGTGATCAGCTGCCTGCGTCAAAATAATCCGCACAGCGTCCAGACCATCACTTCCACCGGCAAGCGCCAGTGCTGGTTCGCGTTGATACTCCTGCGGTAGCGTGCGCATCATGGCTGTGCGGACGTAAGGCGGGTTGGAGATAATCAGATCGTAGCGACGTTGACCCAGCGCTCGAAAATAGTCTGATTTGACAAGCGAGATTCGCTTCCGCAGCCGGTGACGGCGCACGTTAACGGATGCCACCGCCAGCGCATCGCCGGAAATGTCAGCCGCATCAATGCGGGCGTGCCGAAAATGTTTTCCCAGCAGGACGGCAAGGCAGCCGGAGCCGGTGCATAGATCAAGTGCGCGGCGAACATGACTTTTCGCAAGCCACGCTAGTGCCGGGTTTTGCAGCAATAATTCCGCGATGTAGGAACGCGGCACGATAACGCGCTCATCGGCATAAAAGCGATATTTGCCTAGCCATGCTTCGTGGGTCAAATAGGCAGCCGGCGTGCGCTGCAGGATGCGTTGTTCAAAGAGCTTTATCACTTGCGCCGCTTGCGTGGCGGTGACCGCGCGCTTTTCCGGCAAATGATCCAGTGGAAGTTTCAGCGCATGCAGTGTGAGATAGATCGCTTCGTCGCGGGCGTTGGTAGTGCCGTGCCCATACACAAGCCCGGCGTTTTTGAACCAGCGCTCGCCACGGCGCGCGAGCGCACCGACGGTGGTCAGCGCGACGACTGCTGATTTGCGGCTACCCAAGCGCGTCGAGATTGAGCTTGATACTGGTAATATCTTCCGGCGGTTTGATTTCACTTGCAGATGCGATCGGCGCGCCGGATTTGTCGTCTTTCTTCATTGCGTTGTCGATCAGCCAGCGCAGGTTGGTAGGTGAATCCGCATTGACCAGGGCTTCATCAAGGGTGATGGTACCAGCGACGTAATGCTTGAACAGCGCCTGTTCAAAAGTCTGCGATCCGGGCGCCATGCTTTGCTCCATGGCTTCTTTGATGCCGCCGAGTTCGCCCTTGTTGATCAGTTCCTGAATGAACTTGGTATTGAGCAGCACTTCCACCGCCGGCACACGCCTGCCATCCGCCGTGCGTACCAGACGTTGTGAAATCACGCAGCGCACGCCAATGGCCAGATCCGCCAGTACCGCTTCGCGCATGTCGCGCGGAAAGAAGTTGATGATGCGGTTCAGCGCGTTGTAGCTGTTGTTGGCGTGCAGCGTGGTCATGCATAAATGGCCGGTTTGCGCGAACAGCAGGGCGCTTTGCAGGGTGTCCTTGTCGCGGACTTCGCCGATCATCAGCAGGTCCGGCGCCTCGCGCATGGCACTGATCAGCGCGGCTTCATAGCTGCGGGTATCCACGCGAACTTCACGCTGGTTGACAATGGATTTTTTGTGTTTGAAGGCGAATTCAACCGGGTCTTCGATGGTCAGAATATGACCGGAACGGGTGGAATTGCGATAGTCGATCATCGACGCCATGGTGGTTGACTTGCCTGATCCGGTGGAACCGACAATCAGAATCAGCCCCAGCTTTTCCATGATGACTTCTTTGAGTATCGGCGGCAGCCCCAGCGAATCGAACGCAGGAATGTCCGGCTTGACGAAACGCACTACCATTCCAACGGTGTTGCGCTGCATAAAAATATTCACACGGAAATTGCCGATGGCGCCGTCCGGGCCGGCTTCGCCACGGCGCGCAAAATTCATTTCATGACACGTTTCAAACTCCTTGATCTGCTCCGGCGACATCAATTCATAGCAGACTTGCTTGACCTGAGCGGCGTCTAGCGGCTGGCTGTTCACGGGCATGACAGTGCCATTGATCTTGATCTGGATCGGTGCGCCTGCCGTGAAAAACAGATCGGAGGCCTGTTTTTCGGCCATCAGCTTGAACAGCGGGGTGACAAACATGGTTTTTCTCCCGTTCGGTGATGCGAACGCTTGTTATGGAAGTTCCGTAAAACTCATTTTGCCCATTTGTCCTGCGCTTGCCTAGCGGCGTTTCCGTCACTCAGTCGCCGCGTAACAGGTCGTTAATACTGGTTTTGGCGCGGGTTTGCGCGTCAACCTGTTTGACGATCACGGCGCAGTATAGATTGCATTCGCCGCGAGGAGAGGGCAGCGAGCCGGGCACGACCACAGAACCCGCAGGCACACGGCCATATAACACCTTCCCGGTTTCGCGATGAAAAATCTTGGTGCTTTGACCGATGAAGACACCCATCGAGATCACAGAGCCGGTTTCCACCACCACACCTTCAACGATTTCGGAGCGTGCACCGATAAAGCAATTGTCTTCGATGATGGTCGGATTGGCTTGCAGTGGTTCCAGCACGCCGCCTATGCCCACGCCACCGGACAGATGCACGTTCTTGCCGATTTGCGCACAGGAGCCGACCGTTGCCCAGGTGTCCACCATGGTGGATTCATCGACATAGGCACCGATGTTGACGAATGACGGCATCAGTATCACGTTCTTTGCGATATACGAGCCCTTGCGTGCTGCAGCGGGCGGCACCACGCGATAGCCGGCGCGCGCAAAATCGTTTGCACCAAAGCCGTCAAACTTGGACGGCACTTTGTCGTAGTACTGCGAATAGCCGTCTTTCAGCACCGCGTTGTCCTGCAGCCTGAACGACAGCAGCACTGCTTTTTTGATCCACTGATGGGTGACCCACTCGCTGTTGATTTTTTCGGCAACGCGCAGCGTGCCTTTGTCGAGGTGATTGATGGTGTCGTTGACCGCCTCGTACACGCCGGCCGGCGCGCTGGAGGGCGAAATATTTGCCCGGTCGTCCCAGGCCTTGTCGATGATAGTTTGTAGTTGTAATGTCATAAGTATTTGTTTTTAAATGATTAATTTATAATAAACTCGGCGATGCGGCGCGCGCTTTCGGCACATTCTTCAACCGTGGATACCAAGGCTACACGAATGCGGTTATTACCGGGATTCACGCCGGAAGAATTGCGGGCGAGGAAGCTGCCGGGCAACACTGTCACATTCTTCTCGATATACAGCCGCCGCGCAAACTCGGTATCGGCAATGGCGGTGGGCAGCCACAGATAAAACGCGGCGTCGGGCCAGGTAACATCGCATACCGGCTTCAGGATCGACAACGCCGTCTCGAATTTTTCGCGGTACAAACGGCGATTTTCGACCACGTGGGCTTCATCGCCCCAGGCATTAGCACTGGCCACTTGCACCGGACCGCTCATGGCGCAGCCATGGTACGTGCGATAGAGCAAATACTGTTTAAGTATGGCTGCATCGCCCGCGACGAAGCCGGAGCGCATGCCCGGCACATTGGAGCGCTTGGACAAACTGGAAAACATTACCAGCCGGGGAAACCCGTCGCGCCCCAGTTGGCGTGCCGCGTCGAGCGCGCCCAGCGGCGGCTTGCCTTCATCAAAATAAATCTCGGAATAGCATTCGTCGGAGGCAATGATGAATCCGTATTTATCGGACAGTTCGAACAGCGCCTTCCATTCGGCGAGAGACATGACTGCACCGGTTGGATTGCCGGGCGAACAAACATAAATCAATTGCGTGCGTTTCCATACCGATTGCGGCAGATCGTCGAGATTCGCCGCGTAACGGTTTTGCGGCAGGCTATTGAGAAAGTATGGCGTCGCGCGGCCCAGCAGCGAGGCGCCCTCATAAATTTGATAAAACGGGTTGGGGCAGACGACGACCGGATCAGGCTCGCGCGGATCGATGACGGCTTGCGCGAACGAAAACAGCGCTTCGCGGCTTCCGGTAACCGGAATGATTTGGGTCGCCGGATCCAGCGTGACGTGATAGCGCTGCCCTGCCCATGTCGCAATGGCCATGCGCAGCGCTTCGCTGCCTGCGGTGGCCGGATAAATCGCCATGCCCGCGAGGCTGTCGATCAGCGCCCGTTTGATGAATTCCGGTGTGGGATGCTTGGGTTCACCGATGTAAAGCGTGATCGGTGTCAGTTTGGGATTCGGCGTGGCGTCTGCCAGCAGCGAGTCAAGCTTTTGAAACGGATAGCTTTGGAGTTTGTCCAGTTCAGGATTCAAAGGATGCTTTCGGGTCGCAATGGCGTGCCGTTCGGCGCAGGGCTAACGCTGTGCTGAATTCACGCAAGGTCACGATTATAAAGCGAATTTGCTGTGACGCCGGACTACCGTGTGTTGCATGCGCCCGCGTTTGCTGCATGCTCCACAAATTCTGGAAGCGAAGCCGCTTTCCATCCGCGCGTCGCATGCTCGGCTACCACCGTGGTAAAGATGCCGCCACGCACGTAAAACCGCGCAGTCAGCCGTATGAAGCGCGGCGTTAGCGCTTTGAGCAGATCATCAAGGATACGATTGGTCACTGCTTCGTGAAATACACCCTGGTTGCGGTACGACCACACATAGAGTTTGAGACTTTTTAACTCGACACAGCGCTTGTCCGGCACGTAATCCAGCACCAATGTTGCGAAATCGGGCTGGCCGGTTTTCGGGCAAAGGCAGGTAAATTCAGGAATTTCCATGTGAATCCGGTAGTCACGGCGTGGCGCTGGATTCGGAAATGTTTCAAGCACGGTAGAGGGCTTGCTTGGCATTATCGGCAAGGGGTAAATCAGTTAGAATGCTGAGTGAAAATTTCACGCCAATTATAACCTCTGCCAAAGTAATAAATTGCGCCTTACTCATATTAATCTTGCAGGTTTCAAGTCTTTTGTTGAACCGACCCAGATTCCGGTTCCAGGTCAATTGGTCGGCATTGTCGGACCCAATGGTTGCGGCAAATCAAATGTGATTGACGCCGTGCGATGGGTGCTGGGAGAGACCTCCGCCCGCCACTTGCGGGGCGAAACCATGCAGGATGTGCTGTTCAATGGTTCCGGTGATCGTAAGCCGGTGAATCGCGCCAGCGTTGAACTGATATTTGACAATAGCCTGGGTAAGGCAGCGGGACAGTGGTCGACTTATGGCGAGATTTCCGTCAAACGCGTGATTGAGCGCGATGGCGATTCCACGTACTACATCAACAATTTGCCAGTGCGCCGTCGCGATGTGACGGACATCTTTCTGGGTACCGGCCTGGGCGCCCGCGCCTACGCCATCATCGAGCAGGGCATGATCTCGCGCGTGATCGAGGCCAAGCCAGAAGATTTGCGCGTGTTCCTTGAAGAAGCCGCAGGCGTTTCAAAATACCGCGAGCGCCGCCGTGAAACCGAATTGCGTTTGCGTGACACTCGCGAAAACCTGTTGCGGGTGGATGACATACGACAGGAACTGACCAAGCAACTGGAACACCTGCAGGAGCAAGCCGAGGTTGCCCGCAAATATCACGAGCTGCAGGGCGAGGTAAATATGTTGCAGGGCTTGCTTTGGTTCACACGCAAGAAAGAGGCTGCAGCCGCTCGCGGCCGTTATGCCAGGGAGATCGGACGGGCCGGCGTAGAACTTGAAGCCGAAACCGCCAAATTACGGGAAGCCGAGAATCGGCTCGAGACGTTGCGCGCGGAGCACTACAAATCAGGCGATGCGCTGCACGCGTGCCAGGGCGCGCTTTACGAAGCCAATGCCGAGGTCGCGCGTCTCGAACAACAGATTGCGCATGTGCGTGAGAACCGCAGCCGTATCGAGCATCACCTGGCGACGCTGCATTCACAACTCGATGGAAACCGGACGCAGTTGCTGGATGCGCAGCGCGGGCTGGACGAAGCACGCGCCGAACGCGAGCGCGCGGACGAGCGCGTAGCGGCGGGCGAGACCGAAGTGAATGCTCAGGCGCAGAAACTGCCATTGGCCGAAGAGGCACATCGCGCCCTCTATAACCGGCGTGAGGCGTTACAGCAGGCATTGGCCCAAACACAGCAACAGTTGCAGGTTGAACAGACCAAGATCAGCCACGCCACACGCCTGCTGGAGCAATTCGCGGAGCGGCAGGTCAGACTGACCGAAGAGCGCAACGCACTGCCAGCTCCCGATACTGCAGCCTTGATCGCGTTGAGCAATAGCGTACGGCAACTCGAGGTACAACTATCTGAACGCCGCGCGCAATTGCAGGCCAAGGAACAACAACTGCCCGGCCTGGAGCAAGCTGCGCGGGAACGTCAGTCCGAGCTGGATGCCGCGACACAGACGCTGGCTACGATAGAAGCGCGCATCCATGTGCTGTCACAGTTGCAGGCGAAACTTGCCAGAGGCGCGGATATGGAAGGCTGGCAAACCAGCCGCAATCTCGATAAAGCGCCGCGGTTGTGGCAAGGCATGGAAATTGCCGCGGGCTGGGAGGACGCGCTGGAAGCCGTGCTGCGCGAGCGATTGAACGGTATTGCGCTGGAGCAGATCGACAGCGCAGCCGATTGGCTGTCGCAGGCACCGCCGGGCAAACTGACCATGGTCGATTTGCAGGACGGCGAGTCAGTGTCTCAGCATACGGGCGCTGCCAGTATTGGCGGTCTTGAGCCATTGACGCGCTATATAACTTGCCGCGATCGCCGACTGGAGCCAGTGATGAATGAATGGCTGCACGGCGTGTACACTGTGCCGGACGCAGTTTCCGGCATGGCACGACGGGTGAATTTGGCGCCCGGCAACGTGTTGGTGTCGGCCAGCGGCTATGTATTCACGCGTCACAGCGTGAGCTTTCATGCGCCCGATAGTGAGTTGCACGGCGTGTTGTCGCGTCAGCGTGAAATTGAAAAACTCGAAGGCGATTCGCAGCAGCAGCGTGCGGTGCTTGATCGAATCAAATCGGCGGTGGCGGATGCCGATCAGGCGATCGAGCGTTGCTACAGTGAAGCGGGCGCTTTGCGTGACGAGGCAGGTTCATTGCAGCAGCAATTGCATGGCATTCAGATGGAATCTTTCCGCTTGTCCGAGCAATCCCGGCGCGTGACACAGCGGGGCGAACAGATTGCCTCTGAGATCGCTGACCTCATGGTGCAAGTCACCGCAGAAACGAATCAGCGCGCTGCAGCTGATACTGCGATACAGCGGTTGCAGGCGGAAAATTTAGAACTGGCGTCGCAGGTTGATCGTTCGGCTCAAGATTATCGCAGCGCCGAATCCGCTCTGAATGAGCAACGTCAGGTACTCGAACGGGCGCGTCAGGCACATCAAGAAGCGCAGTACGAGCATAAAATAATTGCAAACAAAATCAATGAGATAGATAATTCCATACGGCGATTGACCACGTCGATATCCGCGATTGAAATGAGCATCGGTGAATCCGAGACTGATCTCGCTGCATTCGATGAGGCGCCTTGGCGCACGCAGTTGCAGGCCATGCTTGAAACTCGTGTAGCGCGCGAACAGGCATTGGCACAGGCGCGCGACGCGCTGGAGGGCATGGAAACCCAATTGCGGGCGGTAGAACAGGAACGCCTCGCGGTCGAACAGCAACTGGGGCCTTTGCGCGATCGCATTGCGGAAGTGCGGTTGAAGGAACAGGAAGCGCGCCTCACCGAGGAACAATACGCCACGCAGCTCAGCGAAGCGGGCGCCAACGAAGAAGAGCTTGCCGCGCTGCTCGAAAAAGGCACGCGCTCCAATGCGCTGCAATCCGAGATCAACCGCATCCACGAGGAAATCCAGGCACTGGGCGCGGTCAACCTGGCGGCATTGGAAGAATTGAAAGTGGCGCAGGAACGGCGTGACTATCTCGATGCGCAATCACGCGATCTGACAGAGGCAATGACCACGCTCGAAGATGCGATCAGGCGCATAGACCGCGAAACGCGCGACCGCTTGCAAGCCACGTTCGACGAAATCAATCGCCATTTTAGCGAGATGTTTCCGGCACTGTTCGGCGGCGGGCAGGCAAAACTCGTGCTTACAGGGGAAGAAATTCTCGATTGCGGGGTGCACGTGATAGCGCAGCCACCCGGCAAGAAAAACAGCACGATTCATCTGCTCTCTGGCGGCGAGAAAGCGCTGACTGCGCTGTCGCTGGTATTCTCGATATTCCAGTTGAATCCGGCGCCGTTCTGTCTGCTCGACGAGGTGGATGCGCCGCTGGATGATCACAATACCGAGCGCTTCTGCGATCTGGTGAAGAAAATGTCCGGAAACTCGCAGTTTTTGTTCATCAGCCACAACAAGATCACCATGGAGATTGCCAATCAGTTGCTCGGCATTACCATGCAAGAGGCGGGCGTATCGCGCGTGGTGGCGGTAGATATCGAGGAAGCAATGAAATTGTCCGAGGCCGCATAACGTTGACGCCGCGGACATGAGCGATCTCCAGATCAGCCTGCTGGCTATCGGCGCCGTAGTAATCGGTGGCGTGCTGGCGTACAACTGGTTCCAGGAGCGTCAGCTACAGCGCAGGCTGGGCGAAGCATTTGGCGAAACGCACCCTGACGTGTTGCTGGGTGAAGCTTCTGCCCGTGCGGAACCCGTGACACGGGTCGAACCGCAACTCGATGACAACAAGAGAGTGGAAGCAGCGGCGCAACGAGGGGTTACTAGCGTACCGGAGCCGCCTCATGCGATGGCGGGCATTGATGAGACCATCGATTGCGTTGCCACGCTTTTCAGCGATACGCCGCTAACGGCGGCACAGGTGTCTGAGTTGCTTTCAGGCGTGGCGGCTTGCGGACGGACGTGGCGTGCTGCTGGATTCAATGCATCTGTCGGGAAGTGGGAGGAGATCAACCGCGCCGTAACGGCGCAGTATTCGCAGCTGCGACTCGCACTGCAGATGGCCAATCGCGGCGGCGTGATCAGCGCTGTGCAGTTGGGCGCTTTTTGCGATGCAATTAATACTGCGGCATCGCGGACATCGGCCTTGGCACAGTGTCCGGATGCGGAGAGTGTGCTGCGCAAGGCGCATGAACTTGATTTGTTTTGCTCCGACGTGGATGTGGCCATCGGTGTCAATGTGATTGCAGCGGAAGGAGAGTCGTTTTCAGGTGCTCGCGTGCGTGCATTGGCCGAAGGCGAGGGGCTTACACTGGAGCCGGATGGCGTGTTCCATCTGGAAGATGAAAATGGCCAGACGCTGCTGACCCTGAGCAATCAGGAGGCGGCGATGTTCCTGCCGGAAGCAGTCAATGGGATGACAACGCGCGGCGTGACGCTGTTGCTTGACGTGCCGCGCGTGGTAATGGCAGAACGTGCACTGCAGCGCATGTTTGAACTCGGAAGAACGCTGGCAGTGACGCTCAAAGGAAGGTTGGTGGATGATAATCGTGCGACGCTCACCGCGGCCAGCATGGACCAGATTCGGCAGCAACTGAAGGACATCCACTTTGCCATGAATGAGCGCGGCATTGCGCCAGGAAGCGCACGCGCGCTGCGTCTTTTTTCCTGATGGCTACGAGTGCGAGCGCAACGGCGCGGGCTGGCGTCTTGCGAGAGGCGATTGAGCTTCACAATTATCGCTATTACGTCCTCGATGCGCCGGAGATTCCAGACGCGGAGTACGATCGCTTATTCCGGGAGTTGCAGCAACTGGAACTACAGTATCCCGAACTGCTGACTGCAGATTCTCCCACCCAGCGCGTAGGCGGGGCGCCGCTACCCGAATTCGAGGAGGTGCAGCATGCAGTACCCATGCTGTCGCTCAACAATGCATTTGATGAAGATGAGGTGCGCGCCTTTGACAGGCGTGTGCACGAGGCGCTGGGTGTAGCGCAGGCGGATGGGGTCGGGTATGCGGCAGAGCTCAAGCTCGATGGACTCGCGGTTAGCTTGCTCTACGAGAACGGTGTTTTCGTGCGCGGCGCGACACGCGGGGACGGTGTGAATGGCGAAAATGTTACCGCGAATCTGCGCACCATACGCACCATTCCGCTGCGTCTTGCCGGTCCGGATGTGCCCGAGCGCATCGACGTGCGTGGTGAAGTCCTGATTCTCAAGACGGATTTCAAGAAGCTCAATCACCATCAGCGTGACAAAGGCGAGAAGGAGTTCGTTAATCCGCGCAATGCAGCCGCAGGCGCACTGCGCCAACTGGATTCTCGCATCACAGCTTCGCGGCCACTGGCGTTTTTTGCCTATGGTGTCGGCGTGCTGGAGGGCGTTTCGGCTCCGCGCACGCATGGCATGTTGCTTGATTATCTTGCCCGGTTGCGATTTCCGGTTAACCAAGAGCGCAGAGTAGTGCGCGGTGTCGAAGGCATGCTCGACTATTACCGCACAGTGGGTAGCCACAGGGCAGCACTGCCATGCGACATCGACGGTGTGGTCTACAAGGTCAACGATCTCGCGGCGCAAAGGGAATTGGGTTATGTCGCACGCGCTCCGCGCTTTGCCATTGCCCACAAGTTTCCCGCGGAAGAGGCATTGAGCGTGGTACAGGCGATCGAGGTGCAGGTCGGGCGCACGGGTGCGCTGACGCCGGTCGCCCGTTTGAAGCCAGTCTTCGTGGGAGGCGTAACAGTCACCAACGCGACACTGCACAATCTCGACCAAGTGCGTGCCAAGGATGTACGCGAGGGCGACACGGTTTATGTGAGGCGTGCGGGCGATGTTATACCGGAGGTGGCACGGGTACTGACCGAGCACCGGCCCGCGCATACGTCGATGCCGCAGTTTGAGATGCCGGTCAGGTGTCCCGTGTGCGGTTCCAGGGTCGAGCGCGTGGAAAGCGAGGCCGTTTACCGCTGCACGGGCGGACTCTATTGCCCGGCCCAGCGCAAGCAGGCGTTGCTGCATTTTGCCTCGCGGCGCGCCATGGACATCGAGGGATTAGGCGAGAAAATTGTCGATCAACTGGTCGACAATGACATTGTGCGCACGCCGGCAGACCTGTACAAACTGGGGCTTGCGGCGCTCGCAGGACTGGAACGCATGGCGGAAAAATCGGCTGGCAACGTGCGTGCGGCCATCGATCGAAGCCGACGTACGACGCTCGCGCGCTTTATCTTTGCACTTGGCATTTATCACGTCGGCGAGGAAATCGCCAAGTTGTTGGCTGCGCACTTTGGTTCGGTACAGGCAGTGATGGCGGCGGATTGGGAAGCGCTGATCGCAGAAAAGGAGCGGGTGCAGAAGGAGAATGCGCGGCGGACGCGCAAGGGTGAGACGCTGCTGGAGCCCGTGTTGCCGGGTGTGGGGCCGGAGATCATGCGCAGCGCTGGACATTTTTTTGCGCAGACGCACAATCGCGAGGTCATTGAACAATTACTCGCGGCGGGGGTGGCGCCGGAAACATTGCCACAGCGGCAGGCGAGCGCTGGCGCGTTGAGCGGCAAGACTTTCGTGCTGACCGGAACGTTACCGACATTGACGCGCGATGAAGCCAAAGCCCGCATCGAAGCCAAAGGCGGCAAGGTGTCAGGCAGCGTGTCCAAAAAATCGCACTACGTCGTGGCAGGCGAAGATGCTGGTAGTAAATTAACCAAAGCGCAAGAATTGGGCGTAGCCGTACTGGACGAAAAGGGTTTGACAGATTTGTTGGGTCAGTGAGAAAACTATAACTATATGTTTTTATTGAATAAATTTTGATACGCCCTAAAGTCACAATAAAGCGCGCGCATGAAATACTGGAGACTGCTGAAGAAATCTGCCCAGCCTCGGCAGTCAGTGTTGCGGTATCACGAGTTGCCTCCGAAATTAACCAGTCGCTCGCCAACGCCAATCCGTTGCTGATGGTGGTGATGCGCGGTGCGGTGGTTTTCGCCGGGCAATTGTTGCCTTTACTAGATTTCCCGCTTGAACTCGACTACATCGATGCAACACGATATGGCGATTCTACAAGCGGCGGTGAAATCACCTTCCACGCGACGCCTGTGTCCAATGTTGCAGGGCGCGTGGTGTTGCTGGTCGACGACATTCTGGATGAAGGCATTACGCTGAAAGCGATACGCGATAAACTGCTGGCCATGCAGGCGCGCAAAGTCATGATCGCGGTATTTGCAGACAAGCAAACCGGCAAAACAAAACCGCTATCCGCAGATTTCATCGGCGTTACATTGCCTAATCGCTATGTGTTTGGATACGGTATGGATGTTTATGGGTACTGGCGCAACCTGCCGTCAGTCTATGCGTTGAGGGAATAACCCATGCTGGCGATTATCGGCGGCAGCGGACTGGACCGCTTGTCCGCGTTGGACTCCACGCGGCAGATGACGGTGTCCACGCCCTACGGCGAGCCTTCGGCACCGCTGGTGTTCGGGCGATTGAACAAACGCGATGTGGTGTTCCTGGCGCGTCACGGCGAAAATCATCGCTTGCCGCCGCATAAAATCAATTACCGCGCGAATATCTGGGCGTTGCGCGAACAGGGCGTCAAGAACATTGTAGCCATCGCGACGGTAGGCGGTATTGCCGCCGGTGTCGGCGCCGGTACGCTGGCAATACCGCATCAGGTTATCGACTATACGTGGGGACGGGCTTCCACTTATTTCGAGGGCGATGACGGCCCTGTCAAGCACATTGATTTTACACAACCCTATTGCGAGACTTTGCGTGCCAGACTCTTGCATGCAGCACAGCGTGCGGGCGAGCGGCTGCATGCCGGCGGCACCTATGCAGCGACACAAGGCCCGCGTCTCGAATCGGCGGCCGAGATTGCAAGGCTTGCGCGTGACGGTGCGGACATGGTCGGCATGACAGGCATGCCGGAAGTTGCGCTCGCGCGCGAACTGGGCCTTTGCTACGCAACGCTGGCAGTGGTGGTGAACGCCGCCGCAGGCACCGGCGCCAGTGCAAACGCCATCGATTTGCCGCAAGCCGAGCGTCTTGCCCGTGAGTTGATGACACGCGTGGTTCGTATACTTGAGGAGGTGGCCGCGGATGGCGATTAAGCCGGTATTGCGCATGGGTGATCCTCGCTTGCTGGAGCCATCGCATCCGGTGAAGAAGTTTCGCACTGCTGAATTGAATGAACTCATTACTGACATGAATGACACCATGACCTCGCTTAATGGTGCAGGTCTTGCCGCACCACAAATCGGTGTAAATCTGCAAGTGGTTATTTTTGGCGTGGAACAAAATCCGCGCTACCCCGACGCAGAGGCCGTGCCGTTCACCATACTGGTTAATCCGCAACTGACGCCGGTAGACGATGAGACCGAAGAGGGGTGGGAAGGCTGTCTTTCCGTTCCGGGTATGCGCGGCCTAGTGCCACGCCACAAAAAATTGCGTTACCAGGGCTTTGATGAAAAGGGCAAGAAGATCGACCGCATAGTCAGTGATTTCCATGCGCGTGTAGTGCAGCACGAGTGCGATCATCTGGCAGGGATTCTGTACCCGATGCGCATACGCGACCTGCGCAATTTCGGCTTTACGGCGGAGCTGTTTCCCGGAGAAGACATTGCCGAGGATTAGCAACGACGGTCAGATTTTCAGCGTTTCGATCAGATCGTTTTCCATACGCACGACTTGTTTGGGATCGTTGAGCGCATCGCCCGTAATCAGAAAGGTATCTTCAGCGCGCGCACCAAGCGTATTGATTTTAGCGGTGTGCAGGTTGATGCCATACGCGAGAAATATGCGGGCGATGCGCGACAGCAGGCCAGGCCGGTCACCGGCAATGATGGACAATACCTGATAAACGCCGCGGTCGTCCTTCTCGATACTGACCTCCGGCGAAATCGGAAAGTGCCGCAGCTGGCGGCTCAGGCGCGGTGTGGTCAGCGGCGGCAACGGTGCTTTGAGCCGCAGCCGTTCGCCGAGCTCGTGCTCGATGTATGCCGTCAGGTCGCGGTAATCGACGTTCGTGCCATCCGGACTCTGCACTTGAAACGTGTCGAGCGCATAGCCATATTGGGCGGTGTAGATGCGTGCTTCATGAATGTTGTATCTGATGCTTTCAAAGAAACCGCATATGCGCGCGAAGAGTTCCTTCTGGTCCGCCACATAAACCATGACCTGCAGACCTTCGCCGGCGCGCGATAAGCGGGTTTTGACAACGGGCTCGCTCGGGCGATAGTAGAGTACGCGCGTGTGCCAGGCAATTTCCTGCGCGTCGTGCCGCAAAAAATATGCGGTATCCATTTTCGCCCAGAATTTGTCGATCGCGTCGTCGGGGACAGCATAGAGCCGGAGTGTCGCGCGCGCTTCGTCCTGTCGTGTGCGCTGGCTGCTCTCGACCGTGGGCATGTCGCCGCCGAGCAGGCGCTGCGTGATGAGAAACAGATCTTCGAGCAGCTTGCCTTTCCACGCATTCCAGACTTTGGGACTGGTGCCGCGGATGTCGGCGACGGTCAGCAGGTACAGCGCAATGAGCCGGCGCTCGGTCACAACTTTTCCGGCAAAGGTCCGTATCACTTCAGGATCGGATAAATCCTGCTTCTGCGCGGTGCTCGACATCATCAGGTGTTGCTCGACCAGCCATACCACCAGAGTGCAGTCCTCGGCTGACAATCCATGCGCCTTGCAAAAGCGCGCCGCGTCAGCCTTGCCGAGCATCGAATGATCGCCGCCGCGGCCTTTGGCGATATCGTGAAACAGGCCGGCAAGATACAGCACTTCAGGTTTGTCGAATTCGGAGAGCAGCCGGCTGCACAGCGGAAATTCGTGCGCAAGTTCCGGTACCGCGAAGCGCCGCAGATTGCGGATGACGCGCAGGATGTGTACATCAACAGTGTAGACATGATACAGATCATGCTGCATCTGGCCCACGATGTTGCCGAACGCGGGCAGGTAGCTGCCGAGGATGCCCAGTTGATTCATGCGGCGCAGTTCGCGGATGACGCGATCGGGGCTGCGCAGAATGCTTAAAAACTGTTCGCGATGAACCGGATTGCGCCGATACGCGGGGCCCATCATCTTGCGTGCGCGCCACAGTGCTCGCAACGTGTTTGCGCCTATCCCTTTGATTTCGGGATGTTTTTGGAGAAGCAGAAAAGTGTCGAGGATGGCTTCGGGGTGTTTTTCGTAGGTATCATCGCGGCGTATCGCCAGCACTTCATTGCGAAGACCAAAGTGCTCGCCGGAGGGTTCATCAAGCGGCTGCAGTTTGATATTGCGCGCGCCGGTGAGGCGCGAGCGCAGATTTTGCCGCACGATGTCGTCGATCTGGGTTACCGCTTTGGCTGATTGATAGTAGCGTTGCATCAACTGCTCACTGGCCAGCCGGTTCGTGCGATTGGACAATCCGAATTGTTTCGCCAGCACTGACTGCAAGTCGAATACCAGCCGGTCTTCGCGGCGGCACGCGAGGTAGTGCAGGCGAATGCGCAGCGTATGCAGAAAACGCTCGTGACGTTGAATATCGCGCGACTCGGCGTCGGTGATGACACCGCGCCGCACCAGGTCGCGCCAGCTTTTGCCATAGCCCGCAGCGCGTGCTATCCACAGAATGTGATGCAGGTCGCGCAGGCCGCCCGCGCGCTCCTTGACATTGGGCTCGAGGTTGGTTTCCTCGTAGCGCGTGTGGCGCTGCTGCTGCTCAAGGCGCTTGGCCTGCATGAACGACAACGGATCGAGTGCATTCAGCGTTTGGTCCACGAATTGCTTGTAGAGTTCGCGATTGCCGGCAAGCAGCCGCGGTTCCAGCAAGTTGGTTTGCACGGTGATATCTTGCCGCGCGATTTCCACGCATTCCTCGACCGTGCGTACGCTGTGGCCGGTTTCAAGCCCGATGTCCCACCATGCACCTACCAGACATTGCAGTTTTTCCTGCAAGGCGTCGTCCGCGGATTGGTCCAGCAGAATTAGCAGGTCAATGTCGGAATATGGAAAGAGTTGTCCGCGTCCATAACCGCCCACCGCCACCAGCGCAAGGCCCGCAGGCATGGCGTGGGCTTGCCACACATCACGTAATAGTTGATCGACCAAGACGCAGTGTTTGTGCAGCAGATTAGGGGCGAAGGCTTTTTCCTCGAATCCCGCACGCAGCGCCGCACGGCCGCTGTCGAGCACGTGCTTCCAATGTTCAAAGAGCGATGAGCTATCACGTGCAGCGACTGCGGGCAAGACGCTGGACACGGTTCAGGCGACAGCCGGTGCAGGTGGCATGCCGGGCGAGACAGTAAGCACTTCAAACCCGGTGTCGGTGACCAAAACGGTATGCTCCCACTGGGCCGAGAGACTGTGGTCCTTGGTAACGATGGTCCAGCCGTCGGCGAGTCCGCGAATGTCCGCCTTGCCCGCATTGATCATCGGTTCAACGGTAAAGGTCATTCCTGCACTCAGCGGCACGCCGGTGCCGGGCCGCCCATAGTGCACGACCTGGGGCTCTTCGTGAAATTTTTTTCCGATGCCGTGGCCGCAAAATTCGCGCACCACGCTAAAGCCGTTGCTTTCGGCAAAACTTTGGATGGCATGACCCACATCGCCAAGACGTGCGCCGGGTGCGACCGCATGGATGCCGCGCCACATGCATTCGTAGGTAATCTCGCACAGGCGTCTGGCCTGTATCGATGGCGTTCCGACAAAAAACATGCGGCTGGTGTCGCCGTGCCAGCCGTCCTTGATGACGGTGATGTCGATGTTTACGATGTCGCCGTTCTTAAGCTTTTTTTCACCGGGAATGCCATGACAGATGACATGGTTTACCGATGTGCAAATCGATTTCGGGTATGGCGAATAGCCTGGCGGACAGTAGTTGAGCGGCGCAGGCACGACTTTCTGCTCGTTTACCATGTAGTCGTGGCATAACTGGTCGATTTCATTGGTGGTGCGACCGGCGGTGACGAAGGAGGCGATGTAGTCGAGCACCTGCGCGGCGAGTTTGCCCGCGACGCGCATTTTTTCGATGTCCGCGGGCGATTTAATTTCGATGGGCATGCTATGGTCGTGCGAGCGCACGATAAATCCCTGTTTTTGCGAAGGCGGCTATTGTATTTCAGAATCAGAAGGGCCGAATCTGGCACGTGTACATTATATCTATCTAATTGTTTTTAAATAATATTTCAGGATATGCAACCTTGAACTCGAGACACACTGAATCTTGAAGCGAGTCGAATTATCATGCTAAAATAACAAGTTAGTTCAATTTGGCATTGCTGGTGGCTATTACTGGCAACCGGCTATTACTGGCAACCAAACGGGCTACAAATACGCACATCCGCCCCGTTGTGGGTGTCCGAAGCGTGTCGTTGCTGGACGCTTTGGATATTGGCGGATGGAGGCTCAACCCAAACAGGAGAAGTTAATGTCAGTCACTATGCGTGAAATGCTGGAAGCGGGCGTCCATTTCGGGCACCAAACCCGTTTCTGGAATCCCCGGATGGCCCCGTATATCTTCGGCCATCGCAACAGAATTCACATCGTCAATCTCGAAAAAACCCTCGCGATGTATCAGGACGCGCTGAAATTCGTGCGTCAACTGACGGCCAATCGCGGCACGGTACTGTTTGTTGCCACCAAGCGTCAGGCGCGCGAAATCATCCGCGAAGAAGCGTTGCGTTGTTCCACGCCTTTTGTCGATGATCGCTGGCTCGGCGGCATGTTGACCAACTACAAAACAGTCAAGCTATCGATCAAGCGCCTGAAAGACATGCAGGCGATGGTGGCCGATGGCTCGGTCGAAAAGCTCATCAAGAAGGAAGGATTGCTGTTCCAGCGCGAATTGACGAAGCTGGAGCGCAGCCTCGGCGGCATCAAGGATATGGATGGTTTGCCCGATGCGATGTTCGTGATTGACGTGGGGTATCAGAAAAACGCCGTGGCGGAAGCCAACAAGCTGGGCGTGCCGGTGATCGGCGTGGTGGATACCAACCATACGCCGGAAGGCATCGACTATGTGATTCCGGGCAATGACGACTCAAGTCGCGCAATACGCCTTTACGCGCGCGGCATGGCAGACGCGATTCTCGAAGGCCGCAACGACAGTCTGAAAGAAATCGTGGCGCCGGGAGGCGAGGAATTCGTCGAAGTCGAGGAAGACAAGTAACACGACAACAGATTGAACAAGGGGCGTTGAGCGCCCCTTTTTTTTAACGGACGGAGTTTGTAATGGCGGAAATTACCGCAAGCATGGTGAAGGACCTGCGCGAAAAAACAGACGCGCCGATGATGGAGTGCAAAAAAGCATTGACCGAAGCCAGTGGTGACATGGGCAAGGCCGAAGAAATCCTGCGTGTGAAACTCGGCAACAAGGCAACCAAGGCGGCGGCGCGCGTGGCTGCCGAAGGTATTGTGGCGACGCATATCGCGAACGATGGCAAGCTCGGCACGATACTGGAAATCAATTGCGAGACCGACTTCGTGGCAAAGAATGCGGATTTTCTTGCCTTCGCCAGCGCACTTGCAAGTTTGGTAGCGGAGAAAAATCCTGCTGATGCTGCGGCGCTGTCGGGGCTGGATTTCAAAGGCGCTTCAGTCGAGGAAACCCGCAAGGCGTTGGTGGGCAAGATCGGTGAAAACGTCAGTATTCGCCGCTTCGTGCGTGTGGTGGCGAAAGGCAAGCTTGCATCGTATATCCATGGTGGCGCGAAAATCGGTGTACTGATTGATATAGTTGGCGGCGATGAGGCTCTGGCCAAAGACCTGGCAATGCATATTGCGGCCAGCAAACCGGTGTCTTTGGCCAAGGAGCAAGTGCCAGTTGCGTTGATACAGAAAGAGCGTGACATCGCGGCGGCCAAGGCGGCAGAGTCCGGGAAGCCCGCCGATATCGTGGCGAAAATGGTTGAAGGCTCGGTGCAAAAGTATCTGAAGGAAGTAACGCTGCTCGGCCAGCCGTTCGTCAAAAACGACAAGCAGACCGTGGAGCAATTGCTCAAGGCGAACAACGCTTCCGTGGCGTCGTTTGCGCTTTATATCGTCGGCGAAGGGCTGGAGAAAAAGAAAGATGACTTTGCTGCCGAAGTGATGGCTGCGGTCAATGCCGCGAATAAATAGTGTTTAAAAACAAGTAATCAAGGAAATACTCAACATGCCGGACAAACCCATCTACAAGCGCATCCTGGTAAAACTGAGCGGTGAGGCGTTGATGGGCGATGACAGCTATGGCATCAATCAGGAGATGATCGAACGCATCGTTGGCGAAATCGGCGATGTGTCCAAATTGGGTGTTGAAATTGCAGTAGTGATCGGCGGCGGCAACATATTTCGCGGTGTGGCGCCAGCGGCGGCACATATGGATCGGGCGACCGCCGACTACATGGGCATGCTGGCGACGATCATGAACGCGCTGGCGTTGCAGGATGCCATGCGCCGGGTGAATCTGATCAGCCGCGTGCAGTCCGCGTTGAATGTGGAGCAGGTGGTCGAACCGTACATACGCGGCAAGGCAATGCGCTACCTCGAGGAAGGCAAGATCGTGATTTTCGCGGCGGGCACGGGCAATCCGTTTTTTACGACCGATACCGCAGCCGCCTTGCGCGGCATGGAGATGAGCGTTGAACTGGTGCTCAAGGCGACTAAAGTGGATGGTGTGTACAGCGCCGACCCAAAGAAGCACTCGGACGCGGTACGCTACAAGAAACTTACGTTTGACGAGGCGATTATCAAGAACCTCAAAGTAATGGATGCTACCGCGCTGACGTTGTGCCGCGATCAGAAAATGCCGATCAGCGTGTTCAGTATCTTTGAGCCGGGCGCGTTGAAGCGGATAGTGATGGGCGCGGACGAAGGTACCATGGTGCATGTGTAATCCGGACAAGCGGAGAAAATCATGATTGCCGACATCAAGAAAACCGCCGAGCAGAAAATGAAAAAATCGCTCGATGCGCTGAAAACCGACCTGGCCAAGGTGCGCACGGGACGCGCGCACGCGGGGATACTCGATCACGTGATGGTGGACTACTATGGCACGCCAACCGCGATTCCGCAGGTGGCCAATGTGACGCTGATCGATGCGCGTACGATTGGAGTGTCACCATGGGAAAAAAAAATGGCAGGCGCGATCGAGAAAGCGATACGCGATTCAGACTTGGGTTTGAATCCTGGCGTTCAGGGTGACATGGTGCGCGTGCCGATGCCGGCATTGACCGAAGAGCGTCGGCGCGATCTCACGAAAATCGTCAAAGGCGAGGGTGAAAATGCCAAAGTCGCGGTGCGCAATGTGCGTCGCGATGCCAATACGCAGCTGAAAGAACTTCTTAAGAAAAAATCCGTCGCCGAGGACGACGAGCACCGCGCACAGGATGACATCCAGAAGCTTACCGACCGCCATATCGCCGAGATCGACAAGGCGTTGCAGGCCAAGGAAGCGGAATTGATGGCAGTATAGCCAGCGTGGCATCGGCCTCCAGCTCCACACAGGTGGTGCCCGAAGCGCGGCAGATTCCGCGTCATGTTGCCATCATCATGGATGGCAACGGGCGTTGGGCGAAGCAGCGCTTCTTGCCGCGTATCGCCGGTCACAAGCGTGGGGTTGAAGCCGTGCGCAGCGCGGTGCGTACCTGTGCCGAACGCGGCGTGGAGTATTTAACGTTGTTTGCATTTAGCAGTGAAAACTGGCGGCGGCCCATCGAGGAAGTGAAATTCCTCATGCAGCTTTTCGTGCATGCGCTCGAAAATGAGGTAGCCAAACTGCATCAGAACGATATTCGTTTTCAGGTGATCGGCGATCTGTCACGTTTCGATGCCCAGGTTGTGCGTCTCATTCAGGAAGCCGAGGAACGAACAAGGAATAATAAAAAACTGACGTTGACTGTGGCAGCGAACTATGGCGGGCGCTGGGATATCCTTCAGGCGGTAAACCGGATGATTCGCGAATGCCCATCGAAGGCGGAGGGCTATTCCGAAAGCGATCTCATGCCGTATTTTGCGATGCGTGATGCGCCGGAACCGGATTTGTTCATCCGCACTGGTGGCGAGAAACGCATCAGTAATTTTCTGCTGTGGCAGTTGGCCTACACCGAACTGTATTTCACCGATTTGCTGTGGCCCGATTTCGATGCGGCTGCGCTGGATGCCGCGATCGGGTCTTACCGGGAACGTGAGCGGCGCTTTGGCCGGACCAGCGAGCAATTGCAGGAGATAACAACAGAGCCGCAACAACGTGTCTCGGGTACCTGAGTCATGTACTTCGATGGCCCGGGGTGAATGCTGAACGCACGCCTTCGTACTGCGTTCATCGCGTTGCCGTTATTTCTGGCGGCGCTTTTTTACTTGCCCAAGACCGGATGGGCATTGTTCCTGACGCCATGGCTGCTGATCGGTGCTTGGGAATGGGCTGTGCTGGCAAAATGGTCTCTTGTCGCACGAACATGCTATGTGCTGATATTGGCGGCGTTAAGTCTTGTGTTCTGGATGCTGGTGGTGGCGCCGGCGCATGTGCCTGCCGAGATCACACTGTATGCGATCGTGATGATATTTTGGCTGCTGGTGGCGCCGCTTTGGCTGGCGCGAGGCTGGCGCGTGGACCATCCGCTGGTCCTTGCGCTTACGGGTATTATCCTGCTGCTACCGTTATGGCTGGCGCTGGTGCAATTACAGCGTGAGCCGCAACTATTGCTGGTTCTGATGGCTATCGTCTGGATTTCCGATACTGCTGCGTTTCTCTGCGGTAATCGATGGGGGCGGCGTAAACTGGCACCCACTATCAGCCCCGGAAAGACCTGGGAAGGGGTTGCGGGAGCCGTCGCTGCGGTGACACTGTATTATGCGATTCTTGCCGTGAGCTTTGCCAGCGGACACGCGGTGCTGAGCGGCATAGTGGGACTGGCGGTATTTCTTGCGTTGACCGCACTTGGCGTGGAGGGTGATTTGTTCGAATCGTGGATCAAGCGCACTGCAGGCGTAAAAGACAGTGGCACAGTCCTGCCTGGGCATGGCGGCATTCTGGATCGGGTGGATGCTTTGACGTCCAGCATGCCAGCCGCAGCGCTGTTACTCGCGTGGTTCACATGACGCAAGACCGCGCGCAGCCACAGCGCCTGACCATACTGGGCTCCACTGGCAGCATAGGGGTCAGTACACTGGATGTGGTGTCGCGTCACCCGCAGCGGTTCCACGTGGCTGCGCTTACCTCCAATTTGCGGATCGACACGTTGCTGGAGCAATGCAAACGCTTCAATCCGGAATACGCTGTGGTGATGGATGCTGCTGCTGCAAGGGTATTCGAGCAACGCGTCGTCGAAGCCGGGCTGCAAACGCGCGTGTTGTGCGGTACGGAAGCGCTGGAGAAAGTGGCAAGCCTTCCGGAAGTGGATACGGTGATGGCTGCGATCGTGGGCATTGCGGGATTGCGACCGACATTGGCGGCTGCCGCGAGCGGGAAAAAACTGCTGCTTGCCAATAAGGAATCGCTGGTTACTGCAGGCGCATTATTCATGGACACAGTGCGTGCGGGCGGTGCACGATTGCTGCCTATCGATAGTGAGCATAACGCCGTGTTTCAGTCGCTACCCGGTAATTTCAATGGCGACCTCAACGCTTCCGGCGTGCGGCGTATATTACTTACAGCGTCCGGTGGGCCATTTCGAACCACGCCGCTGAACCAGCTTGTCAACGTTACTCCCGATCAGGCATGCGCGCATCCCAATTGGGTCATGGGACGCAAGATATCCGTTGATTCCGCCACCATGATGAACAAGGGACTGGAAGTCATCGAGACGCATTGGCTGTTTAGCGTGCCGCCAGGCTGTATCGAGGTGGTGGTGCATCCTGAAAGTATTGTGCACTCGATGGTGGAATACGTGGATGGATCCGTGATCGCGCAATTGGGCAATCCGGACATGCGCACGCCGATTGCGCATGCGCTGGCCTATCCGGAGCGCATTGCCAACGGCGTCAATTTCCTCGATCTGACGTCCACCGGCACGTTGAGGTTCGAAAAACCCGATCTACGCCGTTTTCCATGTTTGGCACTTGCGCTCGACGCGTTAAGAACAGGTCAGGGGGCGGCAACTGTAATCAATGCTGCGAACGAAGTCGCAGTAGCGCGTTTCCTCGGCGGTGCTTTGGGTTACATGGATATTCCACGATTGATTGAATCCGTGCTGACATCAACACATGCGCCGGCCGCGCATAGTCTTGCCGAAGTGCTGGAACTGGACCGTGTTGCGCGCGAACGTGCGCAAAAATGGACTGTGCAAACGAAGCTGCCCGCGTATCCGGGAACACCCAGGGCAGTCGCGCGGTCATAGAGCAATAGCCATGACTATCCTTTTCTATTTGGCAGCTTTCCTTATAGCCCTGGGTCCCCTGATTGTAGTGCATGAATTGGGGCACTATTGGATTGCGCGCTGGTGTGGCGTGAAAGTGCTGCGATTCTCGATCGGATTCGGCAAACCGTTACGAACCTGGATACGGGGAGCCGATCGAACCGAATGGGTGCTTGCTGCCGTTCCGCTCGGCGGTTACGTGAAGATGCTGGATGAGCGGGAGGGGGCAGTTGTTCCCGAAGAACTGCAACGGGCATTTAATCGTCAAAACGTGTGGAAGCGCATCGCCATTGTCATTGCCGGACCCGTTGCCAATCTGCTGATGGCTGTCGTACTTTATTGGGTATTGTTTATGCATGGTATACCCGGCATACGCCCCGTGGTGGATGTGCCCGCGCAAGCGTCGCCAGCCGCCCACGCCGGATTTCAAAGGGGCGATGTAATACAAAGTGTTGGCGACGAATCGACACCGACCTGGCAAGAGGCTCGCTGGGAGCTGCTGAAACATGCCGTGCGCAAAAGCAGCGTCGAAATGAAAGTCATCACGGATGACGGTGCTAGCGCGGTGCGCAAGCTCGATATGTCCCTGCTGACGCCGAAGGATCTGGATGGGGATTTCATACGTGCGTTAGGGCTGACGCGGTTTCAGCCGCGCGGAGCACCCGAAATTGGTGCCATACGATCCGGTAGCGCGGCTGAGCGTGCCGGACTGCAGGTGGGCGACGAAATTGTCGCCCTCGACAATATCGGCATCGATTCGGCGGATCAAGCCACCAGCATCATTCGGGCGCGTCCGGATCAGGCGATAATTATGGAAATCCGGCGGAGTAACACAACCGTACCGCCCATTCGGATAACACCGGACAGAGTTTCGGATTCGGACGGCAGCTCCATAGGGCGTATCGGCACTGAATTGCGACCTGCGCGGGGGGCCTACGAAAAATATCGTGTGAATATCAGCTATGGGCCGTTGGACAGTCTTGGCAAGGCGGCCCTGAAAACGTGGGACATGTCGGTTTTCAGCTTGAAGATGCTGGGCAAGATGCTGATAGGAGAGGTTTCTCTGAAAAATCTCAGCGGCCCCATTACCATCGCTGATTATGCCGGTCAATCCGCCAAGCTGGGATGGATACCCTACATCACCTTTCTCGCAGTAATCAGCATTAGTTTGGGCGTGCTGAATCTGCTTCCGATCCCCTTATTGGATGGGGGACATTTGATGTATTATATCGCTGAGATTTTCAAGGGTGCGCCGGTGTCGGATCACGCCATGGAGCTCGGGCAACGTGTTGGTCTGGGGTTATTGCTGCTCATGATGGCATTTGCGATTTATAACGACGTCAACCGACTGATAAGCGGCTAGTTCATGGTATTGATTCCGCGTTCCTGGTTTATTCTTCCCGCCGCCATCTATGCATCTGCCGCACTGGCCCTCGATCCCTTCGTGATCAAGGACATACGGGTTGAGGGCATACAACGCACCGAAGCCGGCACCGTGTTCAGTTACCTGCCGGTAAAAGTCGGTGACACCATGAACGACGAAAAAGCGGCACAGGCCATACGTGCTCTTTTTGCCACCGGATTTTTCCGCGACGTAACGCTCGAAGTCGACGGTGCGACGCTCGTCGTAGTGGTACAGGAACGACCGTCCATCGCGCAGATCGAATTCACCGGTGTCAAGGAATTCGACAAAGATGCCTTGCTGAAAGGCATCCGGCAAATCGGTCTTGCGGAAGGCCGCATTTTCGACAAAAGCGCCGTTGATCGCGCCGAGCAGGAACTGAAGCGGCAGTATCTCTCTCGCGGAAAGTATGCTGCTGAAGTCAACACCACGATCACGCCACTGGAGCGCAACCGGGTGTCGGTTAACTTCGGTGTCGTGGAAGGCGAATCATCAAAAATTCGCCAGATTTCCATTATTGGTGCGAAAGCATTTTCGGAAAAGCAACTGGCTAGTCTTTTTTACCTTCGTGAACCCGGATTGATGACGTGGTTCAGCAAACAGGACCAATATTCGCGCCAGAAGCTGTCTGCCGATCTGGAAACGCTGCGTTCGTTCTACCAGGACCGCGGCTACCTTGAATTCAATATCGACTCCACACAGGTGTCGATCACGCCGGACAAGAAAGATATCTATATTACCGTTGGCATCACCGAGGGTGAAAAATATACGGTCTCTGACATTAAGGTTGGCGGGCAGTTGTTGATTCCGGAGGAAGAAGTTCGCAAACTCATTACGATCAAGCCTGGCGAAGTATTTTCCCGTGTCAAACTGACGGAATCCACCAAAAAAATCAGCGACAGGCTTGGTAATGACGGTTATGCCTTCGCCAATGTCAACGCAGCACCGGAGTTGAACAAGGAAAAGAAAGAAGCTGCGTTTACCTTTTTCATCGATCCGGGCCGCCGCGTATATGTGCGGCGCATTAATGTGGCAGGCAATTCGCGCACCCGAGATGAAGTGATCCGACGGGAAATGCGGCAGGTTGAGGGCGGATGGTACTCAGTGGACAAGATCACGCTTTCCCGCCAGCGCGTTGATAAGCTCGGTTATTTTAATGAAGTTACCCTGGAAACTCCGGCAGTGCAGGGCACCACGGACCAGGTAGACGTTAATATAACAGTGGTGGAAAAGCCAACGGGAAGCGTATTGTTTGGTGCAGGTTTTGGCAGCGGGTCCGGTGTAGTACTTTCAGGTTCCATATCGCAAAACAATATTTTTGGATCTGGCAAGCATGTTTCGGCGGGGATAAATTCCGGCAAGATCAATACCTTGTATTCGTTGTCCTACACTGATCCTTACTTCACGGTGGATGGCGTCAGTGTCGGCTACGATGTTTACCATCGCACAATAGATGCGGCGAGCAGTGGTCTCGGCTTATATGAAACAAAGACCACAGGACTAGGCGCCAGATTTGGTGTTCCGGTCACCGAGATAGACACTATTAACTACGGACTTGGTATTGAAAATACCAGCATCACAACATTCGCAGGCAGTCCGCTTTATTACACGGATTATGTCAATACTTTCGGCTCGAGTAACCGATCCCTGGTTGCAAGTATCGGATGGGCACGCGATGGCAGGGATTCGCTGATCTATCCTACGCAAGGCTCCCTTCACCGTGCGTTTACGGAAGTCGGACTGCCAGGCGGTACTCTGCGCTTTCATCGCTCGTCATACCAGTATCAACGTTATTTTCCACTGACGCGGGATTACACCCTGATGCTGAACGGCGAGATTGGCATCGGCGGAGGTTTTGGCGGAAAGCCACTGCCGTTTTACAAGAATTTCTTTGCGGGCGGCGTAAATTCGCTGCGCGGTTATAAATTGAATACCGTAGCGCCGAGGGACGGCAACGGCGATCCGCGGGGCGGCAATCGCAAACTGCTGGGCAATGCGGAGTTCCTGTTCCCATTTCCTGGCTTGACAAATGACCGGTCGGCCAGAATGAGTGCGTTTGTCGATGCCGGCATGGTGACCGATGCCAAGTATGAATTTAAGGAGCTTCGTTACTCGACAGGGATTTCGGTGACATGGGTATCTCCGTTCGGCCCGCTGAAAATCAGCGCGGCAATACCGCTGACGAATAAACCAGAAGACCGTAAGCAGCCATTTCAGTTTACGTTCGGTGGCACATTCTAGCGTGAGTTGAGCAGAGGATAATTGCGATGCGATGGAGAATATACGTGAACGTGATGGCGTTCATAGCCGCTGCGATGTTGCTTATGGCGAATGCGGGTGCGGCAGATTTAAAGATAGGCTTCATCGACGCGGAGCGAGTCAATCGCGAGTCTGCGCCGGCTGATCAAGCCAGTAAGCGTCTGGAAAAGGAGTTCCAGCCTCGTGTACAGGAACTCCAGCGCCTTGAAAGCCAGGTGAAGGCGATGCAAGTGCAGTTGGAGAAAGACGCACTGACCCTGAGTGAAAATGACCGCCGCAAGCGCGAGCAGGACTTGTCGCGCCAGATTGTCGATTTGCAGCGCAAGCAGCGCGAGTACACGGAGGATCTGAATTTGCGCCGCAATCAGGAATTGGCCGGCCTCCTGGAACGTGCAAACAAAATTATCCGGCAAATCGCCGAGTCCGAAAAATACGACCTGATCCTGCAAGAAGCGGTATACCGCAGCCCGCGTGTCGATATCACGGATCGGGTGCTGAAGGCGTTGGCCGACAGCAAATAATCCGCGGGGGCGCAGCCCCGTGGCCTGATTCCGCGCCATGACAATCAGCAGCCCTCTCGAGTACAGTCTGGGTGAATTGACAGAGGCACTGGGTGGAGAAGTCGTTGGCGACCCAAGCATCAAAGTGCAGCGAGTGGGCACGCTGGAAAACGCAAGCCTCGACTCGATCACGTTTTTGACAAACGACCGCTTCATCCATCTGTTGCCTCGTACGCGGGCAGGTGCAGTCATTCTGTCGCCTTTGCATCGAGATGCAACGGCATTGCCGCGCATAGTATGCCGGAATCCCTATGCATATTTTGCGCGGGTGTCCGCATTGCTCAATCCCGCGATATTCACTGTTCCTGGCGTGCATGCGAGTGTGTCGATTGCTGCATCAGCCGTGATAGGAGCACGAGTGAGCATCGGGCCGAATGTGGTATTGGGTGAAAATGTGCATCTTGCCGACGGTGTTGTAATAGGCGCGAATTGCTGCGTCGGTAACGGCACCACGCTGGGCAACGAAACCCGGCTTTATCCCAACGTAACGATTTACCAAGGTTGCCGGATCGGTTCCCGCTGCATTTTGCATTCGGGAGCCGTCATCGGCGCGGATGGATTCGGCATAGCGATTGAGGATGGACGTTGGGTCAAAGTGCCCCAAGTGGGCAGGGTAGTAGTAGGTGACGATGTAGAGGTTGGCGCCAATACGACGATAGACCGGGGGGCCATTGACGATACTGTCATCGAGGATGGTGTGAAGCTCGACAACCTCATCCAGGTTGCCCACAACGTGCACATAGGAGCGCATACTGCTATTGCCGCATGCACCGGGATTGCTGGCAGCGTGCGCATCGGGCGCCGCTGCCGTATTGGGGGCGCAGTCGGAATAGCGGGACATCTCTCCATTACGGACGACGTTGAAATATCCGCCAAGACGTTCATTACCAAATCGATTACCGAGTCCGGCATATACAGCGGCGGGTACCCGTTTGAGCCCAATCGTGCGTGGCGCCGCAACGCAGCGCAGATACGACACCTGGATATGCTTGTGAAAACAGTGAAGCATCTCGAAAAGCGCCTTGCCGAGATTGAAAGGAAACTACCTTGAATAGCATGAACATTCACAAGGTGCTTGAATATCTGCCGCACCGTTATCCCTTTCTGCTGATAGACAGGGTCTTGTCCTATGAGTCGGGCAAGGAAGTGCGCGCACTCAAGAACGTTACGATTAACGAACCGTTCTTCAACGGCCATTTTCCACGCCATCCCGTGATGCCGGGCGTGCTCATTATCGAGGCGATGGCGCAGGCAGCGGCCATTCTATCGTTCGTGACCATGGACGCGAAATCCGATGACAATTCCGTGTATTACTTTGTCGGCATCGACAATGCCCGCTTTAAAAAGCCAGTGACCGCAGGGGATGCGCTGCTGTTGCATGTCATACTGGACCGGCACATGCGCGGTGTGTGGAAGTTCAAAGCGAGCGCGCATGTTGAGAACATCCTTGTTGCCGAAGCGGATCTGCTGTGCGCGGTACGCGATATTGAAAAATAGTTTTACGCGTTGATCCGGAATACATCTTGAGCGCGCGCATACATCCCACTGCACTGGTTGATTCCGCGGCCCGGCTCGCTTCCGACGTCGAGATTGGCGCTTACAGCATTGTCGGGCCTCATGTCGAAATTGGAGCAGGCTCTCGCGTCGGGTCACATGCGGTGATCACCGGCCACACGCGTATCGGAATGAACAACCGTATTTTTCAATTCGTGTCTCTGGGCGAAATTCCCCAAGACAAGAAATACGCCGGCGAGCAGACGCGCCTGGAAATTGGCGATAACAACACCATACGGGAATTTTGTACTTTTAATTGCGGTACGGCGCAGGACACCGGCGCAACACAAATCGGCAATAACAACTGGATCATGGCTTATGTGCATTTAGCGCACGACTGCCAGATCGGCAATGACACCGTGTTTGCCAACAACGCGCAGCTTGCTGGCCATGTGCATGTCGGCGACTACGCCATTCTCGGTGGATTCACCGTGGTTCACCAGTTCGTGCGCATTGGTGTGCACAGTATTACCGCCATGGGTACGATCGCGCTGCAGGACATTCCTCCGTTCGTGACGGCTTCGGGCAATCCGGCCCGTCCGTTCGGCATCAATTCCGAAGGTCTGAAGCGCCGCGGGTATGACGCTCAGGCCGTCACCGGTATCAAGCGCGCCTACAAGACGCTGTACAAAGCGGGCGATACGCTGGAGCAAGCCCGTTCCAATCTCGCCCAGCAAGCGCGCGATTATCCCGGGATCCAGCCGCTGATCGATTTTCTGGCTGTCGCGGGCCGCGGCATTATCCGCTAGGAAAGCATGGCTGTAGCCGCGCCTGTAGTCGGATTGGTCGCGGGCGAGGCTTCCGGTGATTTGCTTGGGGCACACCTTGTCGAGGCGCTTAAAGCACGCCGACCCGACCTGCAATTTGCCGGGATCGCGGGCCCGCGCATGGTCGCCGCTGGTGTCCGTGCGCTGTATCCCATGGAAAAACTGGCGGTTCGTGGATATGTCGAGGTTTTGAAGTATTACCTTGAAATCATATCCATCCGGCGTCGCGTGAAGCAGCATTTCCTTGCGCAACCGCCAGTCGTGTTCATCGGGATTGACGCCCCGGATTTCAATCTCGCTCTGGAGCTCGCGCTCAAAAGAGCAGGGACCCCCACTATTCATTACGTCAGTCCATCCATCTGGGCATGGCGCGGCGAACGGATTCATTTGATCAAGCAAGCGGTTGATCGTGTTCTTACACTTTTTCCTTTTGAAACAGATATTTACACTAAGGCTGCAATTCCTGCGAGTTATGTCGGCCACCCGCTGGCGGATATACTGCATGGCTATCCGCCACAGGCCGCCATACGCTCGCAGCTGGGATTGCCGCTCGATGTGCCCGTGATCGCATTGATGCCAGGCAGTCGCGTAAGTGAATTACAAAGTATGGCGCGGTTATTCGTGGAAAGCGCCCGCCGCATCGCTGTTGCCGTGCCCACCGCGAAATTTGTGGTTCCGCTGGTCAATCGTGAGACGCGTGCACTGTTCGAGCATGCGGTGGGGCGGGTGGGCGCGATCGACTTGCTGATGCTGGATGGACATTCGCATGATGCCATCGCGGCAGCGGATGTCGTGCTGGTGGCATCAGGAACCGCCACGCTGGAAGCAGCCTTGCTTCAGCGTCCGATGGTAATTACGTACCGCATGCCACGTGTGAGCTGGTGGATCATGAATCCGCGGAGATACCTGCCGTATGTCGGGCTCCCCAACATTCTTGCGAACGAGTTTGTAGTGCCTGAATTTCTTCAGGATGAAGCCACGCCGGAGAATCTTGCACAAGCGGTGCTTGACCTTTTGAGCGACGCTCCGCGTCGTGAGCGTATTCGCCAGCGTTTTGCCCTCATGCTCGCCGATCTGATGCAGAACACGGCACAAAAAGCCGCTGATGCAGTAATGCCCTATCTGGAAAATTCACCGCCATGAAGCATGTTTATGTCGCGGGCGTGGACGAAGCGGGCCGGGGACCGCTGGCGGGCCCGGTGTATGCGGCAGCAGTAATACTTTCTCCCGACAGGAGAATCGACGGTCTTGCGGACTCCAAGATGCTGACCAGCAAGCGTCGTGAAGCACTGTTCGACCTGATTCAAACGCACGCCCTGTCTTGGGCTATTGCGAGCGCTAGCGTTGAAGAAATCGATGCTATCAATATCTTGCAAGCGAGCCTGCTTGCAATGCGTCGCGCAGTGGAAAATCTTTCCACGCAGCCTGATCAAATTCTCGTTGATGGATTGTATTGCCCAAAAGTAAGTATGCCCGCGCGCGCTATCGTGAAAGGCGACTCAAAGGAGGCAGCGATTTCGGCTGCTTCCATACTGGCAAAGGTGGCGCGCGATCGCGAGATGCACAAGCTGCACGCAGAATTTCCGTGCTACGGTTTTGACCGGCACAAAGGTTATCCCACCGCAGCACATCTTGCCGCGTTGCATGCACACGGCATCTCGTCCCAGCATCGTCGCAGCTATGCGCCAGTAATAAAAATACTATTTAAAAACATATAGTTATATTACATCAATCAGTACGCGTCGCAAGGCGCTGCGCTCGCGCGTGCGCGAAATCAACGGCCTGCGGGCACGGCATTGACCAGCGAGTTTTTGGTAGTAAACGCGATCCGTTTCCGCGCGCGACAGCAGCCGTGCCAGCGCACGTTCGTCCGCGAGCGGATAGAAACCCGCATAATCCTTGGCGAGCATCCCGATGTTGCCGGAAATGTGTGAGGCGATTACCGGTACGTGATTTGCCAGCGCTTCGCTCACTACATTAGCCCCACCTTCCATGCGAGAACTGATCACCATCAACCGGCTGCGTGCAAGTAAACGCAGTGCCTTGCCGTGCGGTACTTCGCCAAGCCAGCGATAGCGTGGCTCGCGCTTCATCCATGTTCTCGCTGTTTGCTCCATTTTGGACGACATCGCGCTGCCGATATGAGTGATGCGAATGCTGCTTTCCCGGGGCAAAAAGGAGAGTGCGGCTGCCGTACGAAAAGGATCTTTTTCCTCGCGCAAATGTCCGCTGACCACGACTTCGAAGCATGATCTCAGGGGTAAACGGGGAGGCGGATGCGATACGACAGGTGCGGACTGATAGACGACGTGCGTCTTGCGGCGTAGCGACGGCGCGAGTTCATGCAAACCCATTTCCTGCAGCACAATCATGCGCGTAGCAAGTTGCATTGATGTTCGCGCGTCGGGGTCGGTACGTATATCGCGGTAGAGATCGGTACCGGTTAGTGCCAGAATCACCGGCTGATCCGGATAGCATGCCGCGAAAGCGCGAATAGAGGCATGGCTGCGACGCGCATGCAGTGCAAGCATCAGGTCTGCGCGAGAGCCATCCCAGTTCATATGGATCTTTACTTTGTGCCCCAGTTCGCGCAGCATGCCCGCCCAGCGCGTAGCGGTGCCGCGATTGCCATGGCGGGAACCGGGTGCGGCGGGCGTGATCAAGGCGATTTTCACTCGATGCGATCGGAGATACACTAGTCCGCAAATATAACAAATGTTTCCGATGCTCACCGGGCAACAACAAATTGACGTCGCGACGCTGCAGGCAATGCTGCGCGCAGCGCGCGCACGCACACTGTCGTACGCGAATCAACTGGAACCGGACCAATGGATCGGGCCTTATCTGGACATCATCAATCCACCGCTGTGGGAGATCGGTCATCTGGGCTGGTTTCAGGAATACTGGTGCTTGCGCTACCGGCCACAACGCATTCCTGCGCCGTCGTTACTGAAACGAACCGATACGCTGTACAACTCTGCTCTGGTGCCACACGCGGATCGCTGGCGGCTGGCGCTGCCGGCGGTGGATAAAACGCTGGCGTACTTGCAAGACACATTCGACGCTGTGCTTGCCCGAATTAGTCGCGAAGGTGCGACGGAGCATATGCGCTACTTTACACAGCTCGCAGTATTTCATGAAGAGATGCACAACGAGGCTTTTGACTATACGCGCCAAACGCTGGGTTACGCTGGTCCGCTGGACCGACAATCGCAAATCGAAGTCACGCCGTTAACAGGCGATGCAAATATCTCCGGCGGAAAATTCATGCTGGGCGCGAGCAAGGATAATGGTTTTGTCTTCGACAACGAAAAGTGGGCGCACGAGGTGGAGGTGCTGCCATTTCGCATGGCGCGCACCGCTGTCACCAATGCCGAATTTGCCGCGTTCGTGGATGATGCTGGATACGCAAGTCGCGATTTATGGGATGACGATGGCTGGCGCTGGCGTGAACAGGCCGGCGCAACTGCGCCATTGTACTGGGCAAAGCAAGGCGGTGAATGGCAGGTGCGGCGTTTCGATCAGTGGATGCCGCTGGATCTGAAAGCCGCGATTATTCATGTCAATTGGCATGAAGCCGATGCGTACTGCAAATGGGCGCGGCGCCGCCTGCCGACCGAGGCTGAATGGGAGTTCGCGGCGGCGACGTCGCCTGGTAATCTGACACGCAAACGGCGTTTCCCTTGGGGCGATGCGCTGCCTACGACAGCGCACGCAAATCTGTACGCTGTGCTGTTTCGTCCGGTGGACGTCTCGGCTTTCCCCGACGGAGACAGCGGTTGGGGAGTACGTCAGATGTTCGGCAATACCTGGGAATGGACGGCAGACGGGTTCGAGCCGTATCCTGGATTCGTGCGTGACCCGTATCAAGAATACTCCAAGCCGTGGTTCGGCAATCACAAGGTGTTGCGCGGCGGCTGTTATGCAACGCGTGCGTGCCTGCTGCGCAACACCTGGCGCAATTTCTACACACCTGACCGACGTGATGTGCTGGCGGGTTTCAGAACCTGCGCGCTGGACTGAGCAACCATGAAACAAATTACCTCGGTGGACAATCCGCAGTACAAGACGCTGCTGAAGCTCATGCAATCGTCGCGCGAGCGGCGGCTGGCGGGCTATTCGTTGCTGGATGGTGTGCATCTTTTGCAAGCGTACCAAACGCACGTCGGCATGCCGGAACAAGTTCTCGTCAGCCGCGCTGGCGCGGAAAGTAGCGAGGTTCAAGCGATTATTCGAGGCGCATCGAATACGGTGATGTTAAGCGACAGCCTGTTTAAACAGCTTTCATCGGTGGCGACACCCACCGGCATCATCGCCGTGGTTAGAACACCGCGCCGCGACGTGCTGCCTGTCGTGCCCGATACCTGCGTGATGCTCGAGGACGTGCAGGATCCCGGCAATATGGGATCGATATTGCGCTCGTGCGCCGCCGCGGGTGTTAAACAAATATTTCTTTCAAAACAATCAGTTAATGCATGGTCGCCACGCGTTCTGCGGGCCGGCATGGGCGCGCATTTCGGTCTCGAGATTTACGAGCGCGCCAATTTGACTGAGCTGGCACGAGCGTTTCCGGGGCGCGTGCTGGTGACGCAGTTGGGCGCGACATGCAGCGTTTTCAAAAGCGATCTTACAGGCACGGTTGCGCTGGTGTTCGGCAACGAAGGTGCGGGCGTGTCGGAATCATTGCTGGCGTGCGCGCATGAAGTCCTGGCGATCCCGATGAGCGCATCGACGGAATCGTTGAATGTTGCCGCTGCCGCGGCCGTGTGCCTGTTCGAACGCGTGCGGCAGACTCGGTAAACCTGCCGTGCGGGTCCCCGGTGTCGTCAAAAGTACGGCTGTAGGCTGACCTGGCAGGAAAAGCACAACGCATTCACGCAATTTCGCTGATGAAGTCCTCAAACTTCGAGTTCTTGCTTCTGGGTATCGAGGCGACAGACTCAACTGTAATTCGATGGGGAAATTTGAGCGTTTGCTGGAATGTTTCTATCAGCCGCGATACTTCTGTCGCGGTCAGATCACGTGTCGATTTGACTTTCAGCACGATGGTATCCAGCGATTTTTGCACCACCTGCAGTTGTTGAATGGGTGCAATGCCGATCCAGCGGTCTTCAGGGAAACTTGGCCAATGTTGCGTGCCATCGGGCAGTTTCAGCATGTTCCGCACGCGTCCCATGATTCGCCGAATGACCGGCAGTCCTCTGCCGCACGGACATTCAGCCCCGCTTTCCGCGTAGTCGCCGATCTCATATCGAATGAGCGGCATGGCGAAATTGTGCAGTGTTGTGATCAAGACGCGGCCAATTTCGCCCGGCTCGCAGGCTGCGCCGTGATCGTTGACGATTTCCACCAGAAGATTCTCCGATTGAACGTGATAGGCACCGTGCTCGCACTGCGAGGCAATACAGCCCGCTTCCTCGGATGAGTAAATATCGGCAATTTCGACTTTCCACGCCCGCCGGCATTGTTCGCGCGTATCGTCACTCAGTATCTCGCCGAATGAGCGCAATTGTCTGAGCCGCGGCAGAGCGACGCTGTGCTCGGCAGCACGAATGGCCAAGGCCTTCAGATTCGACGGATGTGTCAGAAGATAGTCAGGATTGTGCTTATGGAGCCAGTCCAGTTGCTCGTCGATATCAGCACGGATATTCAACGTGCAGGCCGGGCCGGTTTTTATGACTTGCGCTGTTGCCGCTCCCCAATTTCCTGCCACACGCGTATTGACGTTGGAGCGGATCACTGCCATCTTTCCTGAAAAATCACGGCGCTGCCACAAATGTTCACGCAGCGTGAGTGCGCGCCAGAAATGCTGTGTCAGATCGGTTTGATAAAAAACGACCGGCGTCCCTGTCGACCCGGACGTGCTGCCTTTGTAAACCTTGCCGTGCGAACCCGGCACGCTCGGGTTGACGAGTTTATCGGCCAAGCCTTGCACGGCCAATCTATCTAGAATGGGCAACGAAGCGAATTGCACCTCGCTAAATGTGCGGCCGGATTCAAATCCTGCACGTTTCAGCGTGTCGCGCCAGTAAGCAATCTTGCTGAAGGCCTCGGCCAGCACGCGGTGGAGCTGCCCGAATTGAGCAAGCCGGATTTGATCGCCCGGCATCCATTGGATGTGTTCCAATTGGTATTGCAGAGCGAGCGCCAGCGCGCCGGCTTTGCCGGGGATCGCCGGCCAAACGCAATCGGGAATTTGGCTCAGAATCGTCATCGTTTCTTTATTTGAACGCACGGGAATACCGCAAGCATCGCGTATCAGGAGCGAGGCGGTTTTTTAAGGGCTTTCACCGCCAGTTCAGTCACGCGGCGCCGTAGAATCTTGCCCATCGAGTTCTTCGGTATTTCGTCGAATCGCAGAAATACGCGGGGTGCACGAACACCGAGCCGTGCTATGCAAAAATGCTGAAGCTCGTCAATTTGCAGCGGTTGTGCGGATACGATGGCTGCCGCGGGAATATCCTGATGATCAGGCGAAGGCAAGGCAAAGGCTGCGACTTCCTTTACGGCCGGATGCTGGCGCAGCACCGACTCGATTTCAGCCGGTCCGACCATGATGCCGTCGAAATTCATCACGTCGTCCGAGCGGCCTTTGAGGAACACAAGGCCGTCGCTGTTCACGACCGCGATGTCACCGGGGTAGAACCAGCCGCCTCTGAATGCTTTCGCTTGACCTGCATCTGTGGCGTGGAGATAGGGCGTTTCGATTCCTGGGCCACGCACTCGCACGTGTCCGAGCATGCCGACAGACACCGCACTACCATCGTTATCGACTATTTCGAATTCGATGCCTTCCAGCGGTAGTCCGACCGTGCCGGGATTCTCATCCAGCATTGCAGGTGTCGCTGTCGCGATGGGGCCGGTTTCAGAGGCGCTGTAGGCGATGTAGAGGTTGGGCGAAATGCGTCTTCTTATCTCCCGAACTGCAGAAACCGGTAAAGCCGCGCTGCCAGAGCGCAAAACACGCACCGAGGGCAAGCGCGGGGTGCTGGTCTGGATGTCGCGCAGTAACTGATGTAAATGCAACGGTACGCAAGAAATGTAAGTGACGCAGTGCCACTCGATCCATTTCAGCAGTTGATCGGTGGAGAAGCTCGTCGGTGGAATGGTGAAGGTTCCGCCGTCGCTCAGGCAGCCGATGGCTCTCTTAAGCCCGGTCAGAAATTGCATGTTCGTTAGGCTTACAACCCTCTCGCCGGGAAGATGAACGAGAATCGATGCATATTTTTTGCGATGGATGTCTTCCGTGGTGTGGCTGATTCCGATCGCTTTCGGTGTAGCCGTCGTACCTGAGGTTTCGCTGATAATCCAAAGAGAGTCTCCACCAGGCTCTCGAATATCGTCCACCGCGGCAATGTCTGGAGACTGCGTCAGCCAGTTCGCTTCGATTGCCACTGTGGTGACGCTGGATCCAGGGGTGCTGGAAGCGCTCCGACCATGCTCTACAACCAGGCCGGTAACGCCTAATCGCTCCATTCGCGCCGCGCGTAGTGACGCGGGATCGTTCGCTGGTATGGATACCTGTGTGATACCCATGCGCGCGAGAGCTAGCGCGGAGACAAGATACAGCGTTGAACTGTTATGCAGCGAAATGCCGACAATATCACCGGCTTTCCACTGCGCTTGCCGAAAACGCTGTGCGGCCGAGCGCACGCCATGACAAAGCACGCGATAACTGGCTGAGATTTTGGCATCGATAACAGCGATAGCATCTGGATCCCGTTCCGCCTGGGCAAAAATCGCGTCCGTGATGTTAACGCTCATGAGATGTGGTTCTTATACTGGAGATGATTGGACTCTGTATCGTAACCGCTCTTCAGTCTGGTCGAGTTTGGGCATGGTGGGCATCGAGTGTCAGAGGCGCGGTTGTGCTTCAAGCTTTTGCATAGCCAGTTCAGTCACGCGGCGCCGTAGAATCTTGCCCATCGCGTTCTTCGGTATTTCGTCGAATCGCAGAAATACGCGAGGCGAACGAACGCCGAGCCGTTCTGCGCAAAAACGCCGGAGGGCGCCAATTTGCAGCGGTAGCGCGGACACGATGGCTACCGCGGGAATATCCTGGTGATCGGCGGAAGGCAAAGCGAAGGCGGCGACTTCAGTCACGGCTGGATGCTGGCGCAATACCGACTCGATCTCACTAGGCCCCACCAGGATACCGTCAAAACTCATTACCTCATCCGACCGACCCTTGAGAAACACAAGGCCATCGCTGTTTACGACCGCGATGTCACCGGGGTAGAACCAGCCATCCCGGAATGCCGCAGATTGCCCGGGATCCGGCGCGTGGAGATAACAATTGACGATTCCCGGTCCGCGCACGCGTACGTTTCCAGGCGTGCCGGTGGATGCCGGTTTGCCGTCGTCATCCACTATTTCGAATTCAACGCCTTCCAGTGGGCGGCCGACCGTGCCGGGATTCGCTTCCAGCATGGCGGGCGTTGCGGCCGTCACGGGGCCGGCTTCCGTGCTGCCGTAGTCGATATAGAGGTTGGGCGAGAGGCGCTTGCATACATCCCTTGCCGAGGAAACGGTTAGCGTAGCGGTTCCGCAGCGTAAGATACGTACAAGGGGAAGGCGCGGGGAATCCCCTTTTATATCGCGCAGGAGTTGATGCAAGTGCAGTGGCACGCAGGAAACATGAGTGACGTGATGCCGCTCTATCCAGTGCAGCAGTTGATCGGTGGAAAAATTCGCGGGTGGAAACGTGACTGTTCCTCCGCCACTCAAGCAGTAGATCGGTCGTTTGAGCGCGTCCAGAAATCGCAAGCCGGACATGTGCAGGGATCGTTCGCCAGGAAGGTACGCGAAAATGGGCGTTAGTCTTCTGCGACCAATATCCACCATGACGTGGCTAATGCCGATCACCTTTGGTGTCGCGGTCGTGCCCGACGTCTCGTTAATGATCCAGAGGGCATCTCCGCCGGGGGCGCGGATATCTTCTGCACCGGTTTCGGGTGGTACTGTGAGCCAGGCTGAGTCAGGAATTGCTGTTGTAACATGGAGTCCGGCTGCGCTGCGGTGACTGCTCACCACCAGACCGGTTATACCCAGTCGCTGAATGCGCGCCGCTCGCAATGGCGCAGGGTCGGATGGCGGCACGGATACCTGAATGACGCCCATGCGTGCTAGAGCAAGCGCGCAAACCAGATGCAGCGCCGGTTTGCCGCTGAGCGAAATTCCAACAATATCGCCAGCGCCCCAACCATCCTGGCGAAAATGTTGTGCCGCCAGCCGTACACTTTGACAAAGCGTACGGTAACTGATGGACATTTTTGCATCGATAACAGCGATAGCATCCGGATCCCGTTCCGCCTGGGCAAAAATCGCGTCGGTAATATTGAGGCTCATGAATCGCGTTTATCGAGCATGAAAAAAATCAATTCTCACTGACATTGCCCCTGGTAATTTAAAGGATTTTACAGGGCGACTCAGTGGTGCGGCATTGAGGTTCAGTAAATCCGCCGTTCCAGTTTCGCCTGCTGCATGATGGTCGTAGCAAGTTCTTCGACGGACTTGCTGGTGGCATCCAAAAACGGAATATTGTCGCGGCGCATCAGCGACTCGGCTTCACGCACTTCGCGCTCGCAATTCTGCAAGTCTGCGTAGCTGCTGTTGGGTCGTCGTTCACTGCGTATGCTTTGCAGTCGGGCGGGGCTGATGGTCAGGCCATAGAGCTTGGCGCGCAGCGGGCGCAGCGTTGCGGGCAACTGGTGGTTGCTGAAATCTTCAGGAATAAGCGGATAGTTTGCTGCGCGCACGCCAAACTGCATCGACAGATACAGGCAGGTAGGCGTTTTTCCGCAGCGCGACACGCCGATCAGAATGACATCGGCCTCACCCAGATCGCGCGTGGACACGCCGTCGTCGTGCGACAGTGTGTAATTTACCGATTCGATGCGCCGGTAGTAATTGACGATATTGTCGACATTGTGGGTGCGCCCGATCTCGTGTGATGCGCGGGCGCCGAGTTCTTTTTCGAGCGGTGCAATGAAAATTTGAAAACAATCCAGAAATAACGCATTCGCCTTGCCGACTTCTGTGGCAATTTCCATATTGGCAAGCGTGCTGATGATGATGGGGCGCACGCCGTCCACCACGGCTGCCGTATTGATTTTTTGCACTGCGTCTTGCGCTTTATCAAGACTGTCGATAAACGGCAGTGTAGTCTCATGCAGACTCAGGTCATCGAATTGCGTAAGCAGACTATGCCCAAGCATCTCGGCCGTGATGCCGGTGCGGTCGGAAACAAAAAAGGCACTGCGACGATTGGCAGTCATACGTCAAGTAGCATGTTGCGGCACGGCATTTCTCTGTAATATACCGCTTTTCGCTGACACCTACTATTTTCATTACCGGAACTTGCTCATGACCACGCCAGCTTATGTGCTCGACCTTTCTGCTTTGCGCATGAGTGATGTCGGCACCGTCGGCGGAAAAAATGCGTCCTTGGGGGAGATGATTGGCCATCTTGCCAGCACGGGCGTACGTGTGCCGGGTGGATTTGCCACGACGTCGCGAGCTTACCGGGATTTTCTGGCGCATGAGGGGCTGGACAAACGTATCGAAGCGCGGCTTGCGTCTTTGAATGTAGATGATGTTACCGCACTGGCCGCCGCGGGCAAGGAAATACGCGGTTGGATCGTGGCGCAGCCGTTCTCGAATGCGTTGCTGACGGCAGTTGGCGATTCGTACAATGATCTGGCGAAAGCGACCGGGGCGGATGTGACGTTCGCGGTACGATCATCTGCAACGGCAGAAGATTTGCCGGACGCCTCCTTCGCGGGCCAGCAGGAAACCTATCTTAATGTTCACGGCCTCGACCATCTGCTTGAAGCGATCAAGCACGTGTTTGCGTCGCTCTACAACGATCGGGCGATTTCTTATCGTGTGCATAAAGGCTTCACTCATGCCAACGTCGCGCTATCAGCAGCGGTGCAGCGCATGGTGCGCAGCGACTTGGGTGCCAGCGGGGTAATGTTTACCATCGACACCGAATCGGGATTTGACCAGGTCGTATTCATTACCTCGGCCTATGGACTGGGTGAAACCGTGGTGCAAGGGCAAGTAAATCCTGATGAATTTTACGTTTATAAACATGCACTTACAAATAATCACCCAGCAATACTACGGCGTGGACTGGGCTCCAAAGCCGTGCGCATGGTGTATGACGCTTCGCATCAGGCAGGACGCTCGGTAAAGACCGAGCCGGTTCCGGAGGCAGATCGCCGCCGATTTTCAATTACGGATTCCGAGGTCGAAACGCTGGCTCGTTACGCAATGACCATTGAATCGCATTACCAACGCCCGATGGACATCGAATGGGGCCGCGACGGCATCGATGGCCAGCTGTACATCCTTCAAGCGCGCCCCGAAACGGTGAAGGCCAGCGAAAAAGTCGACACCCTGCGGCGTTATCGCTTGAAGCAGCGCTCCGAAGTGCTGGCGACGGGACGCGCGATAGGACAGCGTGTGGGCAGCGGTCCAGTACGGCTGGTGAGTAGCGCAGCAGAAATGGATCGTGTGCGCGCCGGCGATGTACTGGTCACCGATATGACTGATCCCGATTGGGAGCCAGTGATGAAGCGTGCGTCAGCCATCGTCACCAATCGCGGTGGACGTACCTGCCATGCGGCGATTATTGCGCGCGAACTCGGTGTGCCTGCGGTGGTTGGCTGCGGCGATGCAACGCGCGTGCTGAAAGACGGCAAGGACGTTACCGTGTCATGCGCCGAGGGCGATACCGGCTTCGTGTATCGCGGCAAGCTTGACGTCGAAATTATTGATTTATCGCTCAACGCCATGCCGAAGTCGCCGGTGAAGATTACCATGAATGTAGGCAACCCCGAATTGGCGTTTGAGTTTCGCCGGTTGCCAAATGAAGGCGTGGGACTGGCACGGCTGGAATTCATCATCGCGCGCATGATAGGCGTGCACCCCAAAGCGGTGCTGGCATATCCGGATTTGCCAGCAGATTTGAAAACGGCTGTCGAGGAGCACAGCGCGGGCTATGCCGATCCGGTCACGTTTTACGTGGAGAAACTCGTCGAAGGCGTAGCGACGCTGGGTGCCGCGTTCTGGCCCAAACCGGTGATCGTGCGGCTGTCGGATTTTAAATCCAATGAATATTCCAGCCTTACCGGCGGCAGCAAATACGAACCGCACGAAGAAAATCCGATGCTCGGTTTCCGTGGTGCATCGCGTTATATCTCGGAAAGCTTTCGCAAATCGTTCGAACTCGAATGCCGTGCCCTGAAAAAAGTGCGCGACGACATGGGATTGACCAATGTCGAGATCATGGTGCCTTTCGTGCGCACGGTGACGGAGGGCAAGCAAGTGCTCGATCTGCTCTCGGCGAATGGCCTGAAGCGTGGTGATAACGGCTTGCGTGTGGTGATGATGTGCGAGATTCCATCCAATGCGGTGCTGGCGGATCAGTTCCTGGAGCATTTCGACGGCTTTTCCATTGGCTCCAACGACATGACGCAGATGACACTGGCGCTGGATCGTGACTCAGGCATCATTGCCGAAGGATTCGATGAGCGCGACCCAGCCGTGAAACATATGCTGCATCTTGCGATCCAGGCGTGCCGAAAGGCGGGCAAGTACGTGGGCATTTGCGGGCAGGGGCCGTCGGACCATCCCGATCTGGCGCAATGGCTGGTGGAGGAAGGTATTGAAAGTCTTTCGCTCAACCCCGACACCGTGGTGGAGACCTGGCTTTACCTCGCTCGCCAGACTAAAGCCGGCGTGTGATGTATCGGCAAGATTTAGCAAATTGCATTGGACGGTCGTTGATTTTGCGATAAAATAGGCAAACGGTTAAAACATGAAATGACCAAATATATCTTTGTCACTGGTGGTGTAGTTTCCTCACTTGGCAAAGGTATCGCTGCCGCCTCCCTCGCCGCAATCCTCGAATCGCGCGGCGTCAAAATCACCATGCTGAAGCTCGATCCGTACATCAACGTGGATCCGGGCACCATGAGTCCGTTTCAGCACGGTGAAGTATTCGTCACTGAAGATGGTGCGGAGACCGATCTCGATCTCGGCCATTACGAGCGTTTTGTCACGGCCAAAATGGCCAAGCGCAACAATTTCACCACCGGCCAAATCTACGAGAGCGTCATCCGCAAGGAGCGTCACGGCGATTACCTCGGCGGCACGGTGCAGGTGATCCCGCACATCACCGATGAAATCAAGCTGTTCATCCGGCGCGGGGCAGGCGATGCCGAGGTGGCGATGGTCGAGGTCGGCGGTACCGTGGGTGATATCGAATCGCTGCCGTTCCTTGAAGCTATTCGCCAGATGGGCATAGAGCTCGGCCGCGACAATGTGTGCTATATCCATTTGACACTGGTGCCGTATATCGCCTCGGCGGGCGAAATCAAAACCAAGCCTACACAGCACTCGGTGAAAGAGTTGCGAGAAATCGGCATTCAGCCCGATGTGCTGCTGTGCCGGGCGGATCGTCCGTTGCCTGATGATGAGCGCCGCAAGATCGCACTTTTCACCAATGTGGTTTCAGAGGCTGTGATTTCTGCGGTGGATGTGGACAGCATATACAAAATTCCGGCGATGCTGCACGCGCAGCGCCTGGACGAAATTGTTTGCCGCAAGCTCAATTTTAATCCGCCGCCGGCCGATCTATCGAGCTGGGAATCGCTGATCTACAAGCTGGAACACCCGCTGCGCGAAGTCAACATCGCGCTGGTGGGCAAATATGTCGATCTGACGGAATCGTATAAATCGCTGTCGGAAGCATTGATACACGCCGGCATACATACCGGCGCGAAAATACGCATCCAGTACATCGATTCCGAGACGATTGAAAAGAACGGCACGAGTTGTCTCGCAAGCATGAACGCAATTCTGGTGCCGGGCGGATTCGGCAAACGTGGCGTCGAAGGCAAGATACGGGCGATACGTTATGCACGAGAAAACAGGATTCCCTATCTCGGTATCTGCCTGGGCATGCAACTGGCGGTGATTGAATATGCGCGTAATGTTGTTGGTTTAAAAGCTGCGCATAGCACAGAATTCGATGCACAAACGCCGCATCCTGTGATCGCACTGATTACGGAGTGGCAAGATCGTGACGGGCGTGTCGAGCAGCGCAGCGAGCTATCCGATCTGGGCGGCACCATGCGCCTCGGCGGGCAGGAATGCTTGCTCGAAGAAGGCTCGACAGCTCGCCGTATTTATGGATCAGGGCGCATCAGTGAACGTCATCGTCATCGCTATGAGGTCAACGATCATTACCTCGCGCGCATCCGGCAGGCTGGCTTGCGCGTGAGCGGTGTGTCGGTCAAGGACGGTCTGTGCGAAATGATCGAACTGCCGGATCATCCCTGGTTTGTTGCCTGCCAATTTCATCCGGAATTTACCTCCACGCCTCGAGAAGGCCATCCATTGTTCAAGGCGTTCGTACAAGCGGCCATTGCCAACGCCAAGCCGGGCGAAGCGGTGCCCGCCGAAGGCGTGCGCTTGAAGAACATCGCCTGAGGTGCACATCATGAAGTTGTGCGGATTCGTTATCGGGCGGGATGAATCGTTGTTTTCATTTGCCGGACGCACGCTGAGGGTGGAGTATGGCGTCCGTCGGAACGACGGAGATGCGACCCCGGCGTCGGGCGCAGGCCTGCGGTGTGGACGAGGAGCGGCCGCATGAAGCTCTGCGGTTTCGATGCAGGATTAGACAAGCCATTATTTCTGATAGCGGGTCCATGCGTGGTTGAATCGCGGCAGTTGGCGATGGATACGGCGGGTGAACTCAAGTCCATATGCGCGTCCTTAGGCATCCCTTTTATTTTCAAATCGTCGTACGACAAGGCGAATCGCAGCTCGATCAAGTCTTTTCGCGGTTTGGGCATGGACAAGGGACTCGAAATACTCAGTGACGTACGCAAGCAAATTGGCGTTCCGGTACTGACTGATGTGCACGAAACCGATGAAATCGCAGCAGCAGCAGCCGTCGTGGATGTGCTGCAGACGCCCGCGTTTTTGTGCCGGCAGACGGATTTTATTTGCGCGGTGTCCAGCACGGGAAAGCCGGTGAATATCAAGAAGGGCCAATTTCTTGCGCCGTCAGACATGAAAAACGTTGTGGACAAGGCACGCAGCGCCAGCAACGCCGACAACATCATGGTATGTGAGCGCGGCGCCACCTTTGGCTACAACAATCTGATCTCCGACATGCGCTCGCTGATGGTGATGCGCGATACGGGCTGCCCGGTGGTGTTTGATGCCACCCACTCGGTGCAGTTGCCGGGCGGACAGGGACATGCCAGTGGCGGTGAGCGAAAATTCGTGCCGGTACTCGCGCGCGCAGCGGTGGCGGCGGGCATCGCCGGAATATTCATGGAAACGCACCCAAACCCCGAGAAAGCGCTGTCGGACGGCCCCAACGCGTGGCCATTGCAGCACATGAAAGTGTTGCTGCAGACCCTGAAACAACTGGACGCGCTCGCCAAGCAAGCAGGCTTCGCGGAAAATCTTGTGGCATGAACCCGGCCTGAAATCAACGTTATCGAGTAGGAAAATATCATGAGCGCAATCGTCGACGTCATCGCAAGAGAAATTCTGGATTCACGAGGCAATCCCACGGTCGAAGCCGATGTGTTGCTGGAGTCCGGTGTGATGGGCCGCGCGGCCTCACCGTCGGGCGCTTCAACCGGCAGCCGCGAAGCGATCGAGCTTCGCGACGGTGACGCATCACGCTATGGCGGCAAAGGCGTGATGAAAGCCGTCGAAAATATCAACACGGAAATCTGCGAAGCGATTATCGGTGTGGATGCTACTGAGCAGGGGTTTGTGGACAAGACGCTGAATGATCTCGATGGCACCGAAAATAAGTCGCGGCTAGGTGCAAATGCAATTCTGGCGGTATCGATGGCGGTGGCCAAGGCCGCGGCGGAGGAGTCAGGCTTGCCATTGCATCGATATCTCGGTGGTGCTGGACCTATGGCGATGCCCGTACCCATGATGAATGTCATCAACGGCGGCGTACATGCCGACAATGGTCTTGATCTGCAGGAATTCATGATTGTGCCGCTGGGTGCACCCACGTTCAAAGAGGCGTTACGTTATGGCGCGGAGGTGTTTCAGACGCTGAAGAAATTATTGCATGACCGCGGGTTTGCGACAGCCGTGGGCGATGAAGGCGGCTTTGCGCCGCGCTTGCCCAAGCATGAAGCCGCGATCAAGTTTGTGATCGAAGCGATTGAAGCGGCGGGTTACCGGCCGGGCGAGGATATCGCGCTGGCGCTGGATTGCGCGAGTTCTGAATTTTACGAAGATGGCGAATATACGCTGACATCCGAGGGTGCTTCGATGAAATCCGCGGAATTTGCGGACTATCTCGCGGCGTGGGTCGAAAAATATCCCATTATCAGCATCGAAGACGGCATGGCGGAAAGCGATTGGGATGGCTGGAAGCTGCTCACGCAGCGACTGGGCGACCGGGTGCAATTGGTCGGCGATGATTTGTTTGTGACCAACACGCGTTATATCAAACAGGGTATCGAGCAGGGCGTGGCCAATTCGGTGCTGATTAAAGTAAATCAAATCGGCACGCTGACCGAAACGCTGGCAGCGATTGAAATGGCCAAACGCGCGCGTTACACGGCGGTAGTGTCGCATCGCTCGGGCGAAACCGAAGACACCACCATTGCCGATATCGCTGTTGCGACCAATGCCTTGCAGATCAAAACGGGCTCTTTGTCGCGTTCCGACCGGCTGGCAAAATATAACCAGTTGCTGCGCATTGAAGAAGACCTTGGCGATGCCGCGAGTTACCCGGGGCGCGGCGCGTTTTACCAGATCAGGTAAACGCCATCGATGAAGGTGCTCAGCGTGCTACTGGTGGCTTTGATTGCGCTGATACAGTATCCACTGTGGCTGGGCAAAGGCAGTTGGTTTCGGGTGTGGGAAGTCGACCAGCAGATCAGATCCCAGCGTGACAAAAATTCCAAGCTGCAAGCACGCAACAATATTCTTGATGCCGAAGTGCGCGACCTCAAGCAGGGGCTGGAAGCGATCGAGGAGCGCGCGCGCAGCGAACTCGGCATGATCAAGCAGGATGAGATTTTTTTTCAGTTGCTGGAGCCTGGCCAGAGCCTTCCGCCGGTACAGGCTTCGGGCAAAACTGCGCCAAAATAAACCGGGCTGTTCCGTACCGCAGAATGACACCATGACCGCACAATTGATCGATGGCGCTGCCTTAGCGAAAGAAAAACTTTCTCAATTAAAACAAACAGTTATATCATTGCAAGGCCGTGGCATTCAGCCCGGACTGGCAACGGTGCAAGTGGGCGACGACGCGGCTTCGCGCATTTACATACGCAATAAATCGAGGGCCTGTGCCGAAGCCGGTGTGAATTCCATTCATCATGACCTGCCGGCGCAGAGTTCCGAGCGCGATGTGTTGCGGCATATCGATACGCTGAATCGCGATGCATCGGTTCACGGCATCATTGTGCAATTGCCGTTGCCAAAGCACCTCGATGCGCGTCGCATCTCGCAGTCGATTGCCGTGGCCAAGGATGTCGATGGGTTTAATTGGCGCAATCTCGGCGCGTTGATGGAAGGCACGCCAGGCATTGTGCCCTGTACACCACGTGCAGCCATGGTGATGCTCGACAGCGCGAAAATTCGTTTTGAGGGACGGCATGCCGTGGTGGTGGGGCGCAGCAATATCGTCGGCAAGCCGGTGGCGTTATTGTTGATCGCGCGGGGCGCGACGGTCACCGTATGCAACTCGCACACGGCGGATTTGGGTGCGATTACGCGTCAGGCAGACGTACTCGTGGTGGCCACGGGTAAGGCGGGCTTGATCACGCGCGACATGGTAAAGCCGGGCGCTGCGGTAATCGATGTGGGTATCAATCGCTTGCCTACCGGCAAGATCGTGGGTGACGTTGCGTTTGACGAAGTGAAGGTAGTCGCGGGGTGGATTACGCCCGTTCCCGGCGGTGTGGGGCCGATGACCGTGGCGATGCTGGTCGAAAATACGGTCAACGCCGCTGCACGTAATCAGCAATAGAACGAATTGGCAAAGTTGAGCAGCAACTCCGCGCTCAGATAGCCGCGAAATCCAAAAATGCATAGCAACGCCACGATCAAGGCCATTACGGCCCAGATTATCGCCCGGCGCGTTGCTGACATATGCATCATGAGCATGAACCTGCTGATCCCCTATTCCAGGTGATTATCGCATAGCCGCATGGGCATCGCGCTGATGCGGCGTTCCTGGAACCCTTACGGTTCAGACCGGTTCGCCTTCAAATTTCCAGGGAGCTGACCCTCGCGGGGTTCTACGTATGGGCGTCGCAAGTCCCATTCCTTGACGTTAGTACAAGTGTGGACATCACATCGCGCGGCCGAGCGATCTTAGGTCATTCCTAATGTGCGCCGCACAATATGTGTGCATTCGGGCTCGGTCACACCGCTTACGAGAAATAGTTAATGAATGTAACTATTTGATTTTAAATATTAATTACTAAGTGATCGTAGCGTGAAAAACATGGCACGCAGATTGCGATAACTGGTATCAAGATGTTAATACAAGCAACAAAGATCACGCCTGAGCCGCGCAACGCCCCAGCGCAGTTGAATCCTGAGCGCACTGCCGCAGGCGTCAACGTTGCCGCTACGACAGCACATCCGGGTACAGCCGCCATAGCGGACGCGCAGGCAGCGTTGCGCGGTACTTTTAGTCATGCGTCGCCGGTTCCATTGTATTCGCAGATACGCGAGGTGCTGCGTGGACGGATTCTTGATGGCACCTATCGCGGTGACGGCAAAGTGCCTTCCGAGAACGAAATGGTACGGGCCTTTAATGTCAGCCGCATTACGGTGCGTCAGGCTCTGAACGATCTGCAGAAAGAAGGCCTGATCTTCAAGATACACGGCAAGGGCACCTTCGTATCCAAGCCGAAGGCTGTACAAAATTTGATGCGGCTGGAAGGGTTCGGCGAGGCCATGGCCGGTGCGGGACATCAGACGCATTCTCGGGTTTTAGGGCATCGTGTGATTCGCCCGGGCCGCCATGTTGCTGCACGGCTTGCCATCAGCGAAGAAGCTGAGGTAATGGAGATCCGGCGTGTGCGTTACCTTGATCATGATCCGATTTCACTGGATGTGACTTACGTGCCGCTGGACCTTGGCCGGCGCTTGGTTAAGGAGGATTTGCCGCACCGCGATGTGTTTCTCATTCTTGAGAACGACTATGGCTTGCGTCTTGATCGGGCGGAATTGCGCATTGACGCAACGCTTGCGGATCACGCACTAGCCGAGGCGCTGGCGGTCAGCGAAGGCGCGCCGGTGCTGCGCATTGAACGACTGACGATCGCAACACCAGAACAACCTGTTGATTTTGAATATCTGTACTACCGTGGCGATGCGTTTCAATATTTCATGATGGTGGGGCGCCGTGATGCGCCCAAAGCACGCGCTGCTGGTGCCTCGGCGGGAGGAGGACGCAAATGAAAATCGTGGAACTGGAAACGGATGTCATCGTGGTTGGTGGCGGCACCGCCGGCCCGATGGCTGCGGTGAAAGCCAAGGAACGCAACCCCAAGCTGCGCGTCATGCTGCTGGAAAAAGCCAACGTGAAACGCAGTGGCGCTATTTCGATGGGGATGGACGGTCTGAACAACGCTGTGATACCCGGCCATGCCACGCCGGAGCAGTACACCCGCGAAATCACCGTGGCCAACGACGGCATCGTCAATCAGAAAACTGTTTACGCCTACGCGCAACACAGTTTCTCGACCATACAAGAGCTGGACCGTTGGGGCGTGAAGTTCGAGAAGGATGAAACCGGCGACTATGCGGTGCGCAAGGTGCATCACATCGGCACTTACGTGCTACCGATGCCGGAAGGGCATCATATGAAAAAGATCCTTTACCGGCAATTAAAGCGCGCCCGTGTCGAAGTGACCAATCGCGTAGTCGCCACGCGTGTGCTGCTGGACAATAAAGGGCAGGTCGCCGGGCTGCTGGGTTTTGATTGCCGGACAGCGGAATTTGTCGTGGTACGCGCGAAAGCGGTGATTCTCTGCTGTGGCGCGGCAGGACGGATGGGGTTACCGGCCTCCGGTTATTTGTTCGGCACCTACGAAAATCCAACCAATGCCGGCGACGGCTACAGCATGGCGTTTCACGCCGGAGCAGAGCTTTCGAACCTGGAATGCTTTCAGATCAACCCGTTGATCAAGGATTACAACGGGCCGGCCTGCGCCTATGTCACTGGCCCGTTCGGTGGCTATACGGCCAACGCGAAAGGCGACCGCTTCATCGAGTGCGACTACTGGAGCGGACAGATGATGCTGGAGTTCTACAACGAACTGCAAAGCGGCAATGGGCCGGTGTTTCTCAAACTCGATCATCTGGCCGAAGAAACGATACAGACCATCGAACACATTCTGCATACGAACGAGCGTCCCAGCCGGGGCCGGTTCCACGATGGTCGCGGCACGAATTACCGTAACCGCATGATCGAGATGCACATCTCCGAAATTGGATTTTGCAGCGGCCACAGCGCATCGGGCGTGTATATCAATGAGCGTGCCGAAACGACCGTGCCGGGTTTGTATGCCGCCGGCGACATGGCCAACGTGCCGCACAACTATATGCTGGGCGCCTTCACTTACGGATGGTTCGCTGGAACCAACGCAGCCGACTATTGCGCGAACTACGATGGCGGCACGGTAGATCAAGCTCGAATTGACTCGGAGATGCAGCGCGTATCTGCGCCTTTGAGTCACAGCGGCGGGCTACCGCCGAATCAAGTCGAGTACAAGCTGCGTCGCATGGTGAATGATTATCTACAGCCGCCAAAGGCTACGCGCAAGATGCATCTGGCACTTGAGCGATTCACGGAAATTTCCGAAGACATCCGCAACATTTCAGCAGAAAACCCGCACGAGCTGATGCGCGCAATGGAGGTGCAAATGATTCACGATTGCGCACGCATGGCCGCGCACGCCTCGCTCTATCGCGAAGAGAGCCGCTGGGGCTTGTATCACTACCGTGTTGATTTTCCTCAAAGAAACGACGCGGACTGGTTTGCGCATTGCCATTTACGCAAGGACGGTGAAGACGGCATAAGTAGTTTTAAAAAACCCGTGGAACCGTATCTGTTCGCACTCGACGAAGATGAGAAAACCGCCTATCAGCGCCTGCGTGTAGTGAAGCCGGCGCAGACAGCCAAAGCCTAGGAGAGACACATGCCACTTGCCGCAACCCGTACCAGTGTCCCGGTCTCCGTGGACGAAGAGAAATGCATTGCGCAAAAAGGCTGCACTGTATGTGTGGATGTGTGTCCGCTGGATGTGCTTGCGATCGATATGGTGAAAGGCAAGGCTTATATGAAATTCGATGAATGCTGGTATTGCATGCCCTGCGAGCAGGATTGCCCCACTGGCGCGGTACATGTGGCCATTCCGTATCTGCTGCGCTGATTGAGGCCGGACATGAGTTCACGCAATCTGGCAGCTTTACCCGAAAACTATCGGACACGTCTTACCGACGTGGATGCTGAAGTGCGTCGAATCGCCGTGATGGAATTGCCGTATAGCGACGAGGAAGACTTTGCTGCGCTCGCCATCGCCGCACTTAAGGACAGCGCCGCAGCTGTTCGTACCGAGGCCGCCAAGGCTTTGGAAGGCGTTGCTGACGCAGCCGCGGTAAAGGCGCTGGCGTCGGCCTTGTGCGATACGGATGCTGGTGTTCGTGAGGCGTGTGCGTTGTCGCTGTCCGAGATTAAAGATCCAGCGCTGAGTGAGCATCTGGTGCCGTTGATTGCCGACATCGATGCGTTTACACGGGCGGCGGGATTTCGCGCGCTGCGTGAGTTACGTGTGACGGAAGTGTTCGACCCTGCGCTGGTGGCGCTGCGTGATGTGGACGAACGGGTACGACGCGAGGCGGTATCAGTGCTGGGCTATCTCAAGAATCCGGCAGCGCTGGGCGAATTAACACGGGTTGCCATGAACGATCCGGAAACGGAGGTGCGCCGGGTTGCGGTGGGTGCCCTGGGTTATGCCACGGGACAGCAAGTGTTGCCGGCGTTGACGCATGCGTTGAAAGACGCGTCGTGGCAGGTGCGCGAGGAGGCAGCCAGCACGCTCGGCAAGGTCAAGCCGCGCGGCGCGGTGGACAATCTCATTGAAGCGTTAAGCGATCCGTATTGGCAGGTGCGCATTCGCGCGATACGCAGTCTTGGCCGCATGCAGGCGCGCGAAGCGGTTGGCGCAATCATCGACTCGCTGGCGCACACGGTGAGCAATGTGCGCAAAGAGGCGGCTGTCGCGCTAGGCGATATTCGCGATCCCAAAGCCATCCCTGCGCTCGAAAAAGCACGGCAAGACCCTGACCCGGACGTACGCAAACTGGCGCAACTCGCGCTGGCTTCCATCGCCCATTGAAACATTATCATTGAGCGGAGCAGCTGAACATGGCTTACGTGGTAACGGAAGGTTGCATCGGATGCAAATACACCGATTGCGTGGAAGTGTGCCCAGTGGATTGTTTTCACGAGGGCCCGAATTTTTTGGTGATCGACCCGCAAGTCTGCATCGACTGTACGCTGTGCGTGGATGAGTGCCCCGAAAACGCCATAGTCGAAGCCGGCGAGGTTCCAGCGGCACAGGCGCATTTCGTCGAACTCAATGCACGCTACGCGCATGTATGGCCGGTGATTGCTGAGCGCCGTGAGCCGTTGCCGGATGCCGGATTATGGTCGGGCATCAGCCAGAAACTGGCGCAATTGAAGGAAGCGTAAGTCGTTGGGAAGCAATGTCTATTTCATTCTCGGGAGAACATGATCATGAAAGCCGCAAATAGCAAGTGGGACGATGTGCGTGGCCTTTTGCGCGCGATGCTCTGTGGCGGTATCGCAGCGGGTGCGTTGCTGCTGCCCGCAAGCGCCCATGCGCAAACCATAGAGATTGGCATAGGAACGCAAAACACAACCACCAATACGGTAACCGGTGGCATCGTAATCAAGGAGATGAAGCTGCTGGAGAAGTATCTGCCCAGGACCGGCAAATACCAAGGTGCGAATTACAAGATCGACTGGCAAAATTCCACGTCGGGGCCGCCAATCACCAACGGCATGATGGCGAATCGCATTCACATTGGCATGATGGGTGACTATCCATTGCTGGTGAATGGCGCAACAGGCCAGCAATCGAAGAACGAAACCCAGTTGGTGGCGATCATTGCCTACAACGCGCATGGTGCTGGCAACGGGCTCGTCGTCCATAAGGATTCGCCGTATTACGCCCTTGAAGACCTGAAAGGCAAGAACCTGTCGGTGCCGTTCGGTTCGGCCGCCCATGGCATGCTGTTGCAGGCGATGAAAACCCGTGGCTGGCCCGAGAATTTTTGGAACCTTGCAAACCAAAGCCCGGAAGTAGGCACCACCAACCTGCAGGAAAAGCGCCTCGACGGACATGCCAATTTCGTGCCGTTTGCCGAATTGTTGCCTTACCGCGGCTTTGCGCGAAAGATTTTTGATGGCGCTGAAACCAAAGTGCCCACTTTCCACGGTGTGGTGGCACGCAAGGATTTTGCGGAGAAATATCCCGAGATCGTCGTTGCCTATATCAAAGCGTTGATGGAAGCGAACGAATGGGTGCGCAAAAATCCGAAGCAAGCGTCAGAAAAAATAGAAGAATGGACCAAGATCGAGAAAGAAGTCGCCTACGTATTTCTTGGACCGGGCGGCATTCATACGCTGGACCCTACGATCAAGCCGAAATGGCTGGAAACCATCGCGACCGGAGCGGATGTATTGCGCGGACTTGGTCGCATGAAGGATTTTAATATTCCAGCCTGGGTTAACGACAAATATGTAAGGCAGGCTTTCAAAGAGCAAGGACTCGATTATGAGCGACAACTCGCGTCGCTTGCGAACTATGAAGTCACCGGCAAGGACCCGGTCTGCAATGCGCCGATCTTAAAACCGCGCGACGGGGGCGAGATCTGGATCGAAGGCGGCGAAATAATCCCTTTCAGTTCTCAGGGCTGCACCTTGCTGGGTGTGCGCAAGTACACGGGAGAGGGCAAGAAAATCCGTGCCGTTTACCTTTATGATCGTGGCCTTGGAATCAAGGTTTTCGCTGACAAGGCATTTTATGCTTTCAGCGACAAAGAGGGAAAGCAGGCAGAGGCTACGCCTTTCCTTTTGCGGAAGGATGCACAAGCGCATGCTACGAAAACCGGTGGCAAGCTGCTGACTTACAACGAAGTGCTGGGCACATCCACAACAACCGCGAGCCGTTGAGCTATAGCCCATGCACGCAGCAACCAGACCGCAACGGCGCGTACCTCCAGCATCCACGGCAAAGGTGCTGACTAACGTGATCACGCTCGCGGCTCAGCCTGAAGGCGTAAAGGCCAGCTCGATAATTTCGCGGCCTCCCGGGATGCCGCCAGGCATCCGGGCGTGGAGATGGCTCTCGCACCATTCATTGAGCATGCTGCTGTGGTGCGTATCGCTGGGGGCGTTGTTTGCGTTGTGGTATTTCGGCACCAAATATCGGATCGATTTTTTTATCCGGTTTACGAATATTCCCACGCCAGGCGAAGTGTTGGCTAAGGTTTTTGAGGTCAATAAGTCAACCAAGTATATGATGAACATCGGTATCAGCTTGCGCCGCATATTGGCGGGCTTCGGGGTTGCGATTCTCATCGCCGTGCCAATGGGTCTTTTGATAGGACGCTATCGCAGCGCCCGCGATCTCTTGCTGCCTGCCTGCGAAGTATTGCGCCCGATTCCCGCGATTGCCTGGGTGCCCATGTCGATCATGCTTTGGCCCAGCAATGAAATCAGTATCGTATTTATCACTTTTCTGGGCTCTTTCTTTCCAATTCTGCTTAATACAATACACGGCGTGACGGCCATAGACCCGGTTCTGCTGCGGGCGGGCAGATGCCTGGGTGCCAGCGAGGGGCGGATGTTCTGGCATGTTATTTTACCGGGGGCACTGCCGCATATTTTCACCGGGCTTGCCGTAGGCATGGGCGTCGCTTGGGTGTCGTTGATCGCCGCCGAAATGATTTCCGGACAATTTGGGGTGGGCTACTTTACCTGGGAGGCTTACTCTCTCATCAGCTACGCCGAAATTGCCCTGGGTATGATCACGATAGGCGTGCTGGGACTGGTCTGCAGCGGCTCAATTCGAGCGCTCGGCAAGCTGGCTATGCCGTGGCTGGTCTTCGGTAACGGGAGCAACCGGTGAGCGGCGAAACCAAGGGCTTGATCGATATTCGCGATTTGCGCGTGGTATTCGGAACGAATGGGAGCGCCGTGGAGGCAGTTCGCGACGTATCGGTTACTGTCGCGCCGGGTGAATTCGTGTCGCTCATCGGCCCTTCGGGTTGCGGAAAATCCACGTTGCTGAATATCGTGGCCGGCTTTGTCGAGCCGACCGATGGGGTGGTGCGTGTCGATGGCGTGCCGGTGGTTGGGCCCAGCGCGAATCGTGG
>JAKFYK010000006.1 GCA_021730905.1 Betaproteobacteria bacterium | reverse complement strand
CAGAAACCTCACCAGTGGGATCGATGAACCGGCGATAGCTTTCAACCTTGGTCTGCGACAGATCAAAACCGATGGTAGTGCGCTTCTTACCGAATTCGACGGCAAGCGGCAAGCCAACATATCCCAATCCGACTACGGCAACTACGCTCATGAAACCCATCCAAAGAACGCAAAAACAACTCTATTTTAGTTACAACCAAGTAAAATAGCTACCCATGGGAACAAGAGACTGCTCGCTCGCTTGCCACCTTACTCCCAGGTGCGGCGCGCTGGCGATCTTGCTGTGCTTGTGTGCGATATTCGTGCTGCCAAAAGCGGCTCGCGGCGCGGACCTCGCGCAGACGATAGAGCGGATCAAACCGTCGGTAGTCGGCATCGGAAGTTTTCTTAAGATACGCAGCCCATCTATCCAGTTCGTCGGGACCGGATTCGCCGTCGCCGACGGCCGCCACGTGATCACTAACGCCCACGTCATCGCCAAACCGCTCGACGCGACCAAAATGGAAATCTTGATCGTGTTAGTTTCCAAAGACGGCGAGCCGCAGCCCCGCGAAGCCGAGTTATTGGCCACCGATAATGAGCACGATCTTGCGCTGCTAAAGATCAACGGCGAGCCTCTCCCGGCGCTCAAGCTTGGAGACTCAGCCGGCGTGCGTGAAGGTCAGACTCTTGCGTTTACCGGATTTCCTATCGGCATGGTGCTGGGCTTTCATCCCGCCACTCACCGCGGCATGGTAGCGGCCATCACGCCGGTCGCCTTGCCGGGGATCACCGCAAAGCAGTTAACTGCGCGGACCATCAGCCGCCTGCGTGATTCGGCCTACCGGGTATTCCAGCTCGACGGAACTGCCTATCCGGGTAACAGCGGCAGCCCTCTATACGATCCGGCGGACGGAACCGTGTACGGAATTATCAACGCCGTATTCGTACAGGGCACCCGTGAAGCCGCGATTAGCCGACCGAGCGGGATCACTTACGCAATTCCGAGCCGACACATTCGCGAACTGCTACAGCGGGGAAAAGTCGCTGGTTTCGAATGACAGCAGAAGGTTTGGTCTCAGTAGATTTTTGACAACACCCTGAGAAGTGCACACAGGCGCTCAGTTAGATCAACAACAACTAAGCCACTAAAAAACACTGACGGCGTCGGGACTTACAAAGATAAAAACTGTGGCGCCTTCTTTTTTGATTGTAGAACTGCCCTCAGTGGCGACCATAAACATCCTCAAAACGCACGATGTCGTCTTCCTCCAAGTAAGGACCGCTCTGAATTTCAATGATCTGCAGAGGAATTTTGCCGGGATTTTCCAGCCGGTGGCGATGCGTTTTTGCGATGTACGTGGACTGATTCTCTTCGAGAAACATCTCCTGATCGCCATTCACAATTTTCGCGGTGCCGGCGATTACCACCCAGTGCTCCGACCGATGATAGTGCATTTGCATCGACAACTTGGCGCCCGGATTAACCACAATACGCTTGATCTTGTAGCGGTTGCCTTCCTCCAGAGTGGTATAGCTGCCCCACGGCCGCGCTACGGTCATGTGCGTTTCAGTCAGTCCAGGGTGCTCCTCATTGACTCGCGACACGAGCTGTTTTAAATGCTCTGTTTGATCCCGCGAACAGACTAAGGTCGCATCTCTGGTCTGGACTACAGCCACATTATCCAGACCCAACGTAGCCACCGTGCCGTACTCGCTCCAGAGCAGGTTGTTGCGACTGTTGACCGCCACAACGTCGCCTTGAATCAGGTTGCCATCGGCATCCTTGGCACGCTGCTGATAAAGCGCCTCCCAACTACCAAGGTCACTCCAGCCCATATCGACCGGCACGACTGCAACCTTGTCCGCGTGCTCGAGCACGCCGTAGTCGATCGAGATTTCCGGTAATTTCCGATACAGATCGGCAGACGCGAGTCGGTCACTTTCCGCCAGTTGCGGGAGCATAGCAAAGAGCGCCGGCTGGTACCGCTCCAGCGAAGCAAGAAAGCAGTCGGCGCGAAATACGAACATACCACCGTTCCAATAATAGCTGCCGTGGGCGAGAAACTCGCGAGCCTTGTCCAGCGTCGGCTTCTCCACGAAGCGCACGACTTCTCGCACTGAGTGGCTGCCCGATACGGGTATTCCCAAGGGCGCTCCCGCTTCGATGTAGCCGAACCCTGTCGCTGGTTCAGTCGGCTGCATGCCGAACAGCGAAATATATCCCGCGTCCGCCGCGCGCTCGGCGGCCTCCCAGGCACCAAGGAAACAGTCGGGATTTGCCACGGCGTGATCGGAAGAAAACACTGCAATCAACGCATCCGGCGTCGCACGTGCGATTCTAGCCGCCGCCCAGGCAATAGCAGGCAACGTGTTACGCCCCATCGGCTCGGCCAGCACTCCCTCCGTCAGACGCACATCAATCGCATGTAACTGCCCCGAGACTTCAAAACGGTGGTCGGCATGAGTCACCGTGATCACCTGTGTCGCATCGACCAGCGGCGCGACCCGCCGTACCGTCTGTTGTAGCAACGTCTCCGCTCCGTTCAGTGCCAAGAGTTGCTTCGGCATCGATGAACGCGACAACGGCCACAGCCGGGTTCCCGAACCGCCCGCGAGTATCACAGCGTAGCGCCGCGCGTCGGCCCGTGTAGCAGGCTGATGTGGGGAAAAGGTCATAAGGAAATCCTCATCGATTGTTCACGGCAATTATGTTGACGAGCGTTTCAAGGCTCCCGTCAAAGTCGCCGTCAGGGTAGGATACCAATTGCGGCACGTCAAACCATATCCTAAACACTACCCGCCATTCACCCACGGCAAAGAGCCGTAGAAAAACGGGGACAAAAACAGCCAATCATTATGAGCCAAAGATACACATAGATACACAAAGATGAAACATGCGATGTCAAATGTACTTGCACACCCAATTGTTCTAGATGCAGTCGTCAGTGGGTTGCTCTATCTACGTTTATTTGTGTACGTCTACGGCAAATTCGGGTTTCGACATGTCACCGCAATTTCTTCACGGCCTCGAACCAATATCTTGAGGCTGCCTCGATGAATCTTCACGTACTGGCAGTACGTTACGCACAGGCAAGATCAAACAAGGCGAACATCGCCTTACCGCTACTGGCGGCGGCTGCATTGTACTGGTTATCTTCCATGCCGGGGATACCTTTGCCCGACGACCCAGCGCATTACGCACTGTTCTACTGGATATCGCCCTCGATACAAAACGTTTTGCATATTCCCACATACGCTTGCTTGGCATGGGCATGGCATTGGGCATTGGGCGCATGGCTACGCTCGTCCGGTGCGCAAACGATCTGCGCATGCGCGATCGCATCGGCCTATGGTGTATTCGACGAATGGCATCAGTCATTCGTGCCGGGTCGCTATGGTTCGTTCGCCGATGTTGCGCTCGATATCTTAGGGGTCGCATTAGGAGTATGGCTTGCAGCGCGGGCAAGCCGCTACGCAGCCGTTGTGGTTCAACAGCAGAGTTCAGTTACAGACAGGCGCAACTAGCGCACGATGAGACCGCAAATTTCGTCTCCTCTATAGTTGATCCGATTGCTTCCGGGTGGTGCGGGTTGCCGGGTAGGGTTTGCACCCGATAGACAGCGCCGCTTTTGCACGGCGCACGCCCGTTCGGGTCATTAGATTGTCTCCATATCGGATGTTTGTATCTTTACTCCATTACCTTGTGGGCGCGCAGTACGAAAATATATAAAATCTTCACCTTGAGCTACCGCGTCGGATGGGGGTGATGATGACATTAGCCGCTGCGCTGCGTTGAACGGTGGTCTGCTTGGCGTTTCGGTACCGATAGGCCCACGTGCGCGCGCCTCTCGGCGATTGTACATCTGTGACGAAAAGAAAAACGTTGTTCAGCGGATCGTAACCAAGGGCGTGAAAGCCTTGCTTCCCAGGTATACCACCCTGAACGACTTCGTTCGTCCAGGTACGAGTTCGGGGATTGAAGACGTAAAAGGTATTGTTCAACACGGAACCTCCAATGATCCGGTTTACCGAGTCATAGGCAAAGCCCGGTTCCTGGTGAGCAGGGTACATTCCAGTTGTGGATAGCATCTGGATAGTCGATTTACTGAAATCGTTACGGTCGATCGATAGCTCAAAGACCTGACGACTATTGCGATTGAAGTAGTACATCTTCTGATTCGGCGGGTAATAGACCAAATGATTGGCGTAACCGAGATCAGCGCCAGCGATGCTCGAAGAGTCAGTAATGACGGTGGTCCTAATCCGCGTTATGGGGTCATAAACGTACATTCTGTGCCGGTCCAGAAGGACAATCTTGCGCGACACAGGATCGTACTCCGAGGCAGCGAAATCACTACCATCTCCAGGAGCGGTCGCACTGAACGACCACGTCTTGGTCGACACATTAAAGTGGGCTACGTGACCGAGTCGGCTATACTCGTAGCTCATAGAGCCGGGTGGGCAAGAGTGAGAACTGGCGCCGCCAGCGCCCAACAGTATCAATTCCGGAATACTGTCAGCCACGGCGAGGAGATCGTAGGTATGCCTAGAGAGGGGCCGGGGATAGGGGCCAGAGGGTCCGGAAATCCATGCTGCATTGGCGCCATCGAAGTTGGCCGCGTTCATGTATGCACTGGTGCATGGTGTGGGAGCGTAAAGTTCCGACCACGTCAGCGTGTTTGGATTGAACTCGAATACAGTGTCCGTGAATGTTGTGGCATGCCCGCCGCCAAACATCAAGAAGCGACGACGGTTCTGGTCGTAGACCAAACCGCTGTAGTCGGTTACCTGCTGGCAGTTATAGATATCACCTTTCGGCCTCGTGCAAGGGAACGCGCCTAAGTCGCGGACCGTGTTATCAGCCAACGTGGCCAAGACCGGATTCGGGGCATCCGCAGCAAATGCCTGTCCTGTAAATGCAAGCAGCAACTGAAATAGCAGGAGCTTCCGCTTCACATAAAAACCTTTGATAAGTTGGATTCCTCTTTTGAGGGGCATGTCAATTTAACCTTTGAACATAGCAACAGACATCAAAAGAAGAGGCGACATTGCCCCTCCGACAGTTCGACACGGAACCGCCAAACGTCAAATTCCCCATTGAAGCCACATTCTTTGCCTCTCGTTACTTCAGCACTATCGTCGACAACATCAACAATAAACACAACAGCAGATATACATTTTCATAGCGCACGAGAACTCATCGCCGCTGACGTCCCTTAGCATCGTGGATATAGGAATTTCAAGCACTATGTTTCATCAACCAGCAATATATTCTCCGCTTCGCCTAGCGGTCAAACGTACAAAATTCATTCAAGCCTTGCTGTTTTCCTAAAAAATCTTCGCGCACTGCGACAAAAAAACACCTGATCTGCACTCTTGCACGAGCACAAACCAAGTCGGTCCGCCAGTGCTGTCGCAAAAACCAATCTGCGTCGAGCATCACGCCTACCGAAATAGATCACCCCATCGCGCACGCACTAGTTGCGGCAGGCACTTTCAGGCTTTTGACGACCTACATCTTGGAATGTGTTCGAATCGAGGAATTCGACTATCAACTTGCCGAAAATTCCGATTTTATCGATGCGGAGAATCTCGATAACCGACTCAAGGACATTACCGAAACCGTCGGTGCGACGTCCACCCGGACCGAGCCAACAGTCGTAACCTGCAACTACTCGCTAATTATGCTTAGCCAATGCGCAAGCGCTTGCGGAGTAATTCGACTCCACTTGACCCCGGCGCATCTGAATCCCCGGGCACGAATGTTCCTTCGCCTGACCGAACTGATCTTTCAATATCCTGTTAACGCGCGACGACATCGAGCACCCCTGCCAGTTCCATCGTCTTATTTTTGCGCGAAGACGCAGCAACCTGCACCTCCTCTGCCACCGGCGCACCATTTCGCCGCAAAAGTTCAAGAAAGTGCAATAGCAACCGCTCGATAGCATCCTGTGAATCGAGTGGCGCTATGGTGTCAATGCCAGCATTCTGTAAAACGGAAGCAGTATCTCCAGCCGGATCGGTAAGCCCGAGTATCGGCCGCTTTGCCCTCAAATATTCATATAGCTTGGCGGGAACTTGGTAGTTGCAGTTTGCCGCTTGGAGCACGAGCAGCCCATCGGCGGCGAGCATCTCAGCGAGTGCAGCCTGATAAGATAACGGCGGCTCGAGTGTGACTATGCCGCCGATTCCATATCCCTCGATGAGTCCCCGCAGATAATCGTCGCAACCAGTAGCCCGAAGCACCACTTTCAAATCACCGGGCTTGATATGGCCATTTTTGTGCAATGCCGCTAGCGCGCCAAAAAAGGGACGAGGATCACGTTCGGAAGGATACACAGTTCCGCTATGCACGAGCACTAATGGCCCACCGACCGACCGGCCGAGATCTGCCACCTGCGGCATACCCGCAAAGACTGATTCGTCATAGCCGTTCTCGATGACAGTAAAGCGCGAATGTGGAATGTCAGGGTAACGCTCTGCATACAGCCGCACGGCTCCCGGCGCCGTAAAGGTGGCGCGCTCACAGTGCTTTAACGTGTGGTACTCGATCCACTTGTAGGCACTGTGCGTCAATGGGTCGGCAGGATAACCCGTCTGCGCCATCGGATCACGAAAATCTGCTACCCAGGGGACGCCAGTGAGACGATGAAGCGTGTAGCCTATGAGATGAGCGCTAGCGATGGGATAAGTGGACCACAGCACGTCAGGTTTGAATTTGCGGATTAGCGCTAGCCCTGGTAGTACGGCACCCAGCCACCAACTCCACCATCGGTCTGGTACGCATAGCAACCGGGGATAGCGGCCGAGCAACGAAAAATGCTTCGCCGTATCCAATGCGAATACGCGTCGCACACGCAAATTCGGCGGCACCTCGGCGAGGCTTGCTTCCGAAATGCTTGGATACGCACGCGGGTGGGCCGTCAGAACAATGGGTTCCCAGTTGAACTCGGGCAGATATTGCGCAAATCTCAGCGTTCGTTGAATCCCGCTGCTCACGTTCATCGGCGGGAAGTGATACGCCACCATGAGCACCCGCTTTACCATGATCGCATCCAATCGGCGGTCCACGCTGCGACCTGATCACGCCATTCCCGCGTAGAGAAAGTATGGTTAGCGTTGGGAAGCTTGCGGCGTTCGACACGCGTATCGGCAAGCAATCGGCCCCACCGTCTCGCCCCCCGCGCTGTATCCTCGAATTCCTGCGCAGTAAGATCGCTGCCGCTCAATATCAGCAGCACCTTGCCCTTAAACCGGCTCATGCCGTCGGCCATCCGTTCCGGCAACGGCGTGGAAGTATTGGTATCAGCATGCGCAGTCGTAACCGGCGAATTGTCCGCCGCAGTGCGTCCTCGGCCTATTCCAAGTGCTGTCGCCAACGCGCGGGCGAAAGAGCTGATAGCCATTACAAAAGCCAGTTCGCCGCGCGCCATTTTGCGCCAGAACTCCTTGTCCATTAAACGTGACCAGTAATAGTGCTTGAGCTGTGCTTTCGCCAAGCCCTCCAAGGTTCGTACCCAGGGATTGAGCAGAACCAACCCAGTGACGCGGGGGTCGCGATGCGCGCAAATTAGTGCCGCAGACGCAGCGTCACACAATCCCCAGATCACGACGTCTCGAAGTTCGGGAACCTCAAGGAAAAACTGGTCGGTCGCCACGCGAATGTCGGGCCATATCTCTTCGAAGTTTCGCGCCTCGCCTTCGCTGTCGCCCATTCCCCGATAGTCAAAGCGCATCGCGGCAATCCCCTGCGTAGCTAGCGCACGGCAAAGTAAAACGAATTGCCGGTGACTGCCAACGCGGTACTGGGGGCCACCCACGACAATCAGCACGCCACGAGGCAAAGGATGCTGAGGGAGGCTGACGATGGCAACGAGCCTTTCGATGCCGCCGGAGAATACAACAGCACGCTCCGCGAAACTCAACGCAGTCCTTCCACCAGAATTTTTGTGGTAGCAGCAATCAACGCCGGACACTCCGTGGTCTCCACCGTACTCCAGAACGGCTGCCCCGGCACACATTGAACGCCAAGCCGGGCACCACCGAGCACCCACGCGTCGGCCACGCGTCGCGCCGCTGGTGACAGTTCGCGCCCCGGCTCCGCCACCACTTCGAGCCAGTGCACCACCCTACCCTGAGGTTCCAGATCCAAGAGCCTCAAACCACCCATCGGCACCGTCAGCTGCGGCGCCAGGGTGTAACCGGCTATTTCGAGAGACGCCCCCGAAGCAAGTTGCGCACGCAATTCCCTTACCCCCGTTTTTGCACTTCCTTCTGACAACATCTCGCTGGCGAGCCGCAGCCGCAGAAATTGTGTAAGCAATGCCTCGCCAGACAATATTGGTTGCCACAGCACAAACCCTACCGGCGTAGGATTGCAGACTCGTGCCGCATCGAGCGCCAACAATGCACCTAAACGCAACCCCCACAAGGTAACCTCACCCGCAGCACGCTCGCCAATCCACCTTACACCGAGTGCAACGTCCTGCTTCCAAAGCTCCCAGCTTGCCTCACTGAAATCGCCGCTGCTGTCGCCACATCCGAAGAGATCGATCTGAAGCACGGCGTAGCCCGCCGCGGCAAACGCACGCGATTGCAGCGCCGCCATGCGGCGCGACTTGTTCATTTCCTCTGCAAAGGGATGAATATAGACCACGCTACCGCGCGCCACTCCTGCGGCTGGATGAAAAATACAGAAGCGTTCGCCGCGTTGAGCCGGAAGAAAAAATGGCTCGAATGAAAGACCATGCACAGCGCAAATCACCCGTCGAGTTTCTGCTCGACAAAAGCAATCAAACTGCCAAGCGTCGCAAAGGTTGCAGCGCCAATTTCATCGTCAGCAACACTGAATCCAAAATGCTCTTCCAACGCTGTGATTACATTCGTTACCGCCATCGAATCAAGCTCTGGAATCGCTCCGAGCAGTTGTGTAGAGGCATCCATTGCTTGCCCGCGCGCGCCAAGCTGTAATGCGTTACTCACTAACATTCTGACATCGTCTATTATCACATTGCCCCCATCTATACTCGAATCATTAGTCCAAGCGAATATGCTTCACCTGAAACCCCCATGTCAATGCCGGTATGCTACTATTTTTACCTTCCAAAAACGTAAACCATATTGAACTTGATTCCGGTATCGGAAAGCTCTAGCCCAACCTCGGCTCTTGATGCGCAGGGTGTACGCACAGATATATATCCGCGGGAGAAGATCCCCAAGCAGCCCGTGCTGTCATTCGCGACATTCACGCACTATTCCAACTCGACCAGTCCCTCTGTGCTTGATGCCGGCGCAGTACGCTACGTTAACCGCGGCAGCATGGCCATCGGACTCTCCCTGCAGCATGCGAAAGTAGGCAACGGCGATGAGGTTTTGTTGCCCGCCTACCACTGTATTTCAATGATCGAACCGGTGATCTGGCGCGGTGCCCGCCCCGTGTTCTACCGCATTAATCCTGACACTTCGATCAACCTGAGCGACATCGAATCACGGCTCACATCCCGCACGCGCTTGCTGCTGGTGACGCACTATTTCGGCTTTCCGCAGGATATGGTTCGGATACGAAACTTCTGCGACGCCCATCGAATACTGCTGATAGAAGATTGTGCACACGCCTTCTTCGGCGCAATCAATGGCGCTCCGATCGGTTCGTTCGGTGATTATGCGATCGCCAGCCCTTGGAAGTTCTTCCCGATTTCTGACGGCGGCCTAATCATATCGGCGCGCAGAGACTTAAGTGGCCTAGAACTGCTTACGCCGGGACCTTGGTTCCAGGCAAAAACCCTGGTCAATACAATGGAGCATGCATTCGAGTATCGACGCCTAGCCGCTGCCCACCTACTGCTCAAAGCACCCCTGTGGTTCAAGAACCAGGCGTTGCGGCAGACGAAGGGAATGGTGCCGGTGATCGCCCCATCCGACGCCGGTTCTTCGAGCAATCTCGGAAACGGAGGGTTCGACGCGGCACGGGTGAACAACAGGATGTCGATGTCGTCATGGTTAATCACCAATATGGCATCGAAACACCGGATCGTTGAAAAGCGACGTCATAACTATGCCAGACTGCTCGCAGAGCTTGGCAATCTTCCGGACTGTCGGCCACTTTTCGCTTCCCTGCCGGAGGGAGTCGTGCCGCAGGTGTTTCCACTGGTGTATGACGTGCCCGTTCGCGCCTTCAGTTTACTCAAGCGGGCGGGTGTCCCGATCATCCGCTTCGGCGAATACCTTTGGGAAGATATGGATTCATCGACGTGTCCAGTTACTGCGGAATTGTCCCGGTGCGTTTTTCAGTTTCCATGCCACCAAGAACTACGGGACAATGAACTGCACTGGATGATCACCCAGATCCGATCGCTGGGCAAGCGCTGATGGGTATTGTAGAACCCCAGACTATGCCGACAACGCTGGAGCATATGCGTTGGGAGTTTCATAGTGTGAAAGACTTCCATCGCTTCTCTTCGGTGTGGGATGAGGTCAATCGGGCTGCGGCCGGAAATCCGACGCTGAGTTCGGTTTTCGTCAATGTGCTGGCAAAAGTTTTCTGCCACGGGGACGAATTACTGGCAATTTGCCGGATCGGAGAATTGCCGATTGCGCTCGGTATCGTGCACAAAATAGCGCCAGGGCTATGGCAGACGTTTCAGCCCTCTCAGGCGCCCCTCGGGCTTTGGATTTGGCGTCCTGACATCTCGCGGCACGAACTGATGCCCGGATTGATCACTGCATTACCCGGGATTCCAATGCTAATTGGCATCACACAGATGAGTGAACACTATTTTCCCAAACCGAACAATCACGGCAGTATCAGATTTCTCGACTATGCAGAAACTGCAAGCATCCTGGTTAACCAACCTTTCGAACAATACTGGCAAGCGCGTGATGCAAGCGTTAGACGTCAGGTCGAGCGTCGCCTGCGACGCCTGCACGACGGTGGTATCGAGCCGAACCTCGAGATCATCATTGATCCCGCTGTGATGCAGGATGCCATCGCCGATTTTGGCCACATCGAGAGTATGGGTTGGAAAGGCGCCGAAGGAACCGCAATCCATGTCGACAACATTCAAGGGGTGTTCTACAGCAAATTACTGACCGATCTCGCCAGACTCGGGCACGGCACAGTGTATCGCTACAAATTCAACACTGACACGGTGGCCATGGAACTCTGCATCGAAAGCGACGGCACTCTTGTCATGCTCAAAACTACCTATGACGAAAAATACGCCGCGTACGCACCCGGCATCCTCATGCGGCATGCAATATTCGAGCATGTATTCTCCACTGGACGCATCGACCGAATCGAGTTCCTGGGGAAACTACAACCTTGGCAGGTGAAATGGTGTGACGAGACCTATTGGCTGTACCACGTGAACTACTATCGCTGGCCATGGATGGCGGCAATTCGCAACATCATTGCCAAAATTCATCACGCAGGGAATTTAACTACCGGATCCAACGCCAAAGAGTCAGTGGCCCCCACTGCAACCGCGCCGGCTGGGACGTACGTAGCCAGCGTTCATCAGGATCTGAACGCGTTGAATGACGGGTATGAGGATCTCTTCTTCCGTAACGAAAGCGTCAGTTTCTTCCACACACTCCCGTGGTATCGAACTTTTGTCCAGACTACACTCACGTCGCGAGAGCATGTGCGGATCTACGCAGTCGAATCAGCATTCAATCCTCGTTCACCACGCGGAGTGCTGATTATGCGTCATCAGGATTCTCCTAAATTGTCATGGCGTCCCAGAATACTGACCGGACTGGCCAATTACTACACCTCGCTGTTCGGGCCTGTCATTGATCCGGACGAATCGGACGCACAGCCCATATTTGATCAGCTCGCCGCGGCGATTGCATATGATGAGATCCGCTGGGATGTAATTGACCTGCATCCACTGGATATTGATGCGCCCTCCTTCACGGGCATGGTGACCGCCCTCCGCAATGCCGGGCTACTGGTGCATACCTACTACTGCTTCGGCAACTGGCACCTGCAAGTAAATAATCAGACTTACAGCGATTACATTAGCGCCCGCCCGTCGCGCCTGTCAAAGACCGGAAAACGTCAGCGAAGAATATTGGAAAAGGACAAACAATTCCGTTTTGAACTGTTTACTGGAACCGACCGATTGGAGCAGGCGTTGGCCGATTACAATGCCATTTACACATCGAGTTGGAAGGTGCCCGAGCCGCACCCCAACTTCATCGGCAAGCTGATGCGGACCTGCGCAGAGCAAGGCTGGCTGAGACTAGGCATCGCGTATATGGATGGCCAGCCCGCTGCTGCACAACTTTGGATTGTCGTTGGTGGACAAGCATCAATTTACAAGATGGCCTACGACGAGCGCTTCGCCAAGCAGTCAGTAGGTACGGTACTAAGTAGCTTGCTCATGGAGCACGTGATTGATGTGGACAAAGTCGAAGTGGTGGATTATCTGACTGGTGATGACAACTACAAACGCGACTGGATGTCTCACCGCCGCGAGCGCTGGGGCATCGTAGCATTTAATCCACGTACGCCACATGGCTTGCTAGCCGCCGCGCGACATACCGGGGGGCGCGTGGTGAGGCGCGTCATTAATACTGTGCGGCAGTTTGGAAAGAAGACTTGAGTGTTTTTCGCTGGCAGCTTGTATTCAACACGTAACCTATTGATTTTATTGTTATTTAGGGTCGCCTGAATACAATAAAGTCATTTGAAATCAAATACTTAAAAAATTCCATGCACTAAGACCGGTAGTTGTCAGGAGCAAGACCTTCATGCCAGATCTGATTCATGAACTACTGCTGTGCAGCGCAGAGAAAACACCACACCAGGAGGCACTTGCGTACCAAGGCGCTCACCTCGATTACCGTGACCTCGCGACACGGATCACCGACTGCGCATCAGGCTTACTGCACTTAGGGCTGGGTCGCTCTGAGCGTGTTGCCATCTATCTCGAAAAGCGACTGGAGACTGTGGTCGCCATCTTCGGCGCCACTGCTGCGGGCGGGGTATTCGTGCCGGTCAATCCGCTGCTCAAGCCCGATCAGGTAACCTACATCCTGCGTGACTGCAACGTGCGCGTTCTGGTGACCTCTACCGAGCGGCTCAAACTGCTCGCGCCGGTGCTGCCCCAGTGTCACGACCTGCATACCGTGATCGTCGTAGGCACTCCGGACAAGCCCGGCGTAATTCCCGGACTGACGACGGTCAGCTGGGAAGATGCGCTGTCCGGTAACAACAATGCAAGCCTGCATCGCGTCATTGACAGTGATATGGCAGCGATTCTCTACACGTCGGGCAGCACCGGGATGCCGAAGGGCGTGGTGCTTTCCCACCGCAACATGGTTGCCGGAGCAAAGAGCGTTGCGCAATATCTGGAGAACTGTGCGGATGATCGCATCCTCTCGGCGCTGCCGCTTTCGTTCGACGCCGGGTTCAGCCAACTCACCACTGCGTTTCATGTGGGTGCATCGGTGACACTCATTAACTACCTGCTGCCGCGCGATGTACTGGACGCGGTTGTACAGGAGCGCATCACCGGGCTAACTGCAGTGCCGCCGCTATGGATACAGCTCGCGCAGCTCAAGTGGCCAGCGACTGTCACCGAACACCTGCGCTACATCGCCAACACGGGGGGCCATATGCCGAAGGCGACGCTTGATCAGCTTCGCGCGGCGCTGCCGAAAACCCTGCCGTATCTCATGTACGGATTAACGGAATCGTTTCGCTCTACGTATCTACCACCATCGGAAATTGACCGCCGCCCCGATTCAATCGGCAAAGCAATTCCGAATGCTGAAGTGTTAGTGGTGCGAGAAGATGGCGCCCCGTGCGCCCCAGGCGAAGCTGGCGAGCTAGTGCATCGCGGTGCGTTGGTATCCTTGGGCTACTGGAACGATCCAGAAAAAACCGCCGAGCGCTTTAAGCCAGTGCCAGGCAAGCCGCTTGGGATCGCCATGCCCGAGATGGCAGTATGGTCGGGCGACACTGTGCGAATAGATGACGAAGGCTTCCTCTATTTCATCAGCCGCCGCGACGAAATGATCAAAACATCAGGTTACCGCGTAAGCCCTACCGAGGTAGAGGAAGCAATCTATGCGACCAATCTGGTTTGTGAAGCTGCTGCGCTAGGCATTCCACATCCTGTACTGGGACAGGTTATCGTTGTGATCGCAACTACGCGGGACGAAACACCGCTTAACACCGAGTTACTGCTAACGCAATGTCGACAACGATTGCCAGCTTTCATGGTCCCTGCGCAGGTAATCGAGCGTCTTGAAAGCCTTCCGCGCAATCCGAACGGCAAGATCGACCGCAAACGGCTGGCACAAGAACTGCAGGGCCTTTTCATGAAGGCGCAGTCCGATTAGGAACCACTAAGGAAGGGACTGCAGCCACGCTCGAACGCATTGGTGCTGTCTGTCAGAGCACAATAAATATTGTCGCCACGCTGGTTGTGCTGAACAACGGTTCAGCCCCTTTTGGACGGAAAGAGTAGCAGCAAAGGAGCGTTCATCGGCTGGCAGCGCCTATTGATCCTAAAGCACGGAAACTTTCCTTCGGTAACGGCACCTTGTCAGGCATTGCGCAACCGTTGACAAGCTCTCCTCCTGTCTCATGCGTAAACAACCGTCGGGGGCGACCTGATTTTGCTATCATCGCTTCGGAGGAACAACCATGATTTCAGTAACGGCAAGCGTGCTACCTAAATCGACCCGCCTTTCACGCTTTTACAAAGGTGGAACTGAGCGATGAGTGGTGCACGATTCGTACATGCGCCGATGACGCAGTTCCCGGTCGTAGACGACTGCCTGCAAGTCGGCGGTGTTTCACTCATGCAGCTTGCGGAGCGTGTTGGCAGGACACCTTTCTACGCCTATGACAGAAGCCTGATAACGCAACGCGTCGAGTTGCTACGGCAGCATCTACCGGCACAAGTCCACCTGCACTATGCGATTAAGGCAAATCCGATGCCTGCTGTAGTACAGCACCTCGCCAAACTGGTGGATGGCTTGGACATTGCCTCGGGCGGGGAGTTGAAGGTGGCGCTCGCCTCCGGTATGAATCCCGAAGCAATTAGCTTTGCCGGACCCGGAAAAACCGACAAGGAACTGACCGCGGCAGTCGCGGCAGGCATTGTTGTAAATCTTGAATCGGAACGCGAGATGGACCGGATCGCCGTGCTGGGCAAGCGTCTCGGTACTCGCCCGCGCGTGGCCGTGCGCGTGAATCCCGACTTCGAACTGAAAAGCTCGGGAATGAAAATGGGCGGCGGGCCGAAACAGTTCGGCATCGATGCCGAGCGTGTGCCTGCAGCGCTCGCACAGATAGGCGAGCTTGACTTCGACTTTCAGGGTTTCCACATCTTCTGTGGTTCACAGAATCTGCGGGCCGAAGCTATCATCGAAGCGCAGGCGAAGACGCTCGAACTGGCAGTCAAACTGGCGAAAGATGCGCCCTCGCCGGTTCGTCTTCTCAATATGGGCGGTGGTTTTGGCATTCCCTATTTTCCCGGGGAGATGTCATTCGACATCGCCGCTGTCGGCACCAGTTTAGGACGACTGCTCAACGGTATCGACCCACTACTGGCGCAAGCACAGGTCGTGGTAGAACTCGGCCGCTACCTGGTCGGCGAGGCAGGGATCTACGTCTGCCGTATTATCGACCGCAAGATCTCGCGCGGCCATGTATTTTTGGTAACGGACGGCGGTTTGCACCATCATCTAGCAGCCTCAGGCAATTTCGGTCAGGTAATCCGCAAGAACTATCCGGTGGCGGTCGGAAACAAGGTTGTCGGCCGCGAACGCGAAATTGCATCGGTGGTAGGCCCGCTATGCACACCACTTGATCTGCTCGCCGATAACATGGAACTGGCCAAAGCCGACGTCGGTGACCTGATCGTGGTGTTCCAGTCGGGCGCTTACGGCCTTACTGCAAGTCCCACCGCCTTCCTGAGCCACCCCGCGCCTGCAGAGGTGTTGGTGTGAGCAAGGAGGTCCAGGACGAATGTGTTGACCCGTTTTATTACGACAAGATCGCCCGCACTGCCGCAAGTTATCGTTCTCTCAGCCAAAGTTTCCGTATATAATTTTGGGCAACGCACAACACTTCGATCCGTTCTCGTCGCATCTCAATATTTACTACCGAAGTGCCTTAACCCGTTTTTTAGTTCACTACTAGGTCTGCAGCGTCGTCGAGGCGCTCCGCTGGAGAAAACCGTCAAGTTTCGACTTTGTCGCCATGAGCACTCAAGTTCAAAACTGTTTTAAGGCATATTCCAGGGAATGAGCGGTTTGTGCGGATGGTATTGCGGCGAGCAGACTGGCGCTGGAGGCCGGGAGGTGATCGCAACCATGGCCGCTTCGATCAATCGGTTTGACGGCAGCGATGCACGCAGTGTAAGCGCCGATTTTGGCGCGGTCGCGGTGGCTGCGACGAGCAGCGATGTAGATATCTTTCTAGATGACGCACGGCTCGTTGCAGTCTGGGGGCACGCGCATTTTACCGATGTTGAACTTGCTGAAGTTGCCCAGCGCGACGGTGTTGCGCAAGCGCTCGCACTGGGCTATGCCCGCAAAGGTAAAAACGTAATCGCGATGCTCTCGGGCAGCTTTGCGCTCGCGATCCTGAATGGCCGCGCTGAGGCGGTGCTCGCCATCGATCGCATGGGTACACGCCCGCTTTGCTACAGCGTCGTCGGCGGTAAACTGGTGTTCGGGTCCACGCTTGACGCGATCAACACCTTCCCGGGGATCAGTTCGGAAGTCGATCGCCAGGCGATCTACAATTACGTTTATTTCCACATGGTACCCGCTCCGGATTCGGTCCAGAGTGGTGTGCGGTTCCTCCTGCCCGGCGAGTACTTGTCGTTTGGTCACGGCAGGATAGATACGGGTCGTTATTGGGAGATGCACTTCGTTGAAAATGAGCAGCGACATTTTCCGGAACTGAAGCAAAAGTTTCTGGCCGTTGTCCGCGACAGCGTACGGGATGCAGCAGCACACGGGACAGTGGGCGCGTTTCTCAGCGGAGGGACAGACAGTTCAACCATTGCCGGCATGCTCGGCCAAGTCAGCGGCGCACCCGCCCGCACGTATTCCATCGGCTTCCAAGCTGAAGGCTTCGACGAAATGGAATATGCACGAATCGCCGCGCGGCATTTTGGCACACGCCACCACGAGTACTACGTTACGCCGGATGACGTAGTCACGGCGATTCCGCAGATTGCCACAGTGCATGACCAGCCCTTCGGCAATGCGTCAGCAGTGCCGACCTATTACTGCGCAAAGCTCGCAAAGGACGATGGCGTCGACACGCTGCTTGGCGGCGACGGCGGTGATGAACTCTTTGGTGGCAATGAGCGCTATGCCAAGCAATATCTGTATTCCCTCTACAGCGATCTCCCCGCCGCACTGCGCAAAGGCCTGTTCGAGCCGATCGCGTTCATATTCCCCGAAATCAGCATCATCGGTAAAGCGCAGCGCTACATGCGCAATGCGTCACAGCCGATGCCTGGTCGCTACGACAACTACAATCTGCTGGAGCGCCTCGGTGCTGCAAACGTTTTTACCCCTGAGTTTCTGGCTTCGGTAGATACCCGAAAGCCACAATCGCAAATGGCAGAAACATATCGACAGGCGCACGCCGAAACACTGATCAATCGCATGCTGGCGCTGGACTTCAAGTACACGCTGGCGGACAACGATCTGCCAAAGGTAACGCGTTCGTGCGAACTCGCGGGAGTAGACGTACGCTTTCCGTTGCTCGACGATGCCGTAGTGGCATTCGCCGCAACTCTCGCGCCCGGTCTCAAGCTCAAAGGCACGCGACTGCGCTACTTTTTCAAAGAGGCTCTGCGCGGGTTTCTGCCAGAAGAGATTATCACCAAGACCAAGCACGGTTTCGGACTACCGTTTGGCCTGTGGCTACGAACGCACCCCTCGCTGCAGCAGATTGCATTCGACAACCTCGCCGATTTAAAAAAACGCGGCATCATCCGCCCTACTTTCATCGACGAACTAACCTCAACCCATGTTCAGAGCCATGCGAATTATTATGGCACAATGGTATGGGTGCTAATGATGCTTGAACAGTGGTTCAAGCAACGCCGAATTGCCGCGAAGGGGGGGTAAAGCTCATGAAACGGGACAACCAATGCAGATTACTGAGAAAGATCTTCACGGTAACTGGAACAGTTACGCTACTCCTCGCGCCCTTACACGTGCAGGCGCAGATTACCTACTTGCCTCACGAAATTGCACTGCTGCCGGAATATTGCAAATACACGCAGGCATATCGGGAACGCATACCGGGCGGCAATGATCCAGCAAGAATCCAGCAATGGTACGCAATTTTTGGCGGTTCCGCAGGCAGCAATACAGGCCTTTTCCATCACATGCACCACTACTGCTGGGGACTGACGCACGTTAACAACGCGAAGCTCTGGGCGAAATCCGCGCAAGAACGTAATAGCCGCCTGGAGAACTCCATCGCGGAATTTGACTATGTTATCGGACACTCGGCACCGAGTGAGAAGATGATGCCGGAATTCCTGACCAAGAAGGGCGAAAGTCTGATTGCTCTCGGTAGAGCCCAGTTTGCAATCCCGGAGCTTGAGCGCGCGATCACGCTCAAACCGGATTACTGGCCGCCCTATGCCGCAATGAGCGACCATTACAAACAAACCGGCAATATAAAAATGGCGCGGGAAGTGCTGGAACGAGGCCTATCGTCCTCGCCGGATGCAAGGGCGCTGACTCGGCGCCTTAGCGAACTCGGCGGCACCAGCGGCAAATCCAACGCCGCTTCTCAACCATCGCGAAAACCAGCAGTTCCCAAACAACCCGCCCAAGAGAACGCCCCGCTGCCTGCTCCGCAAGCGGAAACGCCGCAATCCCCTGCCGAAAAGTGAGTTGCTCGGTACCTAAGGCTTTCGCACTCGAAAATACTTGCCCTTCGGACATTGCGCCAGTTTGGTCATATATCTCACTTAATCGCTCAAACATTACTGCGCTGGTCTTGCAAGACTGTAGTGGGCTCTGAGGCGTTCATGTCAGCGCGCTGCGCACGCAGTTACCGAGCAAGCGGAGCCCGAGCCAGCGTGGATTTTTATCCCACGGGAGGAAACGCGGTAACTGGAAAAGATCGCTGCCGCGATGGGCGACGCCGAGCACGGTGGACACTGCGGCAGCAAAGCCCGCTTGCCTGACAAGTTCCACGTCCCGAGGGCCATAGTCCCGGCCCGGCTTCCCGTTCGGATAGGCGAACAACGTGACCGGCGCGCCAGTGATTTCCTCGAGGCGACGCTTGCCGCCGACGATCTCGGCGAGTGCTTGCTGTTCGTCGAGCACCTTCAGAATTGGATGCGTGACAGTGTGTCCTCCAATATCCATGCCTTCATCGTGGAGTCGCTTTATCTGCGCCGGACGCATCATCAGATTATTCGGCAGCGTCGACTGCATTGTCTCGGCAATCCGTCTGACGAGCAAAGTGCGCTCGCCCGCAGGAAGGTACTTGATCTGGGCCAGCAGTGCATCGACCGCCACCCGCCGGGTTGCGCCCTCGCCCAAGCTATGGCAGCCCAAGCCCAACGCGGACAAATCATGCGTACCTGCCGGCGCGCGGCGCACGGCCTCGATCACGCCGTCGTTGAACATGATGCCGCCATCGGAGAATCCAGTGGACACAAAGAACGTCGCCGGCAATCCGAGCCGTTTGAGTATCGGCAATGCAACTTGCTCGTTATCCGAATAGCCATCGTCAAATGTAATGCATGCGGCGCGTGCCGGCAGATGCCCACTTGACAGCCGTGCGCAGGCCTCGCTCAGAGGGAGTACGTTGAATTCCGCCGCAATCAGCGCCATGTGCCGCTCGAAAGTCGCCGCGTCGATCTCGTCGTGCAGAATGGGATCGGGTACTGCCAGCACTCTGTGATAATAGAGGACGTTGAGTCTACCCCGGCCACCGGGAGGAGAAATCAGATCGCCAATAAATCGGAACAACGCGTCTCTCCGAGTTGATGTCATCAGGCACTGTACATATCTTGCGGCGCATCGGCGAGGTCATCATACAAGAAGCATTTCATTGCAAGTCCCAATGAGATCAGCAGCCCTATCGTGTGTTCGTGACTTCCATTTCCGCTGTAATGCTCGTCGATAAGCCCTTCAATCCCATCGCGCCTGAAAATCGATTCCGGTAGAATGCCAACGCCAAGCAGTGGCTGCAGTATCCGCTCAATCAACTCAGGCTCGGCACGGAAGTCCTGACTGAGATCGCGGAATTCCCGTCCCAACGCAGACTGTCGCGAAAAAGGTTTCTGCAATGCTGCGGAAGCTTTCCTCACCACATACGCACTCGCCATCCGCACATATTCCCGCACGAAGTTCGGGTCAATGGGACGGGCGCTGTTGGTGCATGGCACGTCCCGAATGTCGGGAAAGCAATACGCAATCATTTTCTTGTACACGCGCTGCTCCAGGCGTGCATAGGGCGGAATACTGAGCAAAAAATCCACCAGATCATTGTCGGTGTGCGGCGCCCGCATCTCGAATCTGTGCCGATCTACTGCCGGCGCGTGGAATGTTCCTCGGGGCTGCAGGTGTAGGACATTCCAGCTGTCCGCCACGTTCATTGGGTGGTCGCCTTCGACCAGATCAAAGCTTTTGTAGAAGTTCTCACGCGAGGCGGCCAGAGTCCGGGCGAAGAACGCAGGCTGGAAAATTCGCTCCGCAATGCCCAGCTTGGGCGCGAGGAAACGGTTGAATATGGCTCCAATCGCCGCCTGCCGGGACCGCGCGAGCAAAAGCGCGGGCCAAGTGTGGGAACCGCTGAACTCACCCAAGAATCCGGTGAGAATGATGTCCATTTTCTGCTTCAGTTCGGAATGCCACTGGATTGAGGTGGCATTGGCGAACGTCATCATCCCTTCGGTGCGCCACACGATCGCCTGGCAGTTTTTTAAAAGATAGGCGCCCTGTCGATTCAAAATATGATGCTCCAGACCGAGATGGTTGGACAACATCGCCGCAAATCGAACGTCCCGCGATTCGGGCAGACCAAACGTAAATGCGGGCAGCGGGCACCTGTATCTGTGTATGGCGGCCGCGACTGAACGGCTGTCGTATCCACCGCTAAGAAACATGCCAATCCGCCGCGTGCCACGCATGCACCGCTCTACAGCGCGGTCAAGCAGTATTCCGAACACCGCGGCATAAGTCTGCTGGTCTAGTTTTGGCGAGGACTCGTCGTAGCGATAAGTCCAGTATCGCCTGATTCCGAACTGCGTGGGATCCGCTGTCAATACCGATGCCGGTGGCAAACGCAGATAGCCGTCCATCCACGTGCGATCCATGAAGTGCGTTCCGTAACAGAACAGTTCGAAAACGCCGACCTCATCAATTTTTCGCGGAGACGGATCGGCAACGGCTAATGCTTTCAGCTCCGTAGCGAAAAGCACGGCATTCTGCCTTCGTACGTAAAACAATGACCTTGCGCCGCAACGATCTGAAATAATCGTTACACGGCGCGCAGTTTGCTCATAGACAATAAGGCAAAAGAACCCATTGAAAAGCCGCGCGATGTCGGGCCCGTGCTGGAGAATCAGATGTAAGCAGACGTCAGGCGGTGTCAGGGATTTTTGGGGCAGTTCGGAGGAAAACTGTTGCTGCAACTCCGCGGCATTGTTAACTTCGCCATCGAGTAGAAGCGCCGTCTGTCGGTCATCGCTGAACACCGGCTGCGGCCCATTCTCCAGCAGACCATGGTCCTGCAAGGCCATTCCAAATCCGGAAAATACTGCAACGTAATCGGTATATACAATGTGCGGGACGCGTACGCGTCCCAGTTGGCTGGCGAGAATGCGCTCAACGGAACTCTCGGATAAATCCGGATTCCAAATACCTACAAGGTTCGGCATTGTCCCTCGATGGCCATAGCCTTGACCGCTCACGCAGATCGGGACCTTGCCAGACCCAAGCTGAATCGATCAGTTTAATCAAATCATAACATAAGGATTACAACAACCTCCGCGGTGCGCATCCGCAATCCATCCCCGAACAAACAAACACGAGCGGCTTGGTCGCGCTCAGGATCAACAGGCACTATGGAACTTCTGCGCCCAACTCCAAGCATGCTCGATTATGGTGTCGAGTCGATCATAGCGCGGTTGCCACGCGAGACAAGCGCGCACCAGCGAGGAGTCAGCGACCAGTCGCGCGGGGTCTCCTGCGCGACGGGGTGCAGCTATCACAGGAATGGTGCGGCCAGTAACCCGCTCCGCAGTAGCGATTACTTCCTGCACCGAAAACCCGTTACCGTTGCCTAGATTGAAGGCTGCGCTATCACCTCCGCCAAGCAAACTTTCCAGCGCAAGCAGATGTGCCTGACATAGATCAACTACGTGCACATAGTCTCGAATACAGGTTCCGTCGGGTGTGTCGTAATCATTTCCAAATACCTTGACGTCCGGAGCGGCACCTGAGGCGACCCGGAGTACAAGCGGGATTAGATGAGTTTCGGGTTCGTGCCTCTCTCCCAGCAGACCGGATGGATGCGCACCTGCGGCATTGAAATAGCGCAGGCTCACCGATTTGAAATCGTATGCGCGATTCATGTCCGACAGTATCTGCTCTACCATCCACTTCGAACGGCCGTAAGGGCTGAGTGGCAATTTTCGATGGAACTCTGGTATCGGCACTGTTTCCGGCTCGCCGTAGACGGCAGCACTCGATGAAAAGATAAAATTGTTTACGCCACAGCTACGCATGGTGTCGAGTAGCAGCAACGTGTTGGTGAGATTGTTGCAATAATACTTACTGGGATCCGTCACGGATTCGCCCACTTCTATGAATGATGCGAAATGAATAACGGCAGACACGCGGCGCTGTGTCAACACATCGTTAATGAATTGCACATCTGAAATGTCACCGTGCACGAATTCTCCGCCTGTCACCGCATCGCGGAATCCGCCGCTGAGGTTATCTACTGTGACGACGTCAAAACCGGCGTCAAGCAAGGTCTTCACCATGTGCGAGCCGATATAACCCGCGCCTCCAGTAATGAGGATTTGTGGCGTTGCCATCGAGTGGCCCCTTCGAATTGTAGGTCTGTCACGCAGTTAACGATCTATGCTAAGGGCATACTATAACTAAGGCATTCACCTCAAATTATCAGAATTCCCCAATTCGGAAAGCCATATGAACGAGGCCTGATTTTCTGGATGGATAAGGTAATGGTATTTTATCAACTAAAAGAGGTCCAAGATGAATCGAATTGCAAAACGGGTAAGACAGCAGCACGGCATTCGATACTCCACGCGAGCGCAGCCCCGCAGCGACCTGTTCGATTACATCGAGGTGTTCTATAACCGGATCAGGCCTCACGTGCTTCTGAACAATCTCTCACCCGCCAAGTTCGAGCGGCATTATTATCAGCAGTACGCGCAGGCCGCTTAATGATCCTGACTTATCCGTTCGTTAAATCGGACTTTGATCACTCAAGCAAAATGAATGACGCGATACTCCCCCTGCGCATATTCCTTATAGCTACGTCCAGATAGTAGCTCTTCAAAAGCTGCTGAACAACCCGGTTGAAATCTGTCGTGTAATTCAACCGCAAGTACCTTCAATTTGTTGATCCAATATTCCGGTCGATTCCGAAATAGCTCCAGCTCTGCTCCCTCAATATCTATTTTCAACAAGCTAATCTCTGTTTCATCGTTCTCCGCGAGCAAGGTACTCAGAGATACCGCAATCACTGAGTCAGGATCGCCCGTATCGGCTTCGATGACACGAAACGCCCATGGCTCCGCATTTGGATTGGTAATCTTTACGTAACTGTCAGTGCTCCAAAGTGCCTTTCTTACCGGTATTACATTTTGATATTTAGACACGTTTCGACACAATAACTGGTAATTTGATGTATCAACTTCAAGAGCAATGATCTTGCATCGAGGATATCGAGAGGCAAGCACGACGCTAGATAAACCTATGTTCGCTCCAGCATCGACAATGAAGTGAGGAATAAATCCTAGGTTAAAATCAGTTTCACCTGAACAAACTACCTGCTTAAAAACTTCCAAGTCACTTGTCCCTGCACGTAACCAAAGTTTGTGCACCAGTTGCGGTACGCTGACACAATACAAAACGTTCTTTGCAAGAGTGTAGTCTCGGCGAACGCTAAACCAAAACGAGATGCCGCGGATATTGCCGAATCGCTTACGATATGGCAGGCTTGCACGGAGTATATGGAGAATATTTTTTATCAACATGTATATCAGCGATTTTTCATGATTATTACGACAATTATCCCGACTTTATGCGAAGCGAAAAGGAAAGACAATCTACTTCGCGCCATCCAGTCCATTCATCATGCATCGACGGAACCCGTAAGGGTGTTGATAGTTGTCAATGGTCAGCGATTTGATGCCGAATTGCTTGAAAACCTTAGAACGCGTCGTGATGTTGACATCTTGCAAATCGTGGATGGATCGTTGTGCAAGGCGCACCTTTCGGGACGCCGTGATGTCAAAACAGAGTTCTATTCGTTTCTTGATGATGATGACGAGTATTTACCTGCTGCCTTGGACGTTAGACTGAGCATTATGCGAAAGGACAAGACAGTAGACTTAGTTGTGACGAACGGATACCAGTGTGGCAGTGGCGCTGATCGGTTGCTTTACACACGTTTAGCGAACGTTAGTGACAATCCTCTCAAGGAGTTGTTTCAAGAGAATTGGCTTCATAATTGCAATCACCTCTTCCGGTCATCTTCCGTGCCCATCAGCTATTATGAGGATCCACACCCTTACATGGAATGGACATGGCTGGCCTTCCGACTGGCCATTGCCAAGAAGACTATCGGTGTGACCAACGTTCCGACGTTTCGCTACCATGATACCCCCGGTTCATTGAGTAAGTCACCCCTGTTTTGCCAAAGCGGGATTGATCTCTATGGGCGAATGCTCTCTTCTAAGCCGGGACGGGAGATTGAACGTGTCATTCTCCGGAAGCTAAGTAATGGCTGGCACGAAATATCAGTTCTTGAACTCGGTCGGGGCAACAGGACCAAGGCATTGGCTGCTCATGTTCGCAGTTTGACCTGCCATTGGAGTGGCTTCAAATACTTGCCGTATACAACGCAATTATTTTGTTGAAGCAAGTACAAGGGGCAGATTGAAGTACCCCATCCGTGGTCCTGAATTTTGCTTACATAACCGCAGGTGAATTGTTCCAGTTGTATCTCATCAATCAGTATTGAGAGTGGAGGTTCTAGTCCAACGTTTTAACATTGCATCGAACGATCACAGTGTGTGCCACCATCGCCCCGGCGGCGGCCTTCACCCCTTTACTTACGTAGACCGATGCTTTCGGGATCAGCAATTTTAAAATGCGAGATGATGAGTTCGTCGTACCACACATAGGCTACAGGATGCGCTTCCGTAGGATCTTTGCCTGTGTGGTAAGGGAGTAACCAAACTTTCCCGAATCGTTGATTATCGGCAGGGTTCCCTGCTGTCAAATTATAAGGGCCCCAGTTGATTATCAGCTCGGAGGGTTGGTTCTCGCGCGCCATCCAGAAGCTCACGTAACTATCGACAAACTCATCTTTAACCCGGGGACCGGTCTTGATCCTCACCTGAAATGTCATCCACTCATCGGCGGCATATCCGAAGCAGTTTCCGGTTGGCGAAAAAAAGGAACTGCGCACCTGTGAATAAAGACAGTACGGCGCAGGTCGCCAGTTCTGCAACTTGAAGTCGGACGGAAGGGCCTCCTGAAACATGTGATATGGCCCGTGTGAAGTCGACCCGGTACATGAGTTATACAGAATAGGGAATCCCTTTTGGTAATAACTTTGCACTACTACTCCAATTGCAGTACAGGATGCGTATGGTTTTCTTGGTTGGTCTCCAGTGGTAATGATCGCAAGCTTCCAGCCTTGCCCTCCTCGGAATTGGGTCGTGAGAAACTCGCGACTAAAGCGCTGTCGCCACTGCACGAAGAATTCCTGATTTTCACCGAATTGCACGGACAAATCATCAGCAAAGTTCGTGAAGTATGACCCAGAAGTGTTCGCGCCCGATTGTGACGGCACCGTGAACTTGAGAGAGCTAACGCCAGACGCTTTTATGTTGGTGTCGAGAGTAGGTTCTCTGGCGCCGGTCATGATGCCTGAAGGCTGACCATACTGGCCCTTGATATCGCCGGACTGGTCGAAACCCACACACTTGATCACTCCCGGCTGTTTACACCGTTTGTTGAAATCCACGGCGGCGGCGGACAGGGGGAAGTCTGTGGCAGCGGTTGTATCTGCTTCGCAACCAGCCACAAGAAGACTGAAGCCCGCCAGGAGCAGGTGTGCGCACCGCATATTAAAATTCTTCATGTTTCACGATGGACTATAAAAAGTCTGCGCCTTCTCGAGGACACGACCATAAAATGCGTAAACCCTTCACCAAAGTATAGCTCCAAACCTAGCTGCCACGCGCCTTGGATGACCGATCCGCGCGCATGCCGCCCAATGGCGTTGATTGAATCGCCAGCGCTGGCGTAGATGCCCCCTCGTGCTGCAAATCCCGATAAACTACGGCGCAGGCGGCGACTGTCGCAGCCATCAGGTAATACGGTACATCGAAATTTATCAGGCTGAGAAAAGCACCGCCCACGGCGAATCCGACAATGCTGACCTGCATCATTCGACCGTACTCCCCAGCCCACGCGAGACGTGGTTGTCCTCTGGCTAATCGCACCAATGTGCCGGAATGCCGCCAGAACGTGAACAACAGCAACAGGTAAAGTGCAAAGCCAACAAACCCGTGTTCGCCCATGGCCTGGAAATAAATGCTGTGTGCCACCTGAGGCGGGAAGCTGGGATCCGGTGAGTACTTCTGGTAGACCGCAGCCGTTGCCACGTCAAACCCGCCGCCGACGAGAGGCCTGTCAGCCGCAATGTTGAACATGGTGCCCCATGAGTTAAGCCTCATACTCATGCTCGAGGAACTGCCCTGCTCGAAATTAACTATCGTATCCATCCGCTGGTACCAGCGTTCTGGCATATAAGAGAACATCAGGGGTATTGCAACGACAAAAACCAGTGTCACGGACAGTTTATGCTGGGACTTCCACCACAGGACAGTAACCATCGCGATCACTGCCACCAGCGCTCCGCGGGAGTACGACCCGAGCGCACCAACGCCGCAAAGCAGCATCATGGCAGTCAGCCCCCAGCGCACATATTTGTGCGGCGTCGTAAGTTGCAGATACCGCATCATGGGGATCATCATGATTATAGCGACCGCAAGCGCATTGTTGTCCTCAATGTTGCTTCCCGGCGGGCCCCACACCCGGTTTTCACCTCCCGTGAGCAAGATAAAGACACCGCCCTTGGTACCATAAAACGCGATGGAAAGCACGAGCACCCAGATCAACTGGCGCACCTGCTCTTTCGTGTGGAACAACATGAGAATGAGAAACACAAAGAGCTGGGTTTTCATCAACGTCTTCCATCTCTCAAATGAACTGTCGAAGTTCAACGCTAATATCGTACTCACGCCCGTCCATGCGATGAACAGAACCAACGTTACAATGAGGGCATTTACGGGCGGACGTTTTAAGTCCTTGCTGACTACAGCGCTTATCAAAGTCACAATAGCGATGATGAACGCAAACTCAAAGTCGTAGGAAAATCCCCACGTCAGCCGATGCGGGTTCATTACGCTCACCCACACATACACAAGAACCCCAACGTAGGGTCTGCGTAAGATGAAGGGAATCGAGCCCAGAATTACGGCAAAAAGTAGAATGTCTCTTAGCGACATGGTCAGGTTAGCGAACAATCAAATGCGGCATTTTTGGCATACATCGCAGACGATTTTAAGATTGTGCAAGAGTTATTCATACCCATAAACGATCGACTACCGCAAGATAAGAATGCCGATGTTGTATCCTCATACGGTAAGTAAATCATTCGGAATATACGCCATTGTCAAGGAGGCCTAGCCGCAAAAATCGATCTGCGATTGACAGAGCACCGTTTCAGGATTTTTTTCTCGCCAGCATTACTTGATACAAACCTAAGTCGAAAATGCGTCTAAAGTAATCGTATAAGGAAAAACATCCAGCCACTCTGAGTATGTAATGGGCCTTCGGTGCGCTTAGCCACCTGAACTTTCCACAGTAGCTAAAATCAAATAAGAACGTGCGGTGGTCAATAATTTCGAAACCAACGGCCAGTCGGCGCAATTCATCCACCGAACACCAGTTTTCAATGAGTTGGCCCGTGCCATTGGTCATATCCCATTCTTTCTGAACTTTCTTGTTGGGGGTTGTAAGTATTAACCATCCATCCGGACGCAGAACTTCTCTTACGGTAGTGAAGAATGCCTGCTTGTCCGGCACGTGTTCCAACACCTCAGAAGATACCAACAGATCAAACTGGCGCCCCGGCCGCCATTTCGTTATGTCCGCACAAACAAACTCGACATGCGGAAAATCCTGCTGCGCCTGTCTTACAGCGTCGTCCGACAATTCGACGCCTAGCACACTTCCAAAGGCAGACAAATAGTTTGAGAGCCATCCCCAGCCCGATCCAAAATCACAAATTTGCAAATCGAGCTTTTTACGTCTCGCCTCCTCCGATAAAATACTCAGCTCTTCCAGAATCCGGCTTAACCGCAGAATTTCGTGTGAGTTCAAGGTACGAGAACGCTGCGCCCAATATTGATTATAGTAATCTTTCTGGTCATCGATCGACTTTTGTTCGCTCATAGTGGTAGTCCCTCTAGCGGCAAGGTCGAATCATTTCGGCCGGGTTCCTCGAAGGAGCATCTATCCATTTCCACTATCTCCAATCTTTGGAGGCCCGAGCCTGTAGATTAGATACCTGGAATATGCCAGATACTTGAGGCCTCCAGGCAACACGAGACTTCGCAAATGGTATCTGCGTGCCTCCCCAATCCGACCAGCAGCGCGGTTGAACTCCGAAAGAGTATGGTATGCGGCCGATAATTTTCTGCGCATGCCTCTGCGGACCTGATCCGGTAACGAATGGCACAAGACAGACTCAAGAAAACTCACTGTAGCCATGCGATATTCGTCGCTTGACGATAGGGACCCGGGAATAACGTTGATGCGAAAGGTTGGTTGATCTAAAAACAGCAATTTCTTCTTTTCATATGCTATTCGCAGCGCAATCGTCGTCCATTCGAAGTAATGGGTTTTTCCGTCGAAATAATCTTCCGTTATAGAGGTCGCTCTAAATAGCCCGCCACAAGATGCCAGCCAATTGGACGATATCAGCGCATAAAGTGGATCCATTCTGGCGGATTCAAAATCCGCAAAGCAAGGGGATTCCTCCGATCCGGTTTTGCGTACCCCGTTAGTCACGACAGCATCGATTGCCTGTTCCGCGAGCATTGGTTCAATTCGGATGCGAATCGCACCCGGAAGATACTCGTCATCATCATCCAGAAAGCCAAAGAACGGGGTGGAAATCTCCAATCGACCGCGCCGCTGCGCCAAAGGCAAGCTTAGCTCCTGCTGATAAACGACTCTGATTTTCGGATTCGCGCCTAACTCGTCAAAAACCACCCGATCAAACCGACTGCCATTTACAACGACAATCACCTCAATCATTTCCCAATCCTGATCGAGAATACTTCGAATGGCACGCCGTAACATGTCCCCACGCGCAGCGACACCTGTCGTTGGAATAATTATCGAAACAGCTGCATTCATCTGGATTCCAGGCACACCGTCGACAGGTTTATATCTCAGCATGGCCAGCTACGCCTGCTTACCTGCTTTCAATCGGGCCACGCATGTCTCGAGTATGAATTGCTCAGGTCCATGCGGGCGTCCCGCAAGTTGCCAGAACACCAATACCGATATGGTATAGGTCATTACACCCACAGAAATATCCACGAGTGCCGAGGGCAGTGGCGCTGTAAATATGGCGTGGTGAGACACGGAAATAACATAGCCCATTGTTGCACTTGCCACTACGGGTCGCCACAGTGCGTTTCCGATGTCGCGCCATCGAATTGAGGTCGCCCAACAGATGGCGCCAAACAGCATCACTCCATAAACCACTGCGGCAGCTACTTTCGCCTCGGCCACACCGGGCACGCCACGCAGCGTTCCACCATAGTACGCACCGACCACAAGCACAGCTACCTGGAACCAGGTCAACGCCGCCAGGAAGCGCAGTCGATTCAATACTACCAACAGACTGCCAGCGCCTCCGTAGATAGCCCGAATCGCGCCGTAGAAGGCTAACAATTCGATCAAGGACTTCGCCGCCATCCATTTGGGGCCCAGCATAACCGTTACCAGGTCAGACGCGATTGCAGCGACCCCGACGCCTGCGGGGATCGCCAACAATGCCACGAACCCCACGGTGCTGAGGTAGGCAGCGATGAGGCGTTCGGGCTCCGTCACCAGTTGCGCAAACCCCGGCAGCAGTGCACGCGACAAGGGGAAAATCAATTCCGTGGTCGGCAGGCTGGAAATTTCTGATGACACCGAGTACAGGCCGAGCTGGTGCGAAGAGCCGATCCGGCCGACGATGATTTCGTCGATACGGTCGTATAGATAATTTCCGATGTTGATCACCAGCATCCATTGCGAGAACAACCACAACTCGCGTACCGCTGCCAGCGACCAACGCGGGCGCATCGAGTGTACCAGATAGCTCAAGATCACGCCTCCGAGTTGCCCTGTCACGAAACCTGCAGCCAGCGCCCAGTAGTTGCGCCACACCAGCGCGCAGGCCAGTGTGACTACAAAGCTGATCACCTTGCGCGCAACCATAAAACGGAATTCCCGATCGAATTCGAGATTCTTCCGGAAAAGCACCACCCCTATGTTGGAGAAGCCGCCGATCACCGTGCCGACCGCCAGCACCTGCAGCACGGCGACCACACGCGGCTCGCGAAAATAGTCCGCCGCGAAAGGGGCAATCGCAACAAGCACCAAGGCAATCGCGACTCCCTGAATGACTCCGATGGTCCAGGCCGTATCGAAATGCTCGCGGCGAGCATTCTGCATCCGGATAAGGGCAAGGTCCACTCCGAATGACGACATGACGTCCATCATCCCGACGACGATCATCGCCATCGCCATCAAGCCAAAATCTTCTGGCTGCAGCAACCGTACCAGCATAAGCGTGCTGACCAGGCCAATGCCACGCACGCTCCACCGCATGGCCACCATCCATAGCGAGCCCTTGATCATCGCGCTCCGCAGTGACGGAACGGATGATGTGGTCTTCTCCTCGCGGTCGTTCGAACCTTTTTTTTCCATGCTTACGCTCTGTCACGATCCATACAGATGCGTTGTAATTGGGCTTTTTCTGAATTCACGCATGGCGAGAACCCCTGCACGCTTGTAACTTGGCTCTTCGGGTGTGATCCCAAGATTTCCGCTGACGGCTTTCATGATTATTCTTTGTCATGCGTAAGTAATCATCTCTACAATTACTAATTAGCTATAACTCTATCGGAATTGAGATCATAAATTTATATAAGTATTTGATTTAAAATGTATTTAATAATTTCATGTACATTCATAGCATGCACAGAACCAGTGAATTACCTTCGTAATCCGCCAAGCTGCTAGCGCAACGAGCAAACACCGATTGATGTTAACTTGGTGTACGCGACTTTGTTAGCGCTGGTTTCTCACCAGCACAACCCAGTCACTTTTCCGCGCAACGTCTCCCGGTGCGGAATATTTACCAGGTCCAGCACAATCTGGTCCTCGCGCACATGCTGCGCCAGGGCTTCGAAAATGCGCGTATCGCTCAACCCGACGACAAGCAGGTCAGACTCGGCGATAACGCCCTCGATATCGCCGTGCATCAGCGAACCGAGGTGGGGCACATGCTGCTCGATGAACCGCCTATTCGCGCCGAGCAGCCGTGACAGGTGCACTTCCGGATCGTATACCTGCAACGCGAGCCCCTTGCCGATGAAGTGCTCAGCCAGCAGCACCAGAGGGCTTTCGCGCAGATCGTCGGTACCCGTCTTGAACGAGAGCCCGATCATCCCCACGCGCCGCTTGCCGCTGGCCAGCACCTTGGCGATCGCATGATCAATATGAATGCGATTGGATTGCATAATGCCGGCATGCAGTGGCAAATCAACATCGCGCATCTTGGACATGTAAATTGTCGCCCGCAAATCCTTGGGCAGGCACGAGCCGCCGAAGGCAAAGCCCGGCTTGAGATAGGCCGGTGAGATATTCAATTGCCGGTCCTTGCACACCAGGTCCATTACCTCGAACGCGTCGACGCCCAGCGCTTCGCACAAGCGCGCGGTCTCATTGGCAAACGTGATTTTCAGGGCATGAAAATTATTGCAGCAGTACTTGACCATTTCTGCGGCACGGATGGAAGTCGCGTGGATTTCGCACGGCAGATGGCCGAATAGCTCGCGCAGGCGCGCGACGGGCGCATCGGTGTTGGCGCCGACGATGGTGTACGGCGGCTTGTCGTAATCCCGGATCGAGGTGCCTTCGCGCAGGAACTCGGGCTGGAAGCAGACGTGGAATCCCTCGCCATCTTTCTTGCCAGACTCCTGTTCGATGATAGGTTTCAGCACTTCCTCAACGGTGCCGGGCACCAGCGTGGAACGGAACACAAAAACGTGATCGCCCGGTTTATCACGCATCGCGCGGCCCAGATCGCGTGCGAGATTGAGTATGGCCGACTGGTCCTGACTACCATTGGGCGCAGAGGGTGTGCCAACGCAGATCAACGACATATCCGAACCCAGCACCGCCTGAACCACATCGGTGGTTACCGAGACCCGGCCACTCGCCGCCACCTGCGTCATCAGATCGACCATGCCTTCCTCGACGACCGGCGTCTTGCCGGTGCGTATCAGTTCAAGTTTGGCTGTATCGACGTCAACACCGATCACCGAATGGCCGTCCCGGGCAAGGCATGCCAGCGATACGGCGCCGACGTAGCCCAGACCGAAAATGCTAATCCTCATAATGCACTCCTTGTTTCACGCAAAAGAAAATCAGGTTGTTTCGCGTTCAGATTGCTTACAAAGCAATTCAATGAAGCGGCGACGTTTGATCTGCCGGCTGAAAAACAGCCGGCGCAACTCTTGCTGCAATGAATTCGGAAGATGCGCGGCGACTCGTTTCAGAAACTTGGTAACCATTGGTCGCTCAGATTTTCTTCGATGCCATGACTCGCAACGCCGCCGCCACCCGACCCCATTCCTCGAGGTGTTCGCTGCGAAGCTCCTCCACTTCGGCACGAAAAAGCGCGATGTTATCGCGCATGCGCCGCACACCTGCGACGACGTCGTCAACCGCATTATCCACATGCACGGTGCCCTTGTGGAAATGCCTGCGCAATAGATCAAAATTCGACGTTACAACCGGACGGCCCAAGTATACCGCTTCGTACGCGCCGCGCTGCATGGTGTTATCCAGAGTCGTCAGCGACAGCACCGCATCGGAGGCAAGCAACAATCCTACGTAATCCGCATCGGGAAGAAATCCGGTCAACCTCACGTTGTCCGGCTTCATCGCCAAGACACCGGCCTCCGCCCGGCGATAATTGCCGGTGACGTGGAAATGAATCTCGGGCAGCCGCGCGGCCGCTTGGAAGAACAGCTCGATGGGCTCATCCCGGGTGAAGGTGCACACCATGGTCATGTTGCACGCCCCCTCGAGCTTGGGGTGAGTGGGCTCCGCGAAGCACACCGGAACATCCCTTACAATGGTCGCGTCGGCGTTCCATTCTCTGACGATGCCCTGCATGAACTCATTGGTAACGATAGTCGTCCGCGCCGCGCGGCTGAACCATTTGTGGACGAACAGCAATGGTGTCCAGCGCGGGTCGACGAATGCGCCGGTATGCGCGTCAATAACGAACGATGTGCCCGTCAGCCGGGAATAGATCCAGGCAGGCAGGCACGCGAACACCGGCGGCGTCATGACATAGACGATGCGAGGGCGCTCACGGAACAGGATGCGCAGACTCTTGAACGTCTGCGATAGATACTTAAACGGCACGGTCAGGTAATGGCTGCCGAATCCGGGCGAGTAAACCATGAACGATTTGCCGTCGAGGCGCGAGGCAATACTGTCGCTGCGGCTGCAGAACGGCGCCCACGAAATGAACACCATCCCCTTGCGATCACCCGCCATGTTCACGGCTCAGGGGCCGGGGTTCGGCACGCAACTTCCCGCGCACGCCTACGTTGCGCCGATAATCGTCGTAGTCAGCAGGTGGCATGGCCTTCCAGTCAACCACCTCGATTTCTTCGCAGCCAAGGCGCTTAAACCAACTGGTGACCTCGCTCACTTCGTGACGATAGGCATATTTGGGTGTGAAACGGTCGCGGGCCGCGTGCACGCCGCGCGACAGGGTGAGCGGCTGGATGGTCGGGCTGAACATCCGCCGCACACCATTGAACACCACGTAGCCGGCCCCCATCGCGGTAAGGAAGACTTTTGCGGGGAGCGAGTTTGGACTGGCACTAAGTACCGGCCGGATCACGCGCTCCAGTGCATACACGGCCCGCCGAAAAACCGTCTCCCGAATCGAGCCCACTCCGTATACCCACAGGTAAACCGTCCCGTCGGCCCGGCACAGCGGCACTACCATGTCAAATGCCTTTTCGGTGGAAACGGTGTGGTGCAGCACGCCGCGAGAATAGATCAGATCAAACGTCCCGGGCACGAACGGCATCGAGAATACGGACGCCTCCACAAAATGCAGAAACGGGTTGTTGCGGTAGTGCCGACATGCCTTCCATACCGCCAGGCTCAGGTCGAGTCCGACAGCGTCGACGTTGGAATTCTTCTGCGCCAGATACGTGGTAATCCCGAGCCCGCAACCGACCTCCAGAAAACTGCGCGCGTCCGCTTCGCTCAATGCTGGCCCGATCTCCTTGAGGAAACGGGTCTCGTGATCCTGGTAGTTCATTTCCCATATAACGCCGTCGTAGTCGTAATCGAGCCATTCCTTCGAAAACGAATCCATGACCGCGCGTTCACCGCTCGCAGGCTCGGTCTCGAGGAACCGATAACCCGTATACGGTTCGAGCGCCCGTCCCGCGTGGCGCTGAAGAAAGTTCACGTGCATGGCTGCCGTGTAGCACAGCAGGATCGGCAGCCCGTCCATAACCGGAAACATGGCCCTGCATGGCGAGCACAGCAGCAACCCAGACTCAACGTACTGCCGAAAACGCGCGTCGAGAACACCCCGCTTGTGCGCGAGCGCTTCGAACTCGGGCGCAATATCCGAGCTGGTTTGCTCGAACGGCGCAAGATCGAGCGGCCCCTTACACGATGGACAGCGCAGAAAATCGACGAATCTTCCCCACATAATTCAGCCAACCTCCCGACGGCCCGGTTCGGGCGTCATGTTTGTTGTTACGCAATTCGGAGCCCGCAGGCAGCGCTCGATGATCAGGTCAAGGCGCTGCATTGACCGGTGCCACGAGTGGTGCGACAGCATGCGTTCCCGGCCAGCGACAGCCAAGCGTCTCCGCTCCACGGAATTGCCCAAGATGCGCAGAATTGCCTGCACGTGTTCTTCGGAACTGGCAGCCGTTGCGAAATGCTCCCCGGCGACTGCGTCCACGCCTCCCGCGGCAATACCGCTCGTTACCACCGGGACGCCGCACGCCATCGCCTCCAGAATCTTGTTTTGCGTGCCGCGCGCAATATTGAGCGGCGCCACCATCAGCGCAGAGCGTTCGAGGTAGGGGCGCACATCAGGCACCGAACCGGTGACTGTCACGCCCTTCAGTTCGCCCAGCTTCTTTATCGCGGGAGACGGATCCGCACCGACGATCAGGAGTTTTACCTGTGCACGGCGCTCCTGGATACGCGGCAAAATATTGGCACAAAAATCGAACATGCACTCTTGATTGGGGTAATAATCCATGCGGCCGACGAAGCAGATTGTATCAGGATCGTACTCGACTCCAGACGGCGCAAAGTAGGCATTGTCAACGCCATTCGGAAACCAGTCCGTGACCACGCCCGTGCGGTAGCTTTCGAGCGTTTCCCACTCGGCGCGCGTGGTCGCGGTGCACAGGTCAAACCGGCGGGCAAGCCGCCTTTCTTCGCGCTCCAGCTTTTTCGCCTCGAGCCAATAACCCGCGGACAGCGGGAACGGTTTGTAGCGCGCGTACTCGAGCCATTTCTGCGAATCCATATCACCGAAATCGAGAATCTTCGGCGTGTCGCGCACGTGCTCAACATATTGAGCCACCGACGAACAATGCACGAAGATAAGATTGAATCGCTCGCGGCCGAGCAGCGCACGCACGCGGTCTGCAAGGTCCGCGGAATAGAAAAACCCAAATGACGAAGGCGTCAGCGTCGGCAACCGCGCAACCATACGCGCCACCTGAATCGGAGCGCTGACCTGCGCCATCTCGAAGCGCGCGCAAAATGGCGCGATGCCCTGCCCCTCCCGCGCCTCCTCGGGTGAGCGCGCGATGGACGCGACCGTCACCTCGTGGGTGGCCGCGAGATGCTTAATCATGTTGAACGGCCGAATCTTGCCGCCGCGCTTGGGCGGGAAGGGAAAGCGATGGCAAAGGTAAAGGATCTTCAAGCCAGCGCTTCCTTTAATTCAGCCGTGACATCGTCGGGCGTGCGACGGTCAAGATAGATGCGGCTCCAGATTTCGAGATTCATCAGCGACAGCAGTTGATCGGTACCGTCAATTCGGTTGGCTTCGTGGTCCGACACCAGGCTGCGCACCTGGGCATAGTCGAACAAGCCGCGCTTCGCCACCGTCGGCTCATCGAGCATACGTGCCAGCAGCGGCTTTAGGTCAGTCTTGAGCCAAGCCCCCATGGGCGTGCCGAAGCCGCGTTTCTTGCGGTTGAGAATATCTGGCGGCAGTACGTCCGTCAGAGCCGACTTCATGGCGTGCTTGAGGCGGCCATTGCGAACTTTTACCTGCTCAGGCATGCGCGCCGCAAGCTCCACCAGTTCGTGATCGAGCAGAGGCACACGGCATTCAAGGGATACTGCCATGCTCATTTTGTCGGTAAGCATCAGCAGGTCGTCGGGGAGCTGCGTTTCTGCATCCACCACCATCATGCGATTCAACGCATCGTCGCCCTTGGCCATTTGAAAAGCAGCTTCCACGGCATCGTATCGTTCGTAGCCTTGACCACGCAACAGCAGACCCGTCGCTGCTGGGGAAAATACCTGCACATAGGAGCCGTAGCGCGCCTCGAAACTCTGACCGGTGCTGGCAAGAAAGCCCTTCGCCAGGCGCAGCATGTTGAGCACCGATGAATGACGATCACTGGGTAATTTTTCTCCCAATGCCCTGGCACCGGCGCGCACCCAACGCGGCAGTCGTTCAAACTGTTTCTGGTAGTGATCACCCAGATAGCGCCTGTACCCCCCGAATAATTCGTCGCCACCGACACCGGAAAGAATCACCGTAACGTCGCGCCGGGCAAACTCGGATACCAGGTAGGTGGTGATGAACGCGGTATCCGCTACCGGCTCATCCATATGCCACAGCAGGCGCGGCAACAGTGACACCACGTCCGGCTTCACCACAATTTCCCGGTGCTCGGTGCCGAACAGTTCAGCCACCCGGCGCGCGTAGGGCAATTCGTTGTAATACTCGTCGGCGCGGCTGCCGCCGAAACCAATGGCATAGGTCTTGATGGGATCTGCGGACGCGCGCGCCATAAATGCAACAACCCCGCTCGAATCCACACCCCCGGAAAGAAAAGCGCCCAACGGCACATCGCTGACCATCTGCATGCGAACCGATTGTTCCATGCGCGCGCGCACGCGTTCGATCCATTGGCTTTCAGAAAGACTGCGATCCACATCATTCGGCACGCGCCAGTAACGCCGCTGCTCGACCCGACCTTCCTCCACGATCAGCAAAGTAGCAGGCGGCAGCTTGCGGATGCCGCGAAAAATACACTGGGGCGCCGGCACATAGCCCAGTTGCAGATACGATGCCACTGACGCCGGATCAAGTGCCCGGTCTAATCCGGGCAATTCGAGCAGCGCCTTGGCTTCCGAAGCAAAAGCTAACTGCTTGCCGTCGTTGGCAACATACAGCGGCTTGATTCCCAGACGATCCCGCCCCACCAGAAGGCGCCGCCGGACGCCGTCCCACAAGGCAAATCCGAACATACCGTTCAGGCGCTCGACAAAGCTGTCGCCATACTCTAAATAGGCATAGAGCACGACCTCGCTGTCTGAGTGAGTCTTAAAAGCGTGTCCGCACCCTTCCAACTCACGCCGCAATTCACGAAAATTGTAGATTTCCCCGTTGCAAACCAGCCACACCCGGCCATCCTGGCTTGAGATGGGTTGGTGGCCTCCTGAAAGATCAATGATAGACAGCCGGCGCATGCCGATAGCGCAAGGCCCGTCGGCATGCATGCCTTCGTCGTCGGGGCCGCGATGCAAGGTCACGCGTCCCATCCTTGGCAACAGGGATGGATCAGCAGGCTTGCCGTCGAGTTGGATGATTCCGTATATGCCGCACATAATCCTACCTGGCGCCGCTCATCGGGGTGGTGTCCCCGAGGATGCGATCGAACAGCGCCAATTGCCCGCGCGTGGTGTCATCCCAGTTAAAACGCTCGGCGTAGCGGCGCGTTAAATTCCGATCCGGATAATTCTGGAACAGTCGCTGCAGCGCCTCCAGCACGCCAGGCACGGATCTATCGGTCATTAGCATGCCCGCCTCGGGAGCCGCCACGATCTCCGGTGTACCGCCCACGCGGGCCGCTACGACCGGTGTGCCGCACGCCATCGCTTCCAGCAACACATTGGGCCAACCCTCGCGGCTCGACGCGAGCACCAGCGCATCCGCGGCGGCGTAATGCGCGGGCAACTGTTGTTGCGGCATCGCGCCCAAAAAACGCACGCGATCCTGTATCTGCAACTCATCTGCGAGAATTTTCAGATTCCGCTCTTCACTGCCCTCCCCGATGATCAGCAAACTGGCTTCTGGGTACTTGGCAAGCGCCCTGAGAACCAGATCGTGTCCTTTAAGCGGCACGAGGTTGCCAACCATCAGCAATACGGTCCCGGTGAGCCCCAGGCGCGCCCGCTGCAACGCGCGATCCGTAGGAAGAAACAACTGGGTATCGACACCGTTTCGCAGCACCGTGATCTTGTCGCTCTCCACCCCCAGTTGCGTCAGCGCTGCTTTCAATGCACTGCTGACGGTAATCAGCGCCACGGCACACCTCGCCGCCCACAGAATCATCCTGCGTGGCAAGGCATACTGCGGCAGCAGGTTGATGTCCGTTCCGCGCGCCGTGATTACGACAGGTTTGCCCAGCTTCTTTCCGATAATCACCGCGGCGACGCCATCGGGATAAAAATAATGCGCGTCGATAATGTCCAAATCGTAACCGCGAGTGACCATGCCACTAACTGCTGACTGCGCACCAGCTGCCAAAAAAAATGGGGCCGCGCTCATGCCAACCTTGGGCACGCTAAGGTAACGCGGATGTATAACGTCGATGCCGTAGCGCTTCTCTTCGCGCGATACGCGGGCGGACGCGGCATAGCGGCCGAACCGCGGGTTTGCCGACGGAAACCACGGCACCGGCGCGACCACACGCGCTTCCACCCGCCCGCTCTCCAGAAGGTGTCGCAAGCGTGTTTCGACGAAGACGCCGTGGTTAGGGAGAACGGCATTGGGATACAGCGTGCTGAAAGTCAAAATTCTCATGTCCGCCACGACTGCCCCATTACACTGGCATAGACGTTTTCGTAGCGGACCACGTTGACCGCCCACGTGCGTTCGGTCTCGACAAAACGCCGCGCCGCCACCTTCAGGGCTGGCCAGCGGTCACGCGCGTTGATAAGATTCATCACTGCCGCTACCAGCGCGCCGGGCTCCCCAGCCTTGAACAACACGCCGGTTTCTCCGTGACGTATGAGTTCCCGGTGCCCGCCCACATCTGAGGCCGCAAGCAAGCAGCCCCGTGCCATCGCCTCAAGTAGTTTCATTGGGGCAACCAGTTCGGTGTACCTTATTGACAGGCGCGGACACACAAACAGGTCAATCAGGTCGTAATAGCGCGGCATGTCTTCATGGCTGACACGCGCGGCGAACACAACCTTTTCCGCAACGCCAAGTTCAGCAGCGAGCTGTTTGAGCTGAGGCTCCTGGGGACCGTCGCCGACCAGCAATACACGCGCCTGCGAGGCATGCAATGCAATTTCCGGCAACGCGCGCAGCAATAGCGCCAGTCCTTCATATTCGTAGAACGAACCGACGAACCCAAGCACCAGCGCGCCGTCCAGCCCGAGCTGCTGTTTCAGGGTGGCGTCAGTTACACGGCTTAACGCAAAATCGTCGATGTCTACTGCATCGGGGATGACCGTCACCTTTTCCGGCAGAATGCCACGCGCCGCAATCTCGCCACCCAGCCCCTCGCAAATAGTGGTCACTGTGTCAGCCCGTTTGAGTGCCCATGTTTCCAAGCCGCGCATCAGACGGTAACGCATTCCGCTGCCGCGACCGGTGCCGCGAGCGGCGGCGACATCCTCGCAAATCGCTCTGACTTCGTACACCACGGGCGTGCCGCTACGCCGCCCTACGCGCAACGCAGGGATGGCATTGAAAACCGGTGAATGGGCGTGGAGGATATGAGGCCTGAATCGCCTAACGATCTTCTCAATGCGAAAGGTGATTTCCCCCATCCGCTCGATTTCCGCAAGCACCGGAACGTCTTCAAGGATCCCCCCCGGCGGAGCGGTGCGATTAAATTCCCAGCCGTCCACCATTTCTTCATTGGCCAACGACGGGCCCTGTTTCGGACCGGTGAGATGGGATGTCTCCCAGCCCAAAGCTCGCTGGTGCTTAAGAATTGCCTGCGTGCGAAAAGCGTATCTGCTATGCAGCGGAATCGAGTGATCCAGAATATGCAGAATACGCATCGTCAGACTGCAGATCTAATTCTGGAAACCGCTTGCGCACCCATGACATTGCGCAAGAAGGACTCAAACATCATCAATGTCCAGAGCGGCGCACTGTGGTCACGTCGGCCCGACAGATGATCTTCTACCAACCGTTCCAAATAGGGCGTGTTGAACCAGCCGGTGTCAGCCAACACGGGACCCAGCACGGCATTTCTCATGGTTTCACGCAACGGCCCCCGGAACCATTTATTCAGGGGAACCGCAAATCCCATCTTGGGACGGTAAAGAATGCCGGGAGGCAAATAGGATTCAAGTGCCTTCTTTAACAGGTATTTCCCTTCTCCGCGACGCAATTTAAAATCAGGCGAAAGGTTTGCAAGCCATTCCACCAAAGTGTGGTCCATAAGCGGCTCGCGCACTTCCAGTCCGTGGGCCATGCTGGCACGATCAACTTTGGTGTTGATATCACCCACGAGATAAGTCTTGAGATCGAGGTACTGCACCAGTGAAAGCGGGTTGTCAGTTGACGCCTGTTCGGCATGCCGCTTTAGCACCTGAACAGCAGAGTAGCCCTGTAGTTCACTACGAAAGCGGGAACTGAACAATTCGCTACGCATCCCATCGTTCAGGATAGAAACGCTGTGGAAATAGGCCTCGACCGAATTTCTTGCTAGCGCCTCGAAGGTTGATTTAGCGCGAAAAACCCGTGGCGCCCAGTCCGCTTTCGGATAGAGCCGTCCTAGCAGACCGAATGCAGGTCTACGCAGTTGCAACGGCAGCATGGACCGCAGACGTTCTTCGTTTAGATGCCAACGATACCGCCTATAACCTCCAAAACTCTCGTCGCCGCCGTCTCCCGACAACGCAACGGTAACGGATTTACGCGCTAGCTCACACACACGAAAGGTAGGCATAGCAGAGCTATCGGCGTAGGGTTCGTCGTATACCGTCGCCAACCGATCAACCAAACTAATGTCATCCGGATCCACTTGTTCCACATGGTGCTGCGTATGATATTGATCGGCTACAGTCTGCGCATACGCAGACTCGTTATAGGCCACATCACCAAACGAAATGGAGCAGGTCACAACAGGATCGGCGGAAAGACCGGCCATCATTGCGACCACCGCGCTCGAGTCCACCCCGCCCGACAGGAAGGCGCCGAGTGGAACTTCTGAAATGAGTCGAATTTTTACCGACTCGCGTAGTCGATGAATAAGTTCTTCGCTTGCATCCTGCTCACTGAGTGACAATGTTTCCTTAAAGGAAACATCCCAGTACTGGGCAGGTTCTGGTACCGGCTCGCCGCGTTGCAAGGTGAGCGAAAAACCCGGGGGCAATTTGTATACGCCCTTAAAAATTGAACGCGGCTCCGGTATGTAACCGTAGGCGAAATAATTCTCTGTGGCGAGCGGGTCCATTTCGCGAGGCAAATCGGGGTGTACCAATAATGCCTTTAACTCGGAGCCAAATATGAATTGCCCGTCAGGCAGTTCCGAGTAATACAGTGGCTTTACGCCCAGACGATCGCGCGCGAGGAATAGAATTTGCTGGTTTCGATCCCACAACGCGAAAGCAAACATGCCGCGCAGACGCTGCACGCATTTTGAACCCCACGCCTCCCATGCATGCACGATAACCTCGGTGTCGCTACGCGTGCGGAATACATGCCCTAGCGCCTGCAATTCGGGCACCAGTTCCTGAAAATTATAAATTTCACCATTAAAAACAATTACAACACTGCCATCCTCGTTGTATAGCGGTTGTTGTCCAGAAGAAAGGTCGATAATAGAAAGTCGCCGATGACCAAGCCCTACACCAGGCTCAAGGTGTAGCCCGCCTGCGTCGGGCCCACGATGCAAAAGAGACTGATTCATGCGATCCAAAAGCGGTCGAGAAATCTCGGCTTTACCTCGGGTGTCGAATATACCGGTAATGCCACACATAGGCTTACGCTCTTTTTTGCGGTTGCACACGAAGCGGAGCGCGATCGCGCTCCAACGCTCGATCGTACAGATCCGTGTAGTTTTTAACCATGATGTCCAATCCAAAAAATTGCTCGACCCTCATCCGCGCAGCGCTGCCTTGGCGTTTTCCCTTTTCAGGATTCAAGAAGTAATCATGAATGGCATGAGCCAATTTATTCGGGTCAGACGGCGGAACAAGAACTCCTGTTTGGCCATGAATCACCAATTCAGGGTTGCCACCAACAGACGTAGCCACTACCGGAAGCCCGCTTGCCATGGCTTCTAGGATCGTATTGGATATGCCCTCTGCCAATGAAGGAAGCACGAACAAATCCAGACCACGCATAATCTCTGCTACGTCAATACGGTTGCCGGGAAGCCAGGTCACATCACTGAGTCCAGCATGTTTAAACAAATCGACAACTGTCGTGCGCAACGGACCGTCTCCAATCATGACCAGCCGCAGTTGTCGTTCTGATCTTGGCACCATCTGCACCAGTGCAACGAACGCACGCGCCAAAGTGAGTTGATCCTTTTCCGACTGCATGCGGCCCACAGTCCCAAATACAAATGCGTCGGCAGATGCAAAGCCTGCTATCGGCAATGGCTCGCGCTTACCGTGTGCCGGATGAAAAATCGCGGTGTCTACTCCATTGTAAAGCTGAGTAATTTTTTCAGCCGGAACACCAATTTTTTTCTGCAAGTAGCTCTCAAGATCTTGAGAGAGCGCGACGTACCGATGCACAAATGGTTTGAAAAAACGACGCAACCGTTGGCGTGCGACGTTACTACCATCCAGATCCGCGACATCGCGACCGTGCTCACCGTGGATACGCACGTGAATCCCCGCCAAGGCAGCGGGTACCGTTGCATCCAGCGCGCCAAGGTTACGCGTGTGGACGATATCAGGTCGGAGTTTTCTTAACAGCCACCACAGGCGTATGAGCGTAACAGGACTATTGCCCAACGGTTTGTTGAGAGCATACACAGGAACGTCATTTCGACGCAGACGCAGACGAAAATCAGAATACGTGGTCAAACAAATAATCGCGTGCCGGTATCGCTCGGCAGGTATGCAGTTGATCAAATTGACGACCCCGTTCTCGAGGCCGCCGATGTCGAGGCGATATATGACATGAACAATGAGCGGAATGTTTGCCTTGTCGACGCCCGACACTGGCGTTACGGAAGACGCATCGAATTCACCGTGCACTTTGCAGACTCTTGGCAATAGAAGGCAACATGACTTTGACAAAATCCTGGAGTCGATCAGTTACCTCCTCGGCTTTCAGGTTTAATTCCGTGGAAACAACGATGACCGCGCCATCATCACCCCTCCCCAACAATTGGGATTTGGCCTGCAACAGCTTTGCCCAATATGGATTCGCCGTGTACTGACCATCTATCCAATACCAATGCCACACCAGTAGTCGCGTCGCGTGACTTGTTAGCTGCGTCTCAATAAACTGTATTTTATCGTCACCAAGGGTCAAAGCGCGGCGGGTCTCACCAACCTTTCCCCATATCTTCTCATCGCTGCGAACCAACGAGTTCAGCGAGGTAATCAACTGTGCGCTTTGCCGTTGATTACGGTAATACCCTATATACAACTCAACACGTTGAGAACCGTTGACGTATACCTGAGTAATACGGGTGCTCGGATTCAGGAACCGTGGGGCCCAGTCAGTGAGCGAACCGGAACCAGGTTGCCACCCCCCAAAACCTGGCACGGCTTGCAGCGTCGGTGGGTGGTAAGTTCCCCTATGGAGATAGGATGCCACTAGAGGTGACACCATCACCACGCCGGCTGAAACGATGGCGGCTGCCACTATGGATATCCATGCGGGACGACTAATCAATACAAGCGCTGGGGGGGGCGTCGTGGTCTCCAGCACAACATGATCTTCGCGCCAAAATGAACCCATCCAGAAAAGCAGGAGCATTACGACGCCGAAAAACAACCAGCCGTAAATCAAATGGTCAACGCCGACCGCGAACTTCATACTACTTAAATGGCCTATCATAACGATCATATAGGCACGCAACCAGTTGGCAGCGATTGACACAACTAGCAACAACACTACAAAGGTTGCCCTCCGCGCAAGGCTTCGATAGGTCAGATACGCGTAGAGAAAACCTAGGGTCAGTGAGGCAATTAAATAACGCAGCCCGCTACACGCCTCGACCACCGACCAATTACCGCTCGAAACCGTGATGTAAAGTCCTTCGCGATAAACTGGAATGCCTGTTAGCCTAAGTGCAAAAACAACAAAGTTAGCGGTATGCTCCATCAATACCGGCAACAGAAATTCACCAAACGGCACTGCGAACAACAAGAACACCAACGGAAAAGCGATCTGTTTTACAACGCGGTTACCCAGAATGGTTGCAACCAGAAACAATATCATTGTGACTAAGCAATACTGCTGCACCACCGCCACTGTCGCCAAATGACCCAAGAACCAGCCAAATCCAAGTAGGGCTAGGGGGACCAGCATCCAGTAGTTAGGATGCGGATCCAGTGTCTGGATTACGTGGCGCTGACGCCAAACCAGCCATGCACTGATCGGGACTATCAGAAACCCATGTGCGAATGTCTCCGATTCCCGCCATTTCGCAGTCATGGACTGCAGAGTATCGCCGTACCACGCCAGCAACCAGAAAATCGCGCTGACAACAAGCGCTGCAATAAACAACCAGTCCCTGTGATTTGCAGGCGACTGCTTCGACAGCACATCTGGATCCAATGCCGGTGCAAAACTCACGGTAGTCCTTCGGTAGCCGTAAAATCTCGTGCGTTGCCGCCCGCTTCGCTGAACGCCGCCGCAAAGTAGCGCACCTTACCGCCTGTGGCACCCATCACTGCAGATCGCACGCTGGCAATTTCATCTCATTAGGGAAACTGTCGCTCTGCATTGATTCCCCTCCTAGCCCAGGCTCTTTACGATATGCGGGCCAAGGAGGTTGGCGAGACCCAGAGGCATGCGCTGCCACAGCTTAATGAACATTTGGTACTTGGGATTAAGTGGATTATGATCCGGAATATATTTTCCCTTTATTAACAAATACTTATAGTGAAGCTGCTGCGGCTCGAAACCCCAGTTTTTTTTAAAGTCAAAAGCGCCTGTGCCTCGTTTGCTGCGGCCATAATCGAATACGCGAACGCCGCGCTCGCAGGCTCGCCGCATCACTTCCCAATACATGAAATCGTTGCCTGCAACATCGCGCGCTTCCGCGGTGCCGCCGCCGTAGTAAGGTAGCACTTCGTCGCGAAAATAAAAGGAAAGTACGCTGGCGATGAGCCGCCCGTCCCCGTTGGTTATCGTCAGTACTTCACAGTCCGAACGAAACACTTGCGTCAGAATCTCGAAATAGCGTTTGGAAAATACCGGTGTTCCTAGTCGGTGAACACTATCCGAGTACGCTGCAAAGAAACGTTCAACACCATGGTCGATTTCACTCTTCAGCCCCGCCTTGATACCCTTTCGCACCATTGCGCGCTGCTTGCGGGGAATGGCGAGAAGATTGCGTTCAACATCAGGATCGAGTTCTTTCCTAAACGTTACATACAGGTCCTTTTCCATCCAGTTGTCGTGCGTGGGCACCAGAGAACGATACTCCAGGTGGTCCACTTTCAACTGCTCAGCGCATGCGCGAGCAGCTTCGTCCAAGGCGTGCCGTGCACGATCGCTGGATGCCGCAATGCCACCGTAGACGCAGAAAGGCAGAGACACCAAGGTATGGCCAAATAAAAAACTACGCACCTCGGCGAGCGGAAGCACACCCTCGATTCGGCCATCGGCCTCGGCATAGAGAAAATTGGTACGGTGGCCAAAAGCCTGCTCAATAACGGTTTTCCAGCCCGCGCGATGAAAAAAAGTGGCTTCGCTGCAATCTGCCACAAACTGATCCCAACGTGGAAAATCGGCCGACTCCAGGCCTCGCACGCGCACGACACCCGGTAACGCTGGGTCGGTCACACTAACGACTTCCTTAAGCACGACGCGCCTGGCTGTCCGCTGGCAGAAACAACCTATCCATTCTATCCCAGCGAAAGTCCTTGCAAAGCGTCCGAATTCGCCGCTCCATTGACGATAGATTTACATAGTGGCGAAAACGGGTCTTCAAACTGATACCTGTCTGGCGCGGTTGCCCGGGATCAATTTCCCAGGGGTGAAAGTAGAACACGCATGGGCGCTGATCGACGGTGTTCACGCGCTTGAGGCACCAGCGCGATAGATCGTATGGCAGCAGCCTGAAGTATCCGCCTCCGCCAGCTGGTAGATTCTTGTTAAAAAGTCTGACCGTGGTTACCGGTAGTTCCAGCAGCCCATTACCGCCCTCGGGGTAAAAAGCAAAGCGCGGTGCATCGTGCATACCGTAGTGATCGTGACGTATCGGGTAAATACTTGAACTGTAACTATAGCCTGCTTCTTGCACGCAGGCTTGCGCCCACAAGTTGCCGCGACCAATAGAGAAACTCGGCGCACGATATCCTTTTACATCGACACCACCAATGTCTTCGAGCAGACGCTTGGCACGCACGATATCCTGCAAGAATTCTTCACGATTTTGATCGGTTGCGCGTCTATGGGCATAGCCGTGGCTGGCCAGCTCATGACCTTGCGCGACAATGCTGCGTACGATGCCTGGATACCGCTCCGCAATCCAGCCCAAGGTAAAGAACGTAGCGCGGACTTTGTGCTCCGCAAATATCTCCAGGATCACCGCTATGTTGCGCTCAACGCGGCACGGCAACTGATCCCACGTTTCGCGAGCAATGCTGGAGGCAAAAGCAGAAACCTGAAAATAGTCTTCGACGTCTACAGTCAAGGCATTTCGGATAGGGAGGGTACTCATGATTGTTAAAGCACGTAGCTCATTGTGGGGTGCTTCAGCCTGCGGGAAATACCACCCGTCAGAACGTCTGCCGAATCAGTCTGAAGCAGTGGCAGAAGATACCATTGGATTGGCTAAGCCACCCGCCTATTGGCCGTACCCGCAAGCCATTCATGCAACACCGCTACAATGCGCTGTGAAGCCCGGCCATCCCATAGATCGGGTATTCGACCAGCCTTTCCTCCCGTACGCAATATGTCGTCCACCAAAGCCAGAATTCGGGAATGATCCTGCCCAGCTAACGAGTTTGTCCCCTCTTCCACCGTAATTGGCCTTTCCGTGTTGTCGCGCAAGGTGACGCAGGGAACCCCAAGCGCTGTTGTCTCTTCCTGAAGCCCTCCCGAGTCGGTCAGAACAAACTTTGCGGTGCGCATCAAACCAAGCATCTCGAGATAATCCAGCGGCGGAAGGGTAATGAGCGATGCCGTTTCCAGCATCGAACCGAGCCCCGCCTCTTCAATTCTGGAACGGGTTCTGGGATGTATCGGGAAAATCACCGGGATACGCCGGCTGATTTCAACAACAGCGTTCAACAACAAGCGCAATGTACCGGGTACATCCACGTTTGAAGGCCTGTGCAGGGTCAGTACGGCGTAACCTACCTGCGCCAATTTTGCAGTAGCACCGCGCAAACTAAGCGTTCGTTCTGCGGGAACAGCCTGTTCAAGACTGTAGCGCAGAGTGTCGATCATGACATTTCCCACAAAATGAATGTTCGATCCAGAGACACCTTCTCGCAACAAATTTTCGCGCGCGCTTTTCTCGGTAGTAAACAGAAGGTCAGATAGTTGGTCAGTAAGCACACGATTGACTTCTTCGGGCATTGTACGATCGAAACTACGCAGTCCGGCCTCCACATGAATCACTGCAACGTTTTTTTTGGCTGCAACCAGCGCGCACGCCAATGTGGAATTAACATCACCTACCACCAACACTGCCGCGGGTCGCTCACTATCGAGAACAGGTTCGAAACGCCGCATAATCTCGGCCGTCTGAACGGCATGCGTTGCCGACCCTACCTCCAGGTTCACATCGGGTTCCGGTATTCCCAACGAACGGAAATACTGGCTGTTCATCTGTTGATCGTAATGCTGCCCGGTATGCACGAGCCTGAAGGGCATCGGCCGCGAAACATCTTTCATCGCACGTATTAACGGCGCTACTTTCATGAAATTAGGGCGGGCACCCACCACACAGAGTATCGGGGCACCAGCGGCCCTGGCGTGCATCATATGCCCGCTGGAGACTGAATCTGAGGCGTAAACTCGCTTTCCAGATCACCGATCACTTCTAACACGTCTTTCGCGGTAAACGCATGCTTTTCGTCCATCCTCCCTAACAGCAGCAAGCGATCGCACAATGAATTGATCTTGCGCGGAATGCCCCCCGTATATTTATATATCACCGGATAGACATCAGCGTTAAACGAAGGATCGTTACTCCAGCCAACCGTAGTGAGTCGATGCACGATATAAGCCTTCGTTTCCTGCGCATCAATCGGACCAAGGTGGTAGGAAGCGGTGACTCTTTGCCTCAGTTGCTCCATTTCAGGGCTATAAAGCGTCTTGCGAAACTCTGGCTGTCCCAGCAGGAAGCTTTGCAGTAAAGGTTTTTCCTTGTGCTGAAAATTCGACAGCATTCGCAGTTCTTCCAGGGCGCCGCGCGAAAGGTTCTGCACTTCGTCGACCACCAGTATGGTGCGCTTTCCCTGATTGTGGCGCGCCAGTAAAAATTTCTCCAGGCTTCTGAGCAATGGCACCTTGGCGCTCTCGTATGGCAAATCAAACGCCGTAGCGACCATATTCAGCATGTCGTTGGCTTCAAGCTGGGTGCTCACCACTTGCGCCATGATCAGGTTTGGCGAACCGAACTTTTGGACCAGTGTCCGCGCCAACATCGTTTTGCCGGCGCCAATCTCGCCGGTAACTACTAGAAAGCCTTCACCCTGATGCACGCCGTACTGCAAATACGCCATGGCGCGGCGATGCACAGCGCTGTTGAAGAAAAACCGGGGATCCGGGCTAAGTTGAAACGGCCTCGCGCGGAAATGATAATAGTCTTCATACATGAAATACTAAAACCTCACGTTGAGTGACGCTGCGACTGAATTTTCTGTGTAGCCGCCTCCAGCACGATCTGAATCATTTTTTACTCTGTTGACATTCAACGCGCCGCTTACCTTGGGGGAAAACTGCCGGGTGAGCCCAAATCGCACGTAACCCAGGCGATCTGCGCCGCTAGTCAACGACGAAAACTGACTACGGCTCATACCCACACCCAAGCTGGAGGCGAGGTTTTCAGCCAGGCGTGAACTCCAAATAAGATTGGCGCCGGTCTGCTTGGTGCTGGAACTCGTATTAAAGTCACCCGCCCCGCTCGTGGCTGTGCTTAACGATTCGCGATTCATCGAAAAAATATTGGCCATCACCGTATTCCTAACGCCTTGAATACCAAATGTAGCTTGTAATCTTTTTTCCAGAAAAGCCGATTCAGTCACAAAGTTTACCGGCTGCGTCAAACTAGGTGGCAGCCCGGTAAGGGTGATAAAATTCTGCACTGCAGTTTGGCGCGCTACGGGGTCGGGTATTTGAGACAGAAAAAGTGTATTCAGTAGCGCGGCAGTATCTGTTGCCACTGGAATTAACGCATTGCCACGTGACGTCGTCACATTTTCACTGTAAGTCAATTGCCATAAGGTGAGACGCGAGCGATGGCTGAAATCGAGGGACTTTGACGGACCATAGTACCGGTGTCCAAAGGTCGCCGCAACTCGTGTACGATCCGTTGGTGTCCATTCTGGCCCCACGCTCCAAAACGCCCCCTTTGGAGAACCTGCAGTGGTGGCGTAAGTGTTCTGCTCGTAACCTATGTTCGCCGCCAATCTGAAATTCGGCGTAATCAGTCGCGTCGCTCCGGCAGAAATGTTCTCCAGGTCTATTTTCTGACCTGTTTGGGTGTAGTCGATGTGGGATTTGCTATAGGCAAGATTCCAGGTAAGCAGCTTAAACGTGGGGCCGCTTACCAGTCGCGCGCTAATACCATTGCTCGTACTAGCGGATGAGGTGTTACCACTATAGCTCACACTATCGTTGGTAAACCGCAATTCGCCAAAGGCATCAAACCCAAAATCGTGGCGCAGGTACGGGCTTATGCTGTAAGTCTTCACCGAGGTGCGGTTGCCAGTGGTATTGAGATTGTCTTGCGCCTGGGGACCGAGCAGAGAAACGTTTTGCTGAGTGACACTCGCTCGCGCATCAACGTAAAGTAAACGCTGCAGTAACTCCGTGTTGCCGAACGCGCTTAGAGAATGACTAATGTCATTAGTTCCTAGCTGGGCCCGGGATAGCAACTCTGGAGTATAGGTCGCGTTAAACCGCAACCGTGCTCCAGTTCCGATTACGCTTATCGAGGGCGCTATTCGAGTGGTCCACTCACTCCGCTCCGATCCGGCCGGCGCAAGTGACACGTTGTCCGAATAAATTTCGGACACTGATATTGATGGAAGGATTTGCAAGCCCGGTTGTCCGGTGGCAGCGGCTCCAGGGGAGCTAGTCGAAAATGGAGTGGCAGTCGAAAATGGCGTCGAATACTGTGCCCAGACGGGTGAATGCGGCAAGAACACCAGCGCGAAGGAGGATAACCCAACTACCCTTGCTGCGGTATGCAAACCCCTTCTGCTCACTATCGTTAGCAGTGGTTGCTGCATCGGTCTATTCTTTTTCTTTACGTCCATCGGCATCGCCATAGCCATAGCCATAGCCATAGCCCCCATATAGTGCCGAGCCAGGCGCCACACCCTTATTTAACAGCACCCCGGTAACATTGCTATTCGATGCAATTCGACTCAGCGCATCCTTGAGGGTCGGCTCAGTGGTTTTACCCGCTTCAACGACCACCAGCACCTGCCCCATGAGACCAGCCAACACGCACGACTCCGTGGTTGCAAGCAGCGGTGGAGAATCAAAAATGATGATTCTATCGTGGTAACGTTCCGCCATTTCCTTGAGCAAGGCACGCATCGCATCGCTCGCAAGCAACTCGGTAGCATGCGAGTGCGGCCTCCCCGCAGGTAGCAAATTGAGCTTTTCGATATTGGTACTGCAAAGAACATCTGCTAAGCGTATCCCATCAAGCAACACATCCATCAGGCCTTTTTCTCCGCCGTTGATTCCCAGCACCTTAGCTACAGATGGCCTGAGTACGTCGGCATCCACCAACAGTACCCTGCGATCCATCTCCATCGCAAGACTGATGGCCAAATTGACCGTGCAAAATGTCTTGCCCTCTTTGGGCAAGGAGCTCGTAATCATGATCAGGTTCGCATTCGGAGGTGCGTCAGGGTTCGATACGTTCGCCAGGAGATGACGCTTGATACGCCTGAACCCCTCGGAAACCGGCGTCCGCTCGCCGTCAGGCGTAGTCATATTTTGCTGACGCAGTTTATTCAGATCAATCCTGACCATCTTGCCTGTTTTGCGAACATCGGCCGCCGGTGCTGCCACCTTAACCGCTTTCGGAACCAAATTATCGTCGCTTGAAAAAGCAGGCTTAGCGCTTTCCTGGGCAACATACCGTTCAACCAGGTCTGGCACCACAGCATTGCTTTTCTCCTCCGCAAGCACTTCCGCTGGAACGTGGCCCTGCTCGGGAAGTTTCCCAAGCATGTTCGCGGCTCTTTCGACAATACTCATGTCAGGCCCTCGCAGCCGTAAACATAAGTACGCCCAAAATTGCAGCGTAAACAGAAAGCAAACCGGCGAACGAAACTACAAGTGCAATTACACCTCGTTTCCGCCGCTGCATAAGTGGCCCGGACCAAGCCATAACCACCGTCCCAAACACCGGTAGTCCGCTCACCTGACCCAGCCTGCGCTCGTCTGCCACGGTGGGCCTGAACTGGCTCATCAAAAATGCAACAGCGATTCCTGCTGCGAATGCTCCGACCAGCACCAACGATACCAAGGCGAGACGGTTAGGAGCGCTTGGCTTCGTGGGAACTTGAGGAGGGTCTACAACACGAAAACTGACCGCATTGGAGCTGGCCTCCATTTCCCCTGTGATTGAAGCGGATTCACGACGGGCCAACAGGCTTTCGTAGTTCTTCTTGTTTACCTCATAGTCTCTTGTAAGCTGCGTATATTCCGCATCGACCTGGGGAATGGAATTCGCTGCCGCCTTCAAGGCATTCAGGCGCCTTTCGAACTCCCCTACTCGCGCCCTCATGGACGCCACATTTGCTTCGGCCGACGCCAACGCGAGGGACAATTGTTGCGCCATAGTCACCTGCAGAGGCTGAGTTTGTGGTGTTGGCTTGCGAAGCTTCGCCTCCTTCTCCTTTTGCTCCCGCAGCTGCCGGATACTACGGTTAAGCGCAACGATGTCGGGATGCGTCTCCGTGTAGCGAAGCTGCAAATTATCAAGTTGCTTTTGAAGTTCCTGGATACGCGCGTCCAGCTCGGGGTTTGCGATCTCGGTTGAGCCAGGTTGTTCTGTGATCAGGGACGGCGGTGCCTCACCCTCGATCTGCCTCTTGATAGCATCGCGGCTGGTTTCAGCTTCCCGCAGAGCCAATGTAGCCTGACTTAGTAATGTCTGCGCTTCCGCATATCTCACGTAATAGTTTTGCCCATCAGCCCCCATCAGACCAACATTTTTGCGCTTGAACTCCGTGACCGCTCGCTCGGCAGCAACGAGTTTTTCATTGTAGGCAGCCAGCTGCTCATTAATAAATCGCCGAGCCGAGTCGGAATCCTTACGCGTATTACCGAGATTGCCTTCAACAAATAGCGTCAGCAATGACTGCACAATGCGCTTGGCTTCCTGTGGACGATCATCGGTATAACTGATGATATAAAGATTTTCCGCACCCGCACTCTTGATCGCCAGTTGTTTAGTCAAGTGGTCTATCATCTGCTCCTTATCTGCGGCTGATTTGAGCTTGATATCCATATCGGCCATCCCGATTACTTTCTCCAAATTCGGACGACTGATCAATGTTCGGCTCATCATATTGACCACTTGGCCGACATTCGGCTGCACCGCCAAACCAGCAAGCAGCGGCCTCAACACCGACTGAGTATCGACGTATACCCTGGCCGACGCTTCGTAACGGTTCGGCAACTGGTACACCACAATCCATCCAGCTATCGCCACAGCCCAAGCAACAACTACCGCGTACCAGCGATAGCGCCAGCTCGACCGGATGTGAGAAAAAAGTTGCTCTACTACTTCCTGCATTTACTGAGTTCCGCAGTTATTTTTCAAAATCGCCATTCATAGCGCTTTGCGGATTTACTTCGCTGGCGCAGGCAACTACCCATTCAAAATACCGCAGACTAGAAAAAGCTCTGCGGTATCACCAAAACATCACCCGGGCGCATCGGCAAATTGGCTGACAAGTCTCCGCCCTTCAAGAGCGCGTGCAGCCGCACGCCGAATTGTTCGGTCTTGCCGCCTACCGTACGCACAATACTTGCCTTGTTCCCTGCAGCAAAATCGGTGATGCCACCCACGGCGATCATGACATCCAGCACAGTCATATTCTCGCGATATGGCAAGGCCTGCGGTTTGGCGGCCTCTCCAATCACACGAATTTGTTCGCTGTACGGTCCGACAAATCCAGTAACGACGACTGTGACCACCGGGCCTTGAATATACTTCGCCAAGGCTGTCTCGATGTCCCTGGCAAGCCGGGTTGCAGTCTTGCCGCTCGCCTGCAGATCCTCTACCAGCGGCGTAGTGACCTTGCCGTCGGGGCGCACCGGGACCACCATTGAGAGTTCGGGATTGCGCCATACAACGACATTGACGTTGTCGCCCGGCCCCAATAAATAGGAAGGTGAAAACTTGTCCAGCACCGCCGGCGCTGGTGGATAGGCACTGGCACACCCCCCCAAACCCAGTAGCGCCAACACCACCAACCCTAAAGCTGACAACCACTTTTGTCTCATGGCAAGCCCCCTCTGTCGATAAAAATCAAATAACCAACTTGACATCTTAAGCCTTCACGCACGCTTACTGACCGTTTTGCAAACTGGGTTGCCGATTCACAATCGACGCACTTGGCGAAGTTTCACGCTCGCATAACGCTACTTTGGCGTTTTTCCACTCATATAGTGTAGCAAAAATGCAGGTGCACCGTAACAAAATATTGCGAAAATACAGTCACATAATAGCAAATGTGGCGAAAATGCATTCATTTGGGGGTGGGTACACGGATTTGCCCGGAATTTCAGGAATCTTGAGTGGTTCCCTGTTCATCTTCAGCTTGATTAATCAGGTTGGGCGCCTTGGCTGCCGAGGATTCGCCGCCATGCAGGGCCACAACGGCGTGAGGGTGAGCTCCGACAGGGCGCGGAACACATGTGGCAGCGCGAAGGACTGAAAGCAGCGGGCTCGACGCCGACTGCGGCTAAACGAGGGGGGTGCGTGGGGCTGCGCCCCGAATTGATCTTTACCCGTTAGCCACCTCGCAGTAATTTTGTTGGCATCCGTTCTGGCTCTCGTAACAACCAGAATGTTCAATTGGTGTACAGACTCCGGATAGTTACAGAGCGGGATGTACCGCAATAGTTACACTATTTTTCCGCTGCTTTGGCGACCCGTCGCGCACGGTCGGCCGCGTAGTAACCGGCCCTGTAGCCCAGGCAATACTCATCGATTCCGATCAGCTGAAAGGTAGAAGGCACCAAGCCGCGTCTGCGTGCGCTTTTGCCATTGATATAGCCTTCCAAATAGGTAGCGGTCCACCCGTATTGTTCGGCTAACACCTTAACTGTTTTCTCAGATAACATTTTCATATTGCCCTCACGATTCTTTCGGCTCACCGTGAATAGAGCAATTTGCGGGCCATGCTACGGCTCCGCTGCAAACGGGTATCTTGATGGACTTTGATGTTACTTTTGTGAAATTTGTCACGCTTCATCTGTGCAATTTGTCACGTTCCCGATTTGCGATCTCCATTGGACGTGTTCACGCTCCGTACAAAGCGACAATATTTCATCGTTTCAGGAAGATATGGCCTGCGCGGCAAAAAACCGATGCCAATCTGATGTAATCACCAACAAGATCGAAACTCATGATCACTAAATCCGGCTGCAACATCGTCTACGCCTCCGACCTGCAATGGGAAGAACGCGTCCGCTTCGGTAGCAAAAAAAATCGCGCAAAAACCTACTGGCATGATGCCGAGAACAATCTGTACATGCGGCTGGTCGATCAGCCTGCGAATTCCGTCGAACCGCGCCACGTGCATCCGGGCACGCACGCGACCACGGTGTTAAAGGGACGCGCGCTGGTCGATGGCCTGACACTGAACACACTGGACGTGATCCTCGGTCCCGGCAACGAACCGCACGGTCCGCTGGAGTATCCGGACGGCTGTCAGTTGTTCAGTTGCTTTCAGGGCAGCAATGATCACGCCGAGGCAAAAGCGCTCTCCACTGAAAAACACTATCGCCTCGTCCAGTCGGAACAAATACCGTGGGACGCCAAGGCCGGCGGCGCACTACATATGAAAACACTGGTGGATCACGGCGCAGGGCGTTTGATGCTGACGGCGATGCGCCTGTCGGCAGGGTTCACGGTACCGGTGGGCTCGCGCCCGCATATGCAGGCCGCGCTGATCGTCGAAGGTTCCGCCGTGATTGACGTTGAAACACTGAACGCCTGGGACTTTATGTATATGGCCGCGGACGTGCCGCACGGCCCTATCCATTTCCCTCATGGCGCGACGCTCTTGATGGTCGCGATGCGTCCCGCTCAGGTCTGACTCAGTTCTGAATATTTCGCCGCATCGCCCCGCGCTCGGCGTACCACAGCCACGCCACGGAAATCACCTGCAACACCCAGCACAGCGCAAACGACGCGCGGTAACCCTCGGCTGCGTAACGTCCCTCAACCACCGGCCACAGGTTGATGATCGCGCCCACGCCGAACTGCACCACGAACGCGAGCGAGAACATGACCAGATTCAACGCGGTCACCACGCGCCCGGTCATTTCAGCTGGAAAGCGTGTCGCCAGCAACGGATATGCCAGCGATCCAAACGCGGAGAATCCGAGAAACAACGCCCAGAACACGATCGCCCCGCTGTTGTAACCCATTGCGATGGGCAGCATGGCCGCCGTGCACGCGACGCAGCCTGCGAAATACGTCAGCACAGGCGATATGCCGCGACGCGCGAGCCGATCAGACAGCATGCCGCACAGCACGCCGCCCACACCGAATGCGGCCGCCACGATCAGCAGGTAGTCAGCCATGCCGGCGCGATCCAGCCCTGCTACATCGCGCATCCATGGGCCTGCCCACAGACCGAGCAAGCCAATCGCTATGCCCTGCACAAAAGTCGCCGCGAAACTGATCGACCAGAAACCCCGACTGCGAAAAATACTGCCGATGACCGCAAATTGTTCGCCCATCGTCGTACCGGTTGCTGTGCCGGTTTTGGGCGCGAGCTTCTCCGGCACGAGTGCAAATATCACAGCACTGGCGCACACCGCCAGCATTGAAAGCAGCAGGAACACCGAGCGCCAGTCCATCACGCGCAGCAGCAGTTCAACCGGCTTGGTCGCCGACAATGCGCCGCATGAACCGACCAGCAGCATCCAGCCGAACAGTGTTGCCGTACGTTCACGCGGAAACCAGATAATGAAGGCTGTCATCGACGACATCAGGCACACCGCCACGCCCATGCCAATCAGCGCGCGGCCGAACAGCAAGCCTGGCAATCCCGACGCTTGTGAAAACACCCACGCACCGATGGCAGCCACCAGCAGCATGGCCGCATTGACACGGCGCGGACCATAACGATCCATCAGCATCCCCAGCGGCAGTTGCGCGCCGGCAAAGGTGACGAAATACGCGCTGGTCAGCAGTCCCAGCATGCCCGGCGACAGGCTGAACGCCTGCGTCAGCTCCGGGAACACCACGGAATTGACATTGCGAAACAGGAACGAGCAGTAGTAGCCCGCCGCGAACGGCAGGAACACCGCTGCCAACAGACGCGCTCCCGTCGGAGCGACGCCGGGGTTTATTTCGCGCAATGCAAACTCCCTGTGTGGCCGCCGAGTGTAACGCAACACCATCGTCTCATTTGCGTCATTCCAGGGTCGTTCATTGACAGCGTGTAGACCAGCCTCTACCATCGTTGCGGATTCCTATTCCCACGACAGGAGGCTCCCGATGCATACCACGTTACAGAAAATTTTTGTACTGGCGCTGCTACCGGCAGCCATGACATTTTTGTCGCAGGTCCATGCGCAGCAGCCGGCGCCCAAGCCGGCCGCCACCGTCCCGGCTCCGGGCGGCAAGGTGCTGAAAATGCAATCTACCTGGCCGGCAAGCCTGACCTTGCAGGACAACTTCAGATTCTTCGCCGAGCGCGTGGACAAGCTCACCGCGGGCCAGCTCAAGATCGACGCGCTGGCGGCAGGCCAGGTGGTGCCGCCGTTCGAGATTCTCGACGCCACGCATAAAAAAGTGATCGACGGCGGCCACGGCATTTCGTACTACTGGGTCGGCAAGAACAAGGCGGCGACACTGTTCTCGAACACCCCCGCTGGGGTGGTCGGCATGGACCAAATAGACTTCATCGGCTGGCTCTATGAGGGTGGCGGCCTTGACCTGTGGTGGGAGTTCTACCAGAAAGAACTGAAACTCAACGTTATCGCGTTTCCTATCCTGCCCGCGAGCCCGCAGGCATTCGGCTGGTTCAAGCGGCCGATCAAGAACCTCGCCGATTTCAAGGGCATGAAGTGCCGCCAGACCGGTATCGTCGCCGAAGTGTTCCAGAAGATGGGGATGCAAACGGTGAATATGCCCGGCGGCGAGATTATTCCTTCCGCCCAGCGCGGCGTGATCGACTGCGCCGAGTGGGTGGGCGGCATCGAGGATCTGCGCCTTGGCCTGCCGCAGGTGTGGAAGTACCATTACACGCCCGGCATGCACGAGAGTGCTTCTATTGGCGAGCTGATCATCAACGTCGACGTGTGGAAGAGCCTGTCGGCGCAACAGCAAGAGGCGATCCGCTCGGCAACCTCGGAAACGTTCCTGCGCTGGTGGGCGAAGTGGCAAAAACAGAACGCCGAAGCCATCGAAGAGATGCGCACCAAACACGGCACGCAGATCCTGCGCACCCCGCCGGATGTGCTGGTGGCGTTCCTCAAAGCATGGGATGACATCGCGAAAGAAGAATCCGCGAAGAACCCGTTCTTCAAGAAAGTGCTTGATTCGCAGAAAGCGTACGCGACGAAAGTCGTGCCGGCGAAGCGCTTCATGTTCCCGCCGTATTCTTTCACTGCGAATCACTATTACCCCGAAGGCAAACCCGCCGCGGCCAAGAAATAACGCTCAGGGGGCGCAGGGACGCAATAGCGTTCCTGCTTAAAAGTATAATAAAAACAAATACTTACATACCACATTGCCTCCACAAGCCCATCCCCAACCGGCGCTGTCGTCAAACTACGTACGCGTTATCAACGCCATTGATCGTTTCACCGACAGCACCGGCATGCTGATCGCGTGGCTCAACGTGGCGCTAGTGCTGGTGGTGGTGTACGAAGTCGCCGCGCGCTACCTCTTCGGTTCGCCAACAGCATGGTCGTTTGACATGACCTACATGCTGTACGGCACGATCTTCATGCTCGGCGCCGCTTACGCGCTGCACAAGGGCGCGCACATACGCACTGATTTTTTCTACGAGAAATGGTCGATCCGCACGCGCGGCATGATCGATTCGATTGCGTATATCGTATTTTTCTTTCCATCGCTCGCGGTATTGCTTGTCGTCAGTGGCGCCGAAGGCTGGTATGCCTTCGAGATCGGCGAGACCTCGGAACAGACGCCGTGGCGCCCGTTGCTGTGGCCGTTCAAGATGGTGGTGCCGCTTACCTGCCTGCTGCTGATGGTGCAGGGCATCTCCGAAACCATGAAAAGCGTTTTCGCGGCGCGCACCGGCATCGAACTGGAGCATAAGGAGAAGATGGAAGTATGAGCCGCAGAGCAGGGACCCATTCATGGGATGCGACCGGCGAAGACTTCCGGGCCGCCGACGCGATGATGACATTATGACCACGAAGAGCACAGAGGCGGCGGTCTAGTCCATGACCGGTGACATCCTGCTCGGTCTGATCATGCTGATCGTCATGATCGGCGCGATTTTTATTGGCTTCCCGATTTCATTTACGCTGCTGTTTCTCGCGCTGGCCTTCGGTTATATCGGCCTGGGCAAGGTGGTATTCGACCTCGCCTACTTCCAGACCATCGGCATGATGAAAGAAGAACTGCTGGCGGCGGTGCCGCTGTTCATTTTCATGGGCTACATCACCGAACAAGCCGGACTGATGGAGCGACTGTTTATCGCGCTGCGCCTGCTGCTGGCACCGATTCGCGGCTCGCTGTTCGCGGTGGTGATACTCACCGCCACCATCTTTGCCATGGCCACCGGCATCGTCGGCGCGGCAGTCACGGTACTCGGCATCATGGCCGCGCCCATCATGATCAAATCAGGCTACGACGCGCGGCTTGCTGCCGGGGCGATCACCGCCGGCGGCACGCTGGGCATATTGATTCCCCCGTCGGTGATGCTGATCGTGATGGGGCCGGTGCTTGGCGTATCGGTGGCGGACCTCTATGCCGCAGCGTTCGGCCCCGGTTTTCTGCTGGCCGGGATGTATCTCGCCTACCTGATGGGCCGCGCGTTTCTGAATCCCAAGCTCGGTCCGCCGGTGCCTGTTGACGAACGCGTACACAGCCTCGGCAACATGATCAAAGAGGTCATCATCGGCGTAGTGCCGCTGGTGTGTCTGATCGCCGCCGCATTGGGTTCGATACTGGCCGGCGTGGCGACCCCGACGGAAGCTGCCGCCATCGGCGCGTTTGGCGCACTGCTACTGGCGCTGGCCTACCGCAAGCTGACCTGGGCCGGCCTCAAGCGGGCCGTGTTGAGCACCACTGCGACTTCCAGCATGGTGCTGTTGCTCGCCGCCACCTCGAACGTTTTCGGCGCCGTGTTCTCGCGGCTGGGCACGGCAAGCTGGGTCAGCGAAACCATGCTGTCGCTGCCGCTGCCACCGGTGGTGATGCTGATCGTCGTGATCGTGCTGATTTTCCTGCTCGGATGGCCATTCGAGTGGCCGGCGATCATTCTGGTGTTCCTGCCGATTTTTTATCCAGTGATGGAAGCCCTGAAACCCGCGCTGGGCGTCTCACTCGGCATAGCGCCGGACATGGTGATGGTGTGGTTCGGCGCCGTGGTGGCGGTAGTGCTGCAAACTGCGTTCCTGTCTCCGCCGGTCGCAATGTCGGCGTATTACCTTAGACAGGTGGTCAAGGACTGGTCACTGGCCACCATTTACAAGGGCATGTTCGAGTTCATGATTTTGCAGTGCATCGCGATTGCACTGATCATTACTTTTCCGATGATCGCCACCCAGTTTCCGGAACATTTGCGCAGGGTGTCGGCGGCGGTTCAGCCGGAAAAGATCGACGACAGCGGCAACCGATTGGAAGAAGATCCGCACAAAGCCGCGCAGGAAAAACCGGAAGAAAGCAAATAAACGACGAGCTATTCGTCGTCCATCAGCAGCAATCGCAACTTGATCCGGCAGGCATGACGCATTTAGGCTGCAGACTACCCCGCCAACTCCCGGCTCAATAACCGCGCTCCCGCCGCCAGCGCCTGCAGCTTGGCCTCGGCAACAGAACGCGCCATCGGCGCCATGCCGCAGTTGGTGCAGCCGTGCAGGTGTTCGATGGGCACATACTTCAATGCTTCGCGCAGCGTCGCCGCCACCTGCTGCGGCGTTTCGACCGCGCTCGACGCCACGTCGATGGCGCCCACCAGCACGTCCTTGCCCTTGAGCATGCTGATCAACTCAATCGGAACATGCGAGTTCGCGCATTCAAGCGACACCTGCTTGATCGAACTCTTCGACAATAGCGGAAACGTCGATTCATATTGTCGCCACTGCCCGCCCAGTGTTTTTTTCCAGTCATCGTTGGCTTTGATGCCGTAGCCATAGCAGATGTGAACCGCCGTCGTGCAAGCAAGTCCGGCAGCCGCCCGCTCCAGCGCTGCGATGCCCCAGTCGCGCACCTCATCGAGATAGACGTTGAACGCTGGCTCGTCGAATTGAATCGTATCTGCGCCGATGGCAGCAAGCTCTTTCGCCTCGGCATTGAGCAAATCGGCCAGCGCGAACGCGAGCCTGGCGCGGTCCTTGTAATAGTCGTCCGCCAGCGTATCGACCATGGTCATCGGCCCCGGCAGCGTGAACTTGAGTTTGTTGGCCGTGTTGGCACGCGCAAAGCGCACATCGTCGCCATGCACCGATTTCCTGCGCAGCACCGGCGCGGTTACCGTAGGGCAATCCGCTTCGTAACGGTCGGCGCGGATGCCGATGCGTTTGAGTTTGCTGAAATCGACACCCTCGATGCCCTGCAGAAAACCGTGCACGAAATGCGTGCGCGTCTGTTCACCGTCGCCTACGATGTCGATACCCGCGCTCTCCTGCATCTTGAGCGCCGCGCGCACCGCGTCGCGTTTGCCTTCGGCGAGTTGTTCGCCTTCAAGCTGCCACGGCGCCCACAGCACTTGCGGTTTGGCCAGCCACGACGGTTTGGGCAGACTCCCGGCGATGGTGGTTTTGATCGTGGCTGGCTTGTCCATGAAATCCTCGCTCAGTGGAAATACAGCCCGCCATTCGCCAGGTACGCCTGGCCGGTAATGTAGCCCGCGTCTTCGCTCGCCAGATAAATCATCAGCGACACGATTTCCCGAGGCTTGCCCAAGCGGCGTATCGGCTGCTGAGGCTTCAAACCTTTCGGCTTCTGGAACGAATCGCGCTCGACTTCGATGGTGCCGGGGCCTATGCAGTTGGCGGTGATTTCATGCTCAGCGAATTCTCGCGCCAATCCGCGCGTGAAGCCGATGATGCCGAGCTTGGCCATACCCTTGGTCACGCTACCGCCGAGGAAAGGATCGACACCGGAAAAATTGATGATGCGGCCCCATTTTTGTTTCATCATCAACGGCAGCACTGCGCGACAGATATTGCGCGGCCCGCCGAGATTGACGCGAAAGCTGCTCTCCCAAACTTCGTCGCTGACTGCAAGAAATCCGCCCTCCGCGCCGCGATCCACCGCATTGTTGATTGCGACATGCACTGCACCCAATTCCGCGGCTGCCTTGTCCACGAAGCGGCTGACCGATGCGCCGTCTGCCACGTCGCACTGCTCGGCCACCACCTTCACGCCCAGCGCGCGCGCTTCCTTTGCCACATCATTTAATCGATCGGTTTTTGAACTGGTGCAAATCGCCAGATTGGCGCCCTCGCGCGCAAACGAAATTGCTGCCAGCGCGCCGATATTGCGGCTTGCGCCAGTGATTAAAACGGTCTTGCCTTTGAGTCCCGTATCCATCGATTTCTCCGCTTTCCCTGCTACGTTGACATGTGTTGCGTTATATCATACGCGCCCGCACACCGGAATCCACCATGCCCAAAGCCCAGCTCTCCACCGGCGTTAATATGCACTACGAGGTCGACGATTTCACCGATCCGTGGAAAAAATCCGAACCCGTGCTGATGATGCACGGCAATCTCGAATGCGGCAAAGCATGGTACGCGTGGGTGCCGGTACTGGCGCGGCACTTCCGGGTGATCAGACCCGACATGCGCGGCTACGGGCAATCCACGCCGGCGGTGCCCGCCGACTATCCGTGGACCATCGATGTGCCGATCGATGATTTCATCAAGCTCATGGACCATCTCGGTATCGACAAATTCCATTTGGTCGCCGCAAAAATTGGGGGCTTCATCGCGCGCCGTTTTGCCGCCCGTTTTCCGGACCGCGTGCGTACACTCACTGTGATCGGCACACCGCCACCGATCTACGATACCGCCGCACGCGTAGAGTCACTGACGAAAGACATTGCTGAGAACGGTATCGAGCCGTGGGCGCGCCACACCATGACTGGCCGTCTTGGCAAAAACTTCCCGGCCGAAGGTGCCGAGTGGTGGATCCAGATGATGGCGCGCACGCCGGTGTCCACCCAGCTTTGCTTCGTGAAAAACATTCCCAAGGCCGACATCACCGCCGACTTGCCGCGCATCCAATGTCCAACGCTGGTGATCACCACGGAAGGCAGTGGGCTGGGCTCAGTGGAATCCATGCGCGCATGGCAGGAAATGATTCCGAACTCGCGGCTGCTGGTGCTGCCGGGCGATTCGTATCATGCGGCAGCCAGTGATGCCGGCGAATGCGCCCGTGAAACGTTGAAGTTCATGCTCGAAGCGGGCGTGGAGTAGAAAACTATCGTTATCTACTTTATCAACCCGAGGTCGGACATCGCCGCGCGCGTCGTCGCATATTCGCCTTCAAGGTAGCGAGTAAACTCGCGGCTGCGCAGGTATTGCTGCGCAAGGTCGCCCTCTTCGAGATGCTTTTTCCACTCGCTGGTGTCCACTACCCTTGCGAATGCATCGTCCCAAAACGCAACATGCGCCGGGGTTAACGCCCGCGGACCGAAGAACCCGCGCCACGCGGCAACACCCGCACTGTTGATGCCCTGCTCGCGAAACGTCGGTACCTGGGCGAGACTGCCCGTCATGCGCTGTGCCGCGGCAATGGCAAGCACGCGCACCTGCCCGCCCTGCATTTGCCCTATCACCGACCCCGCCGAAGACACCATCACGTCCACGTGCCCGCCCAGCAGCGCGGTCATCGACTCGCCACTGCTCTTGAACACGACGACTTTCATTTTGCGCGGATCGACGCCCGCTGCCTTCACGGCGGCGGCGGCCGTCAAATGCGGCTGGCCGCCGCGCGATGGCATTGCAAACGATATCGACTCCGGGTCCGCCTTCAGGCGTTCGGCAAGATCGCCCATGTGTCTGAGCACGGAGGACGCGCGCACGCTCAACACCGTGCTTTCGACTACCAGCAATGCGAGTGGCGTCAGTTCCGTATAGCGCCAACTGCCGACACCGCTCAGTTCGTTGGTGAAAATCACGGGGTTTGAAAACAACACGTAGTGCGGATCCCCCGGATGCTGCAGCGTGTGGAGCACCGCCAGTGTCTGGTTGCCGCCGGGGCGATTGAACACGACCGCCGGTACTGTCAACAGTTTCCGATCCTGCAATACTTTTTGTACAAGCCGGGTCAGCTTGTCGTTGTTGCCGCCCGCCGCGGTGGGCACGATAAATTCGACCGGCTTTTCGGGACGCCACGCTGGTTGGCCGCTGGCACTATTCGCAATCAAGCATGCAATGATCAGGACAGTGACGACGCGCATTGAATATCCTCTCGTGGTTTTCTCGAACAACACCTGCGCTGCTTCAGCCCAGGCGTAACTCCGGTTTGCCCGCTTCAGTTATCATAGATCATCACCAACGTCTCCATGGGTATATCCATGCCCGCACGCTCATCAAGAACACCACCATAGTCTCGATGGACACCAAGATGGGCAATCCCGAAAGCGCCGACATCCTGATCGACGGCAGCAACAGCATCGTGACGCCGGGCCTGGTCAACGCGCACATTCATACGTGAGAATTTCCACTGCGCGGTATCGGCGCGGGATGGGTAAGCAGCCGCGATTATCACGGCAATATGCATCAGAATCTCGCCACACGCTACAACCCGCGCGATGCGCAGCAATTTCTGGCAACGGAAGCAGCTCGTTGGAGCAAAGTTATCCGCGACGAAAAAATTCCGCCGCAGGATTAGCCGGATGACGGATGACCCAGTTAGTTTGCCGACAACCCGGCGGACTTGATTACCTTCGCCCATTTATCAAACTCGGACTTGATGTAATTGCCGAATTCCTCGGGCGAGCTAATGCGCAGATCAAGACCTTGATTGGTCAGTGCCTTCTGCACATCGGCGGTTTGCAATGCCTTGATCAATTCGGCGTGCAGGCGGTCGAGAATCGGCTTCGGTGTCTTCGCCACCGTGACAAATCCATACCAATTGTCGGCTTCATAGCCCGGCAATCCGCTTTCAGCCATCGTTGGCAAGTCCGGCAACACGGTAAAGCGGCGTGTTGTCGTCACCGCCAGCGCGCGAATCTTGCCCGCCTTGACCTGCGGCACCGCGGTCGCCGCGGACGAAAACACCACCTGCACCTGCCCTGCTATCAAATCCACCATCACCGGCGCGCCACCCTTATACGGCACATGCACCATCTTGCCGCCGATCATGTTGAGATATAACTCGGTAGCCAAATGCCCGGCGTTGCCCGCGCCGGATGAACCGTACGTCAGCTTGGTGGGATTGGCCTTGATGTATGCAGTCAAATCCTGCAGCGTCTTGACCGGTACGGAGGGATTCACCACCACCAGATTACCCTGTGAGCTGGCAAATGTGAGCGGGGCGAAATCACGCAGCGGGTGATAGTTGAGTCCCTTGTACAAATTTGTGTTCACCGCCAATCCGCCCACCGAACTGCACAGGAGGGTGTAGCCGTCCGGTGCGGATTTCGAAACAATCTCCGACGCGACGCTGCCAGCCGCCCCCGCGCGATTGTCCACAACCACTTGCTGACCAAATGCAGCACTGAGTTTGGGGCTCACCGCGCGCGACACCAGGTCAAGGCCGCCGCCGGCGGAATTCGCGGCAATCAGCCGGATCGGACGCGTCGGAAATTCAGCGCCCGTGGCATGAGTAAACAATAACAATGCACACGCCGCTACGGCATATCGATTGAATCGGGACAACATGAACTCCTCCTCATTTTTATGCGGGCAGCGCGAAGCGCCACTGCCGAGTTGCGAGCGTACACGCCTGAGCGCGCCAGCGCAACCTCCGCCGTGATGCACCGCTGGTGATTCTCATCTGTGGCGCAACACCGCATAATGCACACTTCATCTCCATCCTTCACACGGAAACTGGCCATGCAGGAAGTCATCGAACGCAATCTCAGCTCCGAACAGCGCATGATGCGCGACACCATCCGCTCCTTCGTCGACAAGGAAGTCACGCCCTTCATCCGCAAGAACTGGCAAAAAGAATGGGACATGGTGCCGGAGAACCGCCCGACACTGGAGTTGCTGCAGGGCGCACATAACATCGGCGTGCGTGGACTGTGCATCCCCGAAGAATTTGGCGGCACGCCGCTGGATCCAGCAACCGAAGTACAAACCATAGCCATGGTATCCGAAGAAATATCGCGCGGCGACTCAGGGCTAGCGGACAAGCTGGCGCAAATCTGGAAGGTGTCCATGTTGCTAACCAACGTCGCGCCGCGCCACCTGCAGGAGCAATGGTTTCCAAAAATCGCCGAAGACCCCTCGTTCCTGCTGGCGCACGCCTTGACCGAGCCGCGCGGCGCATCCGACCGCTGGCTGCCGTACGACGTGCCCGAAGCGATGATGCACACCAAGGCAGTAAAAAAAGGCGATCGCTGGGTGATCAACGGCCGCAAGCAGTTCATCACCAACGGTTACGACGCAAAACTCTACGTGGTCTACGCCACCACCCTGCCCGGCGCGGGCATCACCAGGGGCACGTCGAGCTTTCTCGTGCCGCGCGGCACCAAGGGCATGACCATCGCGCGTTGCAACGAAACGCTGGGCGGGCGTTTCATGAACAACGGTGAAATCGTGTTCGAGGATTGCGAGGTCCCCGAAGATCATTGTTTGGTGCAGGACATCGCGATGACGCGCGCCGGCGTGTACTTTCGCCCCGGCAAAATCGTTGTCGCCGCCAAAAACCTCGGCGTGGGCATGGCTGCCTTTGAGAAAACTGCCGACTACGTGCAAAACTACGTGCAGGGCGGGCGCATCCTCATCAAGCACCAGGCGGTGGCCGTGCGTGTCGGCGAAATGATCACCAAGCTGAACGCCGTGCGCGCCCTGCTCAACGAAGCCATACGCGCAGTCGAGGCCAAGACCCACGATGCTGAAGGGTTGTGCAATATGGCGAAGCTGTTCGCCTCCGAGGAAATTTTCAAGGTATGCATGCACGCGGTCGAGCTGCACGGCGGCAACGGCATCATGCTCGACTTTGGTGTCGAAAAATACATGCGCGATGCGTCGCTGTTTTTGCATCGAGACGCGACGGTGGATATTTCCAAATTCAAGATCGTGAAGAGCGTATTTCCGCACACGGCCGGCAAATATGCCGGGCCAGAAAACTGATTTAAAAACAAATACTTAGTCTTCGTCTTCGCATGCTTCCATGAAGCGGTGCTATTCTCATCATCAGCCATACACCAAGGATTCGTCATGCTGTTTTCCTGCGTGAGCCACGCTGCCGCCGCAACCCATCGTAAAAGCCGCAAAACCATCAAAGTCAAACGCAAGACATTGTCGGTCGATCTGCATTGCCACGTGCATACACCGCCCGCCGACGACATCGCCAAACAATCGGCGAGCGTCAACGTGTCGCCGACCGCGCGCTATGGAAATCCGCGCACCGAAGCACAGCAAAAAAAGCTGCATCAGGACCTGCAGCAGAAGCTCACTTCCATCGAGCAGCGCATCGCGGACATGAACAAAATGGATATCGACGTGCAGGCGATCTCCACCTCGCCGTTGCAGTATTACTACGGCGTCGAAACCGATCTCGGCCGCAAAATCGCTCGCACCATCAACGAGCGGCTGGCGGAAGTCACCGCTTCAAACCCGGATCGATTCGTACCGCTGGGCACGCTGCCGATGCAGGAACCGGAACTCGCCGTGCAGGAACTCGAATACTGTATGAAGACACTCGGCTTCAAGGGCATCGAAATCGGCACCAACGTGGCCGGCGTGGAAATCGCCGACCCGTGCTACGAAAAAATGTGGGCAAAGTGCGAGGCGCTCGGCGCGGTGGTGTTTCTGCATCCCATCGGCTTCACGTCGCCGCAGCGCCTGACGCAGCACTTCCTCACCAATGTCATCGGCAACCCGCTCGACACCACGGTGGCGCTGGCGCATATCGTGTTCGGCGGCGTGCTGGAACGTTACCCGAAGCTGAAAATCGTCACTGCCCACGGCGGCGGCTTTCTGGGCCACTACCCCGCGCGCATGGATCACGCCTACAAGGTGCGCCCGGAATGCCATGACCACATCACGCGCCCGCCGTCGTATTACATGAAAAAGATTTACTACGACACCATGGTGTTCGGTGAGCCCCAACTCGATCACCTGGTCAATCTCTACGGCGCCAACCACGTGGTGATCGGCACCGACTATCCGTACGACATGGGCTATTACAAGCCGGTGGATTTTGTGGAAAAGGCAAAAAAGCTCACGCGTACCCAGAAAGATCAAATTATCGGCGGCAATGCGGCAAGATTGTTGGGACTGAAGAAAAAGACAAAATCCTAAAGACCCCGTCATGCTGGCGCAGGCCAGCATCCAGTATGTAAAGAGAAATGCTGAAAAATGTTCCCCCATCCTACCTTCCCTCGCACGCGGGGGAAGGGGATACTGACGTACACCAGAATGACAATAGGGGTAACGCAAGGGCGATAGAACATTCATGCAAACACTAGGCACCTACGACTACATCATCATCGGCGCCGGCTCTGCCGGTTGCGTGCTCGCGAATCGGTTGAGCGCCGATCCGAATGTCTCCGTGCTGCTGATCGAAGCCGGCGGCAAGGATAACTGGCACTGGATACACATCCCCGTTGGTTATCTGTATTGCATCGGCAATCCGCGCACCGACTGGTGTTACAAGACCGAGCCTGAAGCAGGATTGAACGGCCGCTCGATCAACTACCCGCGCGGCAAAGTGCTCGGCGGCAGTTCGTCGATCAATGCCATGCTGTATCTGCGCGGACAGGCACGCGACTACGACGAATGGGCGCAGGTTACCGGCGATTCAGGCTGGGCATGGCAGAACGTGCTGCCGACTTTCATGCAAGTCGAAGATCACTGGAAAGGCCCTGACGAAAAACATGGCGAAGGCGGTGAACTGCGTGTAGACACGCCGCGCACCAGTTGGGAAATTCTCGATGCCTTTCGCGACGCCGCCATTGAAAATGGCGTTCCACTCACCGACGATTTCAATCGCGGCGACAACGAAGGCGTGTCGCGCTTCGAGGTCACGCAAAAAGACGGTGTGCGCTGGAGCGCGGCAAAGGCTTTTCTGCGGCCCGCGATGGAACGCCCGAATCTGACGGTGATCACTGGTGCACTAGTGCACAAGCTGCGGATCGAAGGTCGGCGCGTGCTGGGTGTCGAGTTCAGCCGCGGACGCAACGCGCAATATGCCGAAGCGCGGCGCGAAACCATTTTGTCGGCCGGCGCTATCGGCAGCCCGCAGATACTGCAACTCTCGGGCATCGGCCCCGCCGCGCTGCTGCAAAAGCATGGCGTCTCGCTGGTGCACGACTTGCCTGTCGGCGAAAACCTGCAGGACCATTTGCAGCTGCGGCTCGCATTCAAGATTCAGGGCGCGCTCACGCTCAACACCATGCTCGACTCGTGGTGGTACAAGGTGAAAATTGCGCTCGAATACGCTTTGCACCGTACCGGCCCGATGACCATGCCGCCGTCGCAGACCGGCGCGTTCATCAAGTCCGATCCGTCGCAGCGCACGGCGAACCTCGAATACCATGTGCAGCCGATTTCACTGGACCGTTTCGGCGTACCGCCGCACAAGTTTCCCGCGTTCACCGCCAGCGTGTGCAACCTGCGCCCCACCTCGCGCGGCCATGTCAGCATCACCAGCGCCGATCCGCGTGCCTATCCGGCGATTGCACCGAACTATTTATCGACAGACGAAGACCGCAAAGTCGCCATTGATGCGATACGCGTCACGCGCCGCATTGTCACTGAAAGCAAGGCGCTCAAAAAATACCAGCCCGAAGAATTCATGCCCGGCCCGGCGTTTCAGACCGACGATGAACTCGTCACAGCCGCCGGCAACATCGGCACCACGATTTTTCATCCGGTCGGCACCTGCAAAATGGGCCGTATGAATGATCCGACCGCCGTCGTAGACACGGATTTCAAAGTACGCGGCATCGAACGGCTGCGCGTGATCGACGCGTCGATCATGCCGACGATTACCTCCGGCAATACCAACGCGCCGACTATCATGATCGCAGAACGCGCCAGTGAAATCGTCAAGCGAACATCGTCTTGACTGTGTTCCCGTACTTGTTTTTCGCGCTGTAATAATATTTAAAAATATCCCTTTTAAACAAATACTTAAATTCAACTCCCTGGCGGCATCCCACTGCTGGAGCACGATAGTGGATTGCATTAATTATCGTAACAAGTTACGATAATAGGCATGGCTCGTTCCAACATCGCGGCCGCCACCGTACCGCGCGGCCGCCCGCCCACCGGCCAAGCGCAAAGCGCCGCCGAGCGCATGCGCCGCTATCGCGCGCGCCAGCGCGCGGCGGGCCTGCGCACCGTCACTCGCTTCGAAGCGCCGGCCACTACCCTGCCTGGCGGCGCGCTGAAGCACCGCATCATCGAAGCGCGCAGCCTCGCCATGCACTGCCTCGCCGCGCAGAAGATCGAACGCGATCCCGCGCTGCTCGACAAAGTGCGCGCAACGCTGGAAAACTGGCGTGCGCGCTACGGCGATGACATGCCGCGCGCGCTCGATGAGTGGGACAGGATACTGCGTGAGCCGTGGCCGACGATCGCGGCACTGATCACCGACGCCGGAGAGCGCTCCACGCGGCTGCGCCAGTCCACGCCGTTCGCGGGCGTGCTCACCGCGCGCGAGCGCGAACGCGTGTATGCGGCGTTCCGAGCTTGAGCATTTGATCCGCGCCGCCGGGCGCATTGCCGGCGAGCGCGAGCTGATCATCATCGGCAGCCAGTCGGTGCTGGGCCAGTTTCCCGATGCGCCGGTGGCGCTGCTCGCGTCGATGGAATGCGATCTCTACCCCAAAGAACGGCCCGAACTCGCAGACAAGGTCGATGGCGCCATCGGCGAGGGTTCAAAGTTTCATCAGACCCACGGCTATTACGCGCAGGGCGTGGGACCGGACACCGCCACCCTGCCCGCCGGCTGGGAACAGCGACTGGTGCGCGTGGAGAATCCCAACACCGGCGGCCATGCCGGCCTGTGCCTGGAAGTGCACGACCTTGCAATTTCCAAGTACGTGGCCGGACGCGAGAAAGACCGCGAATTCACGCGTGAGCTCGCGCGCCACAAAATGACCCGCAAAAAAACACTGCTCGATCGTCTTGCCAAAACAAAACTCGATCCTGCCATTGTGCAAATCGTAACACGACGCATAGGGATGGATTTTCCGGACTTACCGCGCAAATAACCCACTGCCCGGCGGTCGCCAAAGCGCGCTGAATCGTTAAAACTTCAACTTAAGTATTTATGTCCTCCTGCAATGAACGACGCAAAGTCTTAGTCACAGGAGCTTCGTATGGCATCGGCGCAGCCATTGCGATTGCGCTGGCACGCGATGGTTACGATGTCGCTGTCTCCGAACTGAACGTCGAAGCGCTCAATGGCACGCTGGCGCAAATCCAGTCACATGGCGCACGCGGCGTGGCCGTGGCACTCGACACGCGCTCGCAGGACAGCATCGAAGCGTGCATGCGCGATGTTGTGAAATTGTTCGGTAATCTTGACCTGCTGATCAACAACGCCGGCCTATTGCTGCGCAAGCCCGTGGTTGACATGACGCGCGAAGATTGGAATGCCGTGATGGATGTCAACCTCACCGGCACGTTTTTCATGACTCAACAGATGGGCCGCCACCTCATCGCCACCAAACGCAAAGGCAGCATTATCAGCATAGCTTCGACGCACGGCGTGGTGGGCATCGCCAACATATCCGCCTACGGCATCAGCAAAGCCGGCATTTCACAAATGACACGCATGCTCGCAATCGAATGGGCGGAACACGGCATCCGCGTCAACGCCATCGCGCCCGGCACTACCGAAACGCCGACACGCAAGAAATCCCTTAGTGCCGACCCCGCACGGCGGCAAATGATGATCGACCGCATTCCGTTCAAACGCTTTTGCACCGAAGCCGATGTGGCAGGACTGGCCAGCTACCTGGCGAGTCCGGCGGCGGACTATGTGACGGGGCAAACCCTGCTAGTGGACGGTGGCCTGACGTCGTACTAGCCAGAACTATTTTCCCGCCGTTTCTTCGCGACAGGAATGTGGAAGATATCGCCGGGGCACGTCGTCGCTGCGGCACTTCCAGTTGATCGTTTTATTCTCTATCTGCGGCGCAAAGAGTATCGATTTTCCGTCGAGAGACGATTGCGCCAGCACGACGCGAATCTCGCCCGTGCGCGGTTCGAACGTCAAGCTCCTGACATGTGGAGAAACCTGCGCGGTCACCCCCGCCGCCTTGAACGCCTCTGGCAGGTCATTGGGCAGCTTTTGGTTCTGTTCGTAATAG
>JAKFYK010000002.1 GCA_021730905.1 Betaproteobacteria bacterium | reverse complement strand
CCGGCAGGCACTATGCCGGCGTGACCAGCGGCATCAACAGCTTCATGCCGGAAGACCCCGTCCAGTACTCGTGCCAGAAGAACTACACGCTGCTCACCACCGACGGTTACTGGAACGGCAATGGCGGCCAAAAAACCAACGGCAATGCGATGGACAATCAGGACAATACGCCGGGCACTTTTGTCAGCCGCGCCGATGGCACGCTCGACGGCATCGGCACCGTCGTTACGCAAACCACGCCCACCGTGACGCTGCGCCAGCAAATCTGCGTCGGCAATGCCAACACCACGTTTCCCGTCAGCAATACTCCCTGCGGCTGCGCGGCCGGCCAGACCCGGGTCAAGCAGCAGACCCGCACTGACAACGCCGTCGCGATTTTCACCGACGGCGTTCAGACCGGCACCAGCAGCAACACCGTCTATACCTTTCAAAACATTACCGGCTGCACCACGCCGCTGATCGTCACCACGGTGACGCCGACCACGCGCGTGGACGAACAGGTACTCACCGGCAATGCCACCAGCACCTTCCCGGTGATCAACGGCGTGGGCGGCGGCGCCAATCAGGCCGGCGTGTGCGCAGCGGGACAGGCGCGCCTCAAGCAGCGCACCACCACTTACAACACCACAGTGGTCACCACCGATGGCGTGGTCACCTCGACCACGTTCAGCGGCACGGCATACGCGTTCGCCAACCCCGGCGCCTGCTCGGTCGTCACCACGACCACGGTGGATCTGCGCCGGGAGACCGGGCAATGGGAGAGCACTTCGGAAGGCACCGGCCTGCCCACCAATTTCGGCGCGCCGGCGAATAATGTGGCAAGCGGCAACCCGCAGACTACCTTCACCTGCTCGGGCTCCGGCACCCGCACCCTGATCGTGCAACGCGTGATCGAGTACAACCGGACCACAACCACCGTGGGCGCCGGCGCGCCGACCACGACCTTCGGCGCGACGAGCGCCGGCCCGACGTTCAGCGTGGTGAACCCGTGCAATTCCAGTGGCAAGTCGGCAAACGCGACCGCCTTCTCGACGCTTTCAACCAACACCACCGTCACCGGCGCACCGGTCGCCGCGGCAACCACGGTGACCGACGGCGCGCCCGTGGTGACCAACAACGGCGGCACCACCGTCACCATACCGCTTATCCCCAACCCTTCCGTGCCGGTCGCCAATGCGCCCACGTCAACCACGAATTTTGGCGGCGCCTCGGATACGCTGGCGGACGTGGCGATGTACTACTACAAGACCGATCTCCGCGGCAGCATGACCGACAACGTCAAAGGACCCAACGGCACCTTCCTGCATCAGCACATGGTTACCTTCACGCTGGGGCTGGGACTGGACGGGCAGATGCTGTACGACCCGAATTACGAAACCGCCGGCTCCGGAGATTTCGTCAAAATCAAGAATGCGGCGACGACCTGCGGCTGGACCACGGGCACCTGCAACTGGCCGCTTCCTATCGCGGATGATCCCACCGCCATCGACGATCTGTGGCATGCCGCCGTCAACGGCCGCGGCAAGTATTTCAGCGCCAAGGATCCCGCTACGCTGGAGAACGGCCTCACCTCAACGCTCAGCGCGATCAACGAGGCCACTGGCGCGGCTTCGTCGGCGGCCACCAGCACGCCTAACCTCACGCCTTCGGACAACCTGCTGTTCAGTTCTACCTACCGCACGCAGAAGTGGGACGGTGAAATTATCGCGCAACGGCTGGATCCGGTGACCGGTATCCTGCTGCCGGGCGTCGAATGGTCCGCGGCTACCCAGTTGAATGCGCGCACCACCGGTGGCACCGACAGCCGCACCATTTACACCTTCGATGGCGCGGCCGTGTCCAAACTCAAGCCTTTCATGTACGGCAGCTTGTCGCCCACCGAACAGGCGTTCTTTGACAACAAGTGCGCCTCACCGGGTCTGTCGCAATGCGGGCCGATGGACCCCACCCGTGTGACGGCCGCCAATCTCGGCAGCAACATGGTCAACTGGCTGCGCGGCCAGCGCGGCAATGAACTCAGCATAGATTCCAGCACCGGCCTGTATCGCGCGCGGGAATTCATACTCGGCGATACCGTGAACTCCAAGCCGGTGTTCCAGGGTCCGCCAAACCTCGCGTTCGCGGATGCGGTATCGCCCGACTATCCGTCATTCAAGACGGCACAGGCCAGCCGCCAGAAAGTGCTTTACATCGCGGCCAACGACGGCATGTTGCATGCGTATAACGCGGATTCCGGCGCGGAAATGTGGGCGTATGTTCCCAAAATGCTGATGCCGAACCTGTGGAAGCTGGCCAACAAGAATTACGACATCGGCCACAACTACTACGCGGATGGCTCCCCCGCCACCATGGATGTGTTCATGGGCGGCGCCTGGAAGACCATACTCATCAGCGGACTCAACGGCGGCGGACGCGGCTACTTCGCACTGGATATCACCGATCCGAACGCGCCGAAGGGCTTGTGGGAAATTTGCTCCGATGCGGCCTTGTGCGGCATCTCCGATGCGGACATGGGGCTTTCCTTTGGAGGTCCCATCATCACCAAGCGTCATGACGGCACGCCGATCGTGATCGTTACCTCCGGCTACAACAACGTCACCCCCGGCGATGGCGGCGGTTACCTGTATATCCTGAATGCCGCGACAGGCGCGGTGCTGGAGAAAATCGGCACCACCATCAGCGGCACCAACGTCGGCACCATTACCACACCCAGCGGCTTCGCCAAGACCGCAGGCTTCGCCATCAACTTCGCGCAGGACAACACGACGACTATCGTCTATGGCGGCGACCTGCTGGGCAACGTCTGGCGCTTCGATGTAAGCGCCACGCCCGCGGTGGTGCAACGTATTGCGCAGCTTAAGGATGGCAGTACTCCGGCGCGCCCGCAGTCGATCACTACGCGGCCGGAGATCACGCGCTTTGACGCCGGGTTCAACGTGCTGTATTTCGGCACCGGACGGCTGCTCGGCGGAACCGATCTGGGCGATCCGGCAAGCCTGGTGCCGCCCGAGCCGTACGCGTTCCAGCAAACCATCTATGGCATCAAGGACACCGGCGCCGACATCGGCAATGTGCGGTTGCCCGCGGCAAACATGGTTCAGCAAACCATGTCCGTGGTCTCCGCCACCGTCCGCAACGTCACCACCAATACCGTGGATTTCGACGTAAAAAACGGCTGGTACGTCGATCTCAACCCGGGTGGTGCATCACCGGGCGAACGCGTCAATCTTGATCCCACGCTGGTCAAGGGCGTATTGGTTGTCGCCGCCAATGAACCCAATACCCAAGCGTGCTCCGACGGTGGCAACGGATTCCTGTATCAACTGGATTACAAAACGGGATCCGCTATTCCGGGCAACCCCGGCGGCGCCGGCGGCCAGATATCGTCATCGCTGATAGTCGGTGTCGTGTTTTTCCGCACGACCACCGGCGCACTGAGGGCATTAATACGGACATCGACCGGTGCACCTATCCAGATCCCGGTATCGTCGGGCGGCAGCACCGGCAGCGGGCAGCGTGTGTCGTGGAGAGAACTGGTGCAGTAGGTTAGTCTGATCGGGTGCGGCGCGGCGCGGTGGTGTATTGGGCATCGCGCCGCATGGCGCTGTAAACATGACCATCGGGAACCCTGCCAGACTGACCCTTGCTGTGGCGGCATCCGTCGCCATTCACACCGCAGTACTGCTCCCGGTGAAAGTCCCCAGCGGCCTCTACGTTTCAACGCCCTTTGCGCATTCACTGCTGAATGTGCGTCTGCGCACTGATGCTACGCCGCTCGCTGACTTCGTCCCTGACACTCAGGCAAACGCGCCGATATCCATCGCACCGCCGCAAGAGGTTCCTTCCACCCATCCGGCAGCACCGGTAGCCGGCCGCGGCACGAACACGTCGTCAGCACGCTCGGATGCCGATCCTCGCGCGAGCGTACTGGCGCGGGCGACATCCGCGCCACCGCGTTCATCGGGCGAGCAAGAGGCCCCAGCCAGACCGGGCGTGCGCATGGCATTGCCCGACGAGGTCAAAGTCTACGTGCGCCGCTACGACGCCAAGGCGGAGGAAAATCCCAATGAAGTGATTGATGTGGGCGCCACAAAGTATTTTTATTTCAACGCACCGCAACTCCGGCAAACCGCGCACCCATTGGCCGATGCGAGCCCGCACTATCCGACCAAAAAACTGGACTACCCGCACGGCGCCGTTGTCTTGCTACTGTTCATCGACGAACAGGGCAACCTGGAGAAAACCCTGGTGGAATGCGCAAACCCGGCTTTCGAAGAAAGCGCCGTTATGAGCATACGGAATATGCGTTTCGCTGCCGCGCGTGACGCCCATGGCCCGGTAAAGAGTTACATGAAGGTAGAGTTCAGATACGGGCTGGGCTCGCCGTGCGCGCAGCCACCATACAACCTACAGCAGGTGGTAAATCCAGCCGCCAGCAGTAGATAACGCGGCGCGCAGCTGCTAGACCAGCGCCCTCGGTAGCGGAAACGTCACCCGCTCGGATATGCCCTCGACGTCGCTGACACGCTCCGCACCGAGGCTTTTCAGGCGCTCAATCACCTGCTGCACCAGGATTTCAGGGGCGGATGCGCCGGCGGTGATGCCCACACACGCCTTGCCTTGCAGCCAATCGGCCTTCAGTTCATTCGCGTTATCGACCATATACGCGGGAATGCCCTGATTCTGCGCCACCTCGCGCAGGCGGTTTGAGTTGGAGCTGTTGGGCGAGCCGACAACGATCACCACGTCGCATTGCTTGGCCAGCGTTTTCACCGAGTCCTGCCGGTTTTGTGTGGCATAGCAGATGTCGTCCCGCTTGGGCCCAGCAATGGACGGGAACCGCGCCCTCAGCGCATCAATAGTCTGCTGGGCATCGTCAACCGACAGTGTGGTCTGGGTAACAAAGGCGAGATTGTTCTCGTCCTTCACCCTGAGCTTTGCCACGTCATCCGGACCTTCGACCAGATACATGCCGTTATCGCTTTGCCCCATGGTGCCCTGCACTTCCGGATGCCCTTTATGGCCGATCATGACAATCTCGCGGCCCTGTTCGCGCATTTTGGCGACCTCGACATGCACCTTGGTCACCAGCGGGCAGGTGGCATCGAATACGCGCAAGCCGCGCGCTTCGGCATCGCGGCGCACCGCTTGCGACACCCCATGCGCGCTGAAAATCAGCGTCGCACCGGCCGGCACTTCGTCGAGATCCTCGATGAACACCGCGCCCTTCCTGCGCAAGTCGTTGACCACGAATTTGTTATGTACGACTTCGTGCCGCACATAAATCGGCGCGCCGTGCAGCGCAATGGCGCGTTCGACGATTTCGATGGCGCGGTCTACACCGGCGCAGAAGCCGCGGGGATTGGCGAGTAGCACTTGCATGGTGTCATTATAGCTGCGACTTTTGCCGCTGTAGCCCGTTATAAAAATTTGTTTAAAAACAAATACTTACTTGTTATCCATCGCAGTATCCCGTTGCGGTCTCAGGCCATCCCAGATCAGCAGTCCCGCACCACAGGTAATCGCCGAGTCCGCCACGTTAAACGCAGGGAAAAAATATCGAAGGTGATAATGCACCTGCACGAAATCGACCACGTAGCCGAACCACACGCGATCGATCAAATTGCCGATGGCGCCACCCAAAATCATTCCGAGCGCCAGACAGAATAGCTTTTGCTGTGGATAGCGCCGCAGCAGCCACACCACCCACACCGATGCCACCACCGCGATGCCAATAAAAAAAATACGCTGCCAGCCACCCGCATCGGCAAACATGCTGAACGCCGCGCCAGGGTTATGCACGCGCACCAGATTGAAGAACGGCGTCACCACCAGCGTTTCGTGCAACACGAACTTCTGCACGATCACGTACTTGGTGATCTGATCGATCACCACGATCACCGCAGCAAGCGCCAGCCACTTACGCATCTCACGCATGCTCGCGCAGCTCGCCAGTGCCAAACAGATTGGAGACACAGCGCCCGCAAAGCTGCGGATGCTCCGCGTTACCGCCAACATCGGCACGATAGTGCCAGCAGCGTTCGCATTTGATGTGCGCGCTGGCGCCGACGCCGATAGCCACGCCCGGCAAGCCGCTGGAGGATGTGCTGCCGCCCGCACCCGCGTGCAGCGACGCGCGCGAGGTAATCAACACAAAGCGCAAGTCATCGCCCAGCGAAGACAGCAATGCATGCGCCTCGCCCTGCGCATGCAGATCCACTTCTCCCGCCAGCGAGGAACCAATTTTGCCCGCCGCGCGCAGCGCCTCGAGCTCTTTTTGCACGTCTGAACGCAGTGCGCGCAGCTTCACCCAGCGTTCGCGCAGCGCTTCGGCATCGCGCGGCAACGCCAGCGTATACCAGGTCTGTTCAAATACGCTGCTGTCGCCCTTTTGCAGCTTCGCCCAAACCTCCTCCGCCGTGAAGGAGAGGATCGGCGCCATCAGCCGTGTCAATGCGTGGGTGATGTGATACAGCGCATTCTGCGCCGCACGCCGCGCGCGGCCGGTGGTTGGCGCGGTGTAGAGACGATCCTTGAGAATATCGAGATAAAAGCCGCCGAGGTCCTCGGAGCAAAACGATTGCAGACGCTGCGCGACCTGATGAAACTCGTAGTTGCCGTAGTGGCCGGGCAACTTCGGATCACGCACACCGGGTTCAGAGGGCGTCAGCGCCGCCTGCAGGTCGTGTGTCATGACCCACGCGTAGCGGTCGATTTCCAGCCATTGGTCGACAGGCAGCGCGTCGCGTGTGATATCGAAGTCCGCCAGATTGGCGAGTAGAAAGCGCAGTGTGTTGCGGATGCGGCGATAGGATTCGATCACCCGTTTAAGTATCTCGTTCGAGATCGTCAATTCGCTCGAGTAGTCGCTGCTCGCGACCCATAGCCGAAGAATATCTGCACCCAGGGTGTCGACGATATTCTGCGGCGACATTGCGTTGCCCTTCGATTTCGACATCTTGCGGCCTTCGAGGTCGATCACGAATCCGTGCGTGAGCAGGCTGCGGTACGGCGGCTGTCCATCCATCATGCACGACACCAGCAGCGACGAGTGAAACCAGCCGCGATGCTGATCGGAACCTTCAAGATAAAGATCGGCCGGATACGCTGATGCATCCTTGTGGGAGTTGCGCAGCACCGTGAAATGCGTGGAGCCGGAATCGAACCACACGTCGAGCGTGTCCTTGATTTTTTCGTAATGCGCCGCATCGCCGCCGAGCAGTTCTTCGGGCTGCACCGCCTGCCAGGCTTCGATGCCTGACTTCTCCACACGCTGCGCGACCTGTTCCAGCAACTCCAGCGTGCGCGGATGCAGCGTGCCGGTTTCTTTCGAAATAAAAAATGGCATCGGCACACCCCATTGCCGCTGGCGTGACAACGTCCAGTCCGGACGATTGGCGATCATGCCGTGCAGCCGCGCCTGTCCCCACGCCGGGAAAAACTTCGTGTTCTCGACGCCGCGCAGCGCCGTTGCGCGCAACGGCTCGCCGGGCGTAACACCGTGCCAGCCCGGTGCTTCGTCCATACCGGCAAACCACTGCACCGTCGCGCGTAGAATTATTTTTGTTTTATGCCGCCAGCAGTGCATATAGCTGTGGCGGTAACCTTCCTCATGAAGCAGTGCCCCGACCTCTTTGATTTTTGCGACGATCTTGGGATTAGCCTTCCAGATCATGTCGCCACCAAACAACGGAAGCGACGAAACATATTTGCCGTCGCCCATTACCGGCGTGAGGATGTCCACGTCCTTCATGCCGTAGCGTCGGCATGACTGAAAGTCCTCCACGCCGTAGGCCGGCGCAGAATGCACGATGCCGGTACCAGTATCGAGCGTCACATAGTCGCCAAGGTAGACGGGCGAACGTCGATCATAAAACGGGTGTTTGAACTGGATAAGCTCCAGCGCCGATCCTTTGCAAGTGCCAAGAATTTCTCGCTGATCGATGTCAAAGCGATCCAGGCATGCAGCCGTAAGCTCAGCCGCTAGAATGAGCAATCCACGTTCCGTACGCACCAGGTTGTAGGTGTAATCAGGGTGAACATTCAGCGCCTGATTACCAGGCAGCGTCCATGGTGTCGTGGTCCAGATCACTGCATAGCCAACCTGCTCAGGCAATTTCGAGAGGCCAAAAACCTTGGCAACTTTTTCTGGCTCAGCGAACGGAAAACCAACGTCAATGGCAATGTCACTAATATCCTCGTACTCCACCTCCGCTTCAGCCAGGGCCGAACCGCAGTCGAAACACCAGTTCACCGGCTTCAGCCCGCGATAAACGTAGCCCTTTTCCAGCAGCTTGCCGAGCGCGCGTATCTCGTCGGCCTCGTTCTTGAACGCCATCGTCAGGTAAGGATTGTCCCAGTCGCCCAGCACGCCGAGGCGAATGAAGTCCTGCTTCTGCCGTTCAATTTGCTCGGTAGCGTAAGCGCGACACAACTTCTGCGTTTCCGCCGTCGGCAAATGCTTGCCGTGCTTTTTTTCGATCTGCACTTCAATCGGCATGCCGTGACAATCCCAGCCCGGCACGTACGGCGCATCAAAGCCCGACAGCGACTTTGATTTGACAATCATGTCCTTGAGAATTTTGTTGACCGCGTGGCCAATGTGAATGTCGCCGTTGGCATACGGCGGACCATCGTGCAGCACGAAGCTCGGGCGCCCTTTGCTCGCCGCGCGGATGCGTTCATAGAATTTGCGCTCCTGCCAGCTCTTCAGCATCAGCGGCTCGCGTTTGGCCAGATCGCCGCGCATCGGAAACGGCGTATCCGGCAGGTTCAAAGTGCTTTTATAATCAGTCATTTCAGTCAAATACAAATCGTTTCGGCGAAAATCATCAGCCAGCCTTGCGTGATTCCACAGACGAAAAAAACTTCTGTGCGTTTTCCACATCGAGCGCGATCTGATGCTTCAATACTTCAAGATCGGCATACTTCTGTTCCTCGCGCAGCTTGTGCAGGAAATCTACCCGCACATGGTTACCATAAATTTCTTCTTTAAAATCAAATAGGTATACCTCAAGCACCACAGCGCCCTGCACCTTGACTGTGGGGCGCACGCCCACGCTCGCGGCACCGCGCACCACGCCTTCCGCCGCGCCGCGCACTTCGACCGCGAAGATACCCTCGAGCGGCGCGCGATTGTGCTTCATTTGCACGTTGGCCGTGGGAAATCCCAGCTTGCGGCCCAACTGATCGCCGCGCACTACGCGTCCGCTGATGCTGTACGGACGGCCCAGCAAGCGCGACGCGCGTGCCAATTCACCGGCGGCCAATGCATTGCGCACCGCCGTACTGGAAACACGCAGGCCATCCACCATCACACTCGGCAATGCCTGCACTTCATACCCCAAGCGCGGTGCCTCGCGCTTCAGCATCACAAAATCACCGGCGCGGCGCGCGCCGAAACGAAAGTCATCCCCCACCTGCAACCAGCGCACGCCCAGCCCGCGCACCAGCACGCGCTCGATAAAATCCTGCGCGGCAATTTGCGCAAAGGCGTAGTTGAAGCGGCACACATGCACGTGATTCACACCAGACGCTTCCAGCAGTTCAAGTTTTTCGCGCAGCGAGGTCAGCCGTGCCGGCGCAACATCCGGTGCAAAAAACTCGCGCGGCTGCGGTTCGAATATCATTACGCAGGCCGGCACCGTAAGCCGCCGCGCGGCGCGCGCGAGTTCATCCAGCATCGCACGATGTCCCAGATGGACGCCGTCGAAATTGCCTATCGTGAGTGCAACCGGAGAAGTAGCGGCAGCGGGTATGCCGCGTGTAATGCGCATCGCGTCGACAACACGTAAAAGCTTGAATTATAGCGGATTTTCTCGACCGGCCCCAACGTGATGCGTGCCGCAACCCGGAGGCGACCCGCCACGCGTCGACCGCGCTGCGTGCAAAGCATTATCCGGCCATGCTACACAGAGACGATGCGCGTCTACCCGAAAAACCAATCGTGCGAAGAAGTGCGCCTACAACCGGTGCGGTCGGTGTGCTGATATGAGTTTTTTTCGGCTAGCCTCCCGGCCTTTGCAATTCATTTCAACCTGCGCTACCTTCTGCCTGCAGAAACACAAGTGCAAGCTGGTATTTCTTAGTTGATCAGTCAACCAATCTCGAAAGCAAACCCATGATTGATTTAAGCCCTTCCCGCACACGGCGTTGAGTAACCGATTTCGCCGCACAGGTTCGTGCCGGCCAAACCGATGCTTCACGCCCCCATTTCCATTTAGCCTATAGAAAGGAAACACCATGCCACGCATGCCATCATCCCTGCCCTCCGTTACATCCCTGTTTCGCACCATCCTAGCCGCCCTCAGTCTGACGGCCCTCGCCCCCGCACCGCTCCTGGCCCAGCAGCAAGTCCTCAAGGTGACCACTATCCCGGAGGAAGCCGCTACCGAACAGATCCGCAAATTCGGCCCGCTCACACGCTATCTGGAACGCACTGTCGGCGTGAAAGTGGAGTTCACGCCGGTGAATGACTACCCGGCCGCTGTAGAAGCGCTCGTCAACAAGCAGGTTGATCTGGTCTGGTTCGGCGGATTCACACACGTGCAGGCGCAACTGCGCTCGGGCGGCAAGATTGTGCCCATCGCACAACGTGAGGAAGACACCCAATTCCGCTCCGTATTCATCACCCAGACTGGTTCTGGTATCAAAGCCCTGCCCGACCTCAAAGGCAAACAGGTCAGTTTCGGCTCGCAGTCGAGCACGTCCGGCCATCTGATGCCGAGGAGCTTCCTGTTGCAGGCGAAAATAGACCCCGACAAGGATTTCAAGCGCGTTGCCTATTCGGGCGCGCATGACGCCACCATCGCGTCAGTGGTCGGCGGCCGCGTCGATGCCGCTGCGCTGGACATCACGGTATGGCGCAAATTTGTCGAGGACAAAAAAGTTGACACGACAAAAGTAGACGTGTTTTTCACTACGCCGCCGTACTACAATTACAACTGGTCTGTACATGTGGACATGCCCGCCGCGCTGCGCGAACGCATCACCAAGGCGTTGCTCGACTTGTCGATGAACAACGCGGAAGGCAAGGAAATTCTCACCCTGAACCGGGCGACGAAATACATCGCCACCAAACCCGAAAACTACCGCGACCTCGAGACCGCCGGGCGCAGCGCAGGCCTCATCAAGTAGCCCGCGCAGCCTGGTAGACATGCGCATTACCATCGAAAGGCTGGCGGCACGCCATCGCGCCGCCACCGGTGGCGCGCACGCACTGAAACCATTGACGCTGACCATCGCTCCTGGAGAGCAGGTCGCCGTCATTGGCCCTTCGGGTGCGGGCAAGACCACGCTGCTGTATGCCCTTGCATGCGCGCTCAAGCCAGTTGAGGGCAAACTCGAGCTTGACGGCACCGATCCATGGAAACTCTCCGTGGCCCGGCTGCAAAAACTGCGCGGCCGGCTGTTCCTCGCGCCTCAGTCTCCGCCGCTGCCGCCGCGACAACGGGTTATCACCGCAGTGCTTGCTGCACGGCTGCCACGGCAGTCGCTGTTCGCCAGCCTGCGCTCACTGTTCTATCCCACGCATATCGCGGAAGCCGAAGCAGCGCTCGCACGGTTTGACCTTGCCGGCAAGCTGTGGGATCGCGTCGATCGACTGTCGGGCGGCGAGCGCCAGCGCGTCGGCCTTGCCCGCGCACTGGTGTCATCTGCCTCATTGTGGCTAGTCGACGAACCGCTGTCATCGCTCGATCCATCACGGGCCACACTCGCGATCGAGACCCTGACACGATCGGCACGGGAGCACGGCGCAACCCTCATCACGACATTGCACCAGGTCGACGTGGCAGCCCGCTTTCCGCGCATCATCGGTCTGCGTGACGGCGAACTCAAATTCGACCTGCCGTCGCGCGAAGTCACGCGGGAACGGCTGGCAGCACTTTACGCGCAGCATGAACACGAGTTGCTGGGCACGGCGCCCGTGGGCGGAGATGATGTGCCGGGTGGCAGTCCGCCGGCGGCGATGTATTGCCGGTAATCATCCGCCATGAACACTTCCGCCGCCGTCCTGTCACCGCAGTTGCGCGACCCGGCATGGCTGTCGCGCGTATTCTGGATAGGCGCAGGTCTGGTGCTGCTGGCGCCGGCGCTGGTACTGACTGAATTCAAGCCCTGGACGCTGTTTGAACCGGAAACCATCAAGTCGACACAGCGTTTTCTAGGGGATTTTTTTCCACCCAAGGTCGAGGGTGAATTCCTGTTGCTGGTGGCGCGGGAATGCTGGCGTACCGTCGCCATAGCCACTGCGGGCATGGCGCTCGCGCTGCTGGTCGCGATTCCGCTCACGCTGCTGTCAACCAGTGCGCTCTCCATTTCAGCGTTGCCGGGACGCATGCATGCGATTCCGTTCGTCATACGCCAGGCCATCCGCTGGCTGCTCATCGTGCTGCGCAGCGTACCTGAACTGGTATGGGCGCTGGTGTTCGTGCGGGTGGTCGGGCTGGGCCCCACGGCCGGCGTGCTCGCCATTGCCCTCACCTACGGCGGCATGCTCGGCAAGGTCTACGGCGAGATACTGGAAAGCGACGAATCGCATGCCACCAACACGCTGCTGCGCAATGGCGCCGGACGCCTGCAGGCTTTTTTCTATGGCCTGCTGCCGCAGAGCGCTGCCGAACTGACCAGTTACACCGTCTATCGCTGGGAATGCGCGATCCGCTCCTCGGCGGTACTGGGATTCGTAGGCGCCGGCGGACTCGGCCAGCAGATGGACAACTCCATGAAAATGTTCCAGGGAGCAGAAGTCGCGACCATGCTCATCGTCTTTATGCTTCTGGTGGGACTGGCTGACTATGCCAGTTCCTGGTTGCGGCGGGTGCTGGCATGAGCAACCAGCCTCAAAAATTCCCGGTCATCGCCGCGAACGAAATCTACCGTCTGCCGCCGAAGCTCTTCGATGCGCGCTGCACCGCCTGCTGGTTCATGCTGGCCCTAGCAGCATTGACGATAGCCAGTTTTTGGACCCTCGACCTGCAGTGGGCAAAATTTCTGTCGGCTGATTCTGCTCGAAAGATGGGCAAGTTTCTGGGCGAATTACTGTCGCCGTCAATGAATCCTGTGTTCCTGCAAAAACTTGGCATTGCCAGCCTGGAGACCATCGCCATGTCGGCGCTCGGCACACTGCTCGCTGCGATCGCAGGTCTCGCGCTCGCACTGCCGGCCAGCCGCACTCACGCCGAAGACAAAGCGCTGTGGCGGGGCCCGACGCGGCTGATCCTGAACGGATTGCGCTCCATCCCGGAACTGGTGTGGGCGGCGCTTCTCATCATCTCTGCCGGGCTCGGCCCCTTTGCCGGCACGCTGGCGCTGGGGTTGCATACCACGGGCGTCCTCGGCCGTCTGTTCGCCGAAGCAATCGAAAATGCGCCACCCGGCCCTGCCTTCGCGCTGCGGGCGCAGGGCGTGCCGGCGGGCAGGGTATTCCTCTATTCGACACTTGCACAGATATTGCCGCAACTGCTGTCTTACACGCTGTACCGCTGGGAGAACAACATACGTGCAGCTGCGGTGCTGGGCGTGGTTGGCGGCGGCGGCTTGGGACAAATGCTCGCATTCCACATGGGGCTGTTCCACATGAACGAAACCAGCTCGATTCTGATTGCAATGATCCTGCTCGTCGCCATGGTGGATTTCACTTCCTACTTGTCACGACGCATACTTCAGCGGTAACAGCACGCAATAACGGTTGCCGTAGGTCGGTGCGCGGCATGCCTCGCGCCGGCTTCGCTTCGAACAACTGCTAAGTAATCTCAAGACGCGAAAAGTCGCGTAACCGAAACCCTAACAACCACAAGGTCGCAAAATAGACGCCGGCACCCAGCGTTATCACGCCTGACAACCACACAATGCGCAGCATTGCGCCAGCCGATACCCAGCGCTGCCCGTCTCCCGCCGCCAACCACAACGCCGCCGCCATGGCGCACACGGCCAGCAACAGCTTGAGCAGGAATATCGCCCAACCCGTCTGCGGTACGTGTATCCGGCGCTTGTGCAACAGGTAATACAGCAATGCCGCGTTGAGACACGAACCCAGTCCCGTCGCCAGCGCCAGCCCGGCATGCTTGAACGGCCCGATAAAAGCGAAGTTCATCAATTGAGTCACCACCAATGTCACCACCGCTATTTTCACCGGGGTGCGGATATCCTGCCGCGCATAGAACGCCGGCGCCAGCACTTTGACCAGTATCAGTCCCAGCAGCCCGATGCTGTAAGCCATCAACGCCGCGCGCGTGGCCTCTGCGTCGGCAATGGAGAATGCGCCGTACATGAAAAGCGTGATGATCAGCGGCATCGCCAGCAAGGCAAGTCCCGCTGCCGCCGGCACTGCCAGCAAAAACGTCAGGCGCAGTCCCCAATCGAGCAATGCCGAGTATTTCTCGCTCGATTGGGTGGCATAGTGTTTCGACAGGCTGGGCAGCAGGATGGTGCCGAGCGCAGCGCCGAGCATGCCCGCTGGAAACTCCATCAAACGGTCCGCGTAATACAGCCACGACACGCTGCCGGTCAGCAGAAACGATGCGAAAATCACGTTCAGTAATAAACTGATCTGGCCCACCGAAACACCGAACAGTGCCGGGCCCATCTGCCGCAGCACGCGGCGCATGCCCTCATGCCGGAAGGTGAGCTTGAAGCGCGGCATCACACGCAGCCGCAGCAAAAACGGCACCTGAAAGGCCAGTTGCAACACGCCGCCCGCAAAAACCGCCCACGCCAGCGCCTTCACCGGCGGATCGAAATACGGCGTCAGCCACAGTGTGAATACGATAAACGACAGATTGAGCAGCACCGGCGTGAAGGCGGGCACCGCGAAACGGCTCATCGTATTCAGGATGCAGCCCGCCAGCGCGGTCAGCGAGATGAACAGAATGTAGGGAAAGGTGATACGCAGCAGATCGACTGTGAGATTGAACTTGGCCGGATCTTCGGCGAAACCCGGCGCGCTGATGTAGATGATCCATGGCGCAGCCAGCACGCCGAGCAACGTGACCACAAACAGCGCCAGCGCCAGCAGACCGGAGACGTAATCGATAAGATCGCGTGTTTCGTTTTCGCCGCGCCGGCTTTTGTATTCCGACAATATGGGCACAAAAGCCTGTGAAAACGCCCCTTCCGCGAACAGGCGGCGCAGAAAGTTGGGTATCTTGAACGCCACGAAAAAAGCATCGGTGGCAAGCCCCGCGCCGAAAACGCGCGCGATGACGGTATCGCGGACAAATCCCAGGATGCGCGACAGCAGCGTCATGCCGCTTACCGTGGCCAGGGCTTTGAGCAAATTCATGGTTTCAGGCGCATATCACGACTTGCACGACTTAATGCACGGTTTAAGCCGGATGTCTTGCTGCAATTCACGACGGGCTGGGCGCAGCCGGTTATTCTTGCAAAAACCCTGAAAAATCCGTATCATCGCGCTCTTTTTCTTCCCGGAAGGGAGTGTATCAGATGGCCAATATTGCATCCGCCCGCAAAGCCGCTCGGCAAAGTGAAAAACGCCGCCAGCACAACGCAAGCCTGCGCTCCAGAATGCGCACGGCGATCAAGGACGTGGCAAAAGCAATCGAGGCTGGCGACAAAGCCGCCGCCAAGGCCGTATATCAGCGTGCGACCAGCACCATTGATATCATTGCCGACAAGAACATCATTCACAAGAACAAGGCCGCCCGCCACAAGAGCCGCCTGTCCGCCGCCGTCAAGGCCATGGCGTAAGGTTCGTAGGTTCTGTTCTACGCTGCGGTGTTACGCCACGGGTCACGCCACTGAAGGCTCAGGCCGCACTTCCATGCGTCCGGGCCGCATCGCCAGTTCGTTGTCACGCGCAAACGACATCAGGAATTTGTAGGCCACGGTATCCAGTCCTTCGAGTTTGCGGTCCACGACTACGCAGGTAGTCCCCGCGATGATCACCGGCTTGAGATAGGGCGAATAGCTCAACTGCCGGTCTTCGCCAAAGACCGACATCATGCCGCACAGCCGGTCGGCCCAGTCACTGGGACGGAATTTTTCCCCGGCGGCGGTGACGCCCTGAATGACTATTTCGGCAGCGCCGTCGAACATGGTTATCAGTGAAATCGGGATGATGGTGGAGTGGAAATACGGTGTTCGGCAAGTTTACCAGAGCCTTCCGGAAAACCCCTGTGGTAATCAAGATTTCACTTGCGCTGCAAGACCTTACAGGTAAAATAGCTCTGCAATCTACGGCGGCATCAGCCGCGCTTTGTAACGACGGCGGCAACATCAGCCGCCGTGTGCTTTTGCAGTAGGCCACGGTAGCACTTGTGCGGTGGCCATTTGTTTTTATGGGGGTGCTCAGATGTCGCACTTGATGAATACATACGCCCGCCTTCCCGTCGCTTTTGCGCGCGGCGAAGGCGTATGGCTGTGGGACACTGAGGGCAAACGCTACCTCGATGCACTCGCCGGCGTGGCCGTCAACGCGGTGGGGCACAGCCACCCGAAACTGGTGTCCGCGCTGCGCAATCAGGTCGGCACGCTCATCCACACCTCGAACATTTATCATATCGAGGCTCAGGAAAAGCTCGCCGATAAAATCGCGCAGTTGTCCGGCATGGACGCGGTGTTCTTCTGCAACTCCGGCGCCGAAGCCAACGAAGCGGCCATCAAGATCGCACGTTACTACGGTCATAAAAAAGGCATTGAAAATCCCGCCGTGGTAGTGCTCGAAAATTCTTTTCATGGACGCACCCTTGCCACGCTGTCGGCCACTGGCAGCCGCAAAGTGCAGGCCGGTTTTGAACCACTGGTATCGGGCTTTGTGCGCGTGCCGTTTAATGACCTTGATGCCGTGCAGCGTGTGGCCACGTCCAACAAAAACGTGGTGGCCATCCTCGCCGAACTCGTTCAGGGCGAAGGCGGTGTCAGCGTGTGCGGCAGCGGTTATCTGAAAGGTTTGCGCGATATCTGTGATGCCCACGGCTGGCTGCTGATGCTCGACGAAGTGCAGACCGGCATCGGCCGCACCGGCACGCTATTCGCGTTCCAACACTACGGCGTGACGCCCGATGTGATGACGCTGGCCAAAGGCCTGGGCGGCGGCGTGCCTATCGGCGCGTGCGTGGCCAAGGGCACGGCGGCAACTCTGTTCCAGCCCGGCAGTCACGGTTCAACGTTTGGCGGCAACACGCTGGCGTGCACGGCGGGGCTAGCCACGCTTGATATTGTCGAATCCGAGAACCTTTGCCGCAACGCCACCGAAATCGGCGAACACATCCGCACCAGCCTCAAGCGCGTGCTGGCCGAAACACCCGGCGTCAAGGAAATTCGCGGCCAGGGCATGCTGATCGGTATTGAACTCGACCGCCCATGCGGTGAATTGGTGAAAACGGCGCTCAATGCGGGGCTGTTGATTAACGTAACCGCCGATAACGTGGTACGTCTGGTGCCGCCGCTGATACTCTCGCACGCGGAAGCAGACCAACTGGTCAACGAACTTGCGCCGATTATCCGCTCGTTTTTGATGAAATCTGCGCCCGCTGCAGCATAGACAAGCTGTGCGGTCCCTGGCACCAGCGATTTGCAATGACGATTCGCCATTATCTTCAATTCAATGATTTCTCGCGCGAGGAATGCGAGTACCTGTTTGGCCGCGCACGCTGGATTAAAGAGCAATTCAAGAACTACAAACCCTATCTGCCGCTCCACGACCGCACGCTGGCGATGATTTTCGAGAAGCATTCGACACGCACGCGTGTGTCGTTCGAAGCCGGCATGCTGCAGATGGGCGGCACGGTCATCAACCTGTCGTCGCGCGACACGCAACTGTCGCGTGGCGAACCGATCGAGGATGTCGCGCGCGTCATCACGCGCATGGTCGATATCGTGATGATCCGCACCTTTGAGCAGACCATCATCGAAAAATTCGCCGCGCACTCGCGCGTGCCGGTGATCAACGGACTCACCAACGAATATCACCCGTGCCAGATACTCGCGGACATTTACACCTTTATCGAACATCGCGGCAGCATTCAGGGCAAAACCGTAGCGTGGATCGGCGACTCCAACAACGTGTGCAATACCTGGCTGCAGGCTGCGGAAGTGCTGGATTTCAACGTGCATGTGTCGACGCCGCCGGGCTATGAGGTCGAACCCGAGCGTGCGGGCCTTTACGGCGATACGCACTACGAGGAATTCGCCGATCCGATGGACGCAGCCAAAGGCGCCGATCTGATCACTACCGACGTGTGGACCAGCATGGGCCAGGAAGCGGAAAACGAAGCGCGCAAACGCGACTTTGCCGACTGGTGCGTCGATGCCGAGATGATGCACGCAGCAAAAAAAGAGGCGCTGTTCATGCATTGCCTGCCCGCGCATCGCGGCGAAGAAGTCGCCGCTGAGGTCATCGACGGTCCGCAAAGCGTGGTGTGGGACGAAGCCGAAAACCGCTTGCACGCGCAAAAAGCGCTGCTCGAACTGCTGCTGTTGCCGCGCACGCAGGAAGCCAATCCGTCGCGCAAGTTGTTCTGACCGTCCCCGCCGCGCTGGTGCCCCCCAGCGCGAATGAAACGTAACTATTTGTTTTTATTGAGTATTTTATACCATGGAAAAGATCAACAAAGTCGTGCTCGCCTATTCCGGGGGTTTGGATACGTCGGTCATTTTGAAGTGGTTGCAAGATGTTTACCGCTGCGAGGTTGTCACCTTCACCGCTGATATAGGTCAGGGCGAAGAAGTCGCTCCGGCGCGCCGCAAAGCCAAATTGATGGGTATTAAGCCGGGAAACATTTTCATCGAAGACCTGCGCGAGGAATTCGTGCGCGACTTCGTGTTTCCGATGTTTCGCGCCAACACGGTGTACGAAGGCGAGTATCTGCTCGGCACCTCGATTGCACGGCCCCTCATCGCCAAACGGCTGGTTGAAATCGCACGCAAGACCCGCGCCGACGCGATCTCGCACGGCGCCACCGGCAAGGGCAATGATCAGGTGCGTTTTGAACTCGGTGCTTATGCACTGATGCCCGATGTCAAGATCATTGCGCCGTGGCGCGAGTGGGATTTGCTGTCGCGCGAAAAACTGCTGGCCTACGCCGACAAGCACGGCATACCGGTCGATTACAAGAAAAGAAAAGGCGGCGGTGCGCCCTATTCGATGGATGCCAACCTGCTGCACATTTCGTACGAAGGCGGCGTGCTCGAAGACCCTGCCTTCGAACCCGAAGATTCCATGTGGCGCATCACCGTGTCGCCGGAGAAAGCGCCGAATCGCCCCGAGGTGGTGGAACTCACTTACCGGCACGGCGACATCGTGGCGATCAACGACAAGAAGCTGTCGCCCGCGCGTGTGCTCGAGAAACTCAACCAGCTCGGCGGCAAACACGGCGTGGGCCGGCTTGACCTGGTGGAAAACCGCTACGTCGGCATGAAGTCCCGCGGTTGTTATGAGACGCCCGGCGGCACCATCATGCTGAAAGCACATCGCGCGATGGAATCGATCACGCTCGACCGCGAAGTGCTGGCGCTGAAAGACGATCTGATGCCGCGTTATGCGCGTCTGGTGTACAACGGCTACTGGTTCAGCCCCGAACGGCAACTGCTGCAAACGCTGATCGACGAGTCTCAGGCGGCGGTGAACGGTTCCGTGCGCGTCAAACTCTATAAAGGCACGGTGATGACTGTCGGCCGCACCTCGCCCAATTCGCTGTTTGATCCTGCAATATCCACGTTTGAAGACGACGGAGGCGCGTACAACCAGTCGGACGCCGCGGGTTTCATACGCCTGAACGCGCTACGGCTGCGTATCGCCGCCAAACTGAATAAACACCGCAAGTAGAAAGTACGTTATGTCGCAATTTGATAATGTCAGCGTCGTCAAAAAAGCCAATGTTTATTTTGACGGCAAGTGCGTAAGTCACACCGTGCTGTTTGCCGACGGCTCGCGCAAAAGTGTCGGCGTAATTTTGCCTGGTAAACTCACTTTCAATACCGGGGCGCCGGAAGTGATGGAAATCAATGCCGGCATATGCAAAGTCAAACTGCCGGGCGCGGCAGACTGGCGCACGGTGCGTGCCGGTGAACAATTCAGGGTTCCCGCTAACGCATCGTTCGAAATCGAGACCATCGAGATGCTCGATTACGTGTGCCACTTCAATTAGCGGGGAGCTTCGCCATGCCTTCGTTCGACATCGTTTCCGAAGTCAATCAGGTCGAAGTGCGCAATGCCGTCGATCAATGCAACAAGGAAGTATCCAACCGTTTCGATTTCAAGGGGTCGGATGCCCGTGTCGAGATTAACGACAAGGAGAAAACACTCACGGTCTTTGGCGACGACGAGTTTAAACTCGGTCAGGTACGCGATGTGCTGACCGGGCGTCTTGCCAAACGCGGCATTGATGTGCGCTGCCTCGATCTAGGCAAGACCGAAACCATCAGCGGCGACAAGGTCAAGCAAACCGTCAAGGTGCGCGAGGGCGTCGACCAGGAACTCGGCAAGAAAATCACCAAGCTCATCAAGGACAGCAAGATGAAAGTCCAGGGCAGCATACAGGGCGACGTGGTGCGAGTCACCGGCGCCAAGAAGGATCTGCTGCAGGATGCCATCGCGCTGGTGCGGAAATCAATCGCCGACTTTCCGCTGCAATTCAAGAATTTCCGCGACTGATTCGCAAGACCGCCGGGCACCGCGGTCGATCTCGCCTTCGTCGGCACAGCATCAAGCCAATACTCTCAACGCCGCAATCCCTGCATCCACACGTCGTAGAGCCGATCGGCAACACCGTGCAGGCGCGCCGTGTTCTGCTCAACATTCAGCAGCATTTCATCCGGCGTTTGAATCGAAGCCGTGCGTTGCGCGAGCGACCTGACCTCCTGATCCCAGTCCTTGCACCAGTCCGCGATCAGCGCCGGCGTCATTTCCACGTGGCATTGCAGCCCCAGATGTTTCCCCAGGGAGAACATCTGGTTCTGGCAATAGTCGCTGGCGGCAAGCCGCACCGCGCCGGGCGGAATGGTGAACGTCTCGCCGTGCCAATGAAACGATTCGAACGAATGACATTCGCCGAACCAGCGCCGGCTTTCAGCCGCCGGCAAAATATCAACCCGGCCCCAGCCGATCTCTTTCACCGGGTTTCGCGACACCACGCCGCCCAGTGCCTTCGCCATCAACTGCCCGCCGAGACAATGCCCGATCACTGGCACATCGGCGCCTACCGCGTCCCGTATCAACGCCAGCACCGGCGCGATCCACGGCAGATCGTCGTTCACGCTCATGGGACCGCCCATGAATGCCAACCCGCTAAAGTCGCCGGAATCGATGGGCACAGCGTCGCCCTCATCGGTTTTGATCAGCCGCCACGGCACGCGGTTGCGATCAAGAACTGTGGCAAAATATCCTGGGCCTTCTGTAAGCGAGTGCCTGAAGACAGCGACGGGTTTCATGAATACGAGGAATACGTTTTATATGCGTGATATGCGCGCAAACCGCAGATTGCCTCAGCTTATTGTAACCGCACCAGGCCTGTGGTCCACGCTGCTCGCCTGCATTGCCGGCGTTGCCAACGTTGCAACTGTGCCATTTGCCCGCAGTGCGGATGTACAGGTGATTGGCGTTTTCGGCAGCAAGGCTACATTGGTGATTGACGGCGGCCGCCCGCGCACGCTGTCCATCGGCGACACGACGCCTGAAAAGATACGCCTGATCAGTGTCGGCGCGGACAGCGCCGTGGTTGAAGCGTACGGCAAACGCCAGACCGTAGCCATGGGCCAGCGCATCACTTCCGGACAGGCGGCAGGCACGTCGCAGCGTGCCATGATCGTCGCGGACGCCAAAGGGCATTTCTTCACGACGGCGACGATCAACGGTGTCTCCATGCCGTTCATGGTGGATACCGGCGCCACCATGGTAACCATCAGCAGCGGCCACGCGAAAAGCGCCGGCATCGCCTATACGTCGGGCGAGCGCGGCATGATGCAGACCGCTAATGGTATTGCCGCTGCCTACAGAATCAAACTCGACACCGTGCGTGTCGGCGACATCACACTCAACAATGTCGATGGCGTGGTGATGGAAAGCAATCAACTGGGGAAATTCGGACTGCTCGGCCTGAGCTTTCTGAATCGCACCGAGATGCGGCGCGAAGGCGATTCGATGACGCTGACGCGGCGCTTCTAGAACAATAAAATTTGTTTAAAAACATATACTTATAAAAATAGCGTCAGGGCGCGTGCCCAGCCACGCTCACTTCTTGCGCGGCGCATCCTCGGTCAGCGACAACAGGTGACCAAACTTCGTGCGTTTGGTGCGCAGATAATCGCGGTTGGCGTCGCGCGGCGGCACTTCAATGGCGACGCGTTCCGCCACGCCAAGTCCATGGCGTTCGAGCGCCGCTACCTTGTCCGGGTTATTCGTCATCAGGCGCACTTTACGCACGCCGAGGTCGGCCAGGATGTGCGCGCCTGCTTTGTAATCGCGCATGTCGGCGGCAAAGCCCAATGCGTGGTTGGCTTCGACGGTATCACGCCCCTGATCCTGCAATGCATAAGCCCGAATCTTGTTAAGGAGTCCGATACCGCGGCCCTCGTCGAACATATAAACAATGACGCCGGCGCCGGCCTGCTCGATCAGGTTCATCGCCGCTTCGAGCTGCTCGCCGCAATCGCAGCGCTCGCTGCCAAACACGTCACCGGTGAGACACTGCGAATGCAGCCGCGCCAGCACCGGCGTTTCGCCGGCGACTTCGCCTTTTACCAGCGCCACAAACAAAGTCGTCTCCAGGTTGTCGCTGTACACCATGAATTGAAAATCGCCTGCCTTGCGCGTCGGCAACTGCGTGATCGCGCGGCGGCTGATCACGCGCTCATTTTCGCGGCATGCCACCAGATCGGCAATGCGCAGGATCGGTATGCCGTGGCGCGCGGCAAACCGCTCCAGCTCAGGCATGCGCGCCATGGTGCCGTCGTCATTCATGATTTCGCAAATGACGCCGGCGGGCTTCAACCCTGCCATGCGCGCAAGGTCTACCGCCGCTTCGGTATGCCCGCTGCGCGCCAGCACGCCGCCATCCACCGCGCGCAGCGTCTGCAATCGGCCCGGACGAATCAGATCCGCAGGCTTGGCGTTGTCGGCTATCGCCACCGCGATGGTGCGAGCGCGATCATGCGCCGACATGCCGGAGGCGACGCCCACCCTTGCATCGATGGGCGTGGCGAACGCGGTGCCGAATTTGGTCTGGTTGCCGGTGTCGTCGGTGATCAGCGACAGGCCAAGTTGTCTCAGGCGTTCTTCGGTGAGCGCCAGGGAAATCAGCCCCCGCGCGTGCGCCGCCATGAAATTGATGGCTTCGGGCGTGGCTTTCTCGGCAGCAACAAACAGGTCCCCTTCATTCTCGCGGCGTTCGTCATCGACGAGAATCACCATCTCGCCGCGGCGCACGCCAGGCAGGATTTTCTCGAGGTCGTTTTCGCTGGGTTTGCCGGTATCAGCCACGCAACCCCTCCCTGCTGGATGCAGGCTTCATGGGTTCACTGGATCAAACGCAGGAATTCTGCACGCGTTTTCTCGCTGTTGAATTCACCGGTAAACGCCGATGTCGTCGCAATCGAATTTTGTTTCTGGATGCCGCGCATGACCATGCACATGTGCTTGGCCTCGATCACCACCGCCACGCCGAGCGGCTGCAACGTGTCCTGGATACAATTGCGCACCTCCATAGTCAACCGCTCCTGCACCTGCAGGCGCCGCGCGTAGGCATCCACCACACGAGGAATCTTCGATAACCCTACAATATGCCCATTGGGAATGTAAGCGACATGCGCCTTGCCGAAAAACGGCAGCAGATGGTGCTCGCACATGGAATAAATTTCGATGTCTTTGACGATCACCATCTGCGAGTATTCCTCGGAGAACATCGCAGACCGCAGAATCTCCGCCGGATCAAGATCGTAACCGTGCGTGAGAAAATGCAGCGCCTTGGCAACGCGCTCTGGCGTCTTCAGTAACCCTTCGCGCTCCGGGTTCTCGCCGATGTCCTTGAGTATCGTGCGATACTTTTCCGCCACACGCTTCACCGTCACCGGATGATAATGATCGATCTTGGTGTAGCCTTGGATATCATCATCATCCACCATCTTGCGTTTGTTTGGCATTCGTGCCCCGGTTTATACGTCAGATTATTTGTTGACGACTGCCTGCAGTTCAACGCGGGCGCCGATACGCTCACGAATCGCCCGCAACAAACCTGCCTTGTCCAGACCGCACGCCGCAAGCTGTAGTGCCGGATCTCCCTGATCAATGAACCGATCCGGCAACCCCAATTGCAGCACCGACGCATTGCGGCGATTTTGCTGCAACACCTCCAGTACCGCGCTGCCGGCGCCGCCCATCACCACGTTTTCTTCCGCCGTCACCAGCAGTTCATGCGTATCAGCGAGCGACAATACCAGTTCGCGATCCAGGGGTTTGACAAAGCGCATGTTGGCAACGGTTGCATTCAGTTCGTCCGCCACCGCCAGTGCCGGCGCGAGCATCGAACCGAAACTCAGAATCGCGATCTTCACACCCTGCCGCCGCAGTTCACCCTTGCCCACAGGCAAAGTCTTGAAATCACGCTCTATCCTTGCACCGGGCCCCACCCCGCGAGGATAGCGCACCGCTGCCGGTGTATTCATCTGGAACGCCGTGGTCAGCATTTGCCAGCACTCGTTTTCGTCCGACGGTGTCATCACCGTCATGTTGGGCAGGCAGCGCAGATATGACAGATCGAAACTGCCGTGGTGCGTGGCGCCGTCGGCGCCGACCAGCCCCGCGCGATCGAGCGCGAACACCACCGGGAGATTCTGTATCTGCACATCATGTATCAATTGGTCAAAGCCGCGCTGCAGAAACGTCGAGTAAATCGCCAGCACCGGCTTCGCGCCGTCGCACGCAAGGCCCGCCGCAAAGGTCACCGCGTGCTGCTCCGCGATGCCGGCGTCAAAATAGCGGTCGGGAAACTGCGCCGCAAACTGCACCATGCCAGAGCCTTCGCGCATCGCGGGCGTGATGCCCACCAGCCGTTTGTCGTGCGCGGCCATCGCGCACAGCCATTCGCCGAACACCTGCGTATAAGCGGGTTTTCCACCCGATTTTCCGCCGACAATGCCATTGGCGGAATCGAATTTAGATACGCCGTGATACAGCACCGGATCGACTTCCGCGAGTTTGTAACCCTGCCCTTTGCGCGTTACCACATGCAAGAACTGCGGCCCCTTCAGTTTTTTAATGTTATGCAAGGTCGGCAACAGGGCGTCGAGGTCGTGCCCGTCTATCGGACCGATGTAGTTGAAGCCGAATTCCTCGAACATGGTACTCGGCGTCACCATGCCCTTGACGTGTTCTTCGGCACGACGCGCAATATCGCCCAGCACTTTTTGCCCCAGCCCCTTGGCCTTGGAATAGAAGCGGCCCGACATGAGTTTGGCGAGATACTTGTTCAGTGCGCCCACCGGCGGCGAAATCGACATGTCGTTGTCGTTGAGGATCACCAGCAGATCGACATCCATGTCGCCCGCGTTGTTCAGCGCCTCGAACGCCATGCCCGCCGTCATCGCGCCATCGCCAATGATCGCCACCGCCTGGCGTGGCACACCCGCCAGTTTGGATGCCACGGCCATGCCCAGGGCCGCACTGATCGATGTGCTCGAATGTGCCGTGCCAAAGGTGTCGTATTCCGATTCGGTGCGCTGCGGAAAGCCCGAAAGCCCCTGCCACATGCGCAGGGTGTTCATGCGCTCGCGCCGGCCAGTGAGTATTTTGTGGCCGTAGGTCTGATGTCCGACGTCCCACACCAGCCGGTCGTGCGGCGTGTTGAATACGTAATGCAGCGCGATGGTCAGTTCCACTGTGCCCAGATTCGACGATAGATGGCCGCCGGTCTGGCTCACCGAGTCGATCAGGTATTGCCGCAGTTCACCCGCAAGCCGGTGCAACTGGCTGCGCTCAAGCTGGCGCAAGGCTTGCGGCGAATCGACCATTTTCAGCAGTTCGTACATCAGAATTTCCGCAAAACGATAAAGTCTGCGAGTTGCCGCAGGCGCAGCGTGCGTTCGCCAAAACCGTCGAGCGCTTTCATTGCTTCCTGACGCAGCTCTTCGGCAAATGTCCTGGCGCGAACCAAACCCATGGAACTCACATACGTCGGCTTGCCCTGCTGCGCGTCTTTACCCGCGGTTTTGCCCAGCGTCGCCGTGGTAGCGTCCGCATCCAGCACATCGTCGACCACCTGAAATGCAAGACCTATCAGCTTGGCAAACGTGTCCGCCTTCGCGTACTCGTGCGCGCCCAGCGGCACGCCGCACTTGAGCCCCAGCAACGCCGCGGCGCGTATGATCGCCCCGGTCTTGTGCACATGCATGAATTCCAGTTCTGGCACGCTGAGCACCTTGCCCACCGATTCAAGATCAATTGCCTGCCCGCCTGCCATGCCTCGCGAGCCCGCGGCAGCAGCCAGCAACTTCGTCATTTCAAGCTGCACCGTGGCATCATCGCACAGTTTGTATTCGGCCATCACCTGAAAGGCGAGGCTTTGCAGCGCGTCGCCAACGAGCAACGCCGTCGGTTCGTCGTATTCGACGTGGCAGGTGGGCTTGCCCCGCCGCAGCACATCGTCATCCATGCACGGTAAATCATCGTGCACCAGTGAATACGCGTGAATGATCTCAACCGCCGCGCCGGCCAGCGCCACACGCTCCGCATCGGCCTGCGACAGTTCCCCCGCTGCCAAAGCCAGCAACGGCCGCACACGCTTGCCGCCACCCAGCACTGCATAGCGCATCGCCTGATGCAGGCGTTGCGGCGCGATCTCCGGCGCGGGCAATAGTTGGTGCAGCACGGCTTCAATACGGTTCTGGCCGGCCGCGGCCCAAGCCTGGAAATCAGTCTGATGGCTCACGATGTCACTGCCCGGTCGCGCCGAAGTTTTTCAGCACACCGTCTTCGAGTATCTTCACCTGTTGTTGCGCATCCTGCAAAGCGGACTGACAAAACTTCAACAATTCAGCTCCGCGCTTATACGCCGCGAGCGATTTTTCCAGCGGCAACTGGCCAGCCTCCATGTCCGAGACTATCTCCTCCAGTTCGGCGAGCGCGGACTCAAAAGTCGGGGCTTTGGTGGTTTTGGACATGAAATGATGAAGTCCCGCGCGGGATGCAGCGGCGGGATGCAGGTAAAACGAAAGGGTAGCGCAATCAGCGGTTTGCGGTCAATGAAACGGCCGCGTGTCCGTCGCGTGCGCGATATCGCACAACGCTGACTACCGCAATTGTGTTAGCCCGGCAAGTTCAACAAGTGCGTTGCCGTCGTGAAATCACCAGCAATCCCAGCGGCATGGCTTTGCGCGCGGTGCTTGGTACGCGTTGCGTGCGCCACGCCACACATAGGAGAGCACAAAAAATCACTGCATAGAAAGTTTAAATTATTGTTTAATAACAGATACTTATTATGAGTTCGCCATTGGGCGCCGCACTGATACACGCGCTACTTTGTCGCCGCAGTAGCCAGCCCTTCCAGCGCCTTGCGCAATCCCTGCGCGACCGGCCCGCAGTCTTTCGCACCGTGGCGCGCAGCGAGAAATTGCGGATCGTTATAGCCGAGCCACACTTGCCCTGACGCGTCTTCCCACGCCAGCGCTTTCAGCGGCAGATCAATGCCCGCCGATTGCGCGCATTCCATCAGCGGTGTGCCGCCCTGCGGATTACCGAAGATCAGCAACTCGGTGGGCCGCAGGGTCTTGCCGATTTTTTGCGCGCCCGCCGCGTGATCGACACGCAGAAAAATAATCAGCTTGCGCTCCTTCGCCGCGGTCTCGAAGCGCGTAATGGTTTCGTAAACACCGTAGGCGCTTTTGACCTCGATCAATCCGTCGGCCGCGCTGACGTTGGTCGTGACCGCAATCAACATCATCGCCGCGCATCTCAGGAATCGCATGTTGTAATCCTTATTTTATGGATAAAGAAAATCTTCCGTGCTGATGTTTCAATGTTCAGCAGCGATCACACGGCAGCCGCGGCTTGCCGGGATTCTCCGACGTGCGCTGCTCGCGCATCGCCAGCACATAAAAAGCGAAATAGCCGGCAAACACGATGCCAACCAGAAACCATCCCCAGTTTTTTGCGAACCATTCGAACATGAGTATCTCCTGTAAAAACGCCTCGACTTACCAGCGCAATAACCAGGGCCCCAGCACGCCGCCCGCAACCGCCGGTATCAGCATGCCGAGCAAATACCAGATGCCGAGAAACGGCGCAGCCATTTCCGGACAGTACAGCGAGTACGCCAGCGCGCCGAGCGCACCCGCGAGCAATCCCGAAGCAGCGCCGGCCAGCACCGGGCGCGTCGGCGCGAGCCCCTTCATCGCCCATAATGCAGCAACGAATGCAGGCGCCGACAAGGTCGCTATGTAGAATGGGCAGACCGTCCACGAAATACCAAACACCAGCTGATTCCGGATTTCAGGCGAGGCGCCCAGCAGCACCACCACCGCCAGCAGCCACATCGCCAGCACCGGTGCTGCGATTGCCAGCGGCGCGCGTCCCAGACGCACACCCGGACGCGACATGCGCAGCGCAGCCATCAGCGCGCCTGCGAGCAATGCAGCGGGAAACGCCAGCTTTACCCAGAACATCGGCAGCAGCGCAGCGGCAGCGATATCACGCCGCACGCCGAGCCAGATCGTCATCAGCAGCAGCGTACCGAACGCACCCCAGCCCAGCGCCGTCACGTAACGGCGTCTGAAACTATCCGTTTCGACGGCCGGCGTGCCGCCAGCCAGCATGCCGATCAGATCATCGGTTTTCATGAACTGCTCCTGATCAGCAACGCCAGTTTTTTAAGGCCGCGATGCACCGCCACTTTAACCGCCGATTCGGACATGCCGGTGAGCCGCGCGGCTTCCACCACGGAACGTCCTTCCAGTTTCATGTGTTGTATCGACAAGCGCTGGCCATCGGGCAACTGCGCCAGCAGCATCGCCAGATCGCGTCGCGCATCGCCCGCGTCGTTGTCCGGCGCGGCAAAAATCGCCAACTCGTCATCCAGCGGATCATGCAACGCGCCGCGCACGGCGTGACGCCTCAGCATATCCACCATCTTGTAACGCGCGATGGCGTACACCCACGCCGTCAGCGGCTGTGACGCGTCGTAGGTGTGGCGCTGATTATGTACGGCCAGCAATGTCTCCTGCACCAGATCCTCCACCTCATCGGGCAACCGCGCGAGCCGCCCCCTCAGAAAAGCGCGCAAAAACCCACTCAAATCCTGCAAAAATTGATGATAAGCCGCGTTCTCGCCGGCCAATCCGCGCAACAACAACTCCCGCAGCCGATTTTCACTTGCGCTTGCGCTCACGCGGCCTCTCTCTTTATTCGTTGGATTGCATCACTTGGTTACAGCAGATGGAAAAAATTTCAGACCGCATTGTGCCCGACCTGTAACCTTTCGGCTATGCGCATCGAATTACCTTTTGACCGCACGTTCCATTTACGACGTTCGGCTCACATCCTTAATTCACCGGAGTTCAAATATGAAATCACTTCCATTGGCTGTCACTGCCGCCGCGCTTGCGGCACTCGTATCCGGCGCCGCACTCGCGCAGGACAAAGGCGCTTCCATCAAAGGCGAAAAAGAACGTTGCTACGGCATATCGATGGCCGGCAAGAACGATTGCGCTGCCGGCCCCGGCACGAGTTGCGCCGGCACTTCCAAAGTGGATTACCAGGGCGCCGACTGGAAATATGTCGCCAAGGGCAGTTGCGCCACCATGAAAACGCCTACCGGCATGGGTTCGCTTACGCCGGTCATGATGGATAAAAAAACCAAGATGTAAGCTTCGCGCTCATTGTTACCTGGTTACCTCGATTTACCTCGTCAACATGACCACAGCCCTCACCGCCGGCGTCGGCCTCAAGCCGCAACACTATGATGCGACCCTCGCCTGTCCTGCGCAGGGGTTGTGGTTCGAGGTGCATCCGGAAAATTATCTCGTGGCCGGCGGCCCGCGCCTCGCGTGGCTGGAAACGATACGCGAACGCCATGCGATTTCACTGCATGGCGTTTCGCTGTCGCTGGCCGCCGATGCACCGCCCGACACGGTGCATCTAGCGCGGCTTGCCGACCTCACGCGCCGCATCCAACCGGCACTGGTGTCGGAACATCTGGCGTGGTCGTTCTGGAACGGTGCTTATCATCCCGACCTGTTGCCGTTTCCGCGCACGCACCAGGCGCTGGCGCGCATCGCCGACAATATTTCCATTACACAGGATGTTCTTAAACGCCCCATCGCCATCGAAAACCCGTCGCACTATCTGACAATTGACGGCCACGAATGGAGCGAGATCGATTTTCTTGCGGAGCTCACGCGTCGCACCGGCTGCGGCCTGCTGCTTGATGTCAACAACGTTTATGTCAGCGCGCGCAATCTGAAGTTTGACGCCGCGCATTACGTGGATACCTTTCCCGCCAACGCGATCATGGAAATTCATCTGGCTGGACATACGCAAGACCCCAATCTCGGCGCCGAGCTGTTGATCGACAGCCATGACGCGCCGGTAAGCGCCGAGGTGTGGGCGTTGTATGAACGGCTCATCCGGCGCATCGGCCCGCGCCCGACTCTGATTGAGCGCGACGATAATCTGCCGGCGTTCGACGCGTTGCTCGATGAACGCGACAGAGCAGCAGCTATTCTCACCGAACCGCTCGCGAAAGCCGCGTGATGCCCGCGCTATCGGAATTTCAGAACGGCTTTGCACAGTCGTTGATGGCGCCGCAAAAACACAGCGGCATCGCACCGAAAAACATCGACTCACTGGCCGCGCAACCCGGCTTTTCGGTGTACCGCAACACGCTCATGAAAGGCTGTATCGACGCGCTGCAAGCCAATTACCCCGCAGTGGCGCGGCTCACCGGCGAGGAATGGTTTCGTGCCGCCGCCGCGGTCTATGTTCGCGAAACGCCGCCGGATGATCCCGCGCTGGTACGCTATGGCACGTCGTTATCCGCATTTCTCGCGCGTTTCGAGCCCGCGCGTGATTTGCCGTATTTGCCCGGTGTCGCGCAACTCGACCGCCTGTGGACCGAGTCGCACATCGCGCGTGACGAAACCGCGCTCGAAGCTGCCGTGATCGCCCATCTCGCGCCCGAAAAACTCGCCACGGCAGTGCTCTATCTGCACGCGGCGGCACGCTGGGCGTGGTTTGCGGACGCGCCGGTATTCAACATCTGGTCGCGCAATCGCGCGGTCGATGTTGCCGATAGCGAAATCTGGGAACCCGAATGGAAAGCCGAGGGCGCATTACTCACACGCACGCACGGCGTTGTCGAATGGATTGCACTGGACGCCGCGGGCTGCGCGTTTCTCGATCAATGCGCCAGCGGAGGAACACTGTCGCAAGCAGCCGCTGCCGCGCGGAACGCGCAATCCGATGTTGATCTTCAACAACTGATGGCGACACTGCTGCGTGCCGGCGCTTTCAACCGCATGAGCATCACGCGCGCACGCAAATCTCCATGAGCTGCCGCCATATCACATCAACACGTCAACATCCGGCCTCAACTCAGTGTCACTACCCAGAATTGTTGTATGAGAATTTACTTTAAAAACAAATATTTACGTTATCCACATTGAGTTAGGCGAAAATGTGAAAGGAAGCACGCACCGCTTCGACAAAACCATGCGGGCGCGGCCAGCCGTCGGCAAAATAACAAGTCACTGGAGATCGATAGATGCACGCCACCCTGCCGTTGATGGAAGTCAGCGACTTTCCCGCCATACGCCGTAACCGGCTCGACACGCTGCAAGTTAACCTGGGCTACAAATGCAATCAAAGTTGTCTGCACTGCCACGTCAACGCCGGCCCCACGCGCACCGAGGCGATGAGCCGCGAGACGGTACTTGAAGTTATCGCATTTCTCGAATCAACGGAAATCGCCACGCTCGACATCACCGGCGGCGCGCCGGAGTTGAACCCGCACTTTCGCATGCTGGTCGATGCCGCGCGCGACATCGGCGTGCGCGTGATCGATCGCTGCAATCTCACCATTCTGCATGAGCCCGGCCAGGAAGGTCTCGCGGATTTCCTGCGCGACAACAGCGTGGATATTGTGGCATCGCTGCCGTGTTATCTCGAACAAAATGTCGACCAGCAACGCGGCAAGGGCGTGTTCGAGGCAAGCATCCGCGCGCTGCAACTGCTCAATGCAAAAGGCTATGGCAAGCCCGGGACAGGACTCACGCTGAATCTCGTGTACAACCCCCAAGGCCCCGCGCTGCCGCCGGCGCAGGCCCCGCTTGAGACCGATTATCGCCAGCACCTGGGCGAACAGTTCGGCATCGTTTTCAGCGAACTGTATGTGCTGACCAACATGCCGATACAGCGCTTCGGCAGCACTTTAATTTCAAAAGGCAACTTCGAGCACTACATGGATCTGCTGAAAAACGCCTATCAGCCCCAAAATCTTGAATCAGTGATGTGCCGCTCGCTGCTGTCGGTGGATTGGCGCGGCTTTGTTTACGATTGCGATTTCAACCAGATGCTCGGCCTGCCGATCGCATGGAAAAACAAACCGCGCACGCATTTGCGTGAACTGATGGGCGCGGATATTGCCAACAATCCCATCGTCGTCAAAGACCATTGCTACGGCTGCACCGCAGGACAAGGTTCGAGTTGCGGCGGCGCACTGGCCGCCTGAACATTGTCATCGCGTATTACCTGCTTGAGCAAGGACGCATCATGCTGTCACGCATTCTGGTTTTATTCGTCGCGTTTGCTGCATTCACAACCGCCAACGCCGCTACGGGCGATTTGCAATTCGGCGTCGGACTGTTCCAACCCGACAAGGAAAAAAACGACGCCACCTATCGTCCGCTGGCCGACTACCTCGCAGTCAAACTGGGCCGCAAAGTCGTTTTGCGCACCGTGGATACCTGGGAGGGTCTGGCCAAGTCGCTTGCCAACGGGGAAACCGATATCGCCCTGATGGGACCGTGGGGCTATGTGCTCGCCAATCATCAAGCCGGCGCGCAGGCGGTGTCCACCATCCTTTATGAAGGCAAGCCCGAATATTTTGCAATCATGGTGACGCACCCGAAAAGCGGCATCCGGCGCATTGAAGACCTGAAAGGAAAAACCTTCGCATTCGGCGACAAGGGATCAACATCGGGCTATCTGATTCCATTTCACCAGTTTCATAAAATGAAAATTGACCCTGAAAACTTTCTCGGCAAAGTGATCTATACCAAACATCAGGCGATTGAAACACAAGTGGCGCGCCAAGAACTTGACGCCGGCGCCGACTACAATCGCAATCGCGACGCGATGATAGCCGATGGACTGATCAAGGCTGACGACAGCCGCATTTTCTGGACATCCGCGCCGTTGCCCAACGATGCGCTTGCCGTCAGCGCCGAATTGTTCAAGGACAAAGCGCTGATCGCCCGTCTGCAACAGGTACTGGAAGGCATCGGCGCCGAATTGAAATCGAATCCCAAGCTGCTGCCGGCGCGCTACACCGGATTCGTCAAAAAGGACAATGCGTATTACAAGCCGATCCGCGACGCCGGGCTCGCCACCGGCAAATTGACGCCGGTGAAAAGGTGATCGATTGACTGATGGCGCCTCGACGGGCCGCTTCCGACTCTATTTCTGGGCTTACGTCGCGCTGCTGTGTGGCGTGCTCATCCAGTTCGCGGCAAGTGATGACCTTTCGCTCGGCCGCCGGCCGTGGGAAAACTTCAAACGCACGGCAGTCGAGTTTTCATGGCCGAGTTTTCTGAACGTCTGGTACGGCAACGAACAACTCGAGTTTCGCGCCGACGACGGCACCCTGCTGCGGGTCGAAAATGAACGCGCATCGGAAGCGCGTTTCCTGAAGGGATTGGCAGATGCAGTATGGACCACCTTCAAGATTGCCACGTTGGGGTCATTTATTGCCGCGATGCTTGCACTGCCCTTCGGGCTGGCCGCCGCAAAGAATTTGCGGTTGCCGCTATGGGTGGCACGCAGCGCACGCGCCTTGCTCGGCGTGGCCCGATCGGTGCACACACTGGTATTCGGGCTGCTCTTTGTCGGCATCATTGGGCTAGGTCCCATGGCAGGTGTACTCGCGATCGCTGCGCATTCGTTCGGCACATACGGCAAACTCTACGCCGAGGCCATTGAAGCGGTCGATGCTCGTTTGATGGAGTCGGGCGCGGCGCTGGGACTCACGCCGCTGCAAACGCTGGTGTATGGGCTCGGTCGCATGATGGTGCCGCGCTGGCTGTCAGTGCATCTTTATATCTGGGAATTCAATGTGCGCGATTCGACCGTACTAGGGCTGATCGGCGCGGGCGGCCTCGGCCTGCTGGTGTCGGAAGCAGTGTCGCTGTTTCAATGGGGACGGCTCGCCACCATACTGCTTGCAATCATTGCGCTGGTGGCAACCTTCGACACCCTCAGCCGTAAAATACGGCACGATATTCTATGACGAGTGGCAAGATGACAACTTCCACAGTCGCGAGCAATGCCCTGCAACCTGGCCGCAGTTGTCCGCTGCACTATCGCTATCCGCCGGCTGCACTGGCGCGCAAAGCTGATTTCAGCACGGAATCGCTGTACGTGATCGGCGGTCTCTACGGCAACAGGCCCGCGCTGGATGCGGTACTCGAACTTGCCGCGCACGAATCGTCTCCAGCAACGCTTATTTTCAACGGCGACTTCAACTGGTTCAACATCGACGGCGCGGACTTCGATGCTCTTAACCGTGAAGTGCTGCGCCATCATGCCCTGCGCGGCAATGTCGAAACCGAGATCGCCGGGGAGGACGAAGGCGCCGGTTGCGGCTGCGCCTATCCCGACGCAGTCAGCGAGGCGGAAGTCGAACGCTCCAACGCCATTCTCCAGCGTTTGCGCGATACCGCACGAACCCAGCCCGACTTGCGCATGAAACTCGCCGCACTGCCAATGCATCAGGTAGCCGAAGTCGGCGGTGTGCGTGCCGCGATCGTGCACGGCGATCTCGAATCGCTCGCCGGCTGGTCGCTCTCCGCAGAAGCACTGGCATCCACAGAAAAACAAAAAACAATTATAAAACAAATACTTATGTCAGAGTGCCCTATTATCGCCAGCAGTCACACCTGCGTGCCCGTGGCGATGGCTCTTGAAACGTCCCGCGGTCGCCGCGCGATTTTCAACAACGGTGCGGCGGGCATGCCGAATTTTCGCGGAACAGCCTTCGGCCTCATCACGCGCATCGCGACATCCCCGGTGCGACACGCACAACCGCTGTACGCCACGCAGCTCGGCGAGGTCTGGGTGGAAGCACTGCCGGTGAACTACGATGCGGCGCGCTGGCAGCGCAATTTTCTGGCCAACTGGCCGGCGGGTTCGCCTGCACATCAGTCATACTACCGGCGCATCAGCGATGGGCCGGGTTACGACATCACGCAGGCAAATCGCTTGTAAGCCGCGCAGCATCCTCGCGACTAATACCCGGCAACGGCGGGAGTTGTTATATGAGCAAACTTAAAATTCTGGTATTCATCGTCATCGCCGCGCTGGTCGCGGCTTTTTTCGCTTTCGACCTGAAAACCTACCTGACGATCGACTATTTCAGGACGCAGCAGGCAGCGGTCAACGCGTACGTGCAGGCGAACTACCTTCAGGCTGCGCTGATCTTTTTTCTGGCGTACGTGGCCGTCACTGCATTGTCGCTGCCGGGGGCGGCAGTCATGACGCTGGCCGGCGGTGCCATCTTCGGACTGCTGTGGGGAACCCTCATCGTGTCGCTGGCTTCCACTATCGGCGCAACGCTGGCGTTTCTCTCTTCCCGCTTTCTGCTGCGCGACTGGGTGCAGGCAAAGTTTGGCGACAAGCTGAAACCGGTCAACGACGGCATCGCGAAAGAAGGCGCGTTTTACCTGTTTGCACTGCGCCTGGTTCCGGTGTTTCCGTTCGTCGCGATCAACCTGCTGATGGGGCTGACGCCAATCCGGACATGGACCTATTTCTGGGTCAGCCAGCTCGGCATGCTGATGGGTACCATCGTCTATGTTTACGCCGGCACCCAACTCGGCGAATTCAGAATCGGCGCGGGCTTGATTTTTGCGTTCGCATTGCTCGGCATTTTTCCGCTGATCGCGAAAAAAATTCTCGATGCGCTGAAAGCACGCAAGGTCTACGCAAAATGGCGGCGCCCCGCCCGCTACGACCGCAACGTGGTGGTGATCGGCGCGGGTTCCGCGGGACTGGTCACTTCGTATATCGCCGCCGCCGTCAAAGCCAAAGTCACGCTCATCGAAAAGCACAAAATGGGCGGCGATTGCCTCAACACAGGCTGCGTGCCGTCCAAGGCGCTGATCCGCTCGGCCAAATTGCTGTCCCATATCAAGCGCTCGCAGGAATTCGGCATCCGTTCGGCCAGCGCGGAGTTTGATTTTGCGGAGGTAATGGAACGCGTGCAGCGCGTGGTCAAAGAGATCGAGCCGCATGATTCGGTCGAGCGTTATACCGGCCTGGGCGTGGAGTGCGTGCAGGGCGAGGCGAAAATCGTCTCACCGTGGGAAGTCCGGGTTAAAACGGACGGCGGCGAAAAAATCTACACCACCAAAAATATCGTCATCGCCGCCGGCGCGCGACCTTTCATACCACCGATTCCCGGGCTAGCGGAAGCGAACCCGCTCACCTCCGACAGTGTGTGGAACCTGCGCACATTGCCAAAACGGCTGGTGGTGCTGGGCGGCGGCCCCATAGGCTCGGAACTCACGCAATGCTTCGCGCGCTTCGGCTCGCAGGTAACACAGGTGGAAATGCTTCCGCGCCTCCTCATCCGCGAGGACCCGGAAGTGTCTGATCTGGTGATGCAGCGCTTTCAAGCCGAAGGCATTGACGTGCTGGTCGGTCACAAGGCCAAGCAGGTTATTTCAGAAAATGGCGAAAAGTTTCTGGTCGTGGAACACAATGGCACCGACAAACGCATCGCCTTTGACGAGATCCTGTGCGCGGTGGGCCGTGTAGCCAATCTCACCGGTTACGGCCTCGAAGAACTCGGCGTACCGGCGCAGCGCGTGGTCGAAGTCAACGAGTATCTGGAGACCATCTACCCGAACATTTTCGCCTGCGGCGATGTCGCCGGCCCCTACCAGTTCACCCACACCGCTGCGCACATGGCGTGGTATTGCGCAGTCAATGCACTGTTCGGCAACGTGAAAAAATTCAAGGTCGATTATTCCGTGGTGCCGTGGTGCACCTTTACCGATCCCGAAGTCGCGCGCGTGGGACTGAATGAAACCGAGGCAAGGGAAAAGAAAATCCCGCACGAGGTTTACACCTACGGCATCGACGACCTCGACCGCGCCATCGCCGACGGTGAAGCGCAGGGCCTGGTCAAGGTCATCACGCCGCCGGGCAGCGACAAGATACTCGGTGTGACCATCGCCGGGGAACATGCCGGGGACCTGCTGGTCGAATACGTCGCGGCGATGAAACACGGTTTCGGACTCAACAAGATACTGGGCACCATACACATCTATCCGACGCTGGGCGAGGCCAACAAGTACGCGGCAGGCGTGTGGAAGAAAGCGCAGACCACACAGGAACAGTTGCGTTTCACAGCAGCGTTTCACGAATGGCGACGCGGCGCAGGCAATATTGGCTCGGTACTCGGCGCCGCATTGGGAATGTTGGGTCAAGGCACGCGTGCGGCATCACAACCTGGTCACCACTGAAAACCGCATAGATTCGCTCTGTTTAAAAAAATGTTTTATAAACAAATACTTATCATCCTATCACTATGGATGTTCTGCGCTGCTACCGCGTGGGGTCAGTTCGATCACACACACGCGGCATGGTCAGCACTGCTGAAGAAACACGTGGTCGTCATCGACGGCGGTAAAGCCTCGCAGATGCGCTATGCAGAAATCGCCAAGGATCGTGCTGCGTTAAAGTCGTACCTTGAATCCCTCGCCAAAGTAAGCGAAGCCGACTTCAAAGGCTGGAGCAAAAACCAGCAACTCGCATTTTTGATCAACGCCTACAACGCCAACATGGTCGAGAAGGTCCTGCTGCGTTATCCCAACATCAAATCCGTGTGGGATTACGGCAAACTCATCGGCAACCCCTTCAAGGACAACTTCATCAACCTGTTCGGCCGCAGGATGACGCTCGACAACATCGAGCATGACACCATCCGCGCCAAAGGCGTTTACGACGACCCGCGCATCCACATGGCGGTAAACTGCGCCTCTATCGGCTGCCCGATGCTGCGCGAGGAAGCGTTCGTCGCCGACAAGCTCGACGCACAACTCGAAGAACAGGTCACGCGCTTTGTGTCGGACAAATCGCGCAACCGCTACGGCACCGCCAACAATGCGCTGGAAGTTTCCGAAATTTTCAAGTGGTATGCGGTAGATTTCACCAGCGGCCTCAAAGGCATCAGGTCGCGCGAGCAGTTTTTCGCCAAATACGCGAATCTGCTCAGCGATAACGCTGATCATCAAAAGATCATCCGTGAAGGCAAAGCCGAGATCAGGCATCTGGATTATGATTGGAATCTTAACGACGCCAAAAAGTAAAGCGCGTGCTATCGGTCATTATTCCCTGCCTGAACGAAGCCGAAGGTATTGCCGAGTCGCTGCAAGCGCTCGCGCCGCTGCGCGCGCGCGGCGCGGAAATCGTGGTGGTGGACGGCGGGAGCACGGATAACACGCCGGAGATCGCGCGCCCGCTTGCCGATCAGGTCATCAGCGCGCCACGCGGACGCGCCATGCAGATGAATGCGGGCGCGGCCCAGGCACGCGGCGATCTTTTGTTGTTTCTACACGCCGACTGCCGGCTTCCACCCGCGGCAGATGGCCTGATTGTCGATGGACTCAATCGCGCACGCAAAACCTGGGGCCGTTTTGATGTCACGCTGACCGGCAGCCATCCGTTGCTGCGCATCGTCGGTGCGATGATGAATCTGCGTTCGCGCCTGACCGGTATGGCCACCGGCGACCAGGGCATATTCGTCACGCGCTCATTGTTCGAAGCTGCAGGCCGTTACCCGGAAATCGTGCTGATGGAAGACATCGCACTCACCCAAAAACTCAAACCTTTCGGCAAGCCGCTTGCACTGCGCCACCGCATCATCGCGTCGGGACGCCGCTGGGAAAAACACGGCGTGTTGCGCACGATACTTCTGATGTGGTGGTTGCGCCTGCAATACTGGCTGGGCGCAGACCCGAACAAACTGGCAAGCCGCTATGTGGTCCACAAGCTGTGACGCGCTGACCATCGTTTTCGCCAAGGCGCCGCGAGCGGGCGAGGTGAAAACGCGATTGATACCGCTGCTCGGCGCTGAAGGCGCGGCGGCGCTGCATGGCCAGCTGCTGCATCGCACGCTCGTGACTGCGACGAATGCAGGGCTGGGCCCGGTCGAACTGCACTGCGCGCCCGACGACAACCATCCGTTTTTTTTTGACTGTGGACGCCGCTATGGCGTGGCACTCGTGCCACAGCAAGGCAGCGATCTCGGGACACGCCTGTGTCATGCTTTCGACGAGGCGCTGACACGTCACTCAAAGGTCATCATCATCGGTACCGATTGCCCGGTGCTCACCACGCAGCATCTACGCAACACTCAAACGGTACTGGCAGAGGGTAACGACGCCGTGCTGATACCCGCCGAGGACGGCGGGTATGTGCTGATCGGTCTTGCGCGCTGCGATGCGCGGTTGTTTGATGGCATTGCGTGGGGCAGCGACGCGGTACTCGCTGCCACGCGCGAGCGTCTCAAGGCACTTGGCTGGCGCTGGCGCGAACTGGATACGCTATGGGACATCGACCGTCCCGAGGATTACCGCCGCTGGTCGGAACTCGTCATTGAAAGTGAATCGTCGCCGCTGGCTTAGCCGGGTCATTGGCGCCGTCGCCGCCTGCTGCCTGATGGCCGCCGCAACGCTGTGCTATGTGTGGGACAGCAAAGCACCCGTCGGCACGATTACCTCAACAGCTACACCGACCGCGTGCGCTTGATTGTCGTCGAAAGCGGCGCCTCCCGCGTTAACCAGTGACTCGCGGTGGAGCGGCAACATACGGCTGATTTCAGGGCGGCTTTGGGTGACGATGTACCAGCCATTTCGGCGGTCGCCACCGACAACACAGGCGAATCGGCCACTGCATTTTATGGGGATATTTCTTTTTATAAACATGGGGTTACAAAGTAACAGGGATTTCTCGTTGCTTTTTGCCGGGAGTTGGGGAAGAATAGCCCCTCTTTTAGTCCTAAAAGTCTTGAAAATCAGTCCCTTACGCCGCACTTACTGATGACGGCTCAATCGATTTTTATTGACGTTTATCGCTGACTTTCACCGCACGCCCACTGCATGTCAGATCTCTCCAGCGTTGTTGCACTTCGCAAGACTGAAATCACCACAGCTTCGCAGCTTCCTGTCGATTGGTATTTCGATCCACGGATTTACGAGTTGGAAAAACGCCTGCTGTTTGACGCTGGCCCCAACTACATCGGGCACGAACTGCTCACGCCGAATGCCGGCGACTACCATGCGCTTGACTGGACCGGCAGCGCCAGGGCGCTGGTGCGCAATATGAACGGCGGCGTGTCGCTGCTTGGCAACATCTGCCGCCACCGTCAGGCCGTCATGCTGCAAGGCCGCGGCAATGCGAAAAATATCGTGTGCCCGCTGCACCGCTGGACCTACGCGCTCGACGGCAAACTGCTGGGCGCGCCGCATTTTCCCCAGAACCCCTGCCTTGATCTCCCGCAAACGCCGCTGCAAAACTGGAACGGCTTGCTGTTCGCGGGTCAACGCGACATCGCGCGTGATCTAGGCAAGCTCGGCGTAGCGAAAGAACTCGATTTCACGGGCTTCATGTTCGACCGCGTGGAAATCGAGGAATACGCCTGCAACTGGAAGACCTTTATCGAAGTCTATCTCGAAGATTATCACGTCGAACCGTTTCATCCCGGGCTCGGGGGATTCGTCAACGTCGGCGATCTTCAATGGGATTTCGGCGCATGGCACAGCGTGCAGACCTGCGGCGTAAAACACGGCCTCGCCAAGCCGGGCAGCGATGTCTACCGGCGCTGGCACGAGCAGGTGATGCGCCGCGGCGAAGGCAAAGCACCTGCGCACGGCGCGATCTGGCTCACCTATTTCCCTGCACTGATGGTTGAGTGGTATCCACACGTGCTGGTGGTGAGCAACATCATTCCGCGCGGACCCGATGCCTGCACCAACGTGGTCGAGTTTTATTATCCCGAGGAGATTGTGCTGTTCGAACGCGAATTCATCGAAGCCGAACAGGCCGCGTACCGGGAAACTGCCGTTGAAGATCGCGAAATCTGCGAGCGCATGACGGCGGGCCGCAAGGCGCTGTATCAGCAAGGCGTCACCGACGCCGGCCCCTATCAGTCACCGCTGGAAGACGGCATGCGTCACTTCCATGAATTTCTGTGGCGCGAAATTGATCCGCATCTGGGTATGCCGCGGTAAAATAATTCTACATAAAAACAAATAGTTACGATCAACTCGGGCCATATCCCGCTGTCCTTGCTGCGCCGCCTTTCACGCGCAATTCACGCCCCGCCCTTTGCAACGGATTTTTTTTCGATTACCTTTGCATCCCCGCGCACCATTGCAGCAAGGCCGTCGATGAACTTCACCACGCTGGTTGCGGTTCCCGAGCTTGCCGCGCATCTCGATGATGCGGGCTGGATCGTGTGCGACTGCCGCCATGATCTCGCGAACTACGAAGCCGGCAGGCGCGCGTATGCGCAATCGCACATACCCGGCGCGCGTTTTTTTCATCTCGACGAAGATCTGTCCGGGCCCAAGACCGGCGTCAACGGACGCCACCCGTTGCCGCATCCGATTACCTTCACGCTGCGTCTTGCCGCGCTGGGCATCGACAACAGCAAACAGATCGTCGCTTACGATGCGTCGGGCGGCGTGTACGCCTCGCGCCTGTGGTGGATGCTGCGCTGGGTGGGGCACACCAAAGCCGCTGTGCTTGACGGCGGATTCGAAGCGTGGATCCAATCCGCGCAGCGCATCACCGCCGAGCTACCCGCGATCAAAGCGGTGACCTACAACCCCAATCCGAATCCGCAATCCACCGTTGATGCAACGCTGATTTCCAGCGGACTGAACAGCAAGACGCTGTGCGTGGTGGACGCGCGCAGTCCTGAACGCTTTCGCGGCGAGAACGAAACGCTGGATCCAGTGGCTGGGCATATACCCGGCGCAGTCAACCGTTTTTTCAAACACAATCTCGCGGATAACGGCCGCTTTAAACCGGCGACCACGCTGAAAAACGAGTTCACATCGATGCTCAATACGCATGTACCCGCCAACGTTGCGCACCAGTGCGGCTCCGGCGTCACCGCCTGCCACAATTTGCTGGCGATGGAAGTAGCAGGCCTTAACGGCTCGCGGCTCTATCCCGGCTCGTGGAGCGAATGGGTCAGCGATCGAAAGAGGCCGGTAGCACGCTGAAGCGCGGAGCAGGGGCCCCATCATGGGGATGCGACCGCGTAAGCGTGCAGGCGACCAACACCACGTGCCTAAGTGCTTGCTACGGTGTGTCGGAGGTCGCGCGGCTGAAGCCGACTGACCCCCACACGTAGCCCTCATGCGCCTCCTGCTCGCCGACGCGATCCTGATAATTCATTTTCTGTTTGTGCTGTTTGTCGTCTGCGGCCTCGCGCTGACATGGCTGGGTGCATGGCGCGGCTGGCGATGGATACGCAGCCTCTCGTTTCGCGTCGCGCATCTGGCTGCCATCGTGTTCGTCGCCTGCGAATCACTGCTCGGCATCGTGTGTCCTCTCACCGAATGGGAGGACGCCTTACGTAATACGACCGGCAGCGCGACCCAAGGCAAGAGTTTCATCGCGCGCTGGGTGCACTACTTGATGTTTTTCTCGGCGCCGGAATGGGTGTTCACGGCGCTCTATGTCGCGTTCGCGCTGGCGGTCGCGGCGACGTGCTGGTTCATTCCACCCCGGCGAAAACATCAAAAATAAAAGGCACCCCTACTTGCAGATGGACCTCTTATTTTTACAATTAAAAAATACTTACAACATTACGCCAGAGAATCCGCCCAGATGTTCCGCGCCCAGCCCCAAGCGTAGGCGCCCTCGAGTTCGCTGGGCTTGTCGGACACTCCGCCGGAGCCTTTGACCACGGTAATCGTCTTGTCCGCCGCGCTGTAGCGATGCACTGACGCAACATGAATCACGTTTTTTGCATCGACGAAGCTGTAGCAGGTATTCATCATCATCGGCTCCGGATTGACCGGCTGTCCCTTGACCAATGCAATCACTGCTGCCGCGCACACTTTCGCGTGCTGGTTCGCCATGCTGGCGGACTTGGGCATCGCCGCCGCTGACAACGTCGCGTCGCCCAGCACGTGCACGCCCTTTACGGCCGTCGATTCGCACGTCAACCAGTCAACGCCGCACCAGCGGTTGTTCGCGGTAATCAGGCCTGCCTGGCGCGCGATGTCGCCCGCGCGCTGCGGCGGCACCACGTTCAGCACATCGCCTTTGACGTCGCCGAACTGCAGCTTGATCGTCATACCCTTCACATCGACATCGGCGATTTCGCTGTTGGGACGATAATCGATCATGCCTTTGTACAGGTTATTCCATGCGCCGCGGAACAACCCGGCCTTCGACACCAGATCCGGATTGGAGTCGAGCACAATGATTTTGGATTTCGGTTTTTCGCGCTTGAAGTAATCCGCGACCTGGCAAATACGCTCGTACGGCCCCGGCGGGCAACGGAACGGCGCCAGCGGTATGTGAAACACAAACACGCCGCCGTCGCGCATTGCCTCTAGTTGCCTGCGCAGCGCCAGGGTCTGCGGTCCGGCCTTCCATGCGTGCAGCACCTGAATTTGCGCACCCACGTTATTGAGGCCCGGTATCGTGTCATACAAAAACTCCACGCCGGGCGACACGATCAGGCGGTCATAGCCGAGGGTATTGCCGCCCGCGAGCCGCACGGTTTTCGCGACAGGATCAATCGCCACCGCGTTGTCGCGCACCACATTGATGCCGCGGCTGGCAAGCCCGCTGTAGTCGCGCGAAATTTCGCCGATGGTGGTGTTGCCCGCGAGCACCAGATTGCTGATCGGGCAAGAAATAAATCCCGCATCGCGCTCGACCACGGTGACGTCAATATCGGGCGCCCACATCTTCACGTATTTCGCCGCTGTGGCGCCACCGATGCCGGCACCGATCACCACCACTCGTGCGCTGCCGCTACCCGTGGTTGCGCAACCCGCGAGCGCCGTTGCGCCCGACGCTGCTGCCCACTGCATGAATTCACGTCTGGAAATCGTCATGGTCGTCTCCCGCTCTCAATCAAGGTTTGACCGCGGCAAAGTAGCCCGCGATCTGTTCAAGCTGCGCATCGGTATAACCCTTGGCATGCTGATGCATAATGGTGCCCGGACGCTTGCCTTCCTTGAAATCCTTGAGCTGCTGATACAACGAATTTTTTCCCTGCCCGGCAAGGCTTGGCGGCACACCGCCCACACTGCGTCCATCCGTGCCATGACAGGTGAAACAGGTCGCGGCCAGCGCGCGCGCGGCATTGGGGTCTTGCGCCTGCGCGGGAAGCGGAATGACGGCACCTGCCAGCAGGGCGATCGTGCTCCACGCGCCTATCCATCGAATGTTCATGAGATTGCCTCCATATCGGAATGATTGCGATCTAGTATAGCAACGCCGTGGTGAATGCACAGCGGAAAAATCACCCGCCACAACAAAAAACCCCGGAGCAACCGGGGTTTTTTGTTGCTGCATCCGCACCGTCAGACGACACTGGCTTCCGGTTTTTTCTCTTCGGCGAATATCAGCTTGACCTGTTCGCCCGCATCCAGATCGACCGTCACCTTGCCGCCGCCAGCCAGCTTGCCGAACAACAATTCGTCGGCCAGCGCGCTGCGGATGGTGTCCTGAATCAGGCGCGCCATCGGACGCGCGCCCATCGCAGGGTCGAAACCTTTCTTCGCCAGATGATCCTTCAATGCCTGCGTGAAAGTAATATCGACTTTCTTCTCATGCAACTGATCTTCAAGCTGCATCAGGAATTTATCGACTACGCGCAGGATGACCTCGCGGTCGAGCGAGGCAAACGAAATCATCGCATCCAGCCGGTTGCGGAACTCCGGCGTGAACATGCGTTTGATCTCGCCCATCTCGTCGCCTGCCTGCTTGCTCGGCGCGAAACCCATGCTGGATTTCGACAATTCGGACGCACCTGCATTAGTGGTCATGATAATCACCACGTTGCGGAAATCGGCCTTGCGCCCGTTGTTGTCGGTAAGCGTGCCGTGATCCATCACCTGCAACAGAATGTTGAAAATATCGGGATGCGCTTTTTCGATTTCGTCGAGCAGCAGCACGGAATACGGTTGCTTGGTGATCTGCTCGGTGAGCAGCCCGCCCTGATCGAAGCCCACGTAGCCCGGCGGCGCGCCGATCAGACGCGACACCGCATGACGCTCCATGTACTCCGACATGTCGAAACGAATCAGTTCCACGCCCATCACGTATGCGAGCTGGCGCGCGACTTCGGTCTTGCCCACGCCGGTTGGGCCGGAGAACAGAAAGCTGCCGATAGGCTTTAACGGATTGCCCAGGCCGCTGCGCGCCATTTTGATCGCTGTTGCGAGCGCGTCAATAGCCTTGTCCTGACCGAACACCACCGACTTGAGATCGCGCGCAAGCGTCTTCAGTGAATTGCGATCATCGGTCGACACGGTCTGCGGCGGGATGCGCGTAATCTTCGCCACCACTTCTTCGATCTCGTGCTTGCTGATGACTTTTTTCTGCTTCGATTTCGGCAGGATGCGCTGCGCAGCGCCCGCTTCGTCGATGACATCAATCGCCTTGTCGGGCAAGTGCCGGTCGTTGATGAACCTCGCGGCCAACTCGGCGGCAGCGGTCAACGCAGCCGCCATGTACTTGACGCCATGATGCTCCTCGAAGCGAGACTTGAGACCTTTGAGGATTTGCACGGTTTCCTCGACCGACGGCTCCAGCACATCGATTTTCTGGAAACGCCGCGACAGCGCGTGATCCTTCTCGAACACGCCGCGAAATTCGGTGTACGTGGTCGCACCGATACACTTCAGTTGCCCGTTGGACAACGCCGGCTTCAACAGATTGGACGCGTCCAGCGTACCGCCCGACGCCGCGCCCGCGCCGATCAGGGTGTGTATCTCGTCGATGAACAGAATGGCATGCGGATTATCCTGCAACTGTTTCAGCACGGCTTTCAGGCGCTGTTCAAAATCCCCGCGATATTTGGTGCCCGCCAGCAGCGCACCCATGTCGAGCGCGTAGACCGTGCTCTTTTGCAGGATGTCGGGAACGGATTCCTCGACGATACGCCGCGCCAACCCCTCGGCGATTGCGGTCTTGCCCACGCCTGCCTCGCCCACCAGCAGCGGATTGTTTTTGCGGCGGCGGCACAAAATCTGTATCGCGCGCTCCAGTTCCTTGTCGCGGCCGATCAACGGGTCGATCTTGCCTTGTTGCGCCAGCGTATTGAGATTGAGCGTGTAATTCTCCAGCGCGCCGCCCGGGCTTGATGCTTCCTGTTCGGTCTCGGATTCGTTTTCGGTCTTGGCGGGGGTTGCCTGCGGCGTTTTGCTGATGCCGTGTGAAATGAAGTTCACCACGTCGAGCCGGCTGATGCCCTTTTGATTGAGAAAATAAACCGCGTGGGAATCCTTTTCACCGAAGATCGCCACCAGCACATTGGCGCCCGTAACTTCCTTTTTGCCGGACGACTGCACATGCAGTATGGCGCGCTGAATCACGCGCTGAAAGCCCAGCGTGGGTTGCGTATCGACCGCGTCGCCCGCCAGGATAGGCGTGTGTTCGGTGACGAATTCCGCCAACTGCTTGCGCAGATCATCGACGTCGGCGGCGCAGGCCTTCAACACCTCGGAGGCTGAAGGGTTATCCACCAGCGCCAGCAACAAATGCTCCACGGTGATGAACTCGTGGCGCTTCTGGCGGGCCTCCATGAAGGCCATGTGCAGGCTGACTTCCAGTTCCTGAGCAATCATCGGCGTCCCTTATGGTGATTAGCGGCGTCTGTTACTACGGTTGCAAGGTTCATCAATTTTCTTCCATCATGCACTGTAACGGATGTTGGTGCTGTTTGGCGTACGAGCGTACCTGATCTACCTTGGTTGCCGCAACATCCTTGGAATACACACCGCATACACCCATGCCTTCCCGATGCACCTTGAGCATGATCTGGGTCGCCTTTTCGCGGTTCAGCGAAAAAAATTTCTGCAGCACAATCACCACGAATTCCATCGGCGTGTAGTCGTCGTTCAGGATCATCACCTTGAACATCGGCGGAGGCTTGGTTTTGACCCGCTTCGCCTCCAGTACCGTGTCATCGCGTTGTTTGCCTGCCATGGTTGAACATAACTCAAAAAAGCGCCGGGTACAACAGCCAAAGAATCGCCAAATCCGCGCGTTAGCTTGTATTTTGGACGTAATTCCGGAAATTTCAAGTGTTTCTCCGACAAACGGTCACTACGTTGTTATCGGCAATTTTGGTGTATGCTTTACTTCCACCTGTAATTGCACGCAATAGCAGGTGGGTGGAAGGCAGATGTTAGCTTCAGGCAATTTTCGCGGAGGCGGTACGTGCCGACGTGATGATCGCGATTCTTGAAACGCAAGCGGACGGGGTCACTTGTCCGTGATACTCAGGAAGGAAGACGTATGGCAACAGGTACGGTGAAGTGGTTCAACGACTCCAAAGGCTACGGTTTCATCACGCCGGACGACAAGAGCGAAGATCTTTTCGCTCATTTCTCGGCGATCCAGATGGGCGGTTTCAAAACGCTCAAGGAAGGCCAGAAAGTTTCGTTCGAAGTGACACAAGGCCCCAAAGGCAAACAAGCTTCAAACATACAGGCAGCATAGTTCCTCCCTCCGCTGGAGAGGTGTGCTTTACCGCCGCCATCCAGCCTGCGCTGTAGAAAGTCCGTAAGCCCATAAATGTTTTAGGGGCAATGCGGGCTTTTTGTGTTTTGGAAAAACCCAAACGCATGGTTGCCGCGCGTGGGCTGCCTCTTATATGCGCGCCCAATGGACGCCATCGGACGTCCTTTGATCCCGCCCACAATACGAACACGCGCCCAAAACAGTTATGCATTGCACGTCATTTATACCCCATACAATAAATGCGATAATTGCGCTACGCACCAACAGGGAAGGCGCGGCAGGCATGGAGGCACACACCCGCCCGCAGTCCCCTTCGGAACGCCCCCGACAGATCGCCGCCAACCGCTGACAGACGCCGATCACCTTGATCACCCGAACAAATTCAATCGAACGGAGACTTAGCATCATGACTGCAAAACTCGACCTGCTCAAAATCGCACAGGAGGAACAGAACGGCGATCTGTTCAAGCTGCTCGACAGCATCTACAAGCGTTCCAAAACCCAGCCGCGCGGCATCAGCGACGCGGTGATCTGGGAAGGCGGCAGCACCGCCGGCGGCGTAAAGCCGGTAGCGCATGCGCTGACCGACACCTTCGCGCTGAACGGCACGCTGATGGCGCTCGACGTGCTGGGCCTGCCGTTCCTCGGCGTGCCGATGATGGCGCAGTTCCGCCACGACACCAAGCTGAAGTCGCTGGAGTGGTTCGGCAAGATGGATAACACCTGCCTGAAATGGTCCACCGCCGGTGATTTCATGGTCAATGACGGCGGCAAAAAAGTTGTGGTCGCGGGTAAATCTGCCAACGCGCCGCTGCGGACCGCGGCCGGCGTGTATTGCAATGTGCGTCCGTACGGCACCATCACCAGCGTGCGCTTTATGCCTGGCCTGCCCTATTCGCAGGACAACAAGAAATTCGTGGTTGAAAAAGCCACTGGCAACATTCACTCTGAAATGAACACGCCAGGCGTACGCATGGCTTACGCCGCACGTTTGTTTTTGAAGATGGTTCACGAAACCGGCCAGATCGGCCGCGTGGCCACCAAACCAACGCAGGCGAAAGAAGACGCGGTAAACGCCGGCATCATGCGCTGGCTGTTGCAAGGCACGAAATTCAAACTGAAGCGTCAGTATGCGGTGGATGCTTACGAAGAACATAAAGAAAACGTCGATGCCATCGCGGCGCTGTTGCCTAAGGACTTCAAGGCTGGCATGGAAAACTGGGGCGGCGATATCTATGAACATATCTCCGATACCAACTTTGGTCTGTTGCTGCACGACATGATCAATCATCGCGGCGCCATCGTGTACGCAACCGACCTCGACGGCGACCGTTTGACCGACCTGATGGCGGATGCGCCTGACGTGCTGCGCGCGTGGGGGCAACTGGTGCTCGATCATGCCAAGACCGGCAAGGACATGAAGCAGGTGTGGAAAGACATGGGCTTCACCATGACCAACGGTAAAGACATGACCAGCGTGATGTATCGCATGGAAGGTGCGCCGATTTTCGAGCAAACGCTGGGCTCCGCCGACGCGATGTTGATGCGCTTGCTGAATGGTGACGAAACCGTCGGCGGCACCAAGGATCCGTACGATCCGCGCATCCACTTCGTGCTGATTAACGAGGCCTACAAAGCAGCGAATCCGGGCAACAAGGAACTCGCCGCGTGGCTGGACGCGCAACTGGCAACCTTCGACAAAGTGTTCTCCGGCAAGCGGCCGCGCTATCTCGACGGCTATAACCAGCTCAAGGCAGCGATCAAACCCTGGGGTAGTGCGTAATATTACGTAATTGGACAACGCCAAATTAACAAACGCCCGCGCAAGCGGGCGTTGTTGTTTGATCGGCTTTGCGCCTACTTTTCGGTCATGACCCGACTGCTGTTGTTCAACAAACCGTACGGCGTGTTGTGCCAGTTTCGCGCAGTGGAAGGCAAGCCCTCGCTCAGGGATTTCATCCGGCAGCCCGGCGTGCACGCCGCCGGACGCCTCGATGCCGACAGCGAAGGTCTGCTGGTATTGACCGACGATGGACGCGAGCAACATCGCATCACCGATCCGCGCCATAAACTGCCCAAGACGTATTACGTGCAGGTCGAGGGCGAACCGGATGATGCCGTCCTCATCTCTCTGCGCAAAGGCGTTACGCTGCGCGACGGAATCACGCTCCCGGCGGAGGCGGCTCGCACAGACCCGCCAGACTGGTTGTGGCCGCGCGATCCGCCGGTGCGCTTTCGCAAAAGCATCCCGACATCCTGGATCAGGATCGCCCTCCGCGAAGGCAAAAACCACCAGGTGCGGCGCATGACCGCCGCCGTCGGCTACCCGACGTTGCGGCTCATCCGCTACAGCATCGGTGAGTGGCGCCTCGATGGGCTGATGCCAGGCGCATGGATCGAGTTATTATAAGTATTTGTTTTTATTGATATATTATTAATATTGCCGACACGGCTTTACCGCGGATATCGTTGCGTCAACCATGAACGCGCTGGCTCGTTACTGGCATTGACCGAAATAATACGGTCGGTTGCGCAAGCAATCCATTACCAACCACCCAAAGAGGAAGTTAAATGAACAAATTGTTTGCAACCCTGATCGCTGCGGTATTTGCCGCCGCGACCGTCACTCCCGTCATCGCGCAGGACAAGAAAGACGCCCCGAAAGCCGAAGCCAAGAAAGAAGACGGCAAAAAAGGCGATGCCAAGAAAGCCGAAGCCAAAAAAGGGGACGCCAAGAAGGACGATATGAAGAAGGGCGATATGAAGAAAGACGATATGAAGAAGGACGAAGGCAAAAAAGGCGACAAGAAGTAATCGCTGATTTTCGCTGCAAAGGCAGGGTCTTCGGATCCTGCCTTTTTTATTGGTAACCGGCGCTGGCGTTAAAATAGCGATATGCGACCATTCCCGCTCAAGGCAGCCCTATCATGAACGCCCGAAAACGCGTCGTCGTCGGCATGTCCGGCGGCGTCGATTCCTCCGTCGCCTCGCTATTGCTGAAGCAACAGGGATATGACGTTGTCGGCCTGTTCATGAAAAACTGGGAGGACGACGACACCGACGACTACTGCTCCTCGCGGCAGGATCTGATCGACGCGGTTTCCGTCGCGGACAAAATCGGCATCGACATCGAATCGATAAATTTTTCCGCCGAATACAAGGAACGCGTGTTCAGCGGGTTCCTCTCGGAGTACAAAGCCGGGCGCACGCCCAATCCGGACGTGATGTGCAATGCCGAGATCAAATTCAAGGCATTCCTCGATCACGCGCTGGCCATGGGCGCCGACTCGATCGCCACCGGCCATTATGCGCAAGTGCGCGAAAGCGACGGACTGTTTCAACTGCTGCGCGCCGACGACGGCACCAAGGATCAAAGTTATTTTCTGTATCGCCTCAATCAGCAGCAGTTGTCGAAAACGCTGTTTCCGCTGGGCAAACTCACCAAGGTCGAAGTGCGCGACATCGCGCGCCGTGAGGGGTTGGCGACACACGATAAAAAGGATTCAACCGGCATCTGCTTCGTCGGCGAACGACCGTTTCGTGATTTTCTCAACCGCTACATCCCCGCGAATCCAGGCGATATCTGCACGCCCGACGGCGCTCGCGTCGGACGTCACAACGGCCTGATGTTTTATACGCTGGGACAGCGTCAGGGGCTGGGCATCGGTGGGCAACGCAACGGCGACGGCGACGCGTGGTATGTGGCGGAGAAAGACCTCGTGCAAAACCGATTGGTCGTGGTGCAAGGGCACGATCATGCGCTGCTGTTTTCCGACCGATTGACTGCTGTAAACCTCAGTTGGATCAGCGGCGCCACACCACACTGTGGCTGGGTCTACGGCGCAAAAACGCGCTACCGCCAGAAAGACGCGCCCTGCGTGATTTCGGCGGTCACCCGGCAAAGCTGCGCCGTGGATTTCGCCGAACCACAGTGGGCGGTCACCCCCGGCCAATCGGTGGTGGTGTACGAAAGCAACGTCTGCCTCGGCGGGGGCATCATCGAGTCGGCGTCCCTGTCGGCCAGCGGAGCCGATGCCATCCGCCAACGGCAGGAAGCCTGTCCCTAGCAGCGTTGGCTTTCCCCAATCTTGCGGGTTCCGCGCTCGTTGCAAAATCGCCCGCATGAAGAATTGCAGCTTGACGTGTTTTCGCAACGCAGAGTACGCTTCGCTGTGTTTTTCATCAAAGGAGTCTACATATGGACGCTATGACTATCCCCGCCGATAAGTTCATTCTGTTTCTTCAACCGGGGTGAAGCAGTTGCCTCAGAGCGAAAGAGTTTCTTTCGAAAAAAAAGATCGATCACGTCGTTGTCGACGTACTGAATGATCCCGGCGGACGCGAAAAACTGCTTTCCCTCGGCTTGCGTAACGTGCCGGTGGTGGCCAAGGGCAAGAATTATGTGTTCGGCCAGAAGCTCGAGGATGTCGCGGAATTCGTCGGCCTCGAAGGCACTGGCCACACGCCGCTGCCGCCGGAGCAACTGGTAAAGAAATGGGGCATCGCGCTGCGCGCAGCACAGCGTTATGTGCGCCAGTTGCCGGACGACAAGCTGCTGCAAGACGTGATTCCCAACCGGCCGCGGCACATACGCATTATGAGCCACCATATCTTCCGCATTTGCGAGGCGTTTCTCGACAGCACGATCAACGGCACCGAATACGCCGTGGGCCATGCCAACGTGCCGCCCGCGGACGGCACGTGCATGACGGGCAATGACATCGCGCAATACGGCGAAGGTGTGATCCAGCGCCTTGAACAATGGTGGACGGGTGTTCAGGACAAAACGTTGAGCAATGAAATCCCCACCTATTACGGTCCGCAGCCACTGCACGTAGTGTTTGAACGTTCCACCTGGCACTCGGCGCAGCACGCGCGCCAGTTGATACATGTGCTCGAGCGCAACGGCATCGAGCCCAATCAGCGCCTCACCGCTGAAGACCTTGCCGGCTTGCCCTTGCCCGAGCGGCTATTCGAGTAGCCTTTCTTGCCGCCAGCAAAAGAGCCGCGCCAGTCGCGGCTTTTTTGTTGTTCCTATTCGATGCGTATGCCCGCGTCCTTGATGATTTTTGCGTACTTGGCGATTTCATCCTTGATCAACTGCGCGTACTGATCCGGCGTGCTGCCGATCAGTTCGTTGCCGCCCTGTGTCGAAAGACGCTCAATCACATCGGGCATCTTCAGCGCTTTCACCGTCTCCTGATGCAGGCGGTCCACCACTGCTTTGGGCGTGCCACCCGGTGCGATCACGCCCTGCCATGAACTCACCTCGAAGCCCTTGAAGCCCAGTTCCTCCATGGTCGCGATATCGGGCAACTGCGGCACGCGGCGCTTACCGGAGAACGCCAGCCCTCGCACCTTGCCGCCCTTCAGGTGCGGAATGGTGGTGATCGGCGCGTCGAACATCATGGGAATCTGTCCGGCCAGCACATCGATCAGCGCCGCGGCTGCGCCCTTGTACGGCACATGCGTGAGTTTCACGCCGCCCATCAACGCAAGAAATTCTCCCGCCAGATGATTGGCGCCGCCCGCGCCAGTTGAGCCGTAGCTCATGGCGCGCGTTTTTGCCAGCGCAACCAGTTCTTTCACGCTCTTTGCCGGCACCGACGGGTGCACGATCAGCACGTAGCCGTAGTAAGTGCCCTGCGACACCGGCGCGAAATCCTTCACCGCGTCGTACGGCAACTTCCTGTAGAGACTCGGATTGAGCACGAACGGCGCGCTGTTGGCCATCACGATGGTGTACCCGTCCGGCGGCGCTTTCGCCACCATGTCGGTGCCGATAATGCCATTGGCGCCGGGCCGATTGTCGATCACCACCTGCTGATGGAATGCATCGCCAAGTTTCTGTCCGACGGTGCGCGCAAAAATATCGCCCGCGCCGCCCGCCACATAGGGCACGATGAAGCGTATGGGGCGGCTGGGATAGGTTTGCGCTGCCGCAATGCCCGCCACGGACAGCAGCAAAACGCCGGCAATAATCTGTTTCGATTTATGCATAACGACCTCTCGAACAAGCGCAAAGATCATTAGAACCTATTTCATAATCATTCGCGTGCTGCGTTGTGGCCCAAACACGATGGATGCAAGGAGTGCGGCGCAGCCCATATCGCGAATATGGGCAAGCCGTGCGACGCCGCAGACGCGTGTTTGGGCCACAACCCTTCGGGACGGGGCAATGCGGGCGCGCTGCTTTGTCGGCCTCGCTTGCCATATTCACGATAGGGCTGCGCCAGTCCTCCTCGCATCGCATCCCGCATTGCCGCCGTCGCACACGTGAATGACTATGAAATAGGTTCTAACAACAGGGATTTTCGAGGATAACACGCACCCTTGGGTTTGCGCTAAAATCACTTTTCCTTCCGTATTGCCGATAGTCCAATAGCCATTTGTCCATGCTCGTGTCGCGCACAGTGCCGTTACCTGCCGGCCCGGAAACTTTGCCATCATGGTGAATCCGGACCCGGCCGCGCGTCGCGCGCTACCTTCGGTTGACCGGCTGCTGAGCAGCAGCGCGCTTGCCCCGCTCATAGCGAAGTACGGACGAGCGCTTACCACCGAGACTATTCGCGAACTGTTGCAGGCGCAACGCGATAAGCTCGCGCAAAACACCGGCGTTTTTGAATTTGACGAGCTGCAATTCATTGCAGCCTGCGATGCCGAACTAAACAAGCGCACGCAGCCGTCGCTGCGCCCGGTGTTCAATCTTACCGGCACCGTGCTGCACACCAATCTCGGCCGCGCGCTGATGCCGCCATCGGTGGCCGACGCGGTGATGGCCGCAATGACGCGCCCGGTCAATCTCGAATTTGATCTCGGCGGCGGCGCGCGTGGCGAGCGCGACACCCACGTTGAAAAATGGATCACCAGGCTTGCCGGCGGCGACGGCGCGGTGGTGGTCAACAACAACGCCGCGGCGGTTTATCTCGCGCTCAACACGCTGGGCGCGAAAAAAGAAGTCATCGTATCGCGCGGCGAGCTTATCGAAATCGGTGGCGCTTTCCGCATTCCCGACATCATGAAGCGCGCCGGTGTCAAGCTGATCGAAGTCGGTACCACCAACCGCACGCACCTCAAGGATTTCGCTGAAGCCATCACACCGCGCACTGCCGCGATCATGAAGGTGCACACCAGCAATTACGCGGTGCAAGGCTTCACCGCCTGCGCGCCGGAACCGGAACTCGCCGCGCTCGCCCACGAGCACGGCATTCCGTTCATCGTCGATCTCGGCAGCGGCATGCTGGTCAACCTCGAAGACTACGGCCTGCCGCACGAACCCACGCCGCGCGAAGCGCTGGCGAACGGTGCCGATCTGGTCACGTTCAGCGGCGACAAATTGCTCGGCGGTCCGCAAGCCGGCCTACTTGTTGGCAAAAAAGAACTGATCGCGCGCATCCGCAAAAATCCGATGAAGCGCGCGCTGCGCGTCGACAAAATGACGCTCGCCGCACTCGATGCGCTGCTGCGGCTTTACACCAACCCGGACAGGCTGCGCGAGGAAGTCACGACGCTGAGATTGCTGACGCGCACGCGCGCGGACATTTGCATACAAGCGGAACGCGTGCTGCCGCACGTACAAGCCGCGCTCGCGGGCAAGGCCGTAGCCTCAATAGTCGACACCGGCAGCCAGATCGGCAGCGGCTCGCTGCCGGTGGATTCGCTGCCCAGTGCGGGCATCGCCATTCATCCACTCGGAAAAGCCAAAGGCTCGTTCGCTGACAAGCTCTCGCTCGCGTTTCGCGCGCTGCCGGTACCGGTGATCGGACACATCAAGGACGGCGCATTCATCCTCGATCTGCGGTGTCTCGATCATGAAGCAGAATTCATTGCGCAATTACCTCGGTTGCATCTTAAATAATTCGTTTAAAAACCAATACTTATGATAGTTGCCACTGCGGGCCATATCGATCACGGCAAGACACTGCTGGTGAAAACGCTTACCGGCGTAGACACCGATCGCCTGCCAGAAGAAAAGGCACGCGGCATTTCGATTGATCTCGGTTTTGCGTATCTGCCGCTGCCGAATGGCGAGCTGATCGGCTTTGTCGACGTGCCTGGCCATGAACGCTTCGTGCGCAACATGCTCGCCGGGGTTTGCGGCATCGACTATGCATTGCTGGTGGTGGCCGCCGACGACGGCGTGATGCCGCAGACGCTCGAACACCTGAACATTCTCAACCTGCTGCACATACAGTGCGGCGCGGCGGTCATCACCAAAATCGACCGCGTGGACGAGGCGCGCGTCAAACAGGTCGGCGAAAACGTCGCCGCACTACTGTCAACGACGCAACTTTCCGGCGCTATGGTGATGCCGGTTTCTGCTGTCAGTGGTGCAGGCATGCCCGAGTTGCGCGAGTTGTTGAAGCGCGAAGCCACATCAGCATCCTCGCGCGCCAGCGCCGATCAGCATTTTCGTTACGCCATCGATCGCGCGTTTACGATTGCAGGCAGCGGTACCGTGGTCACCGGCACCGTGTTCAACGGACGCGTCGCGCCCGGCGACAAGCTGCTGATTTCGCCGGCGGGCAATGAAGTACGGGTGCGCGGTATCCAGATTCAGGGCAAAGCCGCGCAGCAGGCCTCCGCCGGGCAGCGCTGCGCGCTGAACCTCACCGGCACCGACATCGAAGCGGTGAGCCGCGGCGATTGGGTGCTCGCATCCGCTATTCATCATCCCACGCAGCGCATCGCCGGCAGAGTCAGTGTGCTCGCCAGCGAAACGCAGGCGCTGAAGCACTGGACGCCGGTGCATCTGCACCTGGCTACGGCCGACGTTACCGCGCGCGTTGCGATTCGTCGCGGCGAAAGCATCGCGCCGGGCGCCTCGGCCATCGTGCAACTGCAACTTGACAAGCCGGTGGGCACGCTGCATGGCGACCGATTCATTCTGCGCGACCAATCCGCCACGCGCACACTGGGCGGCGGCATAGTGCTCGACCCTTTTGTGACCACCAATAGTACGAGAGGCCGCAGCAGAGAAGCACGCGCAGCTGAGTTTGCCGCATTGGAACAGCCTACGCCGGAAACCACACTGGATGCGTTGATCAAACTTGGGCGGCCCGTCGATCTCCAGCGATTCGAAACGCTCTTCAACATGCCGGCCACACAGGCTGCTGCGCTTTACGGCAAGGCGGACATGGTGCAGTTGGGCAAGGACACGCGCGTTGGCGTTCCGCGCGTGCGCCATCAGCAGATTCTCGATGCCGTGGTACCGCATCTCGAATCGTTTCACAAAACACATCCGCAGGCCGCCGGTGAAGAAACCGAAACGCTGCGCAAGAAACTCGCGCCCGAACTGTCGGCAGATGCCATCGGCGTGTTGTTGCGCACACTGACTGACGCACACAAGATCGAAACCAGCGGCTCGATCGCGCGCTTGCCTGCGCACAGCACCACCGCCAACACCGCCGACGAAAAAATGTGGCAAATCGTCAAGCCCGCCTTGGAAGCAGCCGGTTTCAACGCGCCGCAGATCAAGGATCTGGCGCTGCAACTGAAACTCAAGGAAGCCATTGTCAAGGACTTCCTTTACCGCAAAGCCAAAGCCGCCGGTGGCACTGAAATTTATCGCGTGACGCCGGATCGCTTCTACACCAAAGCCACGCTGGCGAAGCTTGCGGCCACTGCGCAAGCCACCGCGCAGGCGCAACCCACCGGCATCTTCACCGCTGCACAATATCGCGACTGGACTGGCGTGGGCCGCGGCCTTGCCATAGAGATACTCGAATTCATGGACTCGCTGGGCGTCACGCAGCGTATCGGCGACACGCGCAAGATGCGCAAGGATTTTGCGCCCATCCTTGGTGCGGCGGAAATTCCAACGAAGCCTTTGCTCGCAGCACCGAGGCCTGCGCAACTCGCGCCCTCTTCCAATAAACCGGCACACCAGCGCCGCCCAACCAACACCTACCGTAGATGACCGTGCATGGTTGCAAGAATCGCCGCATCTGTGATGAAAGCCCCTTCCCCTTCAGAGGGAACAAGGGAACAAGGGAACACTTGGGGATGGGGGTGGAGTTCACGTCGCCCCATCCCAACCCTAGCCCTCCACTTGAAGGGGAGGGAATGATTTAATCCCTATAAAGGAACAAGTAATGGCAACAGACTACGATGTGATCGTGATCGGCGAAGGCGTCGCCGGTTTAATCGCCGCGGGTGAACTCGCGGGCGCGGGACTCAAGGTCGCCACCATCGAAGCGCAGCTCTTCGGCGGGCTGGTGATCAACATCAACGAACTCGAACCGGCGCCGGCAGGCATCAATAGCGGTACGATGGGCGGCGCGGAATACGCTTCATCGCTGGTGGAAGCCGCCGCCAATGCGGGCGTCACCAGCATTAACGAACCCGTGAACGGCATCGAATCCGTCGGCGATAACAAGAAGGTCGTGATGGGTAGCGGCGCTTACACCGCAAAACAGGTGGTCATCGCATCGGGCGCGCGTTTGAAAAAACTCGGCGTGCCGGGGGAAGCGGAATTCGAAGGCAAGGGCGTATCCCAATGTGCGGATTGCGATGGCCCGATGTATCAGAATGAAGTTGCGGTGGTAGTCGGCGGCGGCGATTCCGCGCTGCAGGAATCCATGGTGCTTGCGCAGTATTGCAAGGAAGTGCGTCTGGTGCATCGCGACAGCGCGTTCAGCGGCAGCAATCACCTCCAGCAGGCTGTCAATGCCGAGCCGAAGATCATCAAAACCTTTAACGCCGAAGTTACCGCGGTCGGCGGAGGACAAATGGTCGAGAAAGTTTCGATCAAACACGCGGACGGACGCGCAGAAGACATTCCCTGCGCCGGATTGTTTGCCTACATCGGACTGGAACCCAATGCGGATTTCCTGCCGGATAGCGTCAAGCGCGATGGCAATGGCCGTATCGTCACCAACGACAAATTTGAAACTGCGATGCCGGGTGTTTGGGCCGTCGGTGCAGTGCGCAGCGGCTGCGGCGGCCTGCTGGATGACGCGATTGCGGATGCCAAGAAAGCTGCTGTTGAGATACGCGCCCGTATCACCTGTTAAATCGCGGCACCGTTGCGGCAGGTTAGGATTTACAATCGTGGCTGCGTCATGTTCTGCGCAAGGTTTTACGGAAGGGAATCGCTCCCGGTGGGGCGGCCGGACTTCAAACCCGGTAGGGGCTGTTAACAGTTCTATGTGGGTTCGACTCCCACTCTCTTCCGCCACTCTTTTTAGCTTATTTTTGATTTTGGCCGGTTCGCCATTGAATGCATGGGGAGCCTCCAGTTCAGTTCAACCCGGCTACGAATTTTCGGGGAGTCCGAAGCCGGAATACCTTCTCGAAGAACTGCGCGCACAAACCGGCCGCAAATACTGGGTGCGAAAACCCGAACCAGGACAATCGCCGAAAGACTTATTCTGTGACAGCAAAGAATCGCCGCCCTTCAAGGAAAAGCCTCTTGCCTGTCCCGGCGAATCATACGGAGCCAAGGCATCAGAGCAGTTCACCATCGAAGATGTTTTGATCGACAAGTTCAATCCGGATTACTCGTGGCTCAAAATTCGATTCGAATCCGGCAAAACAGCGTACCTCAGCGTGCAGGATTTCAAGGAAAACCGCTACGCCGAGGGGAAAATCTCCACGGCCTTGTACGGCATTGATTTCGCCATCAACAATTCCGGCTGGATTTTTGATGAATACCCGGCGTCAGTACTTGACCGCCGACGCGCTCAAGCGCGCAATGATCCGAAAAGAGAACAGGAACAACTCGAAAAAGAAAGAGTGATGCGCCTCAGCATTCTCCACATCGGCATGACCACCCAGCAGGTACTCAATAGCAGTTGGGGTAGGCCGGATGCCGTCAATACCACGATCGAGGGACCAAGGCGACTCGAACAATGGATTTATGGAGCAGGCAACACACTCTATTTTGAGAATGATCGATTGCATAGCATTCAGGCATTCAAGCGATGAAGATGCGTTGCCGGCACAGAAAAAATCGTAGATAAACGTTTCAATTTCTCCGAATCTCAAAACCAGTCTGCAAATGGCGTTGATCATCCCCTATCGCCCGTGCAAGTTTCACACGACGTTGTCGGAAAGTGAAATTCAGACCGTGGTGCGAAAGCATGCCCATATCGGCCAGTGGGAAGGACTCCTGATCAGCAGCAAGCCTTACTTCGGCGACATCTCCCGCGGCTATTTTGAGGTGCGGGAATGCGGACGGTTCAAAAAGTACAGCATGAAACCCATCCTGTATGCCTACCTGCGTCCGCAGGATAAGGGGCACGAGGTCATGCTGGCGATAAAGCCGCATGGGGCCGTTCTGGCACTGGCTGCCTTGTTTATTGGCAGTTGTGTGTACTTCCTGCTACTGCACCTGCTGAATTTCTTCAGCACATTCGATGCGCGGCCGGTCATACTATTCGTATTTATCGTGGCACTGATGGCCGGATTCTTTGTACTGCCGTTTCATCTGGCGGCAGAACGAACCCTGCAATTCTGGAAGCGGGAGTTGCTGCTGCAAAATGATGTGGCATAAACATAGGCCACAACAGTTCTCAGATTATTTTGGTGTGCGATGCGGGATGCAGCTGGGCATGGTGTATCGGTTTTGCAATTTCTTGACGTTTGAGCTCAGCCGGGGCGCTTGATGCAGCGAACTGTGCGTGGAATGGATTTCTCATGCCTTCCACCGGTGATTTCCTTCACCTCGCCTTTAGGACAGGTTCCATCGTCGACGTAGACGACCTTCCGATACGGCAAATTGCCTTTTGCTGGTTCCTCTTTGAGGTACTCAACTTTCGCCTGCGATTGGCACGGCAGCGAAACGGCAAAGACCGAGGTTGCAGCAAAAACCAGTGCATGTATCTTCATCAGTCGCTCCCGAGTTGGTCGATAGTAGTCGTGGTTCTGGTGGGCCTAACCCAATATAGATCGCACCGCGCTGCGGTCTAACTTGGGTGCCTGCGGTCTAATTTGGGAACAAAAATGCATTAAAACCTCTTTTACAACATCAGGTTATCGAACATATATCGCATAAACACCCATGTATAAAATCATCCTGCAAAGCCGTCACACAAAATCGGCCGCGATTCCAATGCGTGCCCCCGTTGATGTAACACAGGGCCTGCGAACGTGTCCTAGAATAACCCAAATGAATACGGCCAACGCGGCGCTACGTACATTCAGCTTCCAGCACCTGCCTGATTTGCACGAGGAATACCCGCCCCTCTAACCAGCCCGCCCGCCTCCCAAGGCCTTACAGCGTCGGAATATTCCCCTCGCCACCCGGCGCCACCAGCCTCCACGCCGGCGCCCGCGCACCGAAGTCAAGGCCGATAGGCGCGCCCACCGCTTCCAGGCATAGTGCCGCAGCATGCGCGGCGTTGCGTTGGTAGCGCCGTTCCTCGCGGTAATTGCCGTTGACGGCCAAAGTGCTACCATGCCGGCAACATCAACAAGCGCCGCGACGAGCGGCCTCACCGGAGGAAGCCACCATGTTTACACGACGCAAGTTCATCGGCACGACCCTGGGCGCCGGAGTGGCGCTGGCAACGGCCGGCTGCGCGACGCCGCCCGCCAGCAGGCGCGTGATCGTGGATGCACAGATACATCTGTGGAAGGCCAGCGCCCCCGACTACACCTGGAATCCGGGCGTCAAGCCACAACTGCCGGAGCCGTTCACCATCGAACGCGCACTGCCGATGATGGACGAAGCCGGCGTTAACCGCGTGGTCGTCGTGCCGCCGGGCCTGAACGACAACAACAGCTATGCACTCGAAGCCGCGCGGCGTCATCCCGATCGCTTCGCGGTGATGGGGCGCATTCCGCTGCAGGATCCGAAATCGGCCGCACTGCTGCCGCGCTGGAAGGAAAACAAGGGCATGCTCGGCGTGCGCGTGACGTTTCTCGGCAAGGATGCCGCGTGGCTCTCGGACGGGACGGCAGACTGGTTCTGGCCGGCGGCCGAGAAGGCCGGGCTTCCGGTCATGTTTCTGGCGTTCGGCATGGTGGACAAGTTCGGCCCCATTGCGCAGCGCCACCCCGGCCTGAACCTGATTGTCGACCACATGGGCGTGAACACCGCCATCGCGAAAGAGGGGCGCACGGCCGAGGTCATCGGCCACGCAGTGGCGCTCGCCAAATATCCAAACGTCAGCGTCAAGCTGTCGAACCTCGTCAACGCGTCGCTGGAACCGTATCCGTTCCGCGACCTGACGCCGCACTTGCGCCGGGTGTTCGACGCCTTCGGGCCGCGGCGCTGCCATTGGGGAACCGATCTCACCGCCGGCTTCGCGCGCGCGACCTGGCGGCAGCGCATCACGCATTTCACGGAAGAACTGACCTTTATGTCCGATAGCGACAGGGAGTGGGTGATGGGCCGCTCGATCCTCGAACGGCTGAAGTGGGCGTAAGCCTGTAGACCGGGCGCGCCTGGCGGATCGGCCGGGCCGTCACACCCGTTTCCGAACCGCGCCGCGCTACAGCGTCGGGTTGACGACCTCGCCACCCAGCGCCGTCAGCCCCCACGCCGGCGCCTGCGCATCGAAGTTGAGGCTGATATGCGCGCCCAGCGCGTGCGCATCGCGGAAGATGCGCTCCAGCGGATACGATTCATAAATGCCCGTCGCGCCGGTCACCGCGTGCAGCGCATCCACTGCCTCGGTGCATAGCATCGCGGCATACGCCGCATTGCGCTTGCAGCGCAGCTTTTGCTGCATGTCGGGAATCACGTTTTTGTTCGCCTGCTCCTGCGCTTCAATCGCATCCGTGCGCAGCATCAGCTGCGCGGCATCAATTTTTACGGCTGCCGTGCTCACGCGATGCTGCACGATCTGCTGGTCGCGCATCTTCAGGCCTGTGTAGTTGGTGCTGCGCTCCTTCACCAGCGCCAGCGTGTGTTCCAGCGCCGCCATCGCGTTGCCCAGGGCCGTCGCAGCAATACCGTGGCCACCCAGCGCATTGAGCGATATGCGATACAGCGGATTGGGATTACCGCGCGCGCCGGGAAATCCATCGCCGCCACGAATGTCGTACATGCACAGCGCGCGGTATTCCGGCACGAACACGTCTTTGGCAACCACCGTCATGCTGCCGGTGGAACGCATGCCCAGCGTGTGCCAGTCATCGACGATTTCGTATTGCGATTGATCGAGCAGGCACATGCGGTGATCGATGACCTTTTCGCCCTCACTTTCGTTACCTCGTACCGTCACCGCCAGCATGCACCAAGTCGAAATATTCACGCAGCTTGAAAAATTCCACTTGCCGCTGATGACGTATCCTCCATCCACTTTACGCGCCCGCCCCTGCGGAAACGCAATGCCGGCGGCGATCAGCGCCGCCGGGTCTTTGGTCCACACGTCGGCCTGCGCGCGCTCGTCGTACATCGCGAGCATCCAGTTGTGGATCATCAGGTTGACCACGTTCCAACTCGTCGATGCGCAGCCGCGCGCGAGCTCTATCGGAATATCGATGTACGAAATGAAATCCAGCTCCATGCCGCCCCAGCGCTTCGGCTGCAAGGCGCGCAGCGCGCCGATGCGCCGAAGATCATTCACCGTTTCCGGCAGCATCACGCGCGCCGCTTCGGCCTGCGCGGCTCGGCTGCGCAACACGGGCATGAGATCGCGCGCGCGCCGCACGGATACGTCATAACTGACGCTGGCGAAATCGGGAATCAACGGAGACGTGGTGTTCATTGGCGAATTTTTCTAAAGGCTCCGAATAGCTGCTGCGGATGCGATTTTATTCCAGAAACGCCCGCTTTTAATGCCCGGCCGTCACAATCATCACAATGTGAAAATACGATTGACGCAATCTGACAGCGCTCGTAGCATGGCCACAACCTTCTCTGGTGCGGCCAAAAATCATGGCTGCACATCGCACCACAAATACCCCGCCGCACTCCAAATTTGCACGGATAACCGTCAGACACCCAACCCGACATGACCGCCGACCAAGACGAAATACGCGTCCTCGCGCCTACCGGCGTCACCGGTTCGGGCTTTCTCGAAAGCTCGTTTGAACAAGGTCTTTCGCAGAAGCCGCACTTCATCGGCGCCGATGCCGGCTCCACCGATCCCGGCCCGGAGTTTCTCGGCTCCGGCACGACGGCATTTCCACTGGCCGCCATCAAGCGAGACTTGCGGCTGATGATGATCGGTGCGCGCCGCATCAACGTGCCACTGTTGATCGGCACCGCCGGCACGGGCGGGAGCAATGAGCAACTCGACACCCTTGCAGCACTCGCCAAAGAAATCGCCACAGCCGAGGGCTTGAGTTTCAAGTTGGCATTGATCCAGGCCGAGCAGGACAAGACCTATCTGAAAAAACGCCTGCGCGAAGGCCGCATCAAGCCGCTGGCACCCGCGCCCGAATTTGACGAAGCCGTGATCGAACGCAGCGCGCACACCGTCGGCATGATGGGTGCGGAACCGTGGCAGCGCGCGCTCGAAGCCGGCGCCGACATCATTCTCGCCGGACGTTCGAGCGACACCGCGATTTTCGCCGCAATGCCGGTGATGCGCGGTTTTCCTGAAGGTATTTCGTGGCACATGGCAAAAATCCTCGAGTGCGGCGCAGCGTCGTGCGTGCAACGCAGGACACCGGACTGCATGTTCGCCTGGGTGCGCAAGGATCATTTCGTCGTCGAAGCGCCCGACCATAGCTTGCGCTGTACGCCGCAGAGCATCGCTTCGCACAGCCTCTATGAAAATTCGGACCCGTTCAAACTGGTGGAGTGTTCGGGCACGCTGGATCTGACAAACTCACGCTATGAAGCGCTGACCGACCGCGCGGTCAAAGTCACCGGCAGCGAATTCATCAAGGCGCCACGCTACACCGTCAAGCTCGAAGGCGCCGAGAAGGTCGGCTACATGAGCATCCTCATCGGCTCGGTGCGCGACCCTTTCATCATTCGCCAGATCGACGACTGGACCGCGCGCGTGACCGAGAAGATTCATGCGCGTGTGAAAATGGTGTTCGGCGACAAGCTCAAGCCCTCCGACTATCTGCTCAACATCCGCATCTACGGCAAGAACGGCACCATGGGGCCGCTGGAACCGGTGAAGGAAATCCGCTCGCACGAACTGTGCCTGATTTTCGAAGCCACAGCACCTACGCAGGATATCGCCAACACCATCGCCGGCGTAATCCGCCACCAGGCGCTGCATCTGCCGATCCCCGAATGGAGCGGCCTCATCACCGCGATTGCCTGCCCGTACAACCCGATGGAGCGCGGCGCGGTGTACAAATTCAACGTCAATCACGTGGTTGAGCCAGACACCCCCACTGAAATGTTTCCAATGACGATGTTCGATGTCAACGGCTCGAACGTGAAGGAGATCAGGCCATGACCCAGCTCGCCGAACTCGCGCGCCTGATTCGCAGCAAAAACGCCGGGCCGTTTGAACTCACTTTCGATATCATGTTCGACGACGACGCAACGTATCAACGCGTAAAAAATTCCGGCGCGCTGACGCGCGAAGCCGTCGCCAAGCGTTACAACTTGCCGGTCAGTGATGTGAAATTTTTTTATTGCGATCACGCGTATGCGATCAAGGCATCAATTCCGCGTCCGTATTTCCAGGGCGATCCGCGTGACAGCGATGGTCATGGTGGCCAGCAGTACGCGCCGTTGATGGATATAGATATATTATAAGTATTTGTTTTAAAAGATACTTTTATAAAGAGTAGCCATGACCATCGCCGCCGAATTCGCCAAGCACATACTCGCCACGCGCTATGAAGACCTGCCGCCACAAGCCATCCACTGGGCCAGGATCGGTTTGCTGGATACCGTCGGCGTCACCATCGCCGGCAGCCGCGACGACAGCGCGCGCATCGTGAGCAAAGTGACCACCGGCTCGTCGGGAAAGAGCCTGCTGTTCGGCCAGGACAAGCGCACCTCCGCCATGGATGCAGCGCAGATCAACGGCACGGCCGCGCACGCACTCGACTTCGACGATTGCAGCAACACGCTGGGCGGGCATCCCTCGGCGCCGATACTGCCGGTGATATTCGCGCTGGCCGATGACACTGGCGCCAGCGGCAAGGACTTTCTCACGGCCTACGTGGCGGGCTTCGAGACTGAATGCAAATTATCGATGTGCGTGAACCTTTATCAATACACCAAGGGCTGGCACCCCACGGTTACGGTCGGCATCTTCGGCGGCACCGCAGCCGCGTGCCATCTGTTGCGGCTGGATGAAGAAAAAACCACGCTGGCGCTGTGTATTGCGGCCTCGATGGCGGCCGGTCTCAAATCCAATCTCGGTACCATGACCAAGCCGCTGCACGTGGGTAACTGCGCGCGCAGCGCCTTGTTCGCCGCGTTGCTGGCACGCGACGGATTCACCTCGAACCCGCGCACGTTCGAACACAAGATGGGCTATCTGAATGTGTTCAACGGCGAAGGCAATTACGATACTTCGAAAATTTTTCCGCAATGGGGCGCGCCGTGGGATATCGTCAAGCCCGGCATCGCCATCAAGCAGTACACCTGCTGCGGCAGCACGCACCCTGCGGTGGACGCCACACTCGATCTCACCCACGAATATGATCTGACGCCGGAGAAGGTGCTCAAGATCGAAACCTGGACGCACCCGCGCCGGCTCGAGCACACCAACCGGCCCGATCCCAGGAGCGATGTCGATGCGCGCTTCAGCGTGCAATATACAGTCTCCCGAGCGCTCGCCGAACGGCGCATCGTCAACGACTATTTCGAAAACGATGCTTACCAGGACCCGAAGATCCAGTCGATCCTCAAGCGCGTGCAGTCCGCTGCCTACACCACCGCGCAGTTTCCCGCCGACAACCATTTCGGCGCCGAAGTGCGTATCACCCTCACCGACGGCCGCGTGGTGTCGAAGAAACTCGATCAACCGTACGGCCGCACCTCGGACAACCCGCTGCCCGCCGAGCGCCTCAAAGCCAAATTCGACGGCTGCGTGCGCGACATCATTCACGACGCCAATATGGCGCCGCTGTATGACACAATACAAGGGTTTGAAAAACTTGCCGATGTGCGCACGATGACCGCATTGATATCGTCGAGCCCGGTGCGCGCCGCGGCCGCGGCCTGATTCATTGCATCCCACTATCATCTTTTAACAAAAGGAACCGCCATGAAGCTGATGTATTTCGATGATTTCAAATTGGGCATTGTTAAAGGCGACAATGTTGTAGATGTCACATCCGTGGTGCAATCGATTCCACACACCGGCCCGCATGATCTCATCAACGGGTTAATCGCAAACTTTAATGCCTGGCGCGCCAAGCTTGAAGACGCCGCCGCCAAAGGCGCCGGCGTGCCCATCAGCTCGGTCAGAATCCGTCCACCGCTGCTGCGCCCCGCCACCATCGATTGCATGGCCGTCAACTTCATGGAAGACGGCACGCGCGCGGAACCTGCGCCCATCAACGCCTTCAACAAAGCGCCCAGCGCCATCATCGGCAACGGCGACACCATGGTACTGCCCGATGTGCCCGCCTCGTTGTTCGAGGGTGAAGCCGAAATTGCGCTGGTCATCGGCAAGCGCGCCACCAATGTCAAAGCCGCCGACGCCATGAACTACATATTCGGCTATATGTGCTTCATCGACGGCTCGGCGCGCGGGCTGCCACCGCCCAGCAATGTGTTTTTCCAGATGAAATCGCGCGACACCTTCGCGCCCATCGGGCCGTATATCGTGACCGCCGACGAAATTCCCGATCCGCACAAACTGCAAATCAAACTGTGGGTCAACGGCGAGTTGAAACAGAATTTCAACACCGATGATATGGCGCACAAGATTCCGCGCTGCATCGAGTGGATATCGTCGATCCACACGCTGGAGCCCGGTGACATCATCGCCACCGGCACCAACCATCGCGGATTGAGTGGCTTTCAGGACGGCGACAAAATCGAACTCGAAGTCGAACGCTGTGGACGTCTGACCATCAGCGTGCGCGACGATCTCAAGCGCACCTGGTCGCGCGAAACGCGCCTGGATCGGCAGAACAAGAAGCTCGAAGGACTGACGCCGCAGTTGACGGGAAAATACGCCAAGACGCCGTAGCGGAAGTACGTTCTGCAACCCCGCCGGGCGGGAGGTGCTGCATGCCTTCCGCTCTGCTATATCCGGCCTACGACAGAGTATTTTTCACCGCGGCGATCTCCTTCCCCGCATCCTCCGAAAACGCGCGCTCCGCACGGCCGTACCAGTAACGCGCATTTGCGAGATCGCCCTCCATCACGTGCACGATCGCATGCACCCAGCATCCGGCAGGCGATTCGTCGCTCTGCACGATCTTGTGCGCGGACTCCCAGTCGCCCTTGTCCAGGTGAGCGAGTGCGGTTTGCAGGGATTTGCGTTTGCCCATGCTGTTCAAACCATCGCGCGCATCGCCGCGTACAACTGGTTCTGCGCCTCGAAGCCGATACCCGGCCGATCGGGCAGTTTCAGGTAACCGTTCTCGACTTTGGCATCGTCGGCAAAGCCTGCAAAGATGCCGAACACGCCCGGGTACGCCTCGCAACCTCCCAGGCCGAAGCCGCCGACAAGGTGCAGGGTCATCTGGTTGCCGCCGTGCGGGAGCACCGACTGGCGCGACCAGCCGCGGCGCTCGAGCAACTCGAGCGTGCGTGAGAACTGCACGATGCCATACGACTGCGGCACATCGATCTGGATGAAATCGACGCCGGCGCGCATGCCGCCGAAAGTGATCAGGTTCTCCACGTCCTGCGTGGAAAACAGATTTTCGCCGGTGCCGACCGCCGCGCCGTAGTGGGCGATGAACTCGTTGAGCAGTTCGTAGCCTAGCGGATCGGTCGGCTCCTCAAACCATTTGAGCTGGTACGGTGCCAGCGCCTTCGCGTAGGCCAGCGCGCGTTCGCGATTGAAGCCCGCGTTGGCATCCACCGCGAGATGCTGGCTGGATTGCACGATTTTCAGCGAAGCTTCGACGCGCGCAATGTCGTCCGCAATGGCAGCACCCCCCACCTTGATTTTCATCACGTGGTAGCCCTGGTCCAGTTTCTCGCGAATCTCGTCGAGCAATTCCGGGATGCCCTTGCCCGGCTCATACCAGCCGCCGCCGACATAGCACGGAATTTTGTCGATCACCTTGCCGTCGTTGTAGCGCTCGGCCAGCACGCGGTGCAGTGGCTTGCCGGCGATCTTGGCCACCGCGTCCCAGCACGCGACTTCAATGGTGCCTATCGCCACCGAGCGCTCGGTATGCCCGCCCGGTTTTTCCCGCTGCATCATCGCCGCGAGAATTTTCTGCGGATCGAGATTGTCGCCAGCCGCACTGAGCAGCGTGTCCGGGTTCGCTTTCAGGACGCGCGGTATGAAACGGTCGCGCATCTGCGCGCCGCACGCATAGCGGCCTGTGGAGTTGAAGGCAAAACCCGCCACCGGTTTGCCGTCGCGCATCACATCGGTGATCACCGCAACCACCGATGTGGTCATTTCGCTGAAGTCGAACACCGCGTTGCGCAGCGTCGATTTCAGCGGGATGGCGGTTTCACGGATGTCTACGATGCGCATTGTTTTCCGTGACGGTACCGCACCGCTACTGCACCTGGACCTTGGCGTTCTTCACCACGCGCGTCCATTTCTCGACTTCGTATTTCGTCTGCGCCATGAATTGCTCCGGCGTGTTCATCACGAACTGAAAGCCCAAACCTTCCACACGCTCGCGCACTTCGGGCACTTGCGCAATTTTCGCAAGCTCGGCATGAAAGCGCTGCACGATGTGCCGGGGCGTGCCCGCCGGAAAATAAATGCCTTGCATAGTTTCGGATTCCTGATCCTTGTAGCCCGCCTCGGCCATGGTCGGAATATCGGGGAACGATGCATGCCGTTTGCGCGAGCCCATGGCCAGCCCGCGCAGGCGTCCTGCCTTCACATGTGGCGCAGGCGTGGGCAACGCCGAACATGCCAGCAACACCTGGCCCGCCAGATGCGCCGCAACCGACGGCCCGGCGCCGTTGTAGGGAATATTGCCGGCGTCGGATTTCACCGCGTACTTGAGCATCTCCACCGCGAGGTGCGGCGTGGTACCGATGCCGGGCGTGGCGAAGCTGTATTTTCTCGGTTCCGCGTTAGCAAGCTTCAATGCGTCCGGCAAGGTCTTTACAGGTGCCGAGGGATGCGCAGAAAAAAGATTCGGCGACTCCGCGAAATTGGTCACCGGAATGAAACTCCTGTACGGATCGTACGGTATCGATTTATACAAACCCGGATTCACCCCAAACGCCGAACTGTGCACCAGTATGGTTTGCCCGTCGGGCGCGGCATGGGCTGCAATGCCGGTGCCGATATTGCCGCCAGCGCCGGCGCGATTATCAACGATGAACTGATGACCGGTGATCTCGGTCATGCGCGCGGCGATGATGCGTGCTATCACGTCGGTGGTGCCGCCGGGCGCGAACGGCACCATCACCCGCACCGGGCGCGTCGGCCACGCAGATTCTGCCGCATGGCTTGCACCGGCACCGCACATGACGAGTAACAATAGGTTTCCAAAAAGTTTTTTCATATGTTCCTCCATGCATCGCCACCGCGCAAATGCGTTTTATTCCGCCTTGATGCCCGCGTCCTTGATGACTTTGGCGTAGCGCACGGTCTCCGTCTGTATGAAGCTGCCGAATTCCTGCGGCGTGCTGACCAACGGCTCGATGCCGGCGGTTACCAGACGCGACTTCAAATCCGCAGTCGCGAGCGCCTTGTGCAATTCAGCATTGAGACGGCTGATGACCGGGGCGGGCGTACCCGCGGGCGCGAGCATGCCGTACCACAAGCGCACGGCGAAATTTTCGTGCCCGAGTTCTTTTGCGGTTGGAATATTCGGCAGCTGCGGCGCGCGGTCGGGCGCGAGTATCGCGAGCGCGCGCGCCTTGCCCGCAATGACCTGCTGCGCCGAAGCGGGCACGGCCATGATCAGCACATCGATCTGCCCGCCGATCAAGGCGATCAGCGCAAGACCCGATCCTTTATACGGCACGTGATTCAACTTGGTCTTGGTCAGGCTCATGATGAGTTCCGGCGTGATGTGCGTGGTCGTGCCCACGCCGCCCGAACCGTAATTGAGATTGCCGGGCTTCTGCGCCGCAAGCTGAATCAATTCCTTGAGACTCTTGGCAGGCACCGATGGGTGCACCAGAATTACGTTGCGAATCTCGGCGACCAGCGAAATCGGTGCGAGATCCTTCTGCTCGTAATTGAGCTTTGGATACAGTGAGGGTGCAATGGAAATCACCGAAGACACCAGCACGGACGTGTGTCCATCCGGCGGCGATTTCGCGGCAATTTCGATGCCGAGATTGCCGCCAGCACCCGGCCGGTTGTCGGCCACCATCGTCTGCCCAAGCTGCTCGCCCATTTTTTGCGCAACCGCGCGGCCCAGAAGATCGGTCGGGCCGCCCGCCGGGAACGGCAACACCAGGCGCAACGACTTCGAAGGAAACGCTTGCGCATGCAGCGGCGATACGCCGCCGCCCAACGCCAGCATGCTGCACGCAACGACCAATGCTTTTAGTTTCATCAAAACCTCCTCTGGTTATTATTCATGGCTTGCGTAAATAGTGGTATAGGGTCTACCTTTTGGGCCACAACACGCCCTGATTGCCGCGCGCCACGGCGCCTACGCCCTTGTAAACAAACTTCTGCAATCGTTTGCCTTCGTAGGTTTCGGTCGTGTAGAGATTGCCTTTCGAATCAAGCGCGATGCTGTGCACGCCATAGAACTGGCCCGGCTGGCGTCCGCCGTCGCCGAACGCGCTCAATTCTTCGAGCGACTCGCGCACGATAATGCGAACTTTTTCGTTCTGGCCGTCGGTCAGGAAGATGAACCGCTGTTGCGGGTCTTTGGAGAACGCGATATCCCACGCCGAACCCGACCCAAGCGTGTTCCGGGCGAAGAACTGTTCCTTTACAAACGTGCCGTCGGGCTTGAACACCTGCAAGCGATTGTTGGCGCGGTCGCACACGTACAGCAAGCCGTCGTTCGACAGATCGGCACAATGCACCGGGTTGCGAAACTGCTGCGCCGGCGGCGCTTTCGGATCGTACGGGCCCAGGTTGGCATCGTCAGGCTTGTTGCCGTAGGCGCCCCAATAACGCTTCATCCTGCCGGTATCGGCATCCAGTACCGCCACGCGCTTGTTCTGATAGCCATCGGCGACGTAAGCCTCGTTGGCTTTGGGATCGACCCAGATTTTCGCCACGCGCCCGAAGTTTTCAAGATTGTTGCTGCCGGCGTTCTTGCCCAGATTGCCTACCTGCATCAGGAATTTGCCTTCCTTGGTGAATTTCAGAATATGCGCATCGGCCTTGCCGTTGCCGCCGATCCACACGTTGCCTTTGTGATCGACCACAATGCCGTGATTCGACATCGGCCACTCGTAGCCGTCACCCGGCCCTCCCCATGCGCTCACTAGATTGCCGGCAGGGTCGAAGCGCAGCACCGGCGGCGCGCCGCGGCAGCATTCGCCCGTGGGAGGATTCAACTCCAGCCGCTTCTCGTTGTTATGCAGCGTGGCCGAACTGCGGTGAATGATCCATACGTGATCCTGCTCATCGACCCACACGCCGATTGCCGAACCGAGCACCCACTGCTTGGGCAGCGGCTTGGGCCAGAACGGATCGACTTCGAACATCGGCGCCTGCACGGTTTCGCGCTGCGCTTGCGCCTTGTTTTGCAACATGGCCTGCCCGACGGCGAGCGCACCGACTGCACCCAGCAACACCGCACCGATTAGTACGTTGCGTTTATGTTCCGCCATGATTGTCTCCCTGGGTTTTCCCGCTTGCCTCGCAAGAATCGCAAGACCACATGCTGAGCCTGGATTTCGGATAGTCCGTTATTATGGAAACGATTATACGCGCACCGATTTTTGCTTGTCAGCCTCCGCGGGTTTCGATTAACTTGCACGCCAAGGGAGAAAAATTTCCGTGCGTATTCAAGTATTGCGGCTACTGCCTGCCCTGCTGATTTGCCTCCTTGCTGCCTGCGTGCTGGTGATACCGGCGGCGCGCGCGCACGATATCCCCAACGACATCAGGATCAATGCGTTTTTCAAGCCCGACGGCAAGCGCCTGCAACTGCTGCTGCGCGTGCCGCTGAGCGCGATGCGCGAAGTGGATTTTCCGAAGCGCGGCCCCGGCTATCTGGAGGTCTCGCGCGCCGATGAAGCGCTGCGCAATGCCGCGAAACTTTGGCTCATCGACAGCATCGACATTCACGAAGATGGCAACAAACTCGCCGCGCCGCGCGTCATGCACGCACGTGTGTCGCTGCCCTCGGACAAATCGTTCGCATCATTCGAGCAGGCGCTTGCGCACGTGCAAGGCCCGCGGCTTGCCGACAGTCTTGATCTTTACTGGAACCAGCAACTGCTGGACGTGCTGCTCGAATACCCGATCACCTCGGACCGCGCGCAATTCTCGATACACCCGCGCGTGGATCGCCTGGGCCTGAAAGTGTCCACGGCACTGCGTTTTCTGCCACCCGGCGGCGCAACACGGGCGTTCGAATTTCACGGCAATCCGGGACTGGTGCAACTCGATCCGCGCTGGCATCAGGCGGCATCGCGCTTCGTCGTTGCCGGCTTCTGGCACATCCTCGAAGGCGTTGATCATCTGCTGTTTCTGTTGTGCCTGATCATTCCGTTTCGCCGATGGCGGCCGCTGGTCATCATCGTCACCTCGTTCACCGTGGCGCACTCGATCACGCTGATCGCCTCCGCCTTCGGTTTCGTGCCCGATGCCCTGTGGTTTCCGCCGCTGATCGAACTCATGATCGCCCTCACCATTATTTACATGGCGCTGGAGAACATCGTCGGCAGCAATATCCAGCGCCGCTGGATCATCACCTTTGCGTTTGGCCTGGTGCACGGCTTCGGATTTTCGTTCGCGCTGCGCGAATCGCTGCAATTTGCGGGCGACCATCTCGTCACTTCGCTGCTTGCGTTCAATCTCGGCGTGGAAATCGGCCAGCTCGCGGTGCTGATTGTTCTGCTGCCAGTACTCGCACTGCTGTTCAAACACGCCTTCGTGGAGCGCATCGGCATCATCATTCTGTCGGCGCTGGTGGCGCACACCGGCTGGCACTGGATGCTCGAACGCGGCGAGCAGTTGCTGAAGTTTCCGTTTCCAACGATCGACGCGGCATTTCTCGCCGGCGCCATGCGCGGCTTGATCGCGTTGATACTTCTGGGCGCGCTGCTGTGGCTGGCGAACGGCACGGTGCGGCGCTGGATGAATACACAAAAATAATAATTAAAACAAGTACTTAGATACGTTGTGGCTTGATCCCCGCGGCCTTCACCACTTTCGCCCATTTCGTCATCTCGGCTCTCAGGTACGCAGCGAATTCGTCCGCAGTGCTGCCGACCGGCTCGAGACCTTCCGCCGACAATTTTTCCTTCAAATCGGACGAGCGCACCGCGCGCGCGGTTTCCTGCGACAGCCGGTCGATGACGGCGCGCGGCGTGCCGGCGGTTGCGAACAGCGCGAACCATTGCGTTGCCTCGTAACCCGGCAGCGCGGCCTCGGCGATGGTAGGCACGTCGGGCATCGCCGCAACGCGCGCCTTGGTGGTAACGCCCAGCGCGCGCATGCGCCCGGCGCGCACGTACGGCAGCGCCGACGCCGGCGTCGAGAATTGCAACGGCACTTCACCCGCCATCAACGCGATCAATCCCGGCCCCGAGCCCTTGTAGGGAACCATCAGTATGTCGACACCAGCCATCAGTTTGAACAATTCCGCGGCCATGTGCGGCGTGCCGCTGACGCCCGGCGAAGCGGCGGCCAGCGCGCCGGGCCGGGCTTTGGCGAGCGCGATCACATCCTTCACGGTTCTTGCCGGCACCGAGGGATGCACCACCAGCACGTTCGCCGATTCGACTATTTGCGACACCGGTGCCAGATCGCGCAGCGTGTCGTACGGCAATTTGGCGAAGATGCTCGGATTCACCGATATCGCTGCGGCCGGCACCAGCAGCGTGTAGCCATCGGGCGCGGCCTTCGCCACGAATTCGACGCCGATCAAAGTGGAAGCACCCGGACGGTTTTCCACGACAAACGACTGGCCCATCTGCTCGCTCAATTTTTGCGCGAGAAAACGCGCCGTGATGTCACTGCCGCCGCCGGGCGAAGCAGGCACAATCAAGCGCACCGGCTTCAGCGGATAAGCCTGTCCTGAGCCTGTCGAAGCAGTTTGCGCGACGGCAAGCTGCACAACCCCTATCAGGATGGCAGCCAGAACCATGGTGTTGCGCATCAAGCTTTCCTCCGCTGTGACGATGATACGTTACTCCAGACTGGCACCCGTCGTTGAAAACCGGGTATTACGATGCAGTCTTGCGCTGAATCAGGCAATGCAACAGCGCGCGATCGCTTTCCGTCAACGCCGCCGTATTCTCTTCCGCCAGAAAATGCCGCCGGAACGCGCCTACCGCCGCTTCGAGGTTGGAAACATCGTAACCGAACGCGGTCAGCAGCAACGCATCGCTCGCGCCGGGCGGCGGCGCCGCATAAGGCGGTTCGCACCACACCCCAAATCCGCGTTCCGCCAGACGCTTCCACGGAAACCAGCGGCTCGGATCCACCTTGCGTCCGGGCACGATGTCGCCGTGCCCCAAAAAGTTCGCCGCCGGAATGCGGTAGCGCGCCTTAATATCCTCCAGCAACAACAGCAGCGTGTCGATCATCGCATCGGCGAACGGTTCAAAGCCGTTGTTGTCGAGTTCAACGCCGATGGAAGCCGAATTAAGGTCCGTCATGCCGCCCCAATAGGCATCGCCGGCGTGCCAGGCGCGGGCGAGTTCG
>JAKFYK010000016.1 GCA_021730905.1 Betaproteobacteria bacterium | reverse complement strand
GGTAGCGGGCTGGGGCTGAATATCGTGCACAACATCGTCACCCAGCTTCTGGGCGGGCGTATCGTGGTGGAAAGCTTGCCCGGCGCCGGGACGACGTTCAGGGCGGTGCTCCCGATCGTTGCGCCGGCAATGGCTGTCGCTGGTAACTCGGAGGAGCTCGCCGGATTGTGACCGCAGAATACAATATGATGTGTCCCACAGCAGTTTGCCGTTATCCAGACACATCTCTCAAAGCCGTGTTTACGATTACCGAAAGCGTGCTGATGGTGAACCCCGATGAAGCCAAGCGCGTGCTGCAATATCTCAAGTCACTGGGTGTGAAACTGTCGATTGACGAATTCGGCACCGGCTATTCGAGCTTGGTTTATCTGAAGCGATTTTCGCTGGATGCACTGAAAATAGACGCCTTGTTCGTGCGTGACATCGTGCATGACGCAGACGACGCGACCATCACACGCACGGTGAATTCTGGCGCACAACATGCGACTCAAGGTAATCGCCTAAGGTGTCGAGAACGACGCGCAATTGCGGTACCTCGCGCAGCACGGGCGCGACGAAATTCAAGGCTATTATGTGTCGCGCCTACTGGAAGCCACCTGTTGGTCGAAGCAGCTGGCGCGGTCCGTTGTCGTTATTTACTGCCGCGGGTTCGCGGATGTGCCACTGACAGGTGTTGGGGTCATCACCATGGTTACCGTTACGTTGCGGCCTTCCGTGGCGTAGGTGATTCCCAAGGCACCGACCGCAAAGTTCCAGCCACCACTAACACCGTGAAAAATGCTGCGGCGTTGGGAACTTGCGCTACTCGTCGCTAGGCCGTATCAACGGTCTTTGTCTTGATTAAGATAGCACCTCAGCGCTGAGCGCATCAGCCGCGTGTTGTTCCGGAAATTGCGGCAGCCGTTACAAATGTACAAGTGCAGCCGCAGCCAGAACTTTTCGCCGGTAGTCAGCGGATGTTCGTGCTCGCGTGAGATGAGTTCAGACACCTCTCTGCAATTCAGTCGTATCACGATAGCGCGCCTGACGGGCTTGGGCAACTTGATGCGGATATTGGTCATCGTTGTTTCCCGAACCACTTAATTTCCAGGCACTCGCGCAGGCTCAGGCGCGCGCGGTGCAGCATGACCCAGCAGTTCGTCGTGGAAATCTCCAACTCCTTACAGATTTCCTCCGTGGTCATTTCCATCACTTCGCGCATCATGAAGGCGCGTGCGATTTTGGCCGGCATGCCCTTCGCGCACAGCTCAAAGACCTCCAGAAATGCCTTGTTTTGCAGCGCCGTGTCGGGGTCACCCCAGTTCGCGGGCGGATGGCGCCAATGCCCGTCGTCCAGAAACAGCGCGTCGACGGCGTCTGCTTCGCCGTAGTCGCTGTCGTCATTGCCCGACACCAGCGGCTGCTCGCGTGATTGCCGGCGCATTTGGTCGATGAGTTTGTGCTTGAGGATGCCGGTGAGCCAGGTTTTTACCGAAGACTTGCCGGAGAACCGGTCGCGCCCTTCCAGCGCGGCGATTAGCGTGTCTTGCACGGCATCTTCCGCCGCACCAGCATCGCGCAAATGCAAGGACGCATAGCGCAGCAGATAGGCGCGGTATTGTTCGATTTCCGCAGGTGCGGGGGAGATGGCCGCAGTCATATAAATAATTTTTATTTTAAAAACAAATACTTATGTTGATTCTGGGCTGTGGACATCAGTATCGGCCGCAGCGCACTTGAAATCAAGTAACAGGCTCCCATATTCAAAGCGACGGCGCAAGGCGCCACACTTAAACGGAGAAAATATCATGGTAAACATTGCGCGTTTTTCACCTTTGGACAATGCCTTTGATCAACTGTTTCGCGGCTTCCTGGTGCGGCCGGTGAACCTGGAGGAACAGGAAACGGCGGCGAAGTTCCGCGTGGATATCAGCGAAAGCGACAAGGCCTACACGGTGCATGCGGAATTGCCGGGCGTGAACAAGAACGACATTCAGATCTCGATCGACGGCGATCAGGTGGCGATCAGCGCCGATACCAAAACCGAGAAAGAGGTCAAAGAAGGCGAGCGCGTGCTGCGCACCGAGCGTTACACGGGCAAGTTCTACCGCGCTTTTGCGCTGGGCAGCGTGATTGACGAAGCCGCAGCGAACGCGAAATACGCCGATGGCGTGCTGGAACTGACGCTGCCGAAGAAAGCGGCTGCGGCAGCGAAGCGTATCACCATCCAGTAACGACAGACTTTAGGGTAAACGGCGGGGCGGCACTGAATGCGCCCCGCCGTTTTCTTGCTCGTGTAAAATAAGCGAGTCCTCACCTCACCTATTTTTTTGCCTATGACGAGCACGGCGGGCACGCCCAGCGCCACTATCAAGGCCCAGATACTGGCTGAAGCGCTGCCGTATATACAACGATTTCACGGCAGAACCATCGTCGTGAAATACGGCGGCAACGCCATGACCGATCCCGCGCTGCAGGAGGGTTTCGCGCGCGATGTGGTGCTGCTCAAACTGGTGGGCATGCACCCGGTGGTAGTCCACGGCGGCGGCCCGCAGATCGACGAGTGGCTGAAAAAAGTTGGTAAGAAAGGCGAATTCATTCAGGGCATGCGCGTGACCGACGCCGAGACCATGGATGTGGTCGAAATGGTGCTCGGTGGCCAGGTCAACAAGGACATCGTCAATCTCATCAACAAGCACGGCGGCCGCGCGGTGGGGCTGACTGGTGCGGACGGTGGATTGATACGCGCGCGCAAAATGAAGATGCACAGCACGGAAAACCCCGATGAGCTAATCGACATCGGCATGGTGGGTGAAGTCGAGAGCATCGATCCGGGCATCGTGCAACTGCTCCATACGCAGAACTTTATTCCGGTGATAGCGCCCGTTGGCGTGGGCAAGAACAACGAGTCCTACAATATCAATGCCGATTTGGTGGCGGGCAAGGTGGCTGAAATCCTGCGTGCCGAAAAACTCGTGGTGCTCACCAATACGCCGGGCGTGCTCGACAAAAACGGCAAACTGCTCACCGGGCTGACCGCGAAAAAAATCGATGCGCTGTTCGCCGACGGCACCATCCACGGCGGCATGTTACCGAAGATCGCGTCGGTGCTCGACGCGGCGAAAAACGGGGTGAATACCTGCCATATCATCGACGGCCGCGTGGAACACGCGCTGCTGCTGGAGATTCTGACCAACGAAGGCGTAGGCACGTTGATCAAGAGTCGCTGATCGTGAGCGTGTGTTGGTACGAGCGTTGAATGGATCATGCAACAGGACCGCTCATGGATATTCGATCTCGACAATACCCTGCACAACGCCATGGTACATGTGTTTCCGCGCATCAACCGCGCCATGACCGAGTATTTGCAAACGCATCTTCATCTGGACGAAGCGCAAGCCAACGCCCTGCGGCACACCTACTGGCGACGCTACGGCGCGACATTGCTCGGATTGATACGTCACCACGATACCGATCCCGCACATTTTCTGTGGCATACGCATCAGTTTCCCGATTTGCATCGCGTGCTGGTGGCCGAACCCATGCTGCGCGCGACCCTGAATCGCCTGCCGGGACGCAAATTCGTATTTTCCAATGCGCCCGTGCATTACGCCGAAGCCGTGTTGCGCGCCCTCGGCATCATCGATTTGTTTTCGGACGTGTACACCATTGAGCACACCCGCTACCGCCCCAAGCCTGATACTTTCGGATTCCTGCGCTTGTGCCGCATTCACCACCTGCGCCCGCGACGCTGTATCATGATTGAAGACAATCTGGACAATCTGCGTACCGCCAAGCGTCTGGGCATGAAAACCGTATGGGTGAGCGCGGCGGGAACCACGCGTGGCAGGGTGCCGGGCTATGTGGATCAAACCGTGCGCAGTGTGGCGCGGCTGCCGAACCTGTTGGCACAGTTACAGTAGAGGAATAGCGTGGCAAGAACCGGAGACCGCAAAAACCAGATCCTGCAAACGCTGGCGCAGATGCTGGAAAAGCCCGCGGCGGAGAAGATCACCACCGCGGCGCTGGCCAAACGGCTTGATGTGTCGGAAGCGGCGCTGTACCGGCATTTTTCGGGCAAAGCGCAGATGTTCGAAGGGCTGATCGATTTCATCGAGCAGACGCTGTTCGCGCTGATCAACAAGATTACTACGGAGGAGCAGGGCGGCGTGCGTCAGGTCGAGGCGGTCATTGGCGTGATGCTGGGTTTCGCGCAGAAAAATCGCGGCATGACGCGCGTGCTGATCGGTGATGCACTGGTCAATGAAGACGAGCGGCTGCAGCAGCGCATCAACCAGTTGCATGAGCGGCTGGAGGCGACGGTACGCCAGGCACTGCGTTTCGCGGCGACGCAGAACGAAATCGCGCAGGATGTCGATCTTGGCGCGCAGGCGAATCTGTGCATGAGTTTCGTCATTGGCCGCTGGCACCAGTTCGCGAAAAGCGGCTTCAAGCGCGATCCCGCGGAGATGTGGGGCAAACAATGGAAGCAGTTGATGGAAGGCACGTTGGCCTGAATCAGGCCTGAATCGAATCGAGCGACCGGGAAGCCCGGGGAACAATGGGAGAACACGATGGCAACCTTGACTACGGAACAGGCAGCGGAATTGCTGCTCGGTGTTGCGCGCGCGCAGCTGGCGATGGTCGACGCGATGGAAAGCGCGAAGGCCGGATTCAAATCCACGCATCTGCGCCCGCATGTGGAGAGCGCCGCGCGCATCAAGGTCAACCGGCCCGAATCGCTTGCTGATTTTCCGGCGCGCCTGCTGTTGCAGATGCTCGGGCGCAACGCGCCGACGCTCGAAGACGTGACCAAAGACCTGCAGGCGCTGATCGAGCCGGGTGCCAGCGCTGCCGCTGCGGCGCCAGCGGCGGAATCGGCCGCCTGACGCGCTGATGGTTCAGCGCCCGCTACACACGGCGCACGCGGGGTCTTTCTTCAAGCCGATGGTGCGGATGTCCATGGTCAGTGCATCCAGCAGCATCAAGCGTCCGGCCAGCGTCGTGCCGGCGTTCGTCAGAATTTTCAAGGCTTCAGCCGCTTGTATGCAGCCGATGATGCCGGTGAGCGGCGCGAACACCCCCATCACCGCGCAGCGTACTTCTTCGCCTTGCGCATCCTCGGGGAACAAGCAGGCATAACACGGCGCGGCGGCATCGCGCATGTCAAACACCGAAATCTGTCCGTCAAAACGCACGCCTGCGCCCGACACCAGCGGCTTCTTGTGCGCGACGCAGGCGCGATTAACGGCATGGCGGGTGGCGAAATTGTCGCAGCCGTCGAGCACCACATCGGCTGCGGCGACCAGCGCATCCAGCGTTGCGCCGGCGACGCGTTCCCGCATTATTTCCACTTTGGTTTCCGGGTTGATCGCCGCCAGCGTGTCGCGCGCCGATTCGACTTTGGGGCGCCCGATTGCCTGCGTGCGATGCACGATCTGCCGCTGCAGGTTGGTGAGGTCGACCACGTCGTCGTCACACAGCGTAAGAGTACCCACACCCGCCGACGCAAGGTAGAGCGCGATCGGCGAACCCAAACCACCCGCGCCGATCACCAGCGCACGCGCCGCGCGCAGCCGCTCCTGACCTTCGACGCCGATTTCCGGCAGCAGGATATGACGGCTGTAGCGCAGTAGCTGCTCGTCGTTCATGAAGTTCTGAAAAAAACGACGCCCGGGAAGCGATGCCGCCCGGGCGTATAACTATCTGTTTTTAATAATATTTATCCGCCGCCAGCAGCAGTGTTAGTGCCACCGCCCTTGCGCGACTTGAGAAAGGCGATCGCCTGATGCAGTTCATAGTCTTTCTTGGAGACCACTTCGCCGGGGCCGGGGCGCAATTCCTTGGGATCGATTTCGGGACGTGCTTCCGGCGTGAAATTGTATTTCGCGCGCATAGCGGCAGCGGCTTTTTCTTTGCCCGGATCTTTGGGATCGACCTTGCCTTCGCTCAGATGCTTGTTGAGATCGGCTTCGCGCAGACGCAGGCCGGCAGCCTTGTCGATCGGGCCTTCGAGCAGAATATCCGGCGTGATGCCCTTGGCCTGGATGGAGCGGCCTTGCGGCGTGTAGTAGCGCGCGGTGGTGAGCTTGATGGCGGTGTTGCTGCCGAGCGGCAATATCGTCTGCACCGACCCCTTGCCGAACGTCTGCTGGCCCATCACCACGGCACGATTATGATCCTGCAGTGCACCGGCGACGATTTCGGAGGCCGATGCCGAGCCGCCGTTAACCAGCACCACCATCGGGACTTTCTTGACTTCCGGCGGCAGCCGGCGCAGGAAGTCTTCGCGGTTACGGCCGCGCAGATAATGCTCGGGGCTCGCGTTCAGGCGCATTTTGGAATCTTCGGCGCGGCCATCGGTGTAGACCACGAGTTGTCCCGGTTCGAGGAACATCGCTGACACCGCTACCGCGCTGTTGAGCAATCCACCCGGATCGTTGCGCAGATCGAGCACGATGCCCTGCATGGCGCCGGTGTTGGCCTTGAAGTGGGTCTCAATGGCGCGTGCGAGCAATTCGCCGGTGCCCTCCTGGAATTGCGTGACGCGGAAATAGGCGTAGCCTGGTTCGAGCAGCGTGGACTTGACGCTTTGAATCTTGATCACTGCGCGCGTCAGCGTCAGTTCGATGGGATTGGCTTCGCCTTTGCGCACGATGGTGAGGCGGATCTGCGTGTCGGGTTTGCCGCGCATCTGCTTCACGGCGTCGTTCAGCGTCATGCCTTTGACCGAGGCGTCGTCGAGCTTGACGATGAGATCGCCCGCCATCACGCCGGCGCGCGACGCGGGCGTGTCGTCGATCGGCGAAATCACTTTCACGAAACCGTCTTCCATGCCCACTTCGATGCCCAGCCCGCCGAATTGTCCCTGCGTGCCGACCTGCATTTCGCGGAACGCTTCCTGGTCAAGATAGGCTGAATGCGGATCGAGGCCGGTCAACATGCCGTTGATCGCTTCAGTGATGAGTTTTTTGTCTTCAACCGGTTCGACATAATCGCGCTTGACGCGGTCGAACACTTCGGTGAATGCACGCAGTTCTTCGATCGGCAGCGGCGATATTGCGCGCGTGCTGCCGTCGCGTTGCGCGACCGCCGAGAAATTCAGACTGATGGCGATGCCGATCAGCACACCGGCCACGATAAGGCCGAATTGACTCAGTTTGTTGCGCATTTACTGCTCCAGTTTCTGTTAATTGCTAACCTGCTAAACCCACTGCCTACCGCGTTCTGATCCAGGTCATCGGGTCGAAGGGCTTACCCTGATGGCGAAGCTCAAAGTATAAACCCGAATCCGTGCTTCCGCCGCTGTTACCTACCGTTGCCACGGCGTCGCCTCCGGTGATGTCGTCTCCGACGCGCTTTAACAGGGTCTCGTTATAGCCATAAAGGCTCATATAGCCCTCGCCGTGGTCGATTATCAGCAAATTACCGAATCCACGCAGCCAATCGGCGTAGACCACCCGTCCAGAAGCGACCGACCGCACCGGTTCGCCCGTCGCGGCTGCCAGCAACAATCCTTTCCAGGTTAATCCCCCATCACTGCGTGGACTGCCAAAGCGGCCTGCAAGTTCCCCGCGCACCGGCAACGCCAACTGGCCGCGCAGGCTGGAGAATGCCCCGGCGAGCGCTTGCGGCTCCGGCAGCCGGTCATTACGTCCACTGGGTCGCGCCGCAGCGCGTTTGGCCGGCGGTGTTCGTGTGACGATGCGTGCGAGCTGTTCGATCAGTCGCGTCAGCCGCGTTTCATTGCGTTGCAGGGTGCCGACTTCCTGCCGCTGGCGCTGTATGTCGCGTGACAGTCGCGTCAGCACCCCGGCATGTTTGCGTTTTTCGGCTTCAAGCCGTTTGCGCTGACTCACCTGCTCGGCGGCGATGGCCGCGAGTTCGGCTGCCTTGGCCGCGGTTTCGTCGCCCAGCGACTTCAGCTTAGCAAGGTTGTCACGCAGGTCGCGTATGGCATCGGCGCGCGCCCGCGACACGACGCCCAAATAATGCAACTCGCGCGCGATGTCGTTGGGATTCTCGCCGCTCAGCAACAGTCGCAATGCTTCGGGTTGCGTCCCGGCGTGCTGCGCATGCTGCTGATACAGCAGGCGCGACAGCGTCGCCTGCTGCGCCAATAGCGTGCCCGACGCTTTGTTCGATTCGCCGCGCAGCGCCTCCGCGCGCTGCGAAACCGTGCGTGACGATTGCTCCAGATCGGCAAGTTCGCGATTGGCGTCGGAGATAGCGCGTTCCGACTCGCGCAGGGCGTCGGCGGCCTCGTTGCGCGATTCCTCGGCGCCGGCAATCTGTTTTTGCAGCGCCTCGATGCGGGCGCGCAGTTGCTGCAGTTCTTCCTTCGCCTTGCCCGCCGTCACCGCGGGCCATGCCGTGCCGCTCGCGCACAACAGAATCAAACCCGCCAGGGCTGGGTATTTCACGCGATTTCGAGCAGTGGTTTTCCGGTCATCTCCGCTGGCTGCGGCAAACCCATGATGCGCAACAGCGTCGGCGCGACATCCTGCAATGCGCCACCGTCCGCAACCTTTGCCTTGCGGCCGATGTAGAGCAGCGGCACCTGATTTACCGTGTGCGCGGTATGTCTTTGCTGTGTGACCGTGTCGAGCATGGTTTCGGCGTTGCCGTGGTCTGCGGTGATCAACACCTCGCCGCCGACGCCCTGCATCGCTTCCACCGCGCGGCCGATGCATTCGTCGAGCGTTTCAATCGCGCGCGTAGCGGCGGCCAGATCGCCGGTGTGCCCCACCATGTCGCCGTTGGCGTAGTTGCAGATAATCGCGGCGTACTGGCGGCTTTGAATCGCCGCCACCAGTTTGTCGGTGACTTCGCGCGCGCTCATCTCCGGCTGCAGGTCGTAGGTAGCGACTTTGGGTGACGGCACCATCATGCGGTCTTCGCCGGTGTACGGCGTTTCGACGCCGCCGTTGAAAAAATACGTCACATGGGCGTATTTTTCGGTCTCGGCGATGCGCAACTGCTTCAACCCACGCGAGGCAAGATATTCACCAAAGCCGTTGGCAATGCTCTGCGGCGGAAATGCTGCGGGAATCGCGGCGAAATCCTCGCCGTACGTCGTTAGCGTGCAGAAGTAACCGAGTCTGGGCGTGTGCTCGCGTGCGAAGCCGTTGAATGCTGTGTCGGTTAACGCATGGGTCATTTGCCGCACGCGGTCGGCGCGGAAATTCATGAACACCCCTGCGTCGCCATCGTTCATGCGTACCGGCTTGCTGCCCGGCGGCACGATGGCGGTGGCCTGCACGAATTCGTCGGACTCGCCGCGCACGTAGGCAATTTCCAGCGCGTCGGTCGCCGCTGCCGCCCAGTGCTCCGCCTTGCCCTGGGTGATCACGTCGTACGCGGGCTTCAGGCGTTCCCAGCGCTGATCGCGATCCATCGCGAAATAGCGGCCGCAGACCGAGGCGATGCGCCCGGTGTTGAGTGCGTCGAATTTTTTTTGCAGCGCAACCAGCGACGCTTCCGCGCTTTTCGGCGGAGTGTCGCGGCCGTCGAGAAAGGCATGCACATAAATGTTTTTGACGCCTGCCTGTGCTGCCATATCGACCAGTTCGTGTATTTGCGACTCGTGGCTGTGCACGCCGCCAGGCGACAGCAGGCCAAGAATTTGCAGCGCGCTTTTCTTGCCGGTTTCAATGGCCTTGAGCAGCGTGGGATTTTTGCGAAACGCGCCGGTTTCGATCGCATGCTCGATCTTGGTGTAATCCTGATACACCACGCGGCCCGCGCCGATGTTCATATGGCCGACTTCCGAGTTCCCCATTTGACCCTTGGGCAATCCGACCCATTTCTCGGAAGCGTCGATGACGGTGTGCGCATGCGTCTTCCACAGAAAATTCCAATGCGGCTTGCGCGCCTGACAGATCGCGTTGTGGTCGCATTCCTCGCGGTAACCGAAGCCGTCGAGAATGATCAAAAGAACCGGTGTTATGTTCATGTTTTTGATGAAAATTTTCGGAGTAACCGCATACGGTATAATTCTAGCCCATTTCAGGAGTTCGCCTTGGAGCAGTTTTTCGTTTTCTTGCAAAAAAGTCCGTTCAACATGGTGTTGCTCGGGCTGGCGGTGGTTTCCGGCGGCATGCTGCTCTTTCCGCTGCTCACACGCGGCATGCGTCCGGGCAACGAGGTGGGCGCGACAGAAGCAGTGATGCTGATCAACCGCAAGGATGCGGTGGTGCTCGACGTGCGCGATGATGGCGAATTCGCCAACGGCCACATCACCAACGCGCGCCATATTCCGGAAAAGCAGCTTGAAGAACGCATCAAGGAGCTGGATAAGCTCAAGAACAAACCGGTGATTGTCAGTTGCGCCAGTGGACGTCGCTCCGTGGCGGTGGCGGACACCCTGCGCAAGCAGGGATTTGCCGAAGTTGTCGCATTGCGCGGGGGCATCGGCGCCTGGGTGCAGGCGGGCATGCCGCTCGAAAAATAGATTCATCAATCTTCATCAAACACTACTTGGGAAATCATGGCTAAAGTACTGATGTATAGCACCGCAGTTTGACCGTACTGCGTATCCGCGGAGCGGCTACTGGCAAACAAGGGCGTGAAGGAAATTGAAAAAGTTTATATTGATCGTGATCCCGCGCGCAGAACCGAAATGATGGAAAAAACCGGGCGGCGCACCGTGCCGCAAATTTATATCGGTGACACCCACGTCGGCGGCTACGATGATCTTTCTGCACTCGATCGCGCGGGTGGCCTCGATCCATTGCTGGCGCAATAACCTGCCTGCCGACAAACGAATCATACGAAACCGAAAGCACAAGTAATGAGCGAGCAACCGCAACAACCGCAGCAGTCAAATGGCGAGCAACCGGCGCAGCAGGCCATTTTCAGCGTCGAAAAGATTTACATCAAGGACATGTCGCTGGAAGTGCCGGGCGCGCCGAAAATATTTCTATCGAGCGAGCAACCGCAGATTGAAGTCAATATACACACCGGCGCGTCCGTGGTGGAGCAGGGCGCGCTGTATGAAGTGGTGCTTACCGCAACCGTCACGGCAAAGCTGACTGATCGCACGGTATTTCTGGTGGAGGTGGCGCAGGCGGGTTTGTTTCACATTCGTAATCTGCCGCCGCAGGACCTGGATGCCGTGCTCGGCATTCTGTGCCCCAGCACGCTGCTGCCGTATGCGCGAGAAGCAGTGTCGAGCACCGTGTCGCGCGCGGGATTCCCGCCGGTGATGTTGCAGCACATGGATTTTAACCAGGTGTACATGCAGGCCTTGCAACAGCGCGGTGATCAGCCGACGCCGTCGCAAGTAAACTAGGATGCGTTCCGGTGCCGTCACGTGGTGGTTCGCCGCGCTGTTGTCGGCAAGCGCCGCGTGCGTATCGTGCGCATGGGCCGCGGATTTTCGCGCGGTGTCGGAAGAAGCCGCGATACTGTATGACGCGCCGTCGGCACAATCCAAAAAACTGTTCGTGGTGGGCCGTGGCTACCCTCTCGAAGTGATCGTGGTAGTCGAGGGTTGGGTGAAAGTGCGTGATGCCAACGGCGCCTTGAGCTGGGTAGATGCGAAACAGGTGTCCAACAGGCAGCGCACCATCATTGTCAAAGTTCCTGTCGCGCAAGTGCGGCAGGCTGCCGAGGACAATGCGCCGCTGGTGTTTCAGGCGCAGCAGGACGTGCTGCTGGAGGTGGCCGAAGTGGTGGCCGGCGGCTGGCTGCGTGTGAGGCACCGCGACGGCGCCTCCGGTTTCATACGCGTCGCTCAGGTGTGGGGCGTCTGACCACAAGCGAATGAATATCGCCGTACTCGGTGCAGGCGCGTGGGGTACCGCTATTTCAGTGCACCTTGCCGCACGGCATGACATCAGACTGTGGGCGCGCAACGGCGCGCAGGTCGCGGCGATGCAGGCGAGCCGATACAACAGCCGTTATCTTCCGGGTATTTCCTTGCCGCCTTCGGTGGCCGTCGGTATCGATCTTGACGCTGCGCTGCGGGATGCAACGCTGGTGCTGGCGGCGATGACCACCGCCGGGCTGCGCGACATTCTGCGCCGACTAAAATCCGCGGGCTGTACCGCGCCGGTAGTGTGGTTATGTAAAGGTTTTGAACGCGAGCATGCGCTATTGCCGCACCAGGTGTGTGCCGCCGAATTGCCGAAGGCCACCAGCGGTGTGTTATCAGGCCCGAGCTTTGCCGAGGAGGTTGCACGCGGGCAGCCGACCGCACTGACGCTGGCATCCGCCGATGCGGCATTCGCCGCTGTTACCGCGCGTGAATTGCACGGCGGATCGCTGCGTGTGTATTCAAGCAGTGATGTGGTGGGCGTGGAAGTCGCCGGCGCGGTAAAAAATGTAATGGCGATTGCGACCGGTATTTGCGACGGCCTCAAGCTGGGGCTGAACGCGCGCGCCGCGGTGATGACGCGCGGCCTCGCCGAAATCACGCGCTTGGGGGTGGCAATGGGCGGGCGCGCGGAAACCTTCATGGGACTCGCGGGTGTCGGCGATTTGATACTCACGTGCACCGGCGACCTGTCGCGCAACCGCCGCGTCGGACTCAGGCTGGCCGAAGGCAAAGCGCTGGCGGAGATACTCGATGAATTGGGCCACGTTGCCGAAGGCGTTTACAGCGCACGCGAAGTCGCACGCATCGCCACAGCGCGCGGCATCGACATGCCGATCACCGCGGCGGTGTGCCGCGTGCTCGATGCGCCGCAGTCCGCAGCGCAGGTCGCACGGGGGTTGTTGGAGCGCGATCCCAAATCCGAGTAAGGCGCAGCGTGCCGTTTAAAATAGTTAATAAAAACAAATACTTACATAAAGCAGGGTGCTGCTGTGAGCTTCAATCCACAAGTGTGTGATTTCATCCGCCGCCACGTATTGCGTGCCATTTCGAGCAACCGCGCACCAGGCATGCATTTTGCCGGATATTTTCTCGGTTTCACGCCCCGGCGCTACCAGACCGGCGGTGTTGAATTCACGGTCGAGGCCGCGCCGCATTGCACGGCTGCGAACGGCGTGGTCAACCGCGCGGCGCTGCTGTTCGCCGCCGATATGACGCTGGCGGCGGCGAACCGCGTTTTTCTCGATCCGAATGTGCGCACCGCGACGCTGATGATCCGGGTGGAGTTCACTGGCGAACCCGCGCGTGGCACTTTGGAGGCGAGCGGGCGCGGCAACGGATTTTCACCGCATACCGCGCTGCCGGAAAGCGTGTGCGCCGGGCGCATCGTTTGCGGCGGCCGCGAGGTGATGCGCATGTCGGGCACGTGGGTGTCGCCGCCCGCGCCCAAAGGGGTGATTACGCGCGGATTGCCATGGGAAGGCGGCGAGGATGGCGCGCAATTGCCGCTGCTCAAAAAACGTGACCTCGATGCTGCCGAAAAAGAGGTGATTCGCCGCGTTGAAAAAGCGATGCGTGTTGCAAAAAACGGCGATCTGCTGGCGAGCCTGTGGAATCCGGTGGTGAAGCGCACTGCGCAAGGTGCGAGCGGACGGCTGCCGGTGGGCATGCACGTGGGAAACCGCGTCGGTCATGTGCAGGGCGGCCTTTTGCTCAATGCCGCGCTCGCCACCGCGGAAGCCGCGGTGCCGGAACATCCCGTCCTTACCGGTGCTTCGGCGTGGTACATCAGCCCGGGCCAGGGTAAGGTGATTAACGCAAAGTCAACCATTCTGCAAAGCGGGCGCAACATCGCGGTGGTGCGCACCGAGTTGTTCAATGCCGGTCGCAAGTTGGTGCTGGAAGTGGTTTCCAATCACGCAGTGGGCGTGCGCGACGCGTCGTGACGATGTTGAAGATTTTCTCCTGTATTCTCGCCGCGTTCTCGCTGTGTGCAAGTGCAGCACATGCACAAGCACCTGCGGGCAGCACGCAAGCCTATCCCACTAAAACCATACGCATCATCGTTCCCTATGCGCCGGGCGGCCCCACCGACATACTCGCACGCACCGTGGGGCAGCGGCTGAACGAAGCCTGGGGCCAACCGGTGGTGATCGAAAACCGCGCGGGTGCTGCAGGCATGACCGGCACCGCGCTGGTGGCCAAGGCGCCCGCCGACGGCTATACGATGGCAACGGCGGGCATCACCTTTGTCACCTCCGTCACCATGGGCATGAAACTCAGCTTTGATCCGGAGCGCGATTTCGATCCGGTTACCTTGCTCGGCGCGGTGCCGAACATCGTGGTGGTGCACCCGTCGCTGCCGGTGAAATCCATCAAGGAACTTATCGCGCTTGGAAAATCGCGGCCGGATCAACTGCTCTATGCCTCGGGCGGCGCGGGCGGCACGCAACACCTCGCGGGTGAAATGTTCAAGCATCTCACAGGAGTCAAATTACAGCATATCGCTTATCGTGGATCGGCGCCCTCGCTCACTGCGGTGGTGAGCGGCGAAGTCGCCATGGGTTTCACCGACATGCTGATTACCGTGCCACATGTTGCCAGCGGCAGACTGCGCGGACTCGCGGTCACTGGCGCACGGCGCGCGAAGGTGATCCCCGAATTGCCCACGGTAAACGAGGCCGGGTTGCCGGGCTATGCAGTGTCGGCGTGGTTCGGGCTGATAACGCCCGCCGGCACGCCGCGCGACATTATTCAGCGTGTGCAGGCCGAAGCCGCGCGCGGCCTGAAACAACCTGGAACACTGGAGCGGCTTTCCGCGCTGGGCGCCGATATCAGTGCGAGTTCGCCCGAGGAATTTGGTGCATTCATGAAAGTCGAGCGCGAGAAGTGGGCGCGCGTGATCAAGGCAGCGGGTATCCAGGCGGAGTAACGCGGAATACATGTGTCATGAGCCGTCCGGGAAACCCAGTTGCCGCCAAGCCTCATAGACAATCACCGCCACGGCATTCGACAGATTGACGCTGCGCGCGGCGGTGCGCATCGGCAGGCGGATGCATTGTTCCGCCGGCAGGGCATCGATCAGCACTTGCGGCAGGCCGCGGCTTTCAGGGCCGAATACGAATACATCATATTCGCGATACGCGGGTTTGTCGTGACGTTGCGCACCGCGCGTGGTGACAGCGAACAGCCGCCGTCCGGCAAAATGATTCTGACACGTGCTCCAGTCGTTATGCACGGTAACGTTGGCGAACTCACGGTAGTCCATGCCGGCGCGTTCGAGTTGTTTGTGGGAGATGGAAAACCCCAGCGGCTTCACCAGATGTAAACGCGCGCCGGTGTTGGCCGCGAGGCGGATGGCGTTGCCGGTGTTAGGCGGGATTTCCGGCTCATATAAAACAATGTCAAACATCGGCTGCACGTTTTCTGAACGAATCCGGCAGTGTGCGCGCGACGATGAGTCCGGTGACGCGTGCCGCACCCGCCTGTTTGAGATTGCGCGCGAGTTCATTGAGCGTGGCGCCGGTGGTCATCACATCGTCGATGACGGCGACGTGCCGTCCGGTGAAATCTTCGTCGCACACAAAGGCTTTGCGCACGTTTTTTGCGCGTTCTTTCCACGGCAGCGCGGCCTGCGGCGCGGTGTCGCGCACTTTGCGGCAGGCGCGCGGCAGCAACGGAATGCCGGTGATCTGAGACACGTGCCGCGCGATTTCCTGCGCCTGATTGAAGCCGCGCTCGCGCAGCCGCGCATCGGCAAGCGGCATCGGAATGATGACATGCGGGTGTTCGTCGAGGCTGCCTGCAATGGCGTTGCCGAACAACGGCGCGATCGCCAGCATGCAGCGATATTTCAGACCTTGCACCAGCGCATCCACCGGAAACGCGTAGGTGAATGGCGCGCACACATGATCGTACGCGGGCGGATGCGTGAGGCATGTGCCGCAGCGATTGCCCGAGGTGACTGGCAGCGCGCAGGTGTCGCAATGCTCGTTGGCGAGGCGTGGCAGATCGGCATTGCAGGGCGCACACAACAGTGAGCCCGCGCTGGGGCCGCTGCAAAGCAGGCACGAAGGCGCGACCAGGCGCTGTACGAATCGTACGCAATTAGTCATAAAACTGGCTTGTGAATTTGACAACGAAGAGCTCATTGCGGATGATGCAAGTTATTCAAAATATTGGCTTTTCTGCTATCACGCCTTTTATAACGTCTCGGATTTTTGCCATGGATACCGCTACTGTTTCTCCACAGACGACCAGAGCCGCTGCAACTTGCTGGACGGTCGATCAAGTCGCAGCGCTCTTCGATCTGCCATTTAATGATCTCATTTATCGTGCGCAGACGGTTCATCGTGAGCATTTTGATGCTAATGCCGTGCAGCGCTCTACATTGCTGTCGATCAAGACCGGCGGTTGCCCGGAAGACTGCGGCTATTGTCCGCAGGCCGCGCGTTATCACACCGGCGTGGAGAACGAAGACATTTTGTCAGTCGATCAAGTCGTGGCCGCGGCCCGGTGCGCCAAGGACAACGGCGCGACGCGTTTCTGCATGGGTGCGGCGTGGCGCGGGCCGAAGCAGCGCGATCTCGACAAAGTGGTTGAAATGATTGCCGCGGTGCGTGGCCTGGGCATGGAAACCTGCGCAACACTCGGCATGCTGAAAGATGGTCAGGCGGAGCAATTGAAATCGGCGGGCCTCGATTATTACAACCACAATATCGATACCGCGCCCGAGTTTTACGGAGAGATCGTCACCACGCGCACGCAGCAGGATCGCATGGACACGTTATCACGCGTGCGCGAAGCGGGCATGCATGTGTGCAGCGGCGGCATCGTCGGCATGGGCGAAACGCGGCGCGCGCGCGCCGCGCTGATTGTGCAACTGGCGAATATGGATCCGTATCCGGAATCGGTGCCGATCAACAATCTGGTGCAGGTGGAAGGCACGCCACTGAATGGCACCGAGCAACTCGATTTGCTGGAGTTTGTGCGCACCGTGGCGTGCGCGCGCATCACCATGCCTAAGGCGATGGTGCGCTTGTCGGCAGGGCGGCAGGAAATGCCCGAAGGCATCCAGGCGCTATGCTTTCTGGCGGGTGCGAACTCGATTTTCTATGGCGAGAAACTGCTCACGACGGGCAATCCCGATGTCGAACGTGATCAGGCATTGTTTGCCAAGCTGGGATTGCATGCGATGGAAGTGAAGGTGAGCGAGGTAAATGAGTGCAAATGAAGGGCTTGCCAGCATGCCTTTCTCCGTTTTGCAGGGTGACCTCGCGGCGCTAGACGAGAAAGGTTTGCGCCGTAGTCGCCGCACGCTGGAATCCGCACAAAGCGCGCATGTCACCGTTGATGGCAAAAAATACATCGCCTTTTGCAGCAATGATTATCTGGGGCTTGCCAATCATCCGGCTCTGATTGCTGCCGCGCAGGCGGGCGCGGCGCAATTCGGCGTGGGTGCAGGCGCGTCACACCTGGTGCTGGGGCATGCGCGTGCGCATGAGGCGTTGGAGCGTGCGTTGGCAGCCTTTGTGAGGCTGCCGCGCGCATTGCTGTTTTCCACGGGCTATATGGCCAATCTCGGCATTGTCACCGCGCTGCTGGGACGCGACGATGCGGTGTTCGCCGATCGATTGAATCATGCCTCGCTCAACGACGCGTGTCTGCTCGCGCGCGCGCAGTTCAAGCGCTATGCACACAATGATCTGGCGCAACTGGAACGACTGCTCGCGACGTCGAAAGCGCGACGCAAACTGATCGTGACCGACGCGGTGTTCAGCATGGATGGTGATATCGCACCGGCGCCGCAACTGCTCGCACTCGCGGATCGCTACAACGCGTGGCTGCTGCTCGACGACGCGCACGGCTTCGGCGTGCTGGGGGCGGGCGGTCGTGGGGTGCTGGAGCACTTGGGTATCCAGCATCCGCGCATCATTTACATGGCGACGCTGGGCAAAGCGGCAGGCGTGTTTGGTGCGTTTGTTGCGGGTGATGACACTTTGATCGAAACGCTGATGCAGCGTGCGCGCACCTACATTTACACCACGGCGATGCCGCCGCTGTTGGCGTGCGCGGTGTCCAAAAGTATTGAGTTGATCGCAGCGGGCGCACTGCTGCGCAAGCAATTATCAGAAAATATTTTTCAATTAAAACAAATACTTAAAGATGTATCGCCAGAGGGCTGGCAGCTAATGCCTTCAGCCACGGCGATACAGCCGCTGGTGATAGGCGATAACCGTGCGGCAACCGATGTTGCGGAAAAACTTGCTGAGCGCGGTGTGCTGGTGCCGGCCATCCGTCCGCCGACGGTACCGCCGGGAACAGCGCGATTGCGCATTTCGTTGTCCGCGGCGCATACGACGGACGATGTGCGCGTGCTGTGTGATGCGCTCATCGATGCCGGCAGGGCATTCCATTGAAGGCGTCCACGGGAGTACCTCACGTGGTGTTGCTACAGGGCTGGGGTAGCAATGTGCAGGTGTTTCGCGGCCTCGCCCGCGCGCTGGAAAAAAATTTTCGGGTGCAGGTCATGCCCTTGCCCGGGTACAGTGATACTGCCGCTTGCATGCCGTACACGCTGGAGCGCGTCGCCGATAAGCTTGCGGCGGCTGCACCCAAACAATGCGTCGTCGTCGGCTGGTCGCTGGGCGCGCAGGTGGCGCTGACATGGGCGCAGCGCGCGCCAAAGCAAGTGGATCGCCTTGCGTTATTTGCAGCCACGCCGTGTTTCACGCGGCGTGCCGATTGGCCGCACGCGGTGTCGCCGGTGGCGATGCGTCAATTTGACTCGGCGATCAAGCGCGACTGCGCCAGTGTGTTGCGGCGCTTTGTGGCGCTGCAATCACACGGCGATACGCACGCGGTGCGGGTGGCGCATAAGTTGCGTACGGTGCTGTTCACGAATCCGCTGCCGACGCAGGACGCGCTTGAAGGAGGGCTGGAAATTTTGCGCACCACCGATTTGCGCGGCATATTGGCGTCGATTCGGCAACCCGCGTTGGTCATGCACGGTGAACGTGACGCGGTGACGCCTTGCGCAGCGGGCCAGGCGTTGAGTGAAGCACTGCCCAACGCGCGGTTCCACAAAATTGCCGGCGCCGGACACGCACCGTTTTTATCCGATCCACAGGTGGTCGCCGCGCTGCTGCAACGGTATCTGGATGAGCCTACCGCCGCAGTTCGATAAGCGTGTGCTGCGCCGTTCGTTTGAGCGCGCGGCCCGCAGCTATGACGCTGCCGCCGTGTTGCAGCATGAGGTATGCACGCGCATGGATGAGCGGCTTGATCTGATCAAGCATCAGCCTTCCACCGTTCTGGATGCGGGCAGCGGTACCGGCAACGCGCTGCCTGGATTGCGCGAACGCTATCCTCGCGCGCGAGTGTTTGCGCTGGATCTTGCGCTGACGATGTTGCAACGCGCGCGCGAACGTGTGCCCTGGTGGAAATCGTTTTGGCAGTCACCCGCAAGCCTGTTGTGCGGCGACATTGAGCAGCTTCCACTGACAGCCGGCTGCGTGGACATGGTGTGGTCCAACCTCGCGCTGCAATGGGTGAACGATCCGGATAAAGCGTTCGCCGAGTTTCATCGCGTGCTGGCACCCGGCGGGCTGCTGATGTTCAGCACCTTCGGGCCGGATACGCTGAAGGAGTTGCGCGCGGCGTACGCGGGTGTGGACCGGCATACGCATGTGAGCCGCTTCATCGATCTGCACGACATCGGCGATATCCTGGTCAAACGCGGTTTTGCCGATCCGGTCATGGATATGGAGCCGTTCACCCTGACCTACAGTGATGTGCGCGCACTGATGCATGATTTGAAAGCGATCGGCGCGCACAATGTGACGCAGAATCGCCCGCCGGGGTTGACCGGCCGGGCACGATTTGCGGCGGTGACCGGGGCGTACGAACCGCTGCGGCGTGATGGCAAGCTGCCCGCGACATTCGAGGTGGTATACGGCCACGCGTGGAAGCCATTGCCGCGTGTTACAGCTTCGGGCAAGCGCGTGATCGATATCAAGCCAACGCAAGGGAACTGATGTTGACGCCTTACACTTCACATCTCACGCCTCGCGGCATTTTCATCACCGGCACCGACACCGGCGTGGGTAAAACGCTGGTCGCGTGCGCGCTGTTGCACGTGTTCGCGGGACAGGGGTTGCGTGTGATCGGCATGAAGCCGGTGGCCGCCGGCGCGTATCACGAAAATGGAGCATGGATCAACGAAGACGTTGAGCAACTCATCGCCGCCAGCAACGTCGCCGCGCCGCGTGACGCAATCAACCCGTATTGTTTCGAGTTGCCGATAGCGCCGCACATCGCTGCGGGCATTCACAATAAAGTAATTAATAGCAAAACTTTATGTGAAAATTATCAACGCTTGTCGGCGCTGGCTGACGTGGTGGTGGTCGAAGGCGTTGGCGGTTTTTGCGTGCCGCTCAGTGCTTGTGAAACCAGCGCCGATCTGGCGCGACAGTTGGCGTTGCCGGTGGTGCTGGTGGTGGGCATACGGCTCGGATGCCTCAATCATGCGCTGCTTACGGCGGAGGCGATACGCATGCGGGGGATTGCATTGGCAGGCTGGGTTGCCAACCACGTTGATCCGGCAATGCCGCACGCGGATGCCAATGTCGCTGCGTTGCAAGCTCGACTGGGCGCGCCGCTGATCGCCCGCATTGCGTTTTGCGATCCTCCTGATGCTGCCACGATTGCGCCGCGAATGGACCTTGGCGCTCTGCAATAGCGGGAAAATTACCACGTGTCAATGCGATGTTGCATCGAGTAATCGCGCCGATTCAACAGGTTACAAGGTTGCCTCGCAACCCCTCGCCGTGTTAAATTCCGAGTGTTTACAGAGGGGCCTGCGTCTGTGTCCAATAGCGATTATTTCGAGGGCGCTGGTAACCAGGGAGCTGGGGAGTTCTTGCTGTGTACGCGCCGCATCAATTCGTTGAGCGTGCGTGACTGCGGCATCGTTTTTGGGTCTCTGGCGGCCTTTTCCCTGACAGTGGCGGTGGTGTTTTCGGCACTCGGCGCGTGGTTGATTTTGCCATTCGCCGGTCTGGAAGCGATGGCGCTGTATCTGGCGTTTAGCTGGGTCAGGCGTCACGCGCACGATTTTGAACAGTTGCAGATTCGCGGTGACGCGGTGGTGCTGGCGGTGCGGGAAGAGGCGCATATGCGGCATTACGAATTTAACCGCGTATGGGCGCGGTTGGTGGTGGATCAGCGTGCGCGGGACGTGCGTCTCGCACTGCGGTCACACGGCAGCGAAGTTGAAGTGGGCCGCTATCTCGATAGTGGCGGCAGGCAGAGGTTGGCGCGAGAGCTGCGGGCTCGGCTCCGCGCGAGCTAGCGGTAAGACAGGTGGTAACTATCCGGGGGAAGAATGAGTAACAAGCTGGCCAAAATTGTCGCGGCTTTATTTACGTCGGCGATGTGGTTGATGATTCCGGCAGTGGCGTTTGCCGAGTACAAACTCAACTTCCAGACGCCGAATACCGCGCTGGGTCACACCATTTACGATCTGCACACGATTATCACGTGGATCTGCGTGGTTATTTTCATCGTGGTGTTTGGCTTCATGTTTTATGCGATATTCAAGCACCGCAAGTCGGTGGGTCACAAGGCGGCGAATTTTCATGAGCATTTCTGGGTGGAGGTGGCGTGGACCATCGTGCCCTGTTTCATCCTACTCGCGATGATGGTGCCGGCGACCAAATCACTGATTATGCTGCGCGATACGTCGGAGCCGGATATGACCATCAAGGCTACCGGCTATCAGTGGAAATGGGGTTACGATTACATCAAGGGCGAAGGCGAAGGCATCAGTTTCTTCAGCAGCCTGTCCACGCCGCGCGCGCAAATCGAAGGTGCGGAGAAAAAAGGCGAGCACTACCTGCTCGAAACCGACACGCACGTGGTCGTGCCCGTCGGCAAAAAGGTGCGCGTGCTGGTGACGGCCGCCGATGTGATTCATGCGTGGTGGGTGCCGGCGCTGGCGGTGAAGCAGGATGCCGTTCCGGGCTTTATCCGCGACGCCTGGTTCAAGGCGGAAGCGCCGGGAATATTCCGTGGCCAATGCGCCGAGCTGTGTGGCAAGGACCACGGCTTCATGCCGATCGTGGTCGAGGTGAAATCGGCGGCCGACTACACCAAGTGGGTGGAAAGCCAGAAAGCCAACATGAAGAAAGCAGTTGTCGCGGACGATCCTGACAAACCGTGGACACTCGATGATCTGAAAGCGCGCGGCGAGAAGGTCTATGCCGCTAACTGCGTGGCCTGTCATATGCCGACTGGCATGGGTAACCCGCCGACGTTCCCGGCGCTGTCGGGTTCGAAGATCGTTGGCGGGGCGAAGGAAGGCCAGTTGGCGCTCGTGCTGAATGGCAAGGCGGGTACGGCAATGGCGCCGTTCAAACATCTCTCGGACACCGATCTTGCCGGTGTTATTACCTACACCCGTAACAACTGGGCCAACAAGAGCGGCGACATGGTGACACCGGCTGAAGTGAAAGTCGCACGTTCCGCCGGAAAATAGATGTAAGTATTTGTTTTTAAATAAATTATTTAGAAAACCGGAGCCAAGATGAGCACCGCTACCCACGACCCCTCGCACGGACACGCCCACGATGATCACGCGCATGATCACAAGCCCCACGGCATGATGCGCTGGGTGGGTTCGACCAACCACAAAGATATCGGCACCATGTATTTGTGGTTCAGTTTCTCGATGTTCATGGTCGGTGGTTTGATGGCACTGGCGATACGCGCCGAATTGTTCCAGCCGGGCCTGCAAATCCTGACGCCGGAAAAATTCAACTCGATGACGACTTACCACGGCCTGATCATGGTGTTTGGCGCCATCATGCCGGCTTTCGTGGGATTCGCGAACTGGCTGATCCCGATGCAAATCGGCGCGCCCGACATGGCGTTTCCGCGCATGAACAACCTGTCCTTCTGGCTGTTGCCGCCGGCGGCACTGTTGCTGATTGCCGCGCAATTTGTGCCAGGCGGCGGTGCCGGCGTGGGCTGGACCATGTATGCACCGTTGACCACGCAAGCCGGACCGGCGATGGATCTCACCATTTTCGCGGTGCACATCCTCGGTATGTCGTCGATCATGGGCTCGATCAACATCATCACCACCATCCTCAACTTGCGCGCGCCGGGCATGGGGTTGATGAAAATGCCGCTGTTCTGCTGGACCTGGCTGATCACCGCCTACCTGCTGGTAGCGTCGATGCCGGTGCTGGCGGGCGCGGTCACCATGACGTTGACCGACCGTCACTTCGGCACCAACTTCTTTAACGCGGCGGGCGGTGGCGACCCGGTGCTGTACCAGCACATCTTCTGGTTCTTCGGCCATCCCGAGGTCTACATCATCGCGATTCCCGCGTTCGGCGTGATTTCGCAGGTGATCCCGGCGTTCTCGAGGAAGCCGCTGTTCGGCTACGCCTCCATGGTGTATGCCACGGCGTCGATCGCGATTTTGTCATTCCTGGTGTGGGCGCACCACATGTACACGGTGGGCATGCCGGTGGAAACGCAGCTGTACTTCATGTATGCCACCACGCTGATCGCGATTCCCACCGGCGTCAAAGTATTCAACTGGGTGGCGACCATGTGGAAAGGTTCGCTGACGTTTGAAACGCCGATGCTGTTCGCGCTGGGCTTTTTGTTCCTGTTCACGCTAGGCGGATTTACCGGGCTGGTGCTGTCCATCGTGCCGGTCGACGTGCAACTGCATGATACCTACTACGTGGTAGCGCATTTCCATTACGTGATGGTGGCCGGCGCATTGTTCTCGGCATTCGCGGGCATCTATTTCTGGCTGCCGAAGTGGACCGGGCGCATGTACAACGAAACGCTGGGCAAATGGCATTTCTGGCTGTCGCTGATTTTCTTCAACGTCACCTTCTTCGTGCAGCACTTCCTCGGCCTTGCCGGCATGCCGCGGCGCATTCCGGACTACGCGCTGCAATTTACCGAGTTCAACGCGATATCGTCGGTCGGTGCTTTCGGCTTCGGCTTGTCGCAACTGCTGTTCCTTTACATCGTCTTGAAGTGCATATACAGCGGCGAAAAAGCCGAACAAAAACAGTGGGAAGGCGCAGACAGCCTTGAGTGGACACATTTGCCATCGCCGCCGCCGTACCACAGTTTCGTGACGCCGCCGGCACTGAAGTAAGCGATGAATGAAGATGAGCGCCAGCAACAGGTCAAACGCAACACCCGCCGCACCGCAACGGTGTTGTGGCTGATCGTGGCGACCATCTTTTTTTACATGCTCGCGAAGTATTACTGGCTGAGCAAATGAATCCGGGGCAAACCAAGCTGGCTAACCGGCAGATGCTAACGCGGCTCAGCGTGTTTGCGCTGATCATGTTCGGCTTCGGTTTCGCGATGGTGCCGTTTTACGAGAAGTTGTGCCAGGTCACCGGTATCAATAATCTGCTGCAGCCCAATCTCCGTCCAGGCGGCGTCGCCAATACGCAAGTCGACAAATCGCGCTGGGTGACACTGGAGTTCGACGGCAACGCGCACGGCATGCCGTGGCAGTTCGCGCCGGTGCAGCGCAGCGTGCGCGTGCATCCGGGAGAGATGGTGCAGATTGCCTATGAGGTCAGGAATACCGGGAACGCTGCCATCGTGGGCCAGGCCATACCGAGTTATGGCCCCAAGCACGCTGCCGAGTTCGTGAAAAAGCTTGAATGCTTTTGCTTCAAGCAACAGGCACTGGCAGCGGGTGAATCGCGCCAGATGCCGGTGCAGTTTGTGATTGATCCCGCGCTGCCTGCGAGCGTTAACACGGTGACGTTGTCCTATACTTTTTTCGAGGTCAAGGGAGCCAATGCTTCTTCCGCAGGCAAGCCGGGTTGATGTTAGTGGGAGAAACGCCCAAAGTCGTTAAAAAAGCGTCATTGTTTCAGGCTATAAAAATGGTTCTGTCTGCATTTATCGGCATACGCAAACAGGGCCAGCAGCAAGAGATTAAAGTGACGCCGCTGCAAGTGGTGATCACCGGAATTATCGCCGCTGCGCTGTTCGTGTTCACGGTGATCACGGTAGTGCGGCTGGTGCTACGCTAGACGAACGGAATTTTTGAGGAGAATTGCATGAGCACGCAGCAGAACACCGACACCTATTACCTGCCGGGACTGTCGCATTGGCCGATTACGGCAGCCACCGCGATGGCGCTGCTGGGCTTTGGCGCTGCGTTTTCCGTCAACGGCATGACGGGCGGCAACCTGATGCTCCTGCTCGGTTTTCTCGTGTTGTTCGTCATGTTCGCGGGCTGGTTCAGCACCGTGGCGCACGAGTCCGAAAGCGGCATGTACAACAAGCAAGTGGGGATGTCATTCCGCTGGGGCATGAGCTGGTTCATTTTTTCCGAAGTGATGTTCTTCGCGGCATTCTTCGGCGCGTTGGGCTATATGCGGCTGTACTCGGTGCCCGATCTGGGCAGCCTCGAGCACCAGCAACTGCTGTGGCCCGCCTTCAAGGACTCCGCCTGGCCCACTGCCGGCCCGCATTTCAAACCCGGCGATTTCACGCCCATGGGAGCGTGGGGCATTCCAGCGATCAATACCGCGCTGCTGCTGAGTTCGGGCGTGACCATCACGATTGCCCACTGGGGACTGTTGAAAAAGAATCGCGCGCAACTCATCTGGGGTCTCGTTGCCACCATCGCGCTGGGCATGACCTTCCTCGGCTTCCAGATTTACGAGTATGCGCACGCCTATTCCGAGATGAACCTCAAACTGACCAGCGGCGCATACGGCTCGACATTCTTCATGCTCACCGGCTTTCACGGTTTTCACGTGACGGTCGGCACCATCATGCTGTGGGTGATTTTGTTCCGCAGTGTTGCGGGCCATTTCACACCGGAGAATCATTTTGGTTTCGAGGGCGTGGCCTGGTACTGGCACTTCGTGGACGTGGTATGGGTGCTGCTGTTTGTGCTGGTGTACATCCTGTAGCCGGACTCGGCGCCTGCAAAAAAGCCGCACCCTCGGGTGCGGCTTTTTTTCTCCGGCGCCGAATACTGACGACTACAGCTTACCGGTGATAAATCCGAAATGTATACCTGCCATCAACAACAGGAACAGGGTGACCGACAGCGCCACGCGCACGGTCAGAGCGCGTACCATGCGTTCGCTGGCGCCGTGGTCTTTCAGCATGAAGTAGGCTGCCGCGCCGAGGCTGTAAATGATAAACAGCAGAAAAAGAATAACGAGATATTTCATCGGCAAAGTGTAATCGAAGCCCGCGCGGAGCGCCATTGAGAATCGCGCGTTATCACTTTACGCCTGCAGGGTGGGCGACGCTGGCGATGATCGCGGGTGTGGCGCTCACCATCGTGCTGGGTTTCTGGCAGTTGGGGCGCGCGGATACCAAGCAGGCGCTGCAAAGCCGTATCGATGAATTCGCGAAACAACCGCCGATAGTGATTGGTGCGAATGAATTGCGGGTGGAAGACATTCTGTTCAGGCGCGTTGAGGCACGTGGACGCTTTGAGCCGCGCCATGCGGTATTCATCGACAATCGCGTCCATAAGCACCGGCCGGGATACCACGTCGTGATGCCTTTGCGCATTGCCGGGACTGAAAAATTTGTGCTGGTAAACCGCGGCTGGATCGCGGCGGGCACTGAACGCAATCGCGCGCCGCAAGTCAAAACGCCGGAGCACGATGTCGTGGTGCGCGGCACCGCCACGCCGCCGAGCGAGCGTTTTCTGGAGCTGTCGAGCAAGGTTGCCGAGGGCAACATCTGGCAGAATATGGTGCTGGAGCGCTACCGCCAGGCGACGAAACTGGATGTGCAGCCCATCATCATTCAACAGACGGAGCCGCTCGAAGATGGTTTGATGCGCGATTGGCCGCCGGTTGATTTGAAGCGCAATACGCATCTCGCCTACGCTGTCCAGTGGTTCGCGCTGGCTGCGGCAATATTCATCTACTATCTGGTTATCAATGTCCGCAGAAAATCCGGTCCCGCATCAAACTGAACACCGAACCGAGCAACGTAACAGCCGGCGCACGTTGCTGGTGGTGGCGGCGGTATGCATCGCACCATTTGTAGCGTCATGGGCGCTGTATTTTTTCTGGCAGCCGTCTGGCCGCATCAACTACGGCGATCTCGTCGAAGGCGTGACAGTGCCCGTGGGTGCTCTTGCGCCTCATCGCAACGGAAAACCTTTTGATTTCGCGCAGCTGCGCGGGCGCTGGGTGTTTGTCACCGTGGATTCCGGTGCCTGCGACGACTACTGCCAGAAGAAATTGTGGAAGATGCGGCAGGTGCGGCTGACGCAAGGCAAGTACCTGGAACGCATCGAACGCGTGTGGCTCCTGAACGATACGCAAAGCGTGGCAGCGGCGGTATTGAAGGAATATGACGGCATGCGGATAGCTGGCGCGCAAGGCAATGCGGTGTTGAAAGCATTTTCGTACCGGGATGTGCAGCGCGATCACATTTACCTCGTCGATCCGCTGGGCAATGTGGTGCTGCGCTATCCCAAGGATGCCGATCCCAGCCGCATGAAAAAAGATCTGGAGCGGTTGCTGAGAGTATCGCGCATCGGATAAGCCAAATACAAGGCAAGCATTTGTTCAGAAATATCATTTTTTTTACGACTGTTTTCACCTTTTTGGTCGTGGTGGTCGGCGCGTTTGTGCGCCTCACTGATGCCGGCCTGGGATGTCCCGACTGGCCGGGATGCTATGGCAAGGCGACACCGACGCTTGCCGCAAGCGATATTGCTAAAGCCGTGGCGGAGCAGGGCGGCACGCACGGGCCGGTGTCGGTGCAAAAAGCCTGGCATGAAATGTTTCATCGCTATCTTGCGGGGACACTTGGGTTGTTGATCCTTGGCATCACGGCGATTGCGTGGACGCAGCGCAAGCGGCTCGCGCAATCGCCATGGCTCGCGAGTGCGCTGCTGCTGCTGGTGATGTTTCAGGCAGCGCTGGGCATGTGGACCGTCACCCTGCTGTTGAAGCCGGTGATTGTTACCCTGCATTTGCTTGGGGGCATGGCGACGCTCGCGTTGCTGGCGTGGCTCGCGTTGCGCCAATTGCCGCTGACTGCACCCGGCGCCAGTGCAAGGCGCTTGCGGCCGTGGGCGGCACTCGGGCTCGCATTGCTGGTGGTGCAGATCGCGCTGGGCGGATGGGTGAGTACGAACTACGCCGCGCTGGCGTGCATCGATTTGCCTACGTGCCACGGCGAATGGATTCCCAGAATGGATTTTCAGCACGGTTTTCAATTGCTGCGCGAACTGGGTCAAACCGCGGCAGGCGACAAGCTGGGGTACGACGCGCTCACGGCAATACATTGGGTGCATCGCGCCGGCGCGGTAGTGGTAACGTCGTACCTCGCGTGGCTGGTCTGGAGAACGGTACGGCTGAACGGGCTGCGGACGATTGCGGTTGCAATCGTTGTCTTGCTGGCAGCACAGGTTGCGCTGGGCGTCGGCAATATTTTTACCGGACTTAACCTGGCGGTGGCGGTCGCACACAACGCCGGTGCCGCGCTATTGCTGGTGGCGCTGGTGGTGCTAAACTTCGCGCTTTCTTTGAAACCGGAACCCTGATGTCATCCGCCGCCGCCAGGCAGCCCGCCGGCTCCCGCATTTATCAGTTTTACCAACTTACCAAGCCGCGTGTGGTATCGCTGATCGTGTTTACCGCAATCATCGGCATGTTTCTCGCGGTGCCGGGGATGGTGGCACTCCAGCCGTTTTTGGCAGGCACAGTAGGCATCGCGCTGGTGGCGGGCGCTGCCGCGGCAATGAACTGCCTCGTCGAACAAAAAATCGACGCGATCATGGCGCGCACCCGTGCGCGTCCGTTGCCGCGCGGCGAGCTCACTTCGATGCAAACGCTGATTTTCGCGGGTGTGGTTGGCGGCATCGGACTGGCGATTCTGTATCACTGGGTCAATGCGCTGACTCTGTGGCTGACGCTGGGTACGTTTGTCGGCTACGCCGTGATCTACACCGTGATACTCAAACCGATGACACCGCAGAATATCGTCATCGGCGGCGCGTCCGGTGCAATGCCGCCGGTACTGGGCTGGGCGGCGATGACGGGCGAAGTCACCGCTGAAGCGCTGACACTGTTCCTGATTATCTTTGCATGGACGCCGCCGCATTTCTGGGCGCTCGCGCTCTACCGTCGCGAGGAATACGCCAAGGCCGGCGTGCCGATGTTGCCGGTGACACATGGCGAGAAATTCACGCGGCTTAATGTATTGCTCTACACCATTGTCCTTGTTGCCTGTTCGCTGCTGCCGTTTACGGTGAAATTGTCGGGGCTGATTTATCTGGTGTCGGCGCTGGCGCTGGGTGCAGGATTCATGGTGTACGCGGTGAAAATCTACCGCAACTACAGCGATCTGCTGGCGCGCAAGACCTTTCGCTACTCGATTATTTATCTCACCGCGCTGTTTACCGCGCTGCTGGTCGATCACTATTTCCGCGTAATGTTGTAGGTTGTAACGCCATGCGAACGCTCATCGGTACGGCTCTCATTGCGCTGGCATGCGTGCTCAACGGGTGCGGCCAGCCGGCGGCGCCGAAATTCCAGTTAACCGATGTCACCGGCGCTAATTTCGGCAAATCGCTGGCACTCACCGACCACACCGGCAAGCCGCGCACGCTGGTGGATTTTCAGGGCAAGATCGTGGTGGTTTTTTTTGGCTTTACGCAGTGCCCGGATGTGTGCCCGACCACGCTCGCGGAGATGGCCAAGGTTGTGAAGGAACTCGGCGCCGAGGGCGGCAAGGTGCAGGTGCTGTTCGTGTCCGTTGATCCGGAACGCGATACGCGCGAACTGCTGAAACAATACGTTACCGCGTTTCACCCGTCGTTCCTCGGCATGGTGGGCGACGCCGAGGCGACGGCGCGCACGGCGAAAGAATTCAAGGTGTACGTGCAGAAGCAGCCAACCAAGGGCGGGGGGTACAGCGTTGATCATTCTGCTGGCACGTTTATTCTTGATCAACAGGGACGGCTGCGTTTGTTCGCGCAATACGGCGCGGGCGCGCAGGTGTTGCTTAACGACATACGCGTGTTGCTGAAGGCGTCCTGAGGCGCGTGCGCGTATCCGGCGTATCACCCGACCCCGCAGGGTAGGTCTTCATGCCATTCCGACGGTTCATCGCGTTGATGCTGGATCTGCTGGTACTTGCGCTGGGCGGAGTTGCCGGGTGCATGGTGGCGCTGGTCACGGTGCCTGTGTCCAATACTGTCGGCAGCTTGGGGAATGTGGTGGTGTTTGCGTTTATGTCGGCTCTGGGCTGTGTCGTGTTCTGGTTCGCGTTGGTGGGGATCGTAACCGTTTCAGGTTACTCACCGGGACAACGGCTGATGGGCCTGCGCTATGAAAAATCCGCGGGGCGCGCGCGACGGGCCTATCACTGCCTGCTGGCCTGGCTTGTGCCTGCCGGTTTGCTGGTACTGCCGTCCGTCTCGTTACACCTGCTGAACGAGTATCGCGAAACCACGCTGGAGCGCTGGGATCGGCAACACGACTGGACACGCCGGTATAAAGAAGTGGCCGAAGCAGCCGACGATTTGCGATATGCATTTCGCGATGACAAGCTGACACCATCCGAATACCTGCCGCAGAAAAAGGAATTCGACGAGAAACTGGAGCAGCTTCAACGCGAGCGCAGGGACGCCGTGTGGTTCGCGCCGGAGTGGCTGGCGCAAGCCAGCGGAATACCGTGGCTGCTGCTGCACGGCGGTTTGCTTTGCGTGTATTTAATCGTAACGCTTGCCTTGCTGCTGAAACCGCCGCACACCGCCACGCAAGACCGAATCGCCGGCGTCAGGATTGTTTCGTCGTAGCCGCGCGCAACGCCACCAGCGGCCCAAAAAAAGCCCTGCACATGATGCGCAGGGCTATTGTGACGGGCTCGAAGCAGTATTGTTAAGCTGCCGCGCCTGCAGTGACCATCGAACCTTTCATTTTTTCCAGCGCCTTGCTTTCGATCTGGCGGATGCGCTCGGCGGACACGCCGAATTCGTCCGCGAGGTCGTGCAGCGTCGACGGGTCTTTTTCAGTGAGCCAACGCGCTTCGATGATGCGGCGGCTGCGCGCGTCAAGATTGCCCAGCGCTTTTTCCAATCCTTCGCCGCGCAGGCGCGCGCTCTGTTCCTGCTCGATGACCACACCAGGCTCGGCGTCTTCGGCGGCGAGATAGGTGATCGGGCCGTAGGCGTCGTCGTCGTCCGTGCCGCTGGGCTCCAGCGCCACATCCTGCCCGCCGAGGCGGGTTTCCATCTCCACCACTTCTTCGGGTTTGACGCCGAGTTGCTTGGCGATGACTTTGACGTCGTCGCTGCCCAGCGTATTCAAGCCCGGCTTCATGCTGCGCAGGTTGAAAAACAGTTTACGCTGCGCTTTGGTGGTGGCGATTTTCACGATGCGCCAGTTGCGCAGAATATATTCGTGCATCTCGGCGCGGATCCAGTGCACGGCGAACGACACTAAGCGCACGCCGCGCTCCGGGTCGAAGCGCTTTACGGCCTTCATCAGGCCGATGTTGCCTTCCTGGATGAGGTCAGATTGCGGCAGGCCATAACCCATATAGCCGCGCGCGATGGCGACCACCACACGCAGATGCGACACCACCAGTTCACGCGCCGCGTCAAGATCATTGTGGTCGCGAAAGCGACGCGCATAACCTGTTTCCTGCTCCTGCGTGAGGAACGGAAAGCGGCTGACTGACTGGATATAGGTGTCCAGGTTGCCCCCGGCCGACGGGATCGGTAACGCTAAACTAGACATGTTGCCTCCCATTACGTTTGCTATGTTAGCACTCTTGTAATGAGAGTGCCAAGCCGTCCAAAAGTTCCTCCCTCTATAAATGTGAAAATATATAATAAAAACATATAGTTATAAATTCTATTCGGGGTCGAATTCAGCCAGATTCCGGCTTGCCGAAAGCCATGCCCCCAGCCACCCCAGCGCGGCGGCAAACAGGCACAGGCTGGCGGCGTCAGGCAACGACAGATGCCGCAGCGTGAAGCTCGCACCGTAGAGTTGCGTGAGGCTGCCCAGCCGATCGTTGAGCAGCCACAGCCCGGCCCACACGACGATCCAGGCGGTAATGCCGCCGGCCAAGCCGAGTACGGCGCCATAGTACAAAAAAGGGCGGCGGATGAAGGGATTGGTCGCGCCGATCAGCTTGGCAACTTCGATCTCGGCGCGCTGGGTGAGTATCTGCAGGCGGATGGTGTTGAAGGTCACCGCCACCAGCGTAAACCCCAGCAGCGTACCGAACACCAGCACCACCAGCCGTCCGAGCCGAATCGTTGCGTCGAGCCGCCGCGCCCACGCCGAATCCAGTTGTACGTGCTCGACCTTGGGCCAGGCTTTGAATTCGTCGCGCAATTGCTCGAGTGCAGCGGAAGAATTCTCGCGCGCATCAATCACAAATCCATCGGGCAGCGGGTTTCGCCCCAGGCTGGCGATGACATCCGACAGTCCCGATTTAGCTTTCAGATCGGCCAGTGCCTGATCGCGCGGCACGAAGCGGACTTTTGCGACGGCGGCATGTTTCTTCAGCCGGTTCTCTGTTTCGCGCGCATCAGAGGCCTGCGCGTCGAGTGCCAGAAAAATGCTGATCTGGGGTGTCGGCGCCTTGTCCTGCGCCAGGCTTTGCAGGTTCGCCAGGATGACATAAAACGCCAGCGGCAGCGCCAGCGCGACGCCCACCACGCCGATGTTGAGCACACTGGCCAGCGGCGTGCGCGCGAACCGCACCAGCGTCGCCGCCAGACTGCGCCAGTGATGGCGCACCCAGTTTTTCATGCGGCGATCCGCCCTTGCGACAGTGCGATGTGTCTTGGCCGCAGGCGCGCAGCGAGTTGTTCGTCGTGTGTGGCGATGATTACAGTGACGCCCACCTGATTGAACGAGCGCAGCAGTTCGCCTAGTTCGACTGCGTAGGCTGCATCCAGATTGGCGGTGGGCTCGTCCGCCAGCAGTATTGACGGCCGATGCACGATGGCGCGCGCGATGGCCAGCCGTTGCTGCTCGCCGCCGGAAAGCGAGACCGGCAGCGCTTTTTCCTTGCCCAGCAGGCCCACTTTATCCAGGGCCGCGCGCACGCGCTTGGCCGCGTCGGTAGCGTCGTAGCCGATGATGTCGAGCGGCAGCATCACATTTTGATAAACGTTGCGGTCATACAACAGTTTGTTGTCCTGAAACATCAAGCCGAAATTGCGTCGCACGAAGGGGATCGCCGAGGCGCGCAGCGTACCGACATTCTGGCCGTTTACCAGCACGCTGCCGGAAGTCGGTCGCTCGATGGCGCACATCAGCTTGAGCAGCGTGCTCTTGCCGGCGCCGGAGTGTCCGGTAATGAACACCATTTCGCCGGGTTGTATCTCCAGCGCCACGGATTTCAGCGCCTCATAGCCGCCCGGATAGCGTTTGCTGACCTGACTGAAACTGATCACTGTGGCGCCGGATTCTGGTCAAGCAGCGCCGACACGAATTCATCGGCCTTGAACGGCCGCAAATCTTCGAGACTTTCGCCCACGCCGATAAAGCGTACGGGGATGGGCTTTGCTCCAGCTTGTGCCGCACGCATGTGCGCAATGGCGGCAACCACGCCGCCCTTTGCAGTGCCGTCGAGTTTGGTGAGCACCAGGCCGGTGACGCCCAGCGTGTCGTCAAACGCCTTGACCTGCGCCAGCGCATTCTGGCCGTTGTTGGCGTCGAGCACGATCAGTGTTTCATGCGGCGCGCCGGGCAGCGCCTTGTCGATCACACGCTTGACCTTCTTGATCTCTTCCATCAGGTGCAGTTGCGTCGGCAGGCGTCCGGCAGTGTCCGCCAGCACGACGTCGATGCCGCGCGCCACGGCCGCCTGTACCGCGTCGAACATCACCGCCGCCGAATCGCCGCTGGCCTGACTGATCACGGTGACGTTGTTGCGCTCGCCCCACGCCATCAATTGCTCGCGTGCCGCTGCGCGGAAGGTGTCGCCGGCGGCGAGCAGGACTTTCTTGCCCTGCGCCTGATAGTAATGCGCCAGTTTGCCGATGGAAGTGGTTTTGCCCGCGCCATTGACGCCGGCAAGCATTATGACAAAAGGTTTGGGCGTGCTGACGTCGAGCGGTTGCTCGATGGGTTTCAACATCGCGACCAGATTCTCGCCTAGTGCCTGCCGCAGTTGCGCGGCATCGGCATAACGTTCCTTGCGGGCTCGCTCACGCAGCGCGGCGATCAAATGCGAGGTGGCGGTAACGCCCACATCCGCGCCAATCAGCACGGTTTCCAGTTCTTCGTAAAAAGCGTCGTCGAGCTTGCGGCCTGTGCCGAATAACCCTGCGACCTGCGCGCCGAGTTTTTCGCGTGTTTTGGCAAGACCGGATTTGAGCCGGTTCAGCCAGCCGCCCGGCTCATTGGAATCAGCGCCGGGAGGAGCATCTTTGGGTTTTAGGAAACCAAACATCGGAAGCCGTGTCAGAAGCGGAGTCGGACACCAAGGGAGCGCCCCTGGCGCAGCGTATTTGGATACAATTCTACCCGAAACGATTTTCCGGTTTCTTTTCTGGCGGTGCTTATTGTGAATAAATGGTTGAACAGGTTGGTCGCGGCGCTGGCGAGTGCCGCTTTAATCACCGGCACGGCGACGGCCGCCGACACCAGCGTGGGCGAGCACAAACTCGCCAACGGCATGCGCGTGATTGTCAAGACCGACCGCCGCGCACCGGTGGTGGTGTCGATGGTGTGGTACAAGGTCGGCAGCGTTGATGAAGTGAATGGCGCGACCGGCGTTGCTCATGTGCTGGAACACATGCTGTTCAAGGGCACCAAGGAAATTCCTGGCGGCGATTTCTCGAAAATCGTCGCTGCCGCGGGCGGACGTGACAATGCGTTCACCAGCCGCGACTACACCGGTTATTTTCAGACGATCCAGAAATCACAGTTGCCGCTGATGATAAAAATGGAAGCAGACCGCATGGTCAATGCGCTGATTCCGCCGCAGGAGTTTGCCAAGGAGATCAAGGTCATTCAGGAAGAGCGCCGCTGGCGCACGGATGACCGTCCACGATCGCTGGTGTACGAGCAGTTGATGGCGACTGCGTTGCGCGCGCATCCGTACCGCACGCCGGTAGTAGGCTGGATGAATGATCTGGAAAACATGAGTGCCGAGGACGCTCGTGCATTCTATGAAAAATGGTACGGCCCGAACAACGCAACGCTGGTGGTGGTGGGCGATGTGTCGCACGACGAGGTGTTCAGGCTCGCGCAGCAGCATTTCGGCCCGCTCAAATCCAAAGCGTTGCCGCCGCGCAAACCGCAGGAAGAACCGGCGCAAACCGGCATCCGCCGCATCACCGTGAAGGCGCCCGCAGAACAGCCTTATCTGGTGATGGCGTATCGCGCGCCGAGACTGGTCGATGCCGAAAAAGACTGGGAACCGTACGCACTAGATATGCTGGCAAGTGTGCTCGATGGCAACGACGCGGCGCGCTTCAGCCGCGAGCTGATACGCGGCACGCAAATCGCCAGCGGCGCCGATGCCAGCTACGATGGCATCGGACGCGGGCCTGGATTTTTTTATCTGACGGGCGTGCCGACCGCCGGGAAAACACTCGAGGCACTGGAGCAAGCCTTGCGTCGTGAAGTGCAAAAAGTGATCGATGACGGCGTGACCGAAGACGAACTGCGGCGCATCAAGGCGCAGGTTACTGCCGCGCGTGTGTATCAGCGCGATTCAATGTTCTTTCAGGCGCGGCAAATCGGTTCGATGGAGACCATCGGTTTTTCGTATAAAGCGATTGATGTAATGGACGAGCGATTCAGGGCCGTCACCGCAGAGCAAGTGCGCGAAGTCGCCAAAAAATATCTGATCGATGATGCGCTGACGGTGGCCTATCTCGATCCACAGCCGGTGGGCGACAAGAAGCCGGCTGCACCGCCAGCGGGGTTACGCCATGCGCAGTAAGTATTTGTTTTTATTTATATTTTTATCATCCCTGATGGTGCCGAATGCGGCGCAAGCGATCCTGCCGATTCAGCACTGGCAAACCGCCAGCGGCGCAAAAGTTTATTTCGTGGAGAACCGCGATATTCCGATGCTCGATCTGAGCATTGATTTTACTGCTGGCGCGGGCATGGATCGCCCTGACAAGCCCGGCGTGGCGAGCATGACCAATCGCATCATGCGGCTAGGCGCCGAGGGCATGGATGAAGACGAGATTGCGCGCAAGACAGCGGATATCGGTGCGGGTGTTTCCGGGCGTTTCGACAGCGACCGCGCGGGGTTGTATGTACGCACGCTATCAAGTCGCGCGGAGCGCGAGCAAGCGATGGAAGTGTTTACGCGCATATTGCACAAGCCGGTGTTTCCGGCGGGCGCGTTTGACCGCGAAAAAACACGGCTGATCAGCGCGATCAAGGAATCCGACATACAGCCCGGCACGATTGCGTCGCGCACCTTCAACCAGCTTATTTACGGCAATCATCCGTACGGCAAACGCGCGTCCGGCGATATTGAATCCGTAGGCAGGATTACACGTGAAGATCTGGTCGCTTTCTATCAACGGCACTACGTTGCGCGCGACGCGATCATTGCGATCATGGGCGACGTGTCGCGCGACGAAGCGAACGCGCTCGCCGAGCGCATCACCGCCGGCTTGCCGCAGCCGCAGGGAACACAGCCTGTGCTGCCGCCGGTTGAAGCCAAACCGCAAAGTGCCACGCGCCTGATTCCGCATCATGCGTCGCAGAGCCACATCCTCATTGGCGCTGTCGCGATCGCGCGCGACGATCCGGATTATTTTCCGTTGTTCGTCGGCAACTACGTGCTGGGCGGCGGCGGATTTTCCTCGCGCATCAGCGAAGAAGTGCGGCAGAAGCGCGGCCTGGCGTACTCGGCGTACAGCTACTTTTCGCCGCTGGCGCAGAAAGGCTCGTTCGTCATCGGCATGCAGACGCGCAAAGATCAGGCGAAGGAAGCACTCGATGTGACCATGAAGACGCTGCGCGAGTACGTTGCCAATGGCCCCACCGCGAAGGAACTGGAGGATGCCAAGAAAAACCTGATCGGCGGATTTCCGTTGCGCATCGACAGCAATCGCAAGATACACGACTATCTGACAGTGATCGGTTTCTACAAACTTCCGCTGACCTATCTGGATGATTTCGTGAAGAATGTCGAGCGCATCACCGCCGCGGATATCAAGCGCGCATTTGCCAATCGCGTGAATCCCGATCAACTGGTGACGGTGGTGGTGGGTGCCGAAGAACCCGTGCCTTCGGCTGCAGCGCGTTAAACGGGCCGCAGCGCACGAAGCAGTCTCCAGGGCATGAAAGCCAATCGCGTGCGCATTGTCGGCGGCGCGTGGCGCAGCCGCTTCATTCATTTTCCCGATGGCCGAGATTTGCGTCCCACGCCCGATCGCGTGCGTGAAACGCTGTTCAACTGGCTTGGGCAAGACCTTTCCGGCAAGCGCTGCCTTGATTTGTATGCGGGCAGCGGCGCGTTGGGTTTCGAAGCAGCGTCGCGTGGTGCAAAACAAGTAGTGTTGGTCGAGCGGGAACGTGCCGTGTGTACGGCGCTTGATGCCAGCCGTGCTGTGTTGAATGCGGCAACGGTCGAAGTCATCCGGGCGGATGCGCTAGAATTCCTGCGCACCGACGGCGGTGTGTATGATGTTGTGTTTCTCGATCCACCGTTTGCGGACAACCCGTGGGCGATGTTGTTCGAACGGCTTTTACCGCGGCTTGCGCCGGACGCTGTGGTGTATCGGGAAAGCGGCAAAAATAACGACGGGCGGGCCGCGCCGCAAGGCTGGGCGGTACATCGTCAGGGCCGTGCGGGGCAAGTGAATTATCAACTGTTGAAACGGACCACACATGACGATCAAGGCGGTTTATCCCGGAACGTTTGACCCGATCACCCTGGGGCACGAAGACCTGATGCGGCGCGCGTCCAAGCTTTTTGACGGCGTGATACTGGCGGTGGCCGACAGCAAATCGAAAAAGCCGTTTTTCACACTGGATGAACGTGTCGATATGGCGCGTGAGGCGTTCAGGGATCTGAAAAATGTGGAAGTGATGGGTTTTTCAGGGCTGTTGATGAATTTTGTGCGCCAGCAGGGCGCCCGCGTGGTCGTGCGCGGGGTGCGCGCGGTGTCCGACTTCGACTATGAATTCCAGTTGGCGGGCATGAACCGGCAGATGTATCCGGAAGTCGAGACCATCTTTCTCACGCCGGGCGAACAATATGCCTACCTTTCGGCAACCTTGGTGCGCGAAATCTCCGTGCTCGGCGGCGATGCCACGAAATTCGTGTCGCCGGAAGTAGCGCAGCGGCTGGACATCAAGATCAAGCAGCTCGGGGGCAAGTAGCGGCCATGGCGCTGATGATCACCGACGAGTGCATCAATTGCGACGTATGCGAACCGGAATGCCCCAATGACGCCATCTCGGCGGGCGAGGAAATCTATGTCATCGATCCAAAAAAATGCACCGAGTGCGTCGGGCATTTTGATGAGCCGCAATGCCAGAAGGTCTGCCCGGTGGATTGCATACCGTTGAATCCCGACGTGGTAGAAACCAACGAGCAGTTGCAGGAAAAATATCACGGCTTGATGGTACTCAAGGTTTTGTAAATAGGTAAGAACGCAAGCAATTGCAATGCGCTCTCGCTGTGAATCCTATCGCGGTGGCGTTGCTGCTCGGCTGGATTCGAAAGGCTTAATTGCGTGACGATCAACAAGACTGAACCGCCGCTGTGCCCCGGCCCCAATTTAAATACGCGCAAGCCGTCATTCAGCTTGCCGCCCGGCGCCACCGATAGCCACGCGCATGTGTTCGGGCCGCGCGCGCAGCACGGCTACGCGGACGACCGGCAATACACCCCGCCGCCGGTGTTCCTGAAAGATTATCTGGCCATGCACGATGCGGTGGGTTTCACGCGCGGTGTGGTGGTTCAATCGGGTGTACACGGCACGAATAACAGCGTGATTGTCGATGCCATCGCACAGTCACACGGCAGGCTGCGCGGCATTGCGTTGCTGCGTGAAGACGTCACGGATGCTGAACTGGACGCGCTCGACAAAGCGGGCGTGCGCGGCTTTCGCGCGAATCTGGTGGCAAAAGTCGGCGTGCAGTTCGATGCCGCAAAAAAACTTGCGGCGCGAGTGGCGCGGCTGGGCTGGCACGCGCAGTTCTTGCTCGATATTGAAAATTTTCCGGATTTCGATCGTATCGCCGCTGAATTCCCGACTGAAATGGTGATCGATCACATGGGCCGCCCCGACCCGGCGCAGGGCGTGCATGCCCCCGGCTTTCAGGCGCTAATCCGCGCGCTGCAAAGTGGGCGCGTGTGGACGAAGCTGTCCGCGCCGTATCGCACCTCGCGCACGCCAATTCCTTACGACGACCTCACGCCGTTCGCGCAAACACTGGTGGCTGCTGCACCGGATCGGCTGGTGTTCGGCACCGACTGGCCGCACGTGATGATGCAAAGTGATAGCGAAATGCCCAACACCGGCGCGCTGGTGGAACAGCTTGCGGTATGGGTGCCTGATGCCAGCACTCGCAAGAAAATACTCGTGGATAGTCCCGCGCGACTCTATCGTTTCTGAACTAGCGTTGGCATTGCGGGCAGAAAAACGTCGAACGCTGTCCCTGTTGCACACGCTTGACCAGCGTCCTGCAACGGGTACAGGATTGTCCATCGCGGTCGTACACCGCAAAATTGCTTTGAAAATTCCCGGCCATGCCGTCGCTGCCGACGTAATCGCGGATGCTGCTGCCGCCGGCGGTGATGGCTTCGCCTAAAGTCTCCCGAATGGAATGAGCCAGCGCATCACAGCGCGTGCGCGTAAGCCGGCGCGCAGCAATGCGCGGGCTGATGCCGGCGCGAAACAGCGCTTCGCTGGCGTAGATGTTTCCCACGCCGACCACGACATGGCTGTCCATGATGACGAGTTTGATTGCGGCGCTGCGGTTGCGCGTGGCGTGGTAGAGCGCTGCGCCATTGAAATCCGCGGATAGCGGTTCAGGGCCCAGCGATGCGAGCAACGGGTGTTGCATTACATCGCTGGTTTGCCACAGCACCAGACCAAAGCGCCGCGGGTCGCGCAGGCGTATTGTTTTTCCATTCGCCAGTATCAGGTCGAAGTGATCATGTTTTTCCGCAGGCGTATCGCGATCCACCAGCCACAAGCGGCCCGACATGCCGAGATGCACGATCAATGTGCCGGTGCCGCAATCGATCAATAGATATTTCGCGCGGCGTGTCAGCGTGCGTATCGTCAAGCCGCTCACGCACTTGGGCAGTGCGCGCGAAATCGGCTGGCGCATGCGCCGCTCGCGCACTATGGCGTGGTCGATGCGGACGCCTTCCGTCGCCGCGAGCAAGCCGCGGCGTGTGGTTTCGACCTCCGGTAATTCAGGCATTAAATATGTTTAAAAACAAATAGTTATGATATTTACGCGCATTACTTTCGTGTGGCGGGCGGTGAAATCATGAGCTTGCCCACATCGCCGGTAAACACGAATTGCAAACCCAAATCAGCGCGCCGCAAAACCAGTTCGGGCGTGATCTGTAAAACGGTAAGCGAGATCTTGCGGCCGTCCTTCAGCGTGATGAGAATCTCGCCCGCTGCCTTGCGCGTGTCCGTCACTTCGGTGCGCAATCCACTTCCTTCGCGCCACTGTGCCACCCAGCGGTTGTAATCGTCCTGCGAAAGTTCACCGGATGCCGGTGCAGTAATCCATTTCTTTGCGTCGTTCTCGACGGTAAACGCGCCGAACTCGAAGCGCACTGGCGACTCGTCCTTTGCAAGCACGTTGCGTCGCAGAAGCATGCTGGCGTCAGCGGGCACGGCCGCGCCGTAGCGCAGGTCCAGTGGGAATATCCGGTTCTGCGTCAGCACGTATTGCTCGCGTGTGACGGCGTTGATGGTGCCAAAGGCAAAACGCTGGTCGTTGATGGTGATTTCCGCCTGCGGTGTGTCGAGTTCAAATTTCGCGAGGTCCGACGACGGATATTGCAACGGGCTTTTCGCGTCGAGTATGCCCATCAGACGCAGTACCTGAAAATCGTCGGCAGGCGCTTTGATGGGTTCCATCAGGAACCATTCGGCGCCGCGTTTTTCGAGTACTGCCAATGGCTTGCCCTTGCGCAGCACACGCAGTGCGCGCGCGTCGCTGGATTTGAGCGACGACAACGCAATGGTCACCGCCTGTGTCTTGGGCGGTTTCAGCCAGACAAACAATCCCAGCGCGATGACAGCGGCGAGCAGCGCACAGAGGGTAATCCAGCTTTTGCGCATCGCTGGGGTGATCCCGTCAGACCGCTTTGCGCCGCCGCCACCACACCACAACGCCGGTGAGCGCGAACACCAGCGGCAACACCAGCAGGAATGCAAACGCAATCAGATACAACGTCATCTGATCGATATTGATCTGCACGTCCGCTGCCGGACGCGGCGGAATGGCGATGAATTTGTCGTCGCCGCTGAGCCAGCTCAGCATCGCCACGCCGAGTTGCAGATTGCCGCCGTTGCCGAGAAACGCATTGGACAGGAAATGGCCGTTGCCGACCACGATCACGCGCTGTTGACGATCATTGGTGGTGCGTTCAAACGCCGTGGCAATATTCACCGGGCCGGACAGATCGCGGTCTTTGTCAAACACCGGCTTCTCGTCGAGCTTGCCGGTTTCGACCCAGCCGCGTTGAGCCACCTCGATCAAAGGCATCATGCGCCAGCCTTCGCGTTCGGCAGTGCCGATCTGGCGGCTGCCCGGAAACAGCGTATTCAGGCGAAATGATCCGGTGACCGGATGGCGTGCGTAATTCGAGGCAACCGCGAGCGTGGGCGGTCCGCTGCGCGGTTTCAGCGCAGGGTCGACTACCGTGCCGGGCGTCAGCACCAGCCCCAGAAACTCCGCGACGGGATCGAGCCCGCGCAGCGGCTCCGGGTCGATCAGCCACAGCAGATTGCCGCCGGCCTCGACGTGGCGCTTGATCGTGGCGACTTCGGCTTCCTGCAAATCTGCCTGCGGGCTGGCGATGATCAGCGTTGCAGCATTGCGCGGCACATCTTGTGCGATCGACAGGTTAAGACTGGAAAGTTTGTAGCCCTTCAATTGCAACTGCCTGCCAAACTCGCCGAGGTCGTGATTGGCGACGCCGTCGAGTTTGCGCTCGCCATGGCCGTCGAGCCAGTAAATCACGGCACTGCTGGTGCGCGACAGGCGGATCAGCGCATTGACGAAATTCTGTTCGTTGAATTCGCCCAGCGGCAGATGTTCGCTGCGTTTTTTGTACTCGATCACCAGTTCGTTGGGCGAGCGCAGTCCGGCGGCTTGGGCACGTTTCGGGTCGTCGCGCGGATCGATCAAGGTGAGCGCGATGTCGGGCTTTACGCGTTGCCACGGGCGAAATTTTTGCTGCATTAGTTTGTGCAAATCGTTTCCGCCACCATCCTTGGTGATCGCGAAGACGGTAATGTTGACAGGCCCTTCCAGTTGCCGCAGCGCATCCTGTGTGCCCTGCGATAGCGTATTGCGCGCGCTGGCGGTGACATCCCATTCCGCGCGGTACTCGCGCGCCACCCATGCCAGCAGACCCGCGGCGACGAGCAGCAGCACGACGAAGGCGCTGCCCTGCGCCAACAACTGCCATCGCACTTTGCTGGTGATTTTCATGTCAGCCGCTACCCGCGTAGGCGCCGCGCTTCGAGTTGACGCACCGTAAACGCCAGAAACAGCACCGTCAGCAGTATCAGACAGGCAATGGCGTAGGTGTCGATCATGCCTTTGCCCAGCGGTTCAAAATTTTTCACCGGTGAAAACACCTGCGCGAAGGTGGCGAGCACGCCCAGGCCGCGTGTTTGCAGGTTATCTGCGACGTTTTCGCCCATCAATATCATCGCGAGCAGCGCGCCGAAGGCGCCCAGCGCCGCGACGATGGGATGCGTGGTGAGACTGGAGACATACAGGCTCACCGCCGAAAATGCCGCTGCCAGCAACGCCAGCCCCAGCACGATACTGCCGATCAGCCGGTAGTCGAGTTTTGTTGCGGTGGAAAGCGACAACGGCATCAGCGCGATCAGCGCCAGGATGATCAGCAGCATGCCCATCAGCGCACAGAATTTGCCGAGTACGATATCCACTATGGAAATGGGCGCCGAGGTCAGCAGCACCATGGTCTGATTGCGGCGTTCTTCGGCGATCAAACGCATCGCCAGCAGCGGCACCGCGAACAGCATGATCGCTGCGGTGGTGGCGAAAGTGGGCACCGCCACCAGCTCGGTAAATCCGGGCGGACTCGGCAACTGGATCAACTGCGGCTGCAATTGCATGAAATCATCGAAGCGCTTGAGAAAACCGTAGCCGATGATGAGCTGTACGAAAGTCAGTACTACCCACGCTATCGGCGAGGTGAACAACGATTTCAGGTCTTTGCCGGCGATGGTGAAGATCATGCCGTGTTTCCTCCATCCTGCGTGGTGAGGTTGACAAACACGTCTTCGAGATTCGTTTGCTCGGGTGCGATCTGATGCAGTCCCCATTGACGTTCGGCGGCCAGTGCAACGATGCGATCCGTGGGGTCGGTGCCGGCAGCGATATGTACACGAAACAGGTTCTCGCCCGCGGGCTCCGCGTGCGTGACGCCGGGGATCGCCGCCAACTCATGCATCGCGGGGGGGTGGTTCAGACCCACCAGCAGGACACGCCTGCTATGAAACTGCTTCAGCGCCGTAATGGTGTCGCTGTAGACCAGTTTGCCGTGATGCATGATTTGCACGCGGTCGCAGATGGCCTCGACTTCCGGCAGGATGTGCGTGGAAAGTATGATGCTGTGCGTGCCGCCCAGTTCGCGTATCAGCGCGCGGATGTCGCGTATCTGGTTGGGGTCGAGACCGACGGTGGGTTCATCGAGGATAATGACGTCAGGTTCATGCACGATGGCCTGCGCGATACCCACGCGCTGCTGGTAGCCCTTGGACAGCGTGCCGATCAGCTTGCGGCTGACGTCGCTCAGTCCGCAGCGCGCCTGTGCTTTGTCAACGGCAGCGCGCCGGCGCGCCTTGGGCACGCGATGCAGCCGCGCCACGAGGTCGAGATACTCCCTGACATTGAGTTCGCGATACAACGGCGGCGTTTCCGGCAAATAGCCGATATGCGCCTTGGCGGCCACCGGAGTTTCGAGCAGGTCCACACCGCAGATGCTGACCGCGCCAGTGGTTGGTGCGAGGTTACCGGTGAGCATTTGCATCGAAGTGGTCTTGCCCGCGCCGTTGGGACCGAGAAACCCCAGCACTTCGCCGCGCCGCAGTTCGAGATCGATACTGTCCACCGCTGTGTGCGCGCCGAAGCGACGCGATAGTCCCCGGGCGGAAAGGGTTACCGCAGGGCTAGGCGTAGAAGGTGCGGGTAATGTCATCGATACGAGTAGCGGAGGAGAGGCGCTTGTAGTGTGTGCGAAATATACCTAAACTGTGCAACTTAATGAAGTAAAAACCGTCAAAATCTCCAAATAATCATTTGGTTATTTCACCCTTTCCATCCTCGTTGCGGGAACCTGCCCTTTTATGACATCACCCCACGTCAGGCTGTTCAACGCGGCATTTTTTTCCGTTGCCGTTGTGTTTACATGCGCGATGACGATTCCCGCGTTCGCGCAGGCGCCGCTGCAGGTGGTGCCGCGCGGCAAGCCGGTGCCGCCGGCGAATCTGCCCGCGGTCGAGTTGTCGCAGGAATTGCTCTACAAATTGATGCTGGGCGAGATCGCCCTGCAGCGCGGGCAACCGCAAGTAGCGGTGCAGACCTTTCTGGAGCTTGCGCGTGAGACGCGCGATCCGCGCGTGGCGCAGCGCGCCACCGAAATCGCGTGGAATGCGCGCATGCAGAAGGAGGCGCTGGAAGCCGCCAGCCTGTGGCAAAAAGCCGATCCTGCTTCGCAGCAGGCACGCCAGGTAATGGCGGCCTTGCTGGTCAATCAGGAACGCGTGAGCGATGCGCAACCCCATCTCGAACAATGGCTCGCCGCCGACAAAGGAAACGTGGGCCAGAATTTCGTGCAGCTTGCGCAATTGCTGGCGCGTCATAAAGATAAAAAATCCGTACTCGAACTGGTGCGTGCGTTGGCGCGCCCGTACGACACTATTGCGGAGGTGCGCCTTGCGGTGGCGCAGACGGCGTGGATTGCCAATGAGGCCGAGCTTACGCTGACGGAAGCGCGCGCGGCACTGGCCCTCAGGCCCGATTTCGAGTTGGCCGCGCTGGTTCAGGTGCAGGCGCTCGCGCGCCGGTCCAATGCCGAAGCGCTGGCGTTTCTTGAAGACTATCTCAAGCGTTACCCGAAGGCCAATGATGTGCGGCTTAACTATGCGCGGCTGCTGGTGACTGAAAAGCGCCAGGCCGATGCGCGTGCGCAATTCGAAATGCTGGTTGCCGAGGCACCGAAAAATCCCGATCTCGCGCTGACGGTGGCGCTGCTGGCGTTGCAATCCAGCGATTTTGATGTCGCCGAAAAGCATCTGAAGGGTGCGCTGGCCGCGGGTCACAAGGAGCCCGACGCGATCTGGCTGTCACTGGGCCAGATTGCCGAGGAGCGCAAGCAATATGACGAAGCGCTCAAATGGTACGGCGGCATTACTTCGGGTGAACGCTACATGAATGCCCAGGCGCGCTACGCCGGCGTGCTGGTCAAGCAGGGCAAGATGGACGAGGCGCGCAAGTATTTGCAGACGATTACGCCGAGCAACGACGCGCAGCGCATCCAACTGGTGCAGGCGGAAGCAAACCTGTTGCGCGAAGCACAGGCCTACAAAGCCGCCTACGATCTGCTGGGCAAATCACTGGAAGGCGCGCCTGATTCGGTGGACCTGCTTTACGATCAGGCGATGCTCGCGGAAAAACTCGACCGCCTTGATGTGCTGGAACGCAATCTGAAGCGCGTGGTGGAGTTGCAGCCTGATCATGCGCACGCCTACAACGCGCTAGGCTATACGCTGGCCGACCGCAATCAGCGGCTGCCGGAGGCGCGCAAACTGATCGAGAAGGCGCTGGAACTCGCGCCGCAGGACGCCTACATCATCGACAGTCTGGGCTGGGTGCTGTATCGCATGGGCCAAAGAACCGAGGCATTGATAGCACTGCGCCGCGCGTTTGCCCTGCGGCAGGACGCGGAGGTGGGCGCGCATCTGGGCGAAGTGCTGTGGGTGGACGGCAAACGCGACGAAGCGCAGAAAATCTGGAGCGACTTGCTCAAGGGAAACCCTGCCAACGAAACGCTGCAAGGCACCGTCAAACGCTTTGCGCCATCGTTGCTGCCTGCCGCTAAATGATGGTTCTCAGGGCGCTTGGTTCGCTCCTGGTACTGTCTTTGTTGGGCGCGTGTGCGGTATTTGCGCCGCAGGAAACTGGCCCGCGTTCCGCGCCCTTTGACGTGCTGGGGCGAGTGCTGGTCAGCTACGACGGTAAGGCGTTCAGTTCCAATGTGCGCTGGTGGCATGGCGCGGAACATGATGAAGTGTGGATGATGACCCCGACCGGCCAGACGCTGGCACATGTGCGTGAAGACGGCACGGGCGCGACAATCACCGCTACCGACCAGACCAAATACCACGGCGCACGTGTCGAATCGTTGACGCGACAGGCGCTCGGCTGGGAGTTTCCACTGGCGCGCCTGCAACACTGGATGCGCGGGATGCCGGCGCCGAATCTTGCCGTGGATATCGCGGAGCGCGATAGCAGCGGACGCATCACGCGCATGACACAAGACGGTTGGCGCATCGGCTACGAGTACACTGCCGCGCCGGAATACGATGGCTTGCCGCGCCGTGTCGAAGTCACGGGTGCCGCGCAGACCATCCGCTTGGTGATCGACAGTTGGCGGCGCGAGTCTGAGGCTAACGAAAACATCCAGGGTACTCCCCTGACCAAGTAAATCGCCATGAGTGGTTTTTCGGAGCCTTTTCCTGCGCCGGCAAAACTTAACCTGATGTTGAGGGTGGTGGGCAGGCGCAGTGACGGCTATCACCTGCTGCAGACGGTGTTCCGTTTCATCGATTACGGCGACGAGCTGCGTTTCCGGGTTCGTGCTGACGGCGTAATCGAACGCGCGAACGACGTGCCCGGGGTGCCCGTGGCCGATGATCTTTGTGTGCGTGCGGCGCAGGCGCTGCGGCAAGCCAGCGGCACGCGGTGCGGCGCGGATATATTCCTCGACAAGCGCCTGCCGCTGGGGGGCGGGCTGGGTGGCGGCAGCTCGGATGCGGCAACCACCTTGATCGCGCTCAATTCACTGTGGAAAACGCGCCTGTCCCGTGCGCAACTGCTTGATCTGGCAGTCAAGTTGGGCGCGGATGTGCCGGTGTTCGTATTCGGGGAAAACGCGCTGGCCGAGGGTATAGGCGAGCAGCTTCGGGCGCTGGATTTGCCCGCGGTCTGGTATGTGGTTTTGTGCCCGCCGGTGGTGGTGCCCACGGCTGCGGTTTTCAGCCACCCTGATTTGAAAAGGGACTCCCAAAAGGTTACAATACAAGGCTTTACTGGCGGCGTGCCGGGGGTTGCGGTTAATGATCTGCAGCCGCTGGTATTACGGCAATATCCGGAGGTCGCACGGCATTTGGCGTGGCTTGCGAAATCCGGGGATGCGCTGATGACCGGTTCCGGGGCATGTGTATTTGCGCCGTTTGGCAGTGAGACGGAAGCGCGGCAAGTGATCGCGCGACTGCCAGCGGGCATGCAGGGTTTCGTGGCGCGCGGTCTGCAGCGCCATCCGCTGTATGAATTGGCGGGTTGATGATTTACAACGCATTAATTATAACTATTTGTTTTTTATTGTATTTTTTGGGGAGTCGCCAAGTGGTAAGGCACCGGATTTTGATTCCGGCATTCGTAGGTTCGATCCCTACCTCCCCAGCCAGAATTCACAATTGCCGACCGCTGCTGTAGTTAACGAATCGGAGTTGCGCCGCGATGCTTGACCGTCTGATGGTGTTTACCGGGAACTCGATACCGCAGCTTGCTGCGGATGTCGCGGAACATCTGCACGTCACGCTGGGGCGCGCCAAGGTCGGACGTTTTTCCGACGGCGAGGTGATGGTCGAAATTCTCGAAAACGTGCGTGGACGCGATGTGTTCGTGCTGCAATCGATCTGCCAGCCGACCAACGACAACCTGATGGAGTTGCTGGTGATGGTGGACGGCTTGAAGCGTGCCTCTGCCGGGCGCATTACCGCGGCGATTCCGTACATGGGTTACGCGCGGCAGGACCGGCGGCCGAGTTCGGCGCGGGTGCCGATCACCGCCAAGGTGGTGGCGAACATGTTGACCACGGTGGGCGTAGATCGCGTATTGACGATGGATCTGCACTCGGAACAGATACAGGGATTTTTCGATATTCCCGTGGACAATATTTACTCCGGGCCGATATTGCTAGGCGATGTGTGGAAGAAGAGCTACAACGAACTGGTGGTGGTGTCGCCGGACGTGGGGGGTGTGGTGCGCGCGCGCGCGCTGGCAAAACGCCTTGAAGCGGATCTGGCGATCATCGACAAACGCCGGCCGCGCCCGAACGTGGCAACCGTGATGAATATCATCGGCGAGGTGGAAGGGCGCACTTGCGTCATCGTCGACGACCTGGTGGACACCGCCAATACGTTGTGCGAGGCCGCCAGCGCGTTGAAAAAAAGCGGCGCAGCCAGGGTGCTGGCGTATTGCACGCACCCGGTGTTGTCGGGCAAAGCCATTGAGCGCATCACGAACTCGGAGCTGGATGAGCTGGTGGTGACCGATACCATCCCGCTGCGCGAAGACGCGAAAGCGTGCAGCCGCATACGGGTGTTATCGATCGCGGGGCTGTTTGCCGAGACGGTACGCCGCATCAGCGCGGAGGACTCGGTCAGTTCCTTGTTTGTAGAATGAGTTATTGAATAAATTGTTGAATCAGTTTTAGCCAAGCTCATCGAGTTTGGTTTTTTAACCCGGAACGATCTGGTCGCGGACGTTCCGAATATCAGGAGAATCAAATGAAGATTGCTGTAACTGCCTACCCGCGTACGCTACAGGGCACGAGTGCGAGCCGCCGCCTGCGTACCAGCGGGCGCGTCCCCGGCATTATCTACGGGGCCGACAAACCGGTGCAAACCGTCGAGTTCGATCAAGCGGCGATGTTGCGTCATCTCAAGCTGGAAGTGTTTCATGCGTCGGTGCTCGATCTGACGGTGGATGGCGTGACGGGGCCGGCGCTGCTGCGCGATTTCCAGATGCATCCGTTCAGGCCGATGGTGCTGCATGTCGACTTTCAGCGCGTCGACAAGAACAAGAAGGTTCACATGAGAGTGCCGCTGCACTACGTGAATGTCGATATCTGCGTGGGTGTGAAAGTCGGCGGCGGCGTGGTGCAACACATCATCAATGACCTTGAAATTCAGTGTCTGCCGGATGATCTGCCGGAATACATCGAAGTCGACGTCAAGGATTTGCAGCTCGCGCACTCGATGCACGTGAACGACCTGGCATTTCCGAAAGGCGTGGAGCCCATCCCGCGCCTGAAAAAAGAAAACCCCGGCGTGGTAACCGTGCAGATGCCGAAAGAAGCGCCGGTGGAGGAAGAAGCCGTCGCCGCGCCAGTCACCGAGATTACCGGTCAGAAACCCGAAGATGTGGCGGCCGCCGCTGCCGCTGCGGCAGGCGACAAGAAGGAGCCTGCCAAGAAGGAAGCTGCTGCTGCGCCCAAGAAGGAAGGCGGCAAGTAGTCTGCTGGTTGAACGTTTCATCGGCCCGCCGTATCGTCCCGATATGGCGGGTTTTTTTACGGATACTTCCGCATGAAACTGGTCGTCGGACTGGGAAATCCCGGCAACAAGTATGAAGCCACACGACACAACGCCGGTTACTGGTGGGTTGATGATTGGCTTGCCGGCGCAGCGCGCGTAACGTTCAAACGGGAATCACGTTTCCAGGGCTCGGTCGCCAAGGTCTCTACGAGCAATGACGAACTCTGGCTGCTGAAACCCGAAACGTTCATGAATAACTCCGGACAGGCGGTGGCTGCGCTGGCGAGCTATTACAAGATTGACGCGAAGGAGATTCTGGTGGCGCACGATGAGCTCGATCTTCCACCCGGTGGAGTGAAGCTCAAATTCGGCGGCGGACTATCGGGCCACAATGGATTAAAGAGCGTTGCTGCGAATCTTGGCACTCAGGATTTCTGGCGTCTACGTATTGGCATAGGTCATCCGCGCGACAACGCAATGTCGGAACGGGAAGTGGTTAACTATGTGCTGCATGCGCCAAGCGTTAGTGAACGGGATGCGATCGAAGATGCCATGGCGCGTGCCTTGCAAGTATGGCCACAAATAATTTCGGATCAGATGGAGGCAGCGATGCTCCAGTTGCATACTCGGCAGTAGCAACACCCATGCGTACGTTTCACGGATAAAAACATGTCTTTAAAATGCGGCATCGTCGGCCTACCCAACGTCGGCAAATCCACGCTGTTCAATGCGTTGACCAAGGCGGGCATCGCGGCGGAAAATTATCCGTTCTGCACCATAGAGCCCAACGTCGGGATCGTGGAGGTGCCTGATCCGCGGCTCGCCAAGCTCGCCGAGCTTGCCAAACCGCAGAAACTGCTTCCCGCCGTGGTCGAGTTTGTCGATATCGCCGGGCTGGTGGCCGGCGCGTCCAAAGGCGAGGGTTTGGGCAATCAGTTTCTCGCCAATATCCGCGAAACCGACGCCATCGCGCACGTGGTGCGCTGTTTCGAAGATGAAAACGTGGTGCATGTATCGGGTCGCATCGACCCGGTGTCCGATATCGAGACCATCAATACCGAGCTCGCGCTGGCGGATATGACTGCAGTAGAGCGCCACCTTGCCAAAACCGTGAAGCTCGCCAAGGCGGGCGGCGACAAGGAAGCGCAGCGCATGGTGGCCGTTCTGGAAAAATGCCTGAAGGCCCTGAACGAAGCCAGGCCGGTGCGCTCGCTGGATTTGTATGAAGAAGAGAAAGCGGTGTTGAAGCCGCTATGCCTGATTACCGCGAAGCCGGCGATGTTTGTTGCCAACGTCAAGGAAAATGGATTCGAAAATAATCCTCATCTCGACGCCGTGCGGCGCTATGCCGAGGGTGAACATGCCCCGGTGGTCGCCGTGTGCGCAGCGATTGAAGCCGAGATCGCTGACATGGGCGACGAGGACAAGGCGGTGTTCCTCGCCGACATGGGCATGACCGAGCCGGGACTCAACCGCGTGATCAGCGCGGGGTACACGCTACTCGGGTTGCAGACCTACTTCACAGCCGGGCCCAAAGAGGTGCGCGCGTGGACCATCCACAAAGGCGACACGGCTCCCCAAGCGGCCGGCGTCATCCATACCGATTTCGAGAAAGGGTTTATCCGTGCCGAGGTGATTGCGTACAATGATTACATCGCGGGTAAAGGAGAACACGGCGCTAAGGAGGCGGGCAGAATGCGCCTCGAAGGCAAGGACTACGTGGTCAAAGACGGCGATGTAATGCATTTCCGGTTCAACGTATGAGATTCCGGTTTCATTTGCTGAAAAGTTGGCTATACTGGACGATGCTTTTCATAGCCAGACGAGGAGAAGGAATATGATGAATGCGATTCGTTGCTTATCTGCTCAGTTTCTCGTTCGATGGGTTGCGCGTGGCAGTGCGCTTTGCGTTGTGATCGTGGCCGCGGGTTGTGCTCATGTCGCCCCGGGGACGTCGGGCGCCACGCTCGACCGCGAGCGTTTATCCAATGCCATCGCGGTGGACGACGCAGGTCAAGTGCGTGCGCTGGTCGACGCTCGTGCCATCGGGGTGAACGACATGATTCCGGGCATCGGCTATGGTGCGACGCCGCTGATCACGGTGGCGGCGCGCCATGCGTCGCTCAACGTGTTGCGTTACCTGGTTTCTGCGAAGGCCGATCTCAATGCGCGCACGCCAGACAACGATACCGCGCTAATGCTGGCCTCCTTTTTTGCCCAGGAAGACCGTGAGCGCGGTACGTTATCGCATGATCGCTACGATCAGGCGGTGCGAATGCTGGTAGAGGCGGGCGCCGAGCTCGAAAACTACGGCAACTCATACACCCCGCTGGGCTATGCCGCGTATTCCGGGCGCGACAGCACGGTGCGTTATTTGATTGAAAGGGGCGCGCGCGTCAATGCCGATGCCCAAGGCCGCATGATCAGTGTCAATACGCCGCTGATGATGGCCACCATGCAGGGCCATCAGGGAGCGGCGCGTCATCTGTTGCGTGCGGGCGCGGATGCCGGCGTGCGTGTGGAAGGCGGCATGACTGCTGCGGAGTTCGCTCAAAAATACAAGCAGACGCATCTGATGCAGATGTTGCGCTGCGCGGAAGGTCTCCGGCCAGGCGAGTCCTTCAGCAAGCGCTGCGAGTAGTTACGTTACGGCACGCGCCGGACCAGCGGCCCGGGCACGCCTTGTTATGGTGCGGGTCTACTTCAGGCCCGAGAAATTCGTTGGATCCATGAACACCGACTGCACTTTGGCAACAATGGGGCCATTGGCCTCGGACGCCTTGCGCGCGGCGATCCAGCCTTCGTCCTTGCGGAAAGCATCCCAGCTTTGGGTGGCGGCTTCGCGGTTGGGGTAGGCGAGAATATAAGTCAGCGTATTCGGCTGGTCGCGCGGCACCCAGTAGCCAATATTGGTCATGCCGTGTTTCTCGAAATATTTCGTGGTGTGATTGCGAAAGCGCGCCTGCAAATCATCGAGCTTGCCTTCGTGCGTAGTGTACGTGCGCATCTCAAACACGCGCGTGGTGGCCTGTGCCTGCGCCTCGTGCGTCATGGCAAGCGTGCCCGCAAACAGGCCGGCGACAAGCAGCGCACTGGATACTATGGATGACGCCCATTTCTGCATCGTCATGGTGACTCTCCCAGTTAAGCGGTGAAACGGTTGTGGAAACGAAATTGAAAACCACTGGTGTACGCCAGTGACAGTTTACTGCATAGTGCCGGAGTCAGCCCGCCAGCTCGACAATGCGCGCGGAGACCAAGTTGCCGCTGACAATGAGTTCGCCGACCGCGATGGGCAGCGTGAAGCGGCGTGGTCCGGAGCTTCCCGGATTGACGTAGAGCACGCCGTCCCGCTCCTCGACCAGAGGCTTGTGCGAGTGGCCGGAGATGACCACACGGACGCTCGCGGCCTTCGGTTCGATATCGAGTTGCGCGAGATCGTGGATCGCATAGATATGCACCTTGCCCACTTGCAGAATCGTGGTTTCCGGCAATCGCTCGGCCCACGCTCCGCGGTCATTGTTGCCTCGTACCGCGGTAACGGGCGCGATGGCGGCAAGATCGTCAAGGATGGCAGGATCGCAGATATCGCCGCCGTGAACGATATAGTCGCTGCCCCGCAGGAACGCCCTGGCTTCGGGCCGGAGCAGGCCGTGCGTGTCGGAGATGAGGCCTACACGGAGCTGGGTGCGAGATACTGCTGTCATCTACCGCTGCCTTCGAGTGGCCGCGCGGCCGGGCAAAACCAGTTTACAGGACTCTGTATCGAGCGGGCAGTGAACGATGTAACTCATCCTCGCAGCCCCTCCGCAGCTTTTCGAAGAATCTCTTCGGTTGGAAGATCCTTGAAACACCAACCGGCAACGATACGGGCCGAGTTAGCGAGTCCGTGACCATCGGGGCCCGTTCCCTTTCCATGAAGCGTCGCCACCGGGATGCCCGCATCCTTCAGTTTGGCGGTCATGATGATTTGCGAAGGCCACACCACGTTTTTGTCATCAGGATCACCCAGCACAAAAACACGCAGCTTTTCATGCATCTTGCCTTTTTGAAGATGCTCCGTCGGCTCGTAGGAATCGCTGTGCCCGGTGGTGTCTTTCTTTAAGCTCTTGATCGTCCATCGCACACGAGGTGAGGACGGGGCGGATGTAGGCACGGCGCAAACGATATCAGCGCGGTAAGTAATAAGCGAAGCCGTGACATGTCCGCCTCCGCTTTGACCCGCCACAACGAATTCCCTGATCTTCAGCCGCTCCTTGATTTTTTCCAGGGCAGCTGAGATCAGGATGGTTTCGGCCGCCCGCCTCCGCTGCATATGGTCTCCAGAGGAACCGTACGCGCCGGGCCGGGCAAAGAAAATATACGGTGCCGCGAGCTTACTCGACCACGCTTCCGCATCCCGCTGAAGGGTCCGGTTGGTCGCCCGCAGATAGGCGTTGCTGGTCTTTCCAGCGCCCACCCAAATGTCCCCATGGAAGAAAACCACCGCGCGGTCCGCGGTCTTATCCGAGAATCCGGCAGCCCAATACTTCAGGCACTCCTCGCCGTGATCCTTGGTGCTGACCCAGACGGCGTTGTCCACCTTGTCGCATTGTTCTCTTGTGGCTTTGACGCCGCGTCGAATGGCGGATTCCGAAAAGTCGCCTTCGGCAGAAAAGTTGACCCTGCCATCGGCCGCGTTGACAGGCAATGCTGTACTGCCAGCCGCCATGGCAAGGAAAAATATGAGAACTCGCTTCATAGTCGTTAACGGTTTGGTTCGGCCGCAGTCATCAGCGGACAAAGGCCGCTGGCAACTGTCGGTTGCAACCACGCGTTAGACAGCATTTTTTGACGTGAGTGATACAAAAAAAGCGATCCACATTCCCACCAACAGACCAAAGCTTGCCAGAAAAATGATAAAGCGATGATAGACCTTGTTGTATGTACAGTGGATGACGCTGTGCAGCACTCGCAAAGCGAAGTAAATCCACGAGCAGATTACAAGCCAGCCGGGAACGTAGCCCGTGGCGAGCGCGATGGCCGCCAGGGCGAAGAACAAAACCGGGACCTCGAAGAGGTTGCGAAAATTGTCTGCGACTTGAACATTTTCAAGATGAGTTGCCATCTTTAACGAGTTGGCGGCTGCTTGAACGTGAATGCGCTTTCGTCGCATCTCCTGAACGCGAGTGAAGAGCATTGCGACGCCTACAGCGAACACAAGGAGCACCATTGCGAGGCAGGCTGCGATGAGTTGAACGTGATTTTCTGGCATGGTGGCGTCTGCGAAGTTTAATGGCCGACCTGAGCGACACGCGTCCCTACGCATCCCTTTAATTGCAGCATACGCACGGAGGACGTGAACGTCCAGTTCACGCCGGGTGTAAAGCGCGGCTCAATTTGTGCAGAGAATTACTGGTATCCAGGTGCCGCACCGCGCGAACAATCGCGTCACCATCGACTTTCAGTGGTGACAATGCTGCGAGCCGCATAAATTTGTCCGTGAGTTCCGCGTCCGAACACGGATCGGCGGGTGTGCCGTGCGGATCGAGTGTTAGCGCTTCTTTCACATCACCGTTGGCAAGATGCAGTTGCACGCGCGAACCGAAACGCTGCGGATACACCGCTTCGCATGCGTCATCCATTCGCGTTTCCACGCGCGCCGCGATGGCAAGCATTTCAGGATTGTTGTAACCAGCCGGTTCAAACGCGTGCGGATCGCCAGGGTCGCGCGTGAGTGCCAGTGCCGCGCAATACGGAATGCTGTATTGCGCGTCCATGGTGTCGGCTGGTGTGGGGTTGCTGTTGCCGTTGACGGCAAAGCGGCTGGTGCCGATAACCACTTTTTTGATTTGATCGGGCGCAAGCGGCCTGCCTTGGTTAATCTCTCCGCGCATAGCGCCGAGCAACTGCACCACGCCCTGTATCCAACCGCAGAGAGGATACACCTTGAACCACACTTCGTTGATGGCCCAGCTTTCGCCCAGCCCCTTTGTCAGTGCTTCGGGGTCGGCCGCTGTTCCACCGAACACATCCAGCAAGCCGTAACGCCCATCCACTGCGCCGGATGGCCCGGTAAAACCATCGCGCGCCAGCAGCGCTGCGCGCACGCCCGAGGATGCGGCCCAGCCCGCATGCATGCGCTTCACCATGCCGCCGCCACCGCTCGCGACATAACTCTTGATGCCCGATGCCATCGACGCAGCAATGCCTGCGGCGCAGGTGAGCTGTGCCGCATTCAGTCGCAGCACGCAGCCAGCAGCAATCGCGGAAGCCACCGGCCCCACCACGCTGGTTTTGTGAAAGCCGTGATGCGACGCATCGGTGCCCATCGCGAGACTGATGCGCGCGGTGGCTTCGTAGCCGATGACCAGTGCGCGCAACAGTTGTTCACCGCTGGCATCGACGGCTTCGGCCACGGCCAGCACGGCGGGAACAATCACCGTGCCGGGATGTATGATCGCCGCCGGCAGCAGATCATCCAGTTCAAATCCGTGTATCGCCGTGCCGTTGCACAGCGCGGCCGCGGGCGCGGCCAGCGCTGCGACGTGGCCGAACACGGTGGACGTGCCTTGCGATTTTTCCGTGAACATTTGTGCCGCCATGATTTTTGACCACGGCTGGCTCGCGCCGAACAAACCGCAGCCAATGGCATCGAGCAGGCAGCGTTTGGCGTTGTCGAACGCGGTGCGCGGTATCGCGGCTGGCGCGAGTGTGGCCGAGAAATCGATCAAGCGCGCGGCATGTTGCGCATTGGGTGTGTCGTTTATTCGCATAATAAAAATAGATACTTAAATTCATTTCCCAGCTAACTCGCACAACTTTGCATACACTTTTTCGTCAAGGTTGATCACGCCTTTTTCGCGATTCGCGCGGCGCTTCTGCTGGCTGCTGTCTCCAGGTACGCGCACCGCGCCGCCGCTGGCGGCGAGGGGTCGATTCGCCGCGATCACCTGACGAAACGCCGACACGCGCGCGGGGAACTGATCACTGGGCATGAACAATCGCGGATCGATCACCATAAAAAATAATCCGTAGTTGCTGATGTCGTCGATGACCAAGTCGCTGCCGGCGAGGATGCCGAGCAACTGTACTGCCAGCGCGAGTCCGCTGCCGCGCGGCCCGCCCCAAGGCAGGATTGCACCCTCCAGTGCTTCATCGGGATCGGTGGTCGGATATCCCGCCGGATTCACCGCCATGCCCTCGGGCAGCGGCTCGCCCTTGGTGCGTGCCAACACCACGTCGCCCCACGTGGTCTGCGAGGTGCCGATGTCGATGATCAACGGGTCGTCTTCACCCGGGAACGCAATCGCGAACGGATTGGTGCCCATCAGCCTGTCCACGCCGCCGTGCGGAGCGACTCTTGCCGTGGTGTTGGTGGTGTGCATTGCGATAAAGCCTTGCCGTGCTGCGCGTTCAACGTAGTAGGCGAGTCGCCCGCTGAACCATGTGTTGTTGGCGCACACTACGGCCACGCCGTTTTTGCGCGCGATCTCCACCGCCTTGTCGATGGCGTGTATGGACACCACGTAGGCTACGTTGTCGCCACCGTCGATCAGCGCGGAGCAATGATTCTCGCGAATCACGCGGATGGCTGTGGCCGGCGGTTTATCGCGCATGGCTTCGGCCAGCGCAATCACGCGCGGCAGGCTCGAGTATTCGTGCCCGCACAGCGCGGCATCGACCAGATGATCGGCAGTGATGCGGGCATTTTCCGCAGTCATGCCGGCGCGCGACAGGGCGCGTATGGCGAGATCGGTGGCGTCGGCAAGCGTCAGTTGCATGGTATTCCGTTCGTGGTGCTATCGCGCCCGGTTTGCCGCGATATGTTCCGCCGCGCGAAAGCCGGTGACCGATGACTTGCTCAATCCGCCGACATAGCCTACATGTTCGCCGCCTTCGAGACCACCGGTGGCGCAGCCCGCCGCGTAGAGACCCGTGATGGGGTTGTTGTTGGCATCGAGCACCTGGCTGTGTGTATCGATGGCAATGCCGCCCATGGTGTAGGTGATGCCTGCTGCCATACGCACGGCGTAAAACGGTGCGCTGCGGATCGGCAGGGCTTTGTGGCTGCTGGTCGTGCGAGTGGGCGTCAATTGCGTGACAGTGCCAGCGTCGATTGCGGCATTGTATTGCGCAATGGTTTGCTCCAGTGCCTGCGTCGGCAGGCCGACTTTTTTCGCAAGCTCGGCGATGCTGCCTGCTTTATGCACCGTGCCGCCGTTGGTCACGATCAGCGGATTGGCTGGCGTGATGAACGCTTTGCCTGGGCCGTCCCAAATGGGCTGATCGAAAATCACGGTACTGCAGAGCGGGTCCGCCAGCCCCGCGACGTGGTTGGCGAGGTACACGCCGCCCAGCCCTTCGTCGACAAACCGTGTGCCGCTGTTATCGACCATCACGCCGGCAACGCACAAATCATCCATCACCGGAAACGGCCACAGGTCGTCGTTGGTCATCGCGTCCTGAATCAGCATGTGACCGTAGAAGCGCTTCATGTCGGTGAGTTGTGCGCCGATGGCGCGCGCCATTTTGAGGCCGTCGCCCATCGCGGTCTGCGCATTGCGCTGGCGGATTCTTTCGGGCGCGGGCGAGATGTATTCTTTGAGCATTTCAAGGTTGGCCTGAAATCCACCGTCGCTGATCACCACATTGCGCGCATCGAGCGTCAGCGGTTTGCCCTGCTGTTCGGCTTCGATTCCGACACACTGGCCGCCCGCCATGCGCAGCCGCAGCGCGCGCGTGCCCAGCAGCAGAGTGGCGCCAGCTTTTTTCAGCTCGGCGTGCAGCGTACGCAGCATCACATCGCCGCCGCGGCCATGCCAGTAATCGCGGCCCTTGGTGGCGATGGGGGGCGCCAGGGTGGTCTGGCGATGCGATGCGGTGCCTACCTTGATATAGCGTATACCTTTGGACTTAAGAAAATTTACCGTGGTGGCGACATGGCTCGCAATCGTCTCCGCGAATTCGGGTTTGGCAAAACCGTGGGTGTGGCTGTTGATAGCGTTGAGCAGATTGGCGGGCGGTTCGAATACATCGCGGTATGACACGTGAAATGCACCGCCGCAGATGCGCGAGTTGCACATATAGCGATCGGTCTCGCCCTTTTCGAGGATGGCGACTTTTACGCCTTGCTCAGCGAGGCGCAGGCCGCAGGTGAGTCCGGCGAGTCCGCCGCCGATGATGATGGTTTCGTAGGCAGTGGCTGTGTTCATGAGATAGGTTCAATTAAACAAATGATTCTGGAAGTTCGGGGCCATTTGCCGGCACCGCAAGGAATCAATTCGCCTTGATGCCCTGCTTCTTGATCAGCTCGGCATATTTCGTGCGCTCTGCCGCGATGAAATTCGCAAACTGTTCCGGCGTGCCGCCCATCAGTGTCACGCCGAATTCGCCCATCGCCGATTTGTATTCCGGTTCGCTGATCGCACTGTTGATCGCGCGATTGAGCGCTGCCACCGTGGGCTTGGGCACGGCGGCAAGTACCAGCACGCCGTGCGAAATGCCCGCTTCGAAGCCGGGCGCGCCCGACTCGTCCAGCGTGGGCACATCGGGAATGGCCGCCAATCGTGATTTGGCCGCGATGCCCAGCGCCTTGACCCGGCCGCCGCGTACATGGCCGATGGCGGTCATCGAGTTGTCGAACAGCAGCTGGATTTCGTTGCCGATCAGCGCGACCACCGCTGGCGCCGCGCCGCGATACGGGATGTGCACGAGTTCGATTTTCGCCGTGTAGTTGAGCAACTCGCCCGCGAGATGCAGCGAGGTGCCGGGCCCGCCGGAACCGAAGTTGATGGCGCGTGGTTTGGTTTTGGCGAGCGCGATCAGATCGGATATTTTGGCCGCAGGCAGCGATGGCGTGGCGAGCAGCACATGCGACGCCTGGCTCACCAGCGTCACCGGCTGAAAGTCGGCGGGATTGAACGGCAGTTTTTCATACAGCACCGGATTCACCGCGAACACCGGATGCGACGAGAAAAATATGGTGTGCCCGTCGGGATTGCCGCCCGCTACCGTGACCGCTGCGGCGTTGCCCGCTGCGCCGGCGATATTTTCCACCACGATGTTCTGTTTGAGGATGCGGTTTAGTTGCGCGGCGAGTCGGCGCGCGTTGAGATCGGCGCCGCCGCCGGCGGGCATGCCTGCCACCATGCGTATGGGGCGGTTGGGGTAGATCGGTGTTGTTTGCGCCATTGCGCCGGTGCAGATCAGCGTGCCGACAGTCAGGCAAAAAAGTCGCATGGCTTGTCAGTCCCGTTTCGGATCAGGATAAACATCCGCGCCGTAAAATGCCCGCGTGCGTTCGAGATAGTCGCCGGTGGGCGGGGCGTAGGACAAGCGCTTGCTGGTGAAGCGGCCGGTGATTTTTCGCAGCTTTACCGCCATCTCGCCCATTTTCACCAGTTCGACGATGCCGTTGACGATGGGCGCGCGTTCGATGTCGTAGGTCTTCGATTCGGCGAGAAACACGATGATGTCGCCACCGGCCGGGATGATGATTTCTGCGCCTTTGTCGAGGAGTTTTTTTGCGGCGACATTGAACTGCTCGATGATGCCCTGGCGAAACGGCATATCGATCATCGCGCGCTTCAATTCGATGGGCGAGGTGTTCATCGGTTCCATGCCGACGAAGCGTCGCTCCAGCCCGTAACGCTGCACGTTTTCCATGATGCGCAGATTCCATTTCGGACTGATCGTCACCAGGCCGAAACTGGCGCCCATGATGCTGGCGAGATGCAGGCTGGTTTCGCACAGGCCGAGCACGGGAATATTCACGCACTCGCGCGCTTCGCGGATGCCGGCATCGCTGATGTTGCCGATCAGAAAAGCGTCGTAGCCTTCGCGCTCGGCCTGCATCGCGTTGAACATCACTTCGCGCATGTCGTGATGCTCGAGAAAGCGATAGTGCACGCCGATGCCCGCCGATTTTGCTACGCCGCGCATATCGACCGTGGTGCCGGGGTCTACGGCGGCAGCGATGGTGGCGCGCAGGATTTCGCCGTAGGGCGTGGATTCAGTTTGGCGAGCGAGGCTTTGGTACCAGAGTTTCATGCGGGTTCCTGTGGCGGGATGGCGTGAGGTGTTTCTGCAAAAACAAGCGCGAGTATCGCAACGCGGGAATGGATGGGCAAATGCGCTGGATACAGTGTGGAATGACGCTGGAGAAATATATTAAATTATCAATAAAAACAAATACTTATATGTTTTTGGTTACGGCAGCGGCTTGTGGCTTGAGACTGATGATCAACACGCCCGCCAGCACCAGGCCTGCGCCGAGCAACTGAATCAACGTAATGACTTCGCCCAGAAAAATCTGCCCGAATACCATCGTCGATAACGGTCCGATGCAGCCGACCAGCGCCACCTGATTGGCGCCGATGCGCTTCAGTCCTTCTGCCATCAGCCACAGCGGCATCACCGTGGTGAAGATCGCCATGATCAGCACCAGGAGGTACACGTCATTGGAAACCGCAAGCTGTGAAGGTCCGCGCAGCGCCATGAAATGCGCAATGACAAAAAACGAAGCCGACGTCGCCGCATACGCAGTGAAGCGCATGGAACCCATGGTCTGCACGTAACGGCTGCCCGCAATCAGATAAATCGCATAGGCAATGGCGCTGGCGAACACCAGTCCCGCGCCGAGCAGCATCAGGTTCCAGCTCAGTTGCGTGCTATCGCCCATGCGGATTTCTTCGTTGAATACCAGCGCAATGCCGCCATACGACAACGCCAGCGAAATCACATGCCGCTTGCGGATCGGTTGTTTCAGAAACAGCGCCGACATCAGCACCACGATGGTCGGGTAGAGGTAAAGAATCAGCCGGCCCAGCCCCGCCGAGATGTACTGCAAACCCGCGAAATCGAGGTAGCTGCCGACGTAGTAGCCGATGAACCCCAGGGCTGCAACGCCCAGCCAGTCGCGCCGCACGAGATGGATAGCACCCGCCCACCACGCCATGAACAGAAAAAACGGCAGCGAGAACAACATGCGCAACGCGAGCAGGGTCAGCACATCGACACCGTGCTGATACGCCAGCTTGACGATGACGGTCTTGCCGGAAAATGCGACGGAGCCGAGGAGGGCGCAGGCAACGCCGATGTAGGCGCTGCGCGCGCCGGCAGACAAGCTCACGTTGGCATCAGTAGCAAATGCATGGCCCGATGATAAGGGCCGGAATGGCTCCTGTTCAAGCGTGATGCCCGTGTGTTTATGCAACCGCGAACAGGCTATCGAGTGCTATCCTTCGCCTTCCTCCTGCCCGTGCGAGGTGGTTTATGAACGACAGGCTTCCCGCAGCATCACCGATAACCGCCGCCTACGCGAAGGACGGTTACTTCTTTCCGCAGGACGTACTCAGCGAAGCCGAGGCGGCCGGGCTGCTTGCCGACCTTGAGGCCGCTGAAGGCGAAGTCAGCGGCGACCGCGCGCGGCTATCGCTCCTGCGCAGCTATCCGTCGCAACTGCTGCCGTCATTCGCCGGGCTGATCCGCCACCCGCGCCTCATCGAAGCCGCGTCGCAGATCATCGGCCCCGACCTGCTGGTGTGGAGCTGCGGATTCTTCATCAAGGAAGCGGGCTCCAAAAGTTTCGTGAGCTGGCACCAGGACCTCAATTACTGGGGGCTTGATGGCGAAGACGAAGTTACCGCGTGGGTCGCGTTGACACCAGCGACCATCGAAACCGGCTGCATGCGCTTTGTGCCCGGCAGCCACTTGAAGCGCGACGTGCCGCATGTGGACAAGTTCGCGCCGGACAATCTGCTCACGCGCGGCCAGGAGATCGCGGTCGAGGTGGACGAAGCGAGCGCGGTGGACGTGCTGCTGCGCGCCGGGCAAGCCTCGTTCCATCACGGGCACATTTTCCACGCCTCCGGCCCCAACACCACCCACGCGCGCCGCGTGGGTGTCGCCATTCGTTACGTGGCGCCGTCGATGAAGCAGGTCTCCGGTGACAGGCTGCTCGTCTCGCACGTGGGCGGCGAGGACCGTCACGGACACTTCGAGCACATACCCGCGCCCGCGGGCCGGCTGCAGGTGGAAGACTTTGCCTATGCCAAGCGCAACGCGGACATGAAAAAGGAGATTCTCTACGCGGGTGTGAAGGCTGAGTTGGTCAAGGAGAATCGCAGGGCGTGAAAGGCAAGCCGGGAGGGGTGAGAGTTCTCTTGGTAACTGTTCAGTGCCCTCTGCCGGATGCCTTGCTTTACCTCAGGTGTCATTCCCGCGCAGGCGGGAATCCATAGGGTTGTTTCAAGGGCTACGGCGTTATGGGTTCCCATCCTCGACTAAAGCATTCGAGGACAGGCTCTGCGCGGGAACGACAAGGCGGTTGCGCTTGCTGTAGCAGAGGGACTGAACAGTGACCTTTTTGTAGAATCACAGGATACACATCAAGCTTTCGGAGGAATCATGGATACGCCAGCCAGCCGCATCACCATCAAACGCCTGCATCCGCTCTTCGTCGCCGAGGTGACCGGCATCGACCTGACGGTACCCGTGCCGCGCGAGGACTTCCGCGCGATCTGGGACGCGTTCAACGAGCACCAGATTCTGGTGTTTCGCGATCAGCATTTCGACGACGAGTCGCAGATCGCGTTCAGCCGCAACTTCGGCGTGCTCGAAACAATGATCGCGCACCCCGGCAACGACTGGAATCCGGGGCACATCTCGGTCATGACCAATCTCGGCAAGGACGGGAATTTCCTGCCTTCTGACCATCCGGCGATGCTGCATCGGGAGCGCAATGAAGAGTGGCACAGCGACAGCTCGTTCAAACCGGTCTCGGCGCTCGCCTCGCTGCTGGCGTCGCGCATCGTGCCGCCGGTCGGCGGCGATACCGATTTCGCCAGCGCGCGTGCGGCCTACGAGGCTTTACCCGCCGAGCGTAAGGCCGCGCTCGAAGGCCTGACCGCGCTGCACCGCATGACGCATCGGGACATGGACAACGACAAAGGCTACAAGGACGAGGACAAGAAACGCCATGTCGTCACGCACCCGGTGATCCGCACCAATCCGGTCAACGGCCGCAAGGCGCTCTACGTCGGCTCGCATGCGCAGGAGATCGTCGGCATGCCGCCGGCGGAAGGGGCCAGTCTGCTCGACGAGTTGACCGCGTTCGTCACGCAGCCGCAGTTCGTGTACAGCCACCACTGGCGCGACGGCGACGCGGTGATGTGGGACAACCGCTGCACGCTGCACCGGGCGACGACGTTCGACAAGACGAAGTACAGGCGCAAGCTGCACCGTACGACCATCGCGGGCAAGGCGCCCGACAGCGCGTTTGCGGTGATGCCCGGGGGATACATTGCAGGAGAAGCTGAGTAGGAACTGCCAAGACGTGCCAGAAGACTATTGATACGCCGAGCTCACGATTTATGATTGATCTTCTTCTTCCTCGTTGCGACGCGCTTTTCCCACTGTGCGCGCTCCCATTCACTGAAGGATGGCAAGCCAAGGTATATCTGCTGCGTTGCATCGGCTATCAGCCATGAATTAGCACCGTTCTTTCTTGCGCATTTATGCTGACCGCTATGACTAGCGCTTTACCGCCGCTTCCCGCCCCCCATAATCCCGCCCAGCACCCCACGCAAGATTTCGCGGCCCACCTGAGAGCCGACAGTTCGTGCAGCACTCTTTGCCGCAGACTGCACCAATCCGTCGTGTTTGCCGCCGCGTGGCCCAGTGGTGCCGAAAAGAATGTCCTTGAATGAGCCGAAAATGCCGCCACCGTCGGACTGCGGCTGCTGCGGAGCGGTCGTGCCCGACGGTTGCGCCGGCGCGGCAGACCCAGTTTGCGCGCCCGCAGTGCTGCCTGCCACACGGCCCGTGAGCTTTTCGTAAGCGGATTCACGGTCAATCGCCTTCTCGTAAACACCAGCGACCAGCGAATCTTTCATGATTGCGGCACGTTCGTCCGGCGTAACCGGTCCCAAGCGGCTGCCCGGCGGCGCGACAAACGCGCGCTCAACGATAGTCGGACGGCCTTTTTCATCGAGAAAAGATACCAGCGCTTCGCCCACGCCCAATTCCGTAATCACCGCTTCCACATCCAGCTTGGGATTTGCGCGCATGGTGGTTGCGGCGGATTTGACCGCCTTTTGATCGCGTGGCGTGAAGGCGCGCAGCGCATGCTGTACGCGATTGCCGAGTTGGCCGAGCACGGTGTCGGGCACATCCAGCGGATTTTGTGTAACGAAGTACACCCCAACGCCTTTGGAGCGCACCAGCCGCACCACTTGTTCAATTTTTTCCAGCAGCGCTTGCGGCGCATCGGTAAACAACAGGTGTGCTTCGTCGAAGAAAAACACCAGCTTGGGTTTTTCCACGTCGCCCACTTCGGGCAGTTGCTCGAACAATTCCGACAGCATCCACAACAGAAACGTCGCGTAGAGTTTGGGTGACGTCATCAGTTTGTCAGCGGCGAGCACATTGATAATCCCGTGCCCTTTGGCATCGGTCTGAATGAAATCCATGATGTTAAGCGCCGGTTCGCCAAAGAACTGATCTGCGCCCTGGCTGTCGATCTCAAGCAGGCCGCGCTGGATGGCGCCGATGGAAGCGGCGGAGACATTGCCGTATTGCGTGGTGAATTCCTTGGCGTTGTCGCCCACGTACTGCAGCATCGAACGCAAGTCTTTCATGTCGAGCAGCAGCAGGCCGTTGTCGTCGGCAATCTTGAACACCAGTGTCAACACGCCCTGCTGGGTGTCGTTCAGGTTCAGCATGCGCGCGAGCAGCAGCGGCCCCATTTCCGAAGCGGTGGTGCGCACCGGGTGACCCTGTTTGCCGAAGGTGTCCCAGAACACTACCGGGCACGCTTCATTTTTGAAGTCGTCGAGTTTCAGTTGTTCGACGCGTTCCTTGATCTTGCCCTTGAGTTCGCCGGCCTGCGAGATGCCCGCGAGATCGCCTTTCACGTCGGCCATGAACACCGGCACACCGATGCGGCTCAACGATTCGGCAATGCGTTGCAGCGTGACGGTTTTGCCCGTGCCTGTAGCGCCTGCAATCAGGCCGTGACGATTGGCCAAGCCCGGCAGCAAACAGAGATCGTGTTCACCTTTGGCGACTAATAAAGGGTCGGGCATAACGCTCTCCATGATAAAATTTTGCTCATTGTAGCGGGTTCCCAAAGTCTGAGGATGGCATGGCAGGACATTCCAAGTGGGCGAACATTCAGCATCGCAAAGGCCGACAGGACGCCAAGCGCGGCAAGATTTTTACGCGGCTGATCAAGGAGATCACGGTCGCGGCGCGCATGGGCGGCGGCGATGCAGGTACCAATCCGCGCCTGCGTCTGGCGATGGACAAGGCGTATGCGAACAATATGCCGAAGGACAACGTCGAGCGCGCGATCAAGCGCGGCACCGGCGATCTGGAAGGCGTGAATTACGAGGAAATCCGCTACGAAGGCTACGGCATCGGCGGCGCAGCGGTGATGGTCGATTGCATGACCGACAACCGCACGCGCACCGTGGCCGACGTGCGCTTTGCGTTTACCAAGAATGGCGGCAACATGGGAGCAGAAGGCTCGGTAGCGTTTCTGTTCAAGCATTGCGGTCAGATGGTGTTCGCGCCGGGTACGGATGAAGAGAAATTGATGGAAGCCGCCATCGATGCCGGCGCCGAAGATGTGGTGACTAACGAGGATGGCAGTATTGAGGTTATCACTGGCGCCAATGATTTTCATGTCGTGAAGACAGGCATCGAGAAGGCCGGGTTCAAGCCGGAAGTCGCTGAAGTCATCATGAAACCCAATATGGAAAACCCGCTGGCCGGCGACGACGCGCTCAAAATGCAAAAGTTGCTGGATGCGCTTGAGGCGCTGGATGACGTGCAAGAGGTTTACACCAGTGCGGTGATTGATTCAGATGCGTGAGGCGTGAGGCGTGAGGCGCAAACACCAGGGGCTGTTGGTATGGCAGCAGGTCATGGTACTCGTAAAGAGCGTCTACGCCGTAACGACTGACTTTCCGAAGCAAGAGGTTTTTGGTTTGGTCAGCCAAATGCGCTGTGCTGCGATATCGGTGCCGTCCAACATTGCCGAAGGCGCAGGAAGATCATCGAAAAAGGAACTCCTGCAATTTTTATCTATTGCCAGAGGGTCGCTTAACGAGCTCGACACACAATTGTTGATCGCCAAAGACTTGGGGTATCTCAACGAAACTGAAGCGATTGATGTATTGATCGACCGCGTTCTCGCGCTGATCGGCGGGTTAATCAATTCCGAGCGCAAAGCGGCCGCCAAATGAGCAGTGACGCCTCACGCCTCACGCCTCACGTCATACGAATTCTAGGCATCGATCCGGGGCTGCGTGCCACCGGTTTCGGCATACTTGAGAAATCCGGTAGTAAACTTACCTACATTACCAGCGGCTGCATCAAAACCGCGAGTGGCGAATTGCCGGCACGGCTGAAAACCATCATCGATGGATTGGCCGAAGTCATCGGCGACAACGCGCCGCTGCAGGTTGCGGTGGAAAAAGTGTTTGTCAACGTCAATCCACAATCGACGCTGCTGCTGGGGCAGGCACGCGGTGCCGCAATCTGCGCGGCGGTCATGCACAATCTGCCGGTTTCGGAATACACTGCGCTGCAAGTCAAACAAGCCGTCGTCGGCAATGGTCACGCCAAAAAAGAACAGGTGCAGGAAATGGTGAAGCGGTTGCTGCGACTGGCGGGCGATCCGAGTCCCGACGCGGCCGACGCACTGGCCTGCGCCATTTGCCACGCGCATGGCGGACAGGGATTGGGGCGGCTGGCAACGGCAGGGTATCGTATGAAGCGCGGGAGGCTGGTTTGATCGGGCGTATTGCCGGCAAACTGATGTCGAAGCAACCGCCGCAAATCGTGGTGGATGTGCAGGGCGTCGGTTATGAGATCGATGTGCCGATGAGCACACTGTATCAACTGCCGGCGACGGGCGCTGAGGTGACACTGTTTACGCATCTCACAGTGCGCGAGGATGCGCATCTTCTGTTTGGTTTCGCCACCGAACAGGAGCGCACCGTGTTCCGGCAGTTGCTGAAAATTTCCGGTGTGGGCGCGCGCACCGCGCTGTCGGTGCTGTCGGGGTTGAGCGTGGCAGATCTGCATGCGGCGGTGAGCCAGCAGGATACCGGCCGGCTCACCAAGATTCCCGGCATCGGCAAAAAAACTGCGGAACGCCTGCTGCTGGAGTTGAAAGACAAACTCAAAGTGGCCGTGATGTTGACGCCGGCCACGGCTGCCGCCAGTGCATCGTCGGATATCGTCAATGCCTTGCTCTCGCTCGGCTATAACGACAAGGAAGCGTCGTGGGCGGTGAAACAACTGCCGCCAGGTGCGACCGTGAATGACGGTATCCGGCAGGCGTTGAAATTGCTCTCCAAATCGCCATGAGCATAGAAACCGACCGCCTGATCGCCGCCGCGCCCGCCTCGCCGCAGGAAGAGGCATTTGAACGCGCCTTGCGGCCGAAGCAACTCGATGAATATATCGGCCAGGAAAAAATCCGCGGGCAGTTGTCGATCTTCATCGAGGCTGCGCGCAAACGCAAGGAGTCGCTCGATCACGTGCTGCTGTTCGGGCCGCCGGGTCTTGGAAAAACCACGCTGGCGCACATCATCGCGCGCGAAATGGGCGTGAATCTGCGCCACACCTCGGGGCCGGTGCTGGAACGCGCGGGCGATCTGGCGGCCATCCTCACCAATCTCGAACCGAACGACGTGTTGTTTATCGACGAGATACACCGTTTGTCGCCGGTGGTGGAGGAAATTCTCTATCCCGCGCTGGAGGATTACCAGATCGACATCATGATCGGCGAAGGCCCTGCGGCGCGTTCGGTCAAGCTCGATCTGCCGCCGTTTACGCTGGTGGGCGCGACCACGCGCGCGGGCATGCTCACCAATCCGCTGCGCGACCGCTTCGGCATCGTCGCGCGGCTGGAATTCTACAGCGTCGAAGAATTGACGCGCATTGTGGTGCGTTCCGCGAAACTGCTCGAAGTGCCTATCGATCCCGACGGCGCGCGCGAGATCGCCGGGCGTTCGCGCGGCACGCCGCGCATTTCCAACCGTTTGCTGCGGCGCGTGCGCGATTTTGCCGAGGTCAAAGCCGACGGCAGCATCAGCCGCGACGTGGCCGATGCCGCGCTGAAAATGCTCGATGTCGATACGCTGGGCCTCGACGTGATGGACCGCAAGCTGTTGCTGGCGGTGATCGAACGCTTCGACGGCGGCCCGGTCGGCGTGGACAATCTCGCCGCCGCCATCGGCGAAGAGCGCGACACCATCGAAGACGTGCTTGAACCTTATCTGATCCAGCAGGGCTATCTGCAGCGCACGCCGCGCGGACGCATGGCGACTGCCAGCGCGTTCCGCCATTTCGGGTTGGTGCAGCCGAAGAACGCGCTCACGCCCGACCTGTGGGATGCCGGCGATTCCAAGTCTTAGCCGGTGCTGTTAACCCCGATCTGTCGCGCCCAACGTTGGTAATGACGTGGTGGTAGCGCTTTGGCGATCCTTTATTAAATAATGTAAAAAAAACAAATACTTACTACGTATTATCACGGATGCTGCATCGCAGTCGGGGATGGTACATATCGATGCGAAGTGGTACCATTTGGCCTCGCAGCGCACTTGGTGAACGCTTAGTGAACGTAAAACAATAGGCACACTCGGAAAACGCAGTGATATGAACGATGGGCCTGATGCGCGTCAAAGCGAACAGCAGTTTGTATGGTCTGCCCGGGTCTACCATGAAGACACCGACAGCGCGGGCGTTGTCTACTACGCCAACTATTTGCGCTACTTCGAACGTGCGCGCACCGAATGGCTGCGTGCGCTGGGCTTCGAACAAACCGAATTGGCGGCACAGCACGGCGTGGTATTCGTAGTGCGCGCTATTCATGTGGAGTATTTGCGGCCTGCGCGATTTAACGATGCGCTCGGCATTTCCGTGGAACTTGGCGCGGTGCGCGCGAGTCAGATAACCATGCAGCAGCGCGTGTTGCGCGGCAATGACACGCTGGTGGAGGCAGTCGTGCGGGTGGTGTGCGTGAACATTGCCACATGGAAGCCCGTTAGAATACCCGAGCCGCTGAGCACGAAGATAAGCGAAAAATAAGGATAAAAACAACGTGAATCCAAGCGTAAGTCACGACATGTCGATACTCAGCCTGATCACCGGTGCCAGCGTGCTGGTGCAGGCAGTGATGCTGATCCTGCTGCTGGCCTCGCTGTTCTCGTGGTACTACATCTTCCTCAAGTATTTCGCGTTGCGCCGCGCTACCGCGCTGGCCAACGAATTCGAAAAGCAATTCTGGAGCGGCGCCGATCTCAATGATCTGCACCAGCGAGCGCTGAATACGCGCACCGACGCCGGCAGCATGGAGCGCATCTTTGAGGCGGGCTTTCGCGAGTTCATGAAGCTGCGCAAACAGCCCGGCATGGATGTGCGCGCGGTGACCGACGGCACGCGTCGCGCCATGCGCGCGACTTATCAGCGTGAAATGGACGAGCTGGAATCGCATCTGTCATTTCTGGCCTCGGTGGGTTCGGTCAGCCCGTACGTGGGACTGTTCGGCACGGTGTGGGGCATCATGAATTCGTTCCGCGGCTTGTCCAATGTGGCCCAAGCAACATTGGCGGCGGTGGCGCCGGGCATCGCCGAGGCGCTGGTGGCGACCGCGATGGGTTTGTTCGCGGCGATACCGGCGGTGCTCGCTTACAACCGTTTCGCCGGCGACGTGAACCGGCTGGCGATTCGTTACGATTCATTCATGGAGGAGTTTTCCAACATCCTCCAGCGCCAGGCGAACTGACCATCATGCTGGACAAACGCACCGGCCACCGCCTGATGAACCAGATCAACGTCGTGCCCTACATCGACGTGATGCTGGTGCTACTGGTGATTTTTATGGTGACAGCGCCGCTGGTGAATCCGGGGCAGATCGAATTGCCGCAGGTAGGAAAAACTTCCGCGCCGCCGGTGCAGCCGATGGAGGTTTCCATCCGCAGCGACAAATCGATCTGGCTGCGTGATCGTTCGCAGGGTTCAAACGAATTCAAGGTTACGCGCGGCGATCTGGTGAAAGCCATCCGCGAAAAGCAAAAAGCCAATCCCGAACAAGCGGTGGTGATCGCCGCCGACAAGGACGTGCGTTACGAAGCTGTGCTCGAAGTGATGGATACGCTGCAACAGAATCAGGTCAAGAAAGTCGGCCTGCTCGCCAAGCCGCGTGGCGGAGGCTGAACTGATCATGAGCAGCGCGATGAATACCGTGCCGGGCATGCATAGCGATAAGACCAAGGCGCGTGCGCTGGCGCTGGCGATGCACGCGGCGTTTGTCGTGTTGCTGATCTTCGGCGTGTCGTGGCAGAAAAAACCGGAGTCGCCGGTGGTGGCGGATTTGTGGAGCAGTCTGCCGCCCATCCCACAACCGGCGCAGCCCAAGGTGGACGTGACACCGCCTGAACCGGAACCGCCCGCGCCCAAGCCGGCACCGCGCATGGAGCCGCCGCCCGCGCCCAAGGTCGAGCCGGCGCCGTTGCCCAAGCCCGATATTGCGCTCAAGAAAAAGGAAAAAGAAAAAAAGCCGGAGCCAAAAGCAGAGCCGAAAAAGCGGGAGGACGACAAGGCGGAAAAGGCAAGGAAGGAAGTGGAGGCGCGCAAAGCCGCGGAACGCGACGCGCAGGACAAGAAATTGCTGGAGCTTGAAAAAGCCGCCGAGGCGAAGGCGGCCGCGGAGAAGGCGGCTGCAGAGCGCGCGAGGGCGAGCGAGATGCAAAAATACGTCGTTGGCATACAGTCTAAAGTCTGGGCGCGCGTGAATGTGCCCCAGGGTCTGCAGGGCAACCCCGAGGCGGAGTTCGTGGTGTCGCTGCTGCCGGGCGGCGAGTTGCGTAACGTCACCAGGCGCAAGAGCAGCGGCAATCCCGCCTACGATGCCGAGATCGAACGCGCGATACGGCAGGCCCAGCCGTTCACGGTACCGTCGGGGGACGATTTTCAGCGCTACTTCCGGGAGTTTCCCATGACTTTCAGGCCGCAGCGTTGACCTCTTGGAGCTTGCCGTGACATCGGAACCACAGAAAATTCGCGCTGTCACATTCTTAACATAAAACGCAGGGTGGAACGCAGCATGCAGAGTATTTATAAGTATTTGTTTTATTTATGTTTTTTGTGCGCGTCGAGTGTGGCTTACGCACAAATCCGTATTGAGGTTATCGGCGGCGGCGCCACACAACGCCCACCACCCCTGTCAGCGTCGGACCACCCGTGCAACTACTCGACTGCGGGCAATGCCAATCAGATTCCACTCGCGATCGCACCGTTTCGCGATGAATCGGCAGGCAAGCAATCGCTCACACCGGTCATTGCAGCGGATCTGACGCGCAGCGGTTTATTCAGGACCATCGATACCGCAGGCGCAAAACCACAACACGAACCGGATCAAATCGATTACGCGTATTGGCGCGCGCGTGGCGCAGACACCGTGGTCATCGGTGCCGTGGTACCCACCAGCGACGGGCGCTACGAAGTGCGTTTTCGTCTGATGGATGCTGTGCGACAAACGCAGATTGCCGGATTTTCGTATGTGGCGGCAGCGGGACAACTGCGGCTCACCGCGCACAAAATTGCCGATGTCATTTATGAAAAGCTGATCGGTGAACCGGGTGCGTTTTCAACGCGTATTGCCTATGTGGTGCGCCTGCCTGGAAAACGCTTTGCATTGCATGTCGCTGATGCCGATGGCGCCGCGCCGCAAACGATATTGTCATCCAACGAGCCGATCATTTCTCCCAAGTGGTCGCCCGACGGTACGCGGCTGGCTTATGTGTCGTTTGAGCAGCGCAAACCGGTAGTGTATGTGCAGTCGATCGTCACCGGACAGCGTCAGGCTGTCGCCAATTTCTTCGGCAGCAACAGTGCGCCGGCATGGTCGCCCGATGGACGGCGGCTGGCGGTGGTGCTGTCCAAGGACGGCGGATCGCAAATGAACCTGATCAACGCCGACGGCAGCGGACAGCCGCAACGCCTTGCGTCGAGCTCGTCCATCGATACCGAGCCGAATTTTTCGCCCGACGGCAGTAGCATCTTGTTTACGTCGGACCGTGGCGGCACGCCGCAGATTTACCGCATCTCCGTCTCCGGTGGGCAGCCGCAGCGGGTGACATTCGACGGTGCCTACAACGTGTCCGCGCGTCATAGCCCCGATGGCAAGAGCTTTTCGTTCATACACCGGTGCAGTGGGCGATTTGCCGTCGCTGTACAGGACTTTTCGACACGGCAGGTGCAGGTGCTGAGTGACGGCGGCGTCGACGAGTCACCGGCGTTTGCGCCCAACGGACGCATGATCCTCTACGCGAGTGTCATCGGCGGGCGTGGTATATTGGCCGCCGTTTCCAGCGACGGCCGCGTGAAGCAACGATTTACTGAAGACGCAGGCGATATACGGGAACCTGCGTGGGGTCCGATTGTCAGTAAATAAGTTCCCGTGAGATTTAATAAAAGGAGTCCGACCATGCTGAAAATTGTTTCCGGATTGGCCATAGCCGCATTGCTGGCGGCGTGCAGCAGCACACCTACCAGTGAACAAAAGGGGGCAGCGGTTGAAGACCGCACACCGGGTACTTCACAGCCGCAAGTCATCAAGGACACGCCGATCAAGCCGGCGCAGACGCAGCCGACAACCACGGATCCCTTGGCAGGAACTGAACTCAGGGATCCCAAGAGCATTTTGTCCAAACGCTCGGTATTCTTCGATTACGACAGCAATCTGGTGAAAGAAGAATTTCGCCCGCTGGTTGCCGCGCACGCGCGTTACCTGACGCAGAACCGCAGAGCGAAAATGATTATTCAGGGCAATACCGACGAGCGCGGCAGCCGGGAATACAATCTTGCGCTGGGCCAGCGCCGCGCCGACGCCGTGAAGCAGATGATGACGGTGCTGGGCGCCGATGGCCCGAGCATCGAATCCGTGAGTTTCGGTGAAGAGAAGCCGCGCGGGCAGGGTGCTACCGAGGCGGCGTTCGCGGAAAACCGGCGCGCCGACATTGTGTATCAAGGCGAATAAATCGTGAGGCGTGAGGCGTGAGGCGCAGCAGCAATCATGGTGTGTTGATTCGGTCGGTCGCCGCGTTGATTTTGGCGATGGCAGTGCCCGCGCATGCCGCCCTGTTCGGCGACGACGTGGCGCGCAAACAGGTTGCCGAGCAGACGCGGCGTGTCGATGATCTCCGGTCGCAGACCGAAACCATCTCCGCGCGCATCGGCAAGATCGAAGAATCGCTGCGCAGCCAATCCATGCTGGAAGTCGTGAACCAGATCGAATTGCTCAAGCGCGAGATCCAGAGTTTGCGCGGGCAGGTCGAGGTGGTGAACAACGGCGTGGAAAGCAACGCCAAGCGCCAACGTGACATGTATGTTGATCTCGACACGCGCATGCGGCGTATCGAGCAGGGCAGCACAACGCCGGCGGCTCCCGCAGCACCGGGCGCAGATGCGGGCACGGCGCCGCCGCCCGCGGGCGCAGCACCGGTGGTGGCGGGTGCATCCGCGGATGAAGCGCGCATCTACGAAGCCGCACAGCAGCAACGGCGCATCGGCAATTATCAGGGGGCGATCACCTCGTTCCAGTCGTTTTTGGGCCAGTATCCGCGAAGTCCGCTGGCGCATCGCGCGCAATACTGGATCGGCGATTCCTATTTCAATCTGCGCGACTATAAGAATGCCATTGCCAGTCAGCAGAAACTGATCGCGACTTATCCCGACAGCGCATCCGCCCCGGATGCGCTGCTCAACATCGGCAGTTCGCAAGCCGAACTGGGCGACGGCGCGAATGCGCGCAAGACCATGGATACGCTGGTGGCGCGTTACCCCAACAGCGAGGCAGCGGAAAAAGCCAAGCGCCGCATGACGACCCTGCGCTAGCGCTGCTGGCTCGGGCAACTCAAGTAGTACAATCGCGGTTCCATTTCTACTGCGCGTAACCTGGCGCGTGCTCCGCATGAAAACCGCTGTGGTCCTGCTTTCCGGAGGACTCGATTCTGCTACCGTACTCGCCATGGCGCATGAGCAGGGCTACGCCTGCCATTGCCTGTCGATGGATTATGGTCAGCGTCATCGCGCCGAGCTTGCTGCCGCCGCGCGTGTTGCCAAGGCGCTGGGTGCCGCGCATCATCGCGTGGTCAAGATTGATCTTGCCGGATTCGGCGGCTCCGCATTGACGGACACAAATATTGCCGTGCCGACAGGTGGTATTGCGCCCGGCATTCCCGTGACGTATGTTCCCGCGCGCAACACCATACTATTGTCGTTCGCGCTGGCGAACGCGGAAGTCGCCGGCGCGAACGATATTTTTTTCGGCGCAAACGCGGTGGATTATTCTGGCTATCCCGATTGCCGGCCCGATTACGTCAAGGCCTATGAAGCGATGGCGAATCTGGCAACGAAGGCGGCGGTGGAAGGCAGCAGGCTCACGATACATACGCCGATCATCGCGATGTCGAAAGCCGATATCATTCGCAGGGGCGTTGCGCTCGGCGTCGATTACGCGTCGACGGTGTCGTGTTATCAACCCACGGACGATGGCCTCGCCTGCGGCGCATGCGACGCGTGCCGCCTGCGACGCGCGGGTTTTGAACAGGCAGGCATAAATGACCCTACACGATACGTAAAAAATAGTTAATAAAAACAAATAGTTACGATAAATTATCGCTGTCCCTAAACACTCACTTACATGGAATTCACCGTTCACCATCAATTACTCGGCGCCGTATTCATCGTCGCCGTGGTCATGGGTGCGGTCGTCAACAAAACCCATTTCTGCACCATGGGCGCGGTATCCGATTGGGTGAACATCGGCGACACCGGGCGCATGCGCGCGTGGGTGTTCGCGATGGCAGTCGCATTGATCGGCGTGATCGTGCTGGAAGCCGCAGGCACCATCAACCTTTCCGGCGAAACGTTTCCGCCGTATCGCAGCGCGAACTTTGCGTGGCCGCGCTACCTCGTCGGCGGCTTGATGTTCGGTATCGGCATGGTGCTGGCCAGCGGCTGCGGCAACAAAACGCTGGTACGCGTGGGCAGCGGCAATCTCAAGTCGCTCACCGTGCTGCTGGTCGGCATGATCGCCTCGTATCTGATGCTGTGGTCGCCGCTGTTCGAAAAAGCATTCCTGCCGTGGCTGCAGCCGGCCACTATCAACCTTGTGCAACATGGCATGCCCACACAGCACGCGGGTGATGTTATTTCCGGATTGCTCGGCCAGGCGTCGTCAAAAACCAACAACCTTGCCGTAGCGCTGATGGTTGCAGTGGCCATGCTGATCTTTGTAATGAAGTCGAAAGATTTTCGCGGCAGCTTCGACAATATCCTCAGCGGCGCGGTAGTCGGCTTGGCGATAGTCGCCGGCTGGTATCTTACCGGCGGTTCGCTCGGTCAGTCGTGGAAGGAATACGCGGAAATGGCCACCGACATCCCCAGTCGTGTACAGGTGCAGTCCTACACTTTCGTCAGCCCGATGGGCGATACGGTGCGTTATCTGCTCGATCCGATGAAAATGTCTCTCGTCAACTTCGGCGTGGTGGCGCTCGCCGGCGTGATCGCGGGCTCGTTCATTTACGCGGTAGCCACGAAAAATTTCCGCATCGAGTGGTTCGCATCATTCGGCGATTTCGTCAATCACGCGGTTGGCGGCGTGCTGATGGGCATCGGCGGTGTGTTGTCCATGGGCTGCACTGTCGGGCAGGCCATCACCGGCATGTCCACGCTTGCTATCGGTTCCATGCTGACATTCGTTGCCATCGTCGTTGGCGCCGCCGCCACAATGAAGCTCCAATACTGGCGCATGATGCGCGAAGCGTAGAGCGGAAAATCGGCGCAATAGAGTCTCTTTGGTTGACCCATCCCCCCGCGAGCGGTAGAATTCGCCCCTTTTTGAGGGCGGTTAGCTCAGCTGGTAGAGCAGCGGACTTTTAATCCGTTGGTCGCGAGTTCGAATCTCGCACCGCCTACCAGTCAAATCAAGGGGTTAGCCGTTATGCGCTAACCCTTTGTTCTTTTGAACGTAGGGAAAACGTAGGGAGCGAAATTACGT
>JAKFYK010000048.1 GCA_021730905.1 Betaproteobacteria bacterium | reverse complement strand
CGGCCCAGACCATGATGGCGACGCCGATCAGCGCCGCCAGCGTGCTGTCGATCCAGTTGGTGATGACCACCACAATGGTGAGTGCAAATACGATCAACGTAAACCACTGCATCGGTTCCATAATTTTTCCTTTAAAATCAAATTCTTAAATAAATAAACTGATTTGAGCCTGCCTGCCTACTTTTGCTGGGTCACGGGTGCCGCTGGAGCCGCACCACGGCTTTTCTCGGTAGGATGCCAGCCGGTAATCATCAGCATAAAGAAGAAGCCAACGACATAGGCGATTGCGATATACCAGCCGTGACGCAGCCAGCGCCCCACGGACCTGGCTTCAGGAAACAGATTGGATACCGCAACCCCCGCCGAAGAACCGAACCAGATCATCGAGCCGCCAAAGCCGACGGCGTACGCGAGCATGCCCCAGTCGTAGCCGCCCTGCTTCAACGCCAGCGCGGTCAGCGGAATGTTGTCGAACACCGATGACACGAAACCGAGGCCAAACGCGGTCTGCCACGAGGCAACAGGCAGTTTCTCCACCGGCATCATCGACGCGCACAGAATCAGGCACAGCAGAAAAACACTGCCCTTGAACGCTTCGGGCAACAGCCCCCAGTCCGGCTTGCGCAGCGGCGTCGCAACGATGATGGCAATCCACACCGCGGCGCCAATGAACGGAAACGCGTCGCTCATGTGCCTGAAGCGGCTGTTGACAATGACATTGGCGATGATGGCCGCAGCAAGGATGAACACCACGATACCTACGCGCGCCCAGTCGATGATCACGCCTTCCGAAGCGTCTTTGGTGATCGGCGAATACTTGTGCTGCTGGAGTGCCGCCGGTATGCCAAAGATGAACAGCGCCACGCTGGCGGCCACGTAGGCGTCCAGCACTGCCAGCGGACTCACGCCGTCGATCCACATCATCGTCGTCGTGGTATCACCCACCACGCTGCCCGCGCCGCCGGCGTTTGATGCGGCAACAATCGCCGCCAGATAGCCGATGTGCACCTTGCCGCGAAATACCGTCATCGCGATGGTGCCGCCGATCATCGCTGCCGCGATGTTGTCGAGAAAGCCCGACAGCACGAAGATCATCACCAGCAGCACGAAGCCGCCTTTCCAATCGTCGGGCAGAAACTTGGGCAGCCATGCCGGAATGCGGCTTTCCTCGAAATGCTTGGACAGAATCGCAAAGCCCAACAGCAGGCCCAGCAGGTTGGTGAGGATCACCCACTCGTGCGCCATGTGCAGGCCGAAGCCCGCAATACCGGCGCCGGTTTTGAAACCGGTGAAAATCAGCTTGTAAATGACGATGGTCGAAAGCCCGATCAGCGCCACGCGCAGCGTGTGATGGTGAAACAGCGCCACGCCCAGCAGCGTGCACGCAAACAAAATGAAATCGATGGGAATGCCGAATACCGCCGGGCCTTCGCCCGCGGCGTGCGCCAGCGCCGGCAGCGCCAGGAGGATGGCGCCCGAACCAATAGCCTGAACCGAAAATCGCATGCGTGCTCCCCTGTCTTAACGAAACCGGACCGCATGCCGTACGCGCGGATTGCGCGTACATCGCCACGGACCTTACCCCGTTCGGCGTCTAGCGCACCGTAACGTTTGCAGGCAAAGGTCTCGCAGACAAGAACCGAGATTGCCAGCAGAGCCGGGGCAACGAAAAACATCCGAAGCCCGTGTTGACGGCCCTGCCGCGGCGCCACTCCTCGATGACGCCGTAGCTACTCCCCTTTGAAGTGCGCGCCTCAAATTAACCAAGTGCGCGGGCGGTTTGTAACATGGCGATTTCCAAGGCGTCAAGGTTAATGGAAAAGATCACAAACGATAATGGAATGGCGCCGCGCATGACTGGGCATGCCTGGTCAAAAATAATATATATATTTCATATGCTTATACAAACATGTCTCGGCAATAAACAAGGCGCGCAATCGCGCTCCTCGGGCTTGGCAACACCGCTCCGGTTCCCGGAATTTTCGGGTCTTCAGTAAGCTTCACGTAATGTTATGAATGTTCTAATGTCATTCAATAAATGTTTTTTTGTAATGTTAGTGTCAGCTAGATGTAATACCAACGATGGTTAAATGTCATAAATGTCGGTGGAAAGTGGCAGCCCGTTGACGCACATTTCGAAGCCTTCCGAACGGTAAATCCGGTCATAGCCTCCTGCCAGTAATCCGCCGCAACACTGCTCGCGGTTTTTCCTTACTCCCATTTCCTGCCGGGGCCTGCCTTGCGGATATTGCTGGTTGAAGACGATCGAATGCTGTCCGACGCGATCACGCGCGCGATGACGCAATCCGCGCACGTGGTGGACGTTTCCTACAATGGCGAGGAAGCCGACCGCGCGCTCGCGACCTACGAGTACGGACTGGTGTTGCTCGACATCGGCCTGCCGACGATCGACGGATTCGAAGTTCTCAAACGATTGAGAAACCGCCGCAACGCGGTGCCGGTACTGGTGCTGACGGTGCGCGACGGCATTGAAGATCGCATCGCGGGCCTCGATCTGGGCGCGGACGATTACCTCGCCAAACCATTTCACCTGTCCGAACTTGAGGCGCGTGTGCGTGCCCTGATACGCCGCTCGCATTCCAGCGCGAGTTCCGAACTGATTCACGGCCGGCTGCGCCTGGACATGGCGGGACGCCGCCTTTTCTGCGATGACAACCCGGTCGAACTGTCGGCGCGCGAACTGGCGGTGATTGAGTTGTTGCTGTTGAAGGAAGGCAAGGTGGTGACCAAGCAACAGATCATTGATCACCTGTACGGCTGGGAAGACGCCTCCAACAGCAACGCGGTGGAAGTCTTTGTCTACCGCCTGCGCAAAAAAATAGAGCCCTCGGGAACGGACATCCGCACCGTGCGCGGCATGGGCTACCTGATCGAAAAGCATGCGGGATGATCCGCCGCTGCTGCGGCGGCAGTTGTTGGGCTGGCTGCTGATCCCGCTGTTGCTGCTGCTGGCCGCCGACGCTTTTCTCAGCTACTGGATCGCCCTGAGTTTTTCACAGCGCGCCAACGATCGCGCGTTGGTGGAAATCGCCCGCGATGTGTCGCTGCATCTGGGCAACAGCAACGGCAAACTGACGCTGGACATGCCCGATACGGCGCGCAGGCTGCTGTTTACCGATCCGCGCGACGACGTGTATTTTGAAATTGCCGGCGCCGGCGGACAACGCGTGGAAGGAACGCCCATTGCACCGCCTTCCGGCGCCATGGCAGCAGCGCATGAGACGGAAATACTCTATGACGGCGAGATCAGCAGCGTGCCGGTTCGTGTTGTGCAGATGCGGGTCGCAGCAGATGCTGCATCCGGCCGGCCAGCAGCACTGGTCAGGATCGCCGAGACCAAGGGCAAGCGCAACGAACTGGCGCGCGAAATACTGGTCAGCGTGCTGGCGCCGCAGGTGCTGCTGATCCTGATCGCGGGGGTACTGGTGTGGGTCGGCGTGGCACGCGGCCTGGTGCCGCTGGAACACGTGCGGCAGGCGGTTACCATGCGCTCTCCGCGCGACTGGAGTCCGGTTGCGATCACGGGCGTTCCCGGCGAACTGCGCCCGTTGCTACATGCGATCAACGAGCTGCTCGCCAGTCTCGATGCCGCGCTCACGCTGCAAAGCCGCTTCATCAGCGATGCCGCGCACCAACTCAAGACGCCGATGGCGGTGCTCGAAACCCAGCTCGAACTGGCCAAGCGCGAGCAAGACCCCGCGCGGATGCGACAGTCGCTCGAAAAAGTTCATGCCGGCCTGAACCGTCTGTCGCGGGTTATTTCGCAGATACTTTCCCTGGCGCGCAATGAGCCGGAAGCCATCCGCAAACTGACGCTGGCGCCCGTTGACCTTAACGCACTCGCCCTCGACACCAGCAGCAACTGGGTGCCCGAGGCTTTAAAAAAACAAATCGATCTTGGTTTTGAAAGCAGCGGTACGCCGGTTATCGTCGAAGGCGATGCAATGCGATTGCGCGAGCTTTGCGACAACCTGATCGACAATGCGATCCGCTACAGCCGCGACGGCGGCCGTGTCACCGTGCGCGTGGCCGCATCGCCGCAACCCAGCTTCACGGTGAGCGATGACAGCCCAACCATTCCGCTGCATGAGCGCGAACAAATATTCGAACGCTTCCACCGGCTGCTGGGCAATACCGCGGACGGCAGCGGACTGGGGCTGGCCATCGTCAAGGAAATCGCGCATCTGCACGGGGCGGATATTCGCTTGTCTGAAGACCTCGACGGCGTCGGCAATACCTTTGCCGTGTGCTTCCCGCTATCCACGCAAACCACGCCAACACCGCCCTTAGGGCCTGTTAACCATTAGCACGCGTGTGCGACGGCGGCAATGCGGGATGCGATGCGAGAAGGGCTCGCGCCGCCATATCGCGAATATGGCAAGCGAGGCCGACGAAGCAGCGCGCCCGCATTGCCCCGTCCCGAAGGGTTGAGGCCAAAATCGCCGCTGGCGGCGTTGCTTGTCTTGCCCATATTCTCGATATGGGCTGCGACAAGCGCCTTGCCACCGACGATTTTGGCCACAACGCAGCACGCGCGGTAATGGTTAACAGGCCCTAAGCGCCATGTAATGTTCAGTTCATACTGATGTCAGTGAACAATCAGTATCAGGACAGCAACCGGTAATTGACTATCCGTATTCTGATGACCAGGTAACGGCGAGCCCGCCGTTTAAACTTGGAGGAGTCACGGATGGAAATGCTTACCAGTTCTTTCTTCTGGGTCACGCTGGCGCAGATCATCATGATCAACATCGTGCTGAGCGGTGACAACGCCGTGGTCATCGCGTTGGCGAGCCGTTCGCTGCCCCCCAAGCAGCAAAAACAGGCGATTTTGTTCGGCAGCTTCGGCGCCATTATTCTGCGGATCATCCTGACCTTCTTTGCGGTCTATCTGCTCGGGCTGCCGTGGCTCAAAATCATCGGCGCGATACTGCTTTTCTGGATCGGCATCAAGATGCTGATTCCGGAAGAAGAGGAGACGAATCTCGACGGCCACGAACATCTTTGGGCCGCCATCAAAACCATCATCGTCGCCGATTTCGTCATGAGCCTGGATAATGTTCTGGGTGTTGCAGCAGCGGCCAAAGGCAATGTCGCACTGCTCGTCATCGGACTGACAATCAGCATTCCGCTGATTATTTACGGCAGCACCCTGATTCTCAAGCTCATGACGCGCTTCCCGGTGATTATCACACTGGGCGGCGGCGTGCTGGGCTGGGTCGCCGGCGAGATGATAATCACCGATCCCATTATCAGCAGTTGGGTGGACGCCCAGGCGCACTGGTTACACACCGTCGCTCCGGCATTCGGCGCGCTATTCGTCGTGGCAATGGGTAAGTGGATCACGACATTCAGGGAAACCAAGGCGCAGGCTACGGCACCCAAGACGCAGGCTACGGAGGCAGCATAGTAGACATCTTCCTCTTCATGAGGAGAAAGGCATTGGTAACCACATGAGCAACACTCTTGCACACAGCGCCAGCGCTTTTATCGTTACACCCGTCACGGACAGCAAGCCCGCCGTCGATCCGGCAACACCCGACGCGCCTCCCGTGGGCTATCGCTGGGTATCAAGGCGATGGAAAGTATTGCCGGACGGCACACGCGATTACGCCGCGTATCATGGCAAGACGGCATTCAGTGTTTTGTTGCCCGTCAGTTCAAGGCTGCATACGCGCAAGGCCTGACGCAGGCCGCTTGCCGTGCAATGAAAAAAGGGCGGAGATTCCGCCCTTTTTTCATTGCGCGATCGATTTCAAAACAAGCCGACCACCTTGCCGTCATCGGTCAGGTCGATCTTCTCCGCCGACGGAATTTTGGGCAAGCCCGGCATGGTCATGATATCGCCGCAGATCATCACCACGAACTCGGCACCCGCCGACAGCCGCACTTCGCGCACGTTTACGATATGACCTGAAGGCGCGCCACGCACACTGGGGTCGGTCGAGAACGACGACTGCGTTTTCGCCACGCAAACCGGATAGTGGCCGTAGCCGCCTTCCTGCAATTCCTTGATGCGGTTGCGCACCTTGGAGTCCGCCGTGATGTCGCCTGCGCCGTAAACCCTGGTGGCAATTTTTTTCATCTTCTCCCACAGCGGATCGCTGTCTTCATATACGAACGTGGGACTCGATTTTTGTTCGCACAGATCCACCACGATGCGCGCAAGCTCGGCCGCGCCCTTGCCGCCTTCGGCCCAATGGTTGGCGACGACCACCTTCACGCCAAGTTTGGTAACGCGCTCGGTCAACAACTTCATTTCTGCTTCGGTGTCGGCGGTAAAGCGGTTGATCGATACCACGCAAGGAATGCCGTAAACGTTTTTCACGTTGTTGACGTGACGCTCCAGATTGACGATGCCTTTTTCCAGCGCAGCGACGTTTTCCTGATTCAGCGCATCTTTCGCCACGCCGCCGTGGTGCTTCAGCGCGCGCACCGTGGCGACGATCACGCCAGCCGAAGGCCGCAGCCCGGACTTGCGGCATTTGATATCGAGGAATTTTTCTGCGCCGAGGTCGGCGCCAAAGCCGGCTTCGGTAACCACGTAATCCGCAAGCTTCAGTGCGGTCTTGGTGGCAATCACGGTGTTGCAGCCGTGCGCGATATTGGCAAACGGGCCGCCGTGGATAAACGCCGCGTTGTTTTCCAGCGTCTGCACCAGATTGGGCGCCAACTGGTCTTTCAGCAGCACGGTCATCGCGCCGTGCGCTTTGAGATCGCGCGCGCGCAACGCCTTGCCTTCCCGCGTATAGCCGAACACGATATTGCCGAGGCGTTCCTTCAAATCCTTCAGCGAAGTCGCCAAACAGAAAATCGCCATGACTTCGGAGGCCACCACGATGTCAAAACCGTCTTCGCGCGGGAAACCGTTGGCCGTACCACCCAGCGACACCACGATATCGCGCAGCGCGCGGTCATTCATGTCCATCACCCGCTTCCACGTAATACGACGCGGATCGATGCCCAGCGCGTTGCCGTGCGAAATGTGATTGTCGATCATGGCCGACAGCAGATTGTTGGCCAGTCCGATCGCACCGAAGTCACCGGTGAAATGAAGATTGATATCTTCCATCGGCACCACTTGCGCATAGCCGCCGCCCGCAGCCCCGCCCTTCACGCCAAACACCGGCCCCAGCGACGGCTCGCGCAGGCAGATCACCGCTTTTTTGCCGATATAATTAAGCGCGTCGCCCAGCCCAACGGTAGTCGTGGTCTTGCCTTCGCCGGCGGGCGTGGGGCTGATCGCGGTAACCAGAATCAGTTTGCCGTCTTTTTTGTCTTTGAGCGAATCGACATACTCCAGCGAAACCTTGGTCTTGTAGTGGCCGTAAGGAACCAGATGCTCGTCGGGTATGCCGAGCTTCTCGGCGATTTTGTTGACACGCAGCATCTTCCCAGCTTGTGCAATTTCGATATCGGACAATGCCATTGCTTTCTCCCCTGAAACTTCATTCTTAAAAATCTAAACGGCCGCCATCGCCTGCCCGCCGCCGTAACTCGACACGGGCGTGAGCTCGCCGCCTTTCATCACCTTCACCGCGCAATACTTGAATTCCGGAATCTTGCCGACCGGATCCAGCGCCGGATTGGTCAGCAGATTCGCCGCCGCCTCATAAAAACAGAATGGAATGAACACCGCGCCGCGCGGCGTGCCGTCATCGGCGCGCGCGTAAAGCGAGACGATGCCACGGCGTGAAGCAACGCTGATCACGTCACCTGGTTTCGCGCCCAGCGCATCCAGATCGAGCGGATGGATCAGCGCCGTCGGTTCCGGTTCAATGGCATCAAGCACGGAAGCGCGCCGCGTCATCGCGCCGGTGTGCCAGTGCTCGAGCTGCCGTCCGGTGATGAGCACGAACGGATATTCCTTGTCCGGGCGCTCGTTGGCGGGAATGATGTCCGCCGGCACGAACTTCGCGCGACCTGTCGGCGTAGGAAATTTATCAATAAAAACAATTGGTTGTCCTGGATCTCCTTCTTTCTCGCAAGGGTAGGTCACGCTGCTTTCGCGTTCCAGCCTGTCCCACGTGATGCCGGCGATGCTGTTCATGCCTTTGCGCATTTCGTTGAACACGTCGGCAGGGCCGCTGTAGTTCCAGTCGCACCCCATGCGCCGCGCGATTTCCTGGATGATCCACAAATCCGGCTTTGCCTCGCCCGGTGCTTCCAACGCTTTGCGCCCTAATTGAACCATGCGATCGGTGTTGGTCACGGTGCCGTCTTTCTCGGGCCACGCCGTCGCCGGCAAAATCACGTCGGCGTAATAGCACGTTTCGGTGAGGAAAATTTCCTGCACCACCAGCATGTCGAGTTTGGCCAGCGCCTCGCGCGCGTGGTGCGCGTCGGGGTCGGACATCGCCGGGTTCTCGCCCATGATGTACATGCCGTTAATCTTGTCGTCGAGAATGGCGTGGATGATTTCCACCACCGTCAGTCCCGGCTTTGGATCCAGCGTAGTTCCCCAAAGCTTTTCAAAACGTGCATGGGCTACGGGATTGTCCACGCGCTGATAATCTGGGAAAACCATCGGGATCAAGCCGGAGTCGGAAGCGCCCTGCACATTGTTCTGTCCGCGCAGCGGATGCAGGCCGGAACCGGGTTTGCCGATCTGCCCGGTCATCAGCGTCAGTGCGATCAGACAGCGCGCGTTGTCGGTGCCATGCACATGCTGTGAAATGCCCATGCCCCACAATATCATCGAGCCTTTCGACGTCGCGTAAAGCCGCGCCACTTCCTTGATGGTTTCAGCGGGTATGCCGCATACCGGCGCCATCGCTTCCGGACTGTAGCCTTCGACGTTTTTCTTCAAGTCTTCGTAACCGATGGTGCGTTCCGCGATAAACGACTCATTCACCAGACCTTCGTGCACGATGGTATGCATCATGGCATTCAGCAACGCCACGTCCGTGTCCGGCTTGAATTGCAGATAGTGCGCGGCATGACGCGCCAGATCGGATCGGCGCGGATCGGCATAAATCAGTTTCGCGCCCTTTTTCACCGCGTTCTTGATCCACGTCGCAGCAACCGGATGATTGGAAATCGGATTCGCGCCGATGAGGAAAATCACTTCCGCGCGGCCCACATCGCTGACCTGATTCGACACCGCGCCCGAAGCCACACCTTCCATCAGCGCCGCCACCGACGACGCATGGCACAGCCGCGTGCAGTGATCGACGTTATTGCTGCCGAAACCGGTGCGCACCAGCTTCTGGAACAGATACGCTTCTTCGTTGCTGCCTTTGGCCGAACCAAAACCCGCGAGCGCGGTCTTGCCTTTCTGATCGCGGATTTCTTTCAGCCTGCCCGCGGCGAGATCGAGTGCTTCTTCCCACGATGCTTCGCGGAAATATTCGAGCGGATGCGCCGGATCCATAGTGAAATCGGCGTGCTTGGGCACGCCCGGCTTGCGGATCAGCGGCTTGGTCAGTCTTTGCTTGTGACTGACATAGTCAAATCCGTAACGGCCCTTCACGCACAGGCGGTTATGGTTGGAAGGACCGTCGCGTCCATCCACGCTGACGATTTTGTTGTCCTTGACGTTGTAAGTGAGCTGGCAGCCGACACCGCAGTACGGGCACACCGAATGCACCTGTTTGTCGGGCTTCACCAGCCCCGCTTCGCGTGCCGGCATCAGCGCGCCGGTCGGGCAAGCCTGCACGCATTCGCCGCACGCGACGCAGGTCGAGTCACCCATCGCATCGTCGATATCGAACACGATCTTGGAATGTTCTCCGCGGAACGCATAGCCAATCACGTCGTTCACCTGCTCTTCGCGGCAGGCGCGCACGCAGCGCGTACACTGGATGCACGAATCAAGATTAACCGCGATGCCGTGATGCGACAGATCCGCCTGCGGCTGATGGCGTTTTTCAAAGCGCGGCTTGCCCACGCCGAGCTTCGACACCCATTGATCGAGTTCCGACTCGCGCGTATGGCGCTCGGCCGGCATATCAGAGAGTAGCAGTTCCAGCACCATCTTCTGTGACTTTAGGGCACGCTCGCTGTCGCTGGTGACTTCCATCCCGGGCGCAGGCTTGCGGCAGCACGACGCCGCCAGCACGCGCTCGCCTTTGACTTCAACAACGCAGGCGCGGCAGTTGCCGTCGGGGCGCATGCCTTCCTTGTAGCAAAGATGCGGAATTTCGATGCCATAACGCCTGGCGGTTTGTATGATGGTTTCGCTGGCGTTGCCAACCACGTCCTTGCCGTTCAGTTTGAACTCCACCGGCAGGGCATTGAGTTCGTCTTGGGTTAGTGCGGTCATTGGTCACCTTCGGTGACGTGAAGACGTGAAGAAGTGAAGGTGTGAAAGGGGTACCCCTTCACTTCTTCACGCCTTCACCCATTCACGCTTTCACTGAACTTCCTTGGGAAAATATTTCATGACACATCGAATCGGATTCGGCGCCGCCTGTCCCAGGCCGCAGATCGACGCATCGGCCATCGCGCCCGATAGTTCTTCGAGCAGACCCTGATCCCAGTTCGGCTGTTCCATCAAATTCAAGGCTTTGGCGGTTCCCACGCGGCACGGCGTGCACTGTCCGCAGGATTCCTCGGCGAAAAATTTCATGATGTTGCGCGCGGCAGCACTGGCTTTGTCCTTGTCCGACAAAATGATTACTGCCGCCGAGCCGATGAAGCAGCCGTATTGATTCAGCGTATCGAAATCCAGCGGAATGTCGCCCATGGTCGCCGGCAGAATGCCGCCCGACGCACCGCCCGGCAGATACGCATAAAACTCGTGTCCCGGCAGCATGCCGCCGCAGTATTCGGCAATGAGTTCTTTTACCGTAATGCCCGCAGGGGCAACATGCACGCCGGGTTTTTGCACGCGGCCCGATACCGAGAACGAGCGCAGACCCTTGCGCCCGTTGCGACCGTGCGATGCAAACCAGTCCGCGCCTTTTTCGAGTATCTCGCGCACCCAGAACAGCGTTTCCATGTTGTGCTCGAGTGTCGGGTAACCGAACAGGCCTACCTGCGCCACGTATGGCGGCCTGAGCCGCGGCATGCCACGCTTGCCTTCGATGGATTCGATCATCGCGGATTCTTCGCCGCAGATGTACGCGCCCGCGCCGCGCCGCAGGAAAATTGGCGGTAGCGGACACGGCGGATTTTTTTGCAGCGCCCTGAGTTCTTTTTCAAGGATGGCGCGCACCCCCGCATATTCGTCGCGCAGGTAAATATAGACTTCGGAAATCTGCACCGTCCACGCAGCGACAATCATGCCTTCGAGAAAGCGATGCGGATCGCGCTCAAGATAATAGCGATCCTTGAACGTGCCGGGTTCGCCCTCATCGATATTGACCGCCATCACGCGCGGGCCTTTTTCGCCGCGCACGATGCGCCACTTGCGACCCGCCGGAAATCCCGCGCCGCCCAGACCACGCAGGCCGGAATGTTCCATCGTTTTGATCAGCGTTTCTGCATCGCGCTTGCCGGTGAGGCACTCGGCGGCAATGTGGTAGCCGCCCTGCTTGCGATAGGCCGCATAGCCGATGTATTTGCCCGGCGCGCAACTCGTTTTGTTCGCGGCAACCAGCGCCCGCACGCTGCCGGCACTCGCATTCGCCACCGGATTCTGCCCCACCACCACCACCGGCGCCTGCTCGCAGCGCCCGACGCAAGGTGCGGGAATCACGCGCACGCCATCACCCAGCACGCGCTTCAATTCGGTAAGCAGCGGATTAGCGCCGCCCAGTTCGCACGACAGCGAATCACACACGCGCACGGTGAGCGCGGGCGGCGGTGTGCCGCCTTCTTTGACGATATCAAAGTGGTGATAAAAACTCGCGACCTCGAACACTTCGGTCATTGCGAGTTTCATTTCACGCGCGAGTGCGGTGATGTGCGCTGCGGAGATGTGACCGAACTTGTCCTGAATTTTATGCAGATGTTCGATCAGCAAATCGCGACGGCGCGGCGCATTGCCGAGCAAGGTCTGAATGTCGCCGAGCACGCCCGCATCAACCGCGCGACCCTTGGGTTTGCCGCGTCCTTGGCGGTCACGCTTGTTGCCGCGATTATTCTCACGCTTTACTACCGCCACTTCCAAGTGCTTTCTCCCCGCGCGGCGAGACCCGCATCGAATAAAAACAATCCGTCGGCAATCGACGGATTGTCAGTTAAAAACATACATTTATGTTGTTATAGCTTGCGCACTTACTTCAGCACCGACTTCATCAGCTTGCCCATCTCCGCCGGATTGCGTGTGACCTTCGTCACGCACGCTTCCATAGGATGCTTTTGGCCTCGGCCGGCGCCATGCGTCTTAACTTTCGCGTCGCGAATGTTAGCCTCGTCCGAACGCGCACTCATTTCAGCACCGACTTCATCAACTTGCCCATCTCCGCCGGATTGCGTGTGACCTTGATGCCGCAGGCTTCCATCACTTCGAGCTTTTCCGTGGCGGTACCCTTGCCGCCGGAAATGATTGCGCCGGCGTGGCCCATGCGTTTGCCCGGCGGCGCGGTGAGGCCGGCGATAAAACCAATCACCGGCTTTTTCATATTGGCCTTGACCCAGCGCGCGCATTCTTCTTCGTCGGAGCCGCCGATTTCGCCGACCATCACTACCGCTTCGGTCAACGGATCGTCATTGAACATTTTCATCACGTCGATATGCTTCAAGCCGTTCACCGGGTCACCGCCAATACCCACGCACGACGACTGTCCGAGACCCGCTTCCATTAACTGGCCTACCGCCTCATAGGTCAGCGTGCCGGAACGCGACAGCACCCCGATCGGTCCGCGCTTGTGGATATGGCCGGGCATGATGCCAATCTTGATTTCATCGGGCGTGATCACACCGGGACAGTTGGGCCCGATCAGCCGCGTGCGCTTGCCCTGCATTTTGTATTTGGTGCGGATCATGTCGCGCACCGGTATGCCGTCGGTGATGCAGATCACCAGATCGAGGTCAGCGTCCACCGCTTCGTCGATAGCGGCAGCGGCAAAAGGCGGCGGCACGTAAATCACCGACACGTTGGCACCGGTAGCGGCCTTGGCCTCTTTCACCGTTTCAAAAATCGGTATGCCTTCGTACGATTGCCCGCCTTTTTTCGGCGTCACGCCCGCAACGTAACAGGCCTTGCCATTCGCGTATTCCTTGCCGGCCTTGGTATGAAACTGCCCGGTCTTGCCGGTAATGCCCTGCGTCAGGACGCGCGTGTTTTTATCGATAAGGATAGACATGTCAGGCAGCCTCTTTTACAGCTTTAACAGCTTTTTGCGCCGCATCCGCCATATTATTTGCGGCAAGTATCGGCAGTCCCGATTCGGCAAGTATCTTCTTGCCCAATTCGACGTTGGTGCCTTCGAGCCGCACGATCAACGGCACTTTCAGGCTGACCTGGCGCGCGGCTTCCACCACGCCCTGCGCGATGACATCGCATTTCATGATGCCGCCGAAAATATTGACCAGAATCGCTTTAAGCGACGGGTTTTTCAACATGATCTTGAACGCTTCGGTCACTTTCTCCGTCGAAGCGCCGCCGCCGACGTCGAGAAAATTCGCGGGCGAGCCGCCATACAGCTTGCAAATATCCATGGTCGCCATCGCCAGCCCCGCGCCGTTGACCAGACAGCCGATGTTGCCGTCGAGTTCGATGTAGCTCAGGCCGAATTTCGAAGCTTCGATTTCCGCGGGATTTTCTTCATCGAGATCGCGCAGCGCGACAACCTCAGGATGGCGGAACAGCGCGTTTTCGTCGAAATTGATCTTGGCGTCGAGCGCGATGATAGCGCCGTCGCCGGTGAGTATCAGCGGGTTGATTTCCGCCAGCGAGGCGTCGGTTTCGTCGAACGCCTTGTAGAGCGCTTTCAGCAGATCACGCGCCTGCGCCACCGAACCCGCGGGAACGCCGATCTTGCGCGCGGTATCCTCGGCCTGCGCGTCGGTGAGGCCTGCCATGGGATCGATAAACACCTTGTGTATCTTTTCCGGCGTCTTGTGCGCGACTTCCTCGATGTCCATGCCGCCTTCGCTGGAAGCCATCAGCGTCACGCGCTGCGAAACGCGGTCTACCACCAGCGCGACATAATATTCTTTCTTGATGTCCGCGCCTTCTTCAATCAGCAGGCGGCGCACTTTCTGGCCTTCAGGGCCGGTCTGCGGCGTGACCAGTTGCATGCCCAGTATGGACGCGGCATGCGTTTTCAATTCTTCCGGCGACTTGGCGAGTTTCACACCACCGCCTTTGCCGCGTCCGCCGGCGTGTATCTGCGCCTTCACCACCCACACCTTGCCGCCGAGAGCTTTGCCGGCAGCAACCGCTTCGTCGACCGAAAAACACGGCACGTTGCGCAGGGTTTTGACGCCGTACTTTTTAAGTATTTCTTTTGCCTGATATTCGTGGATTTTCATGATGGACTCTTGAAGGAAGCTTCGGCTTGACGGACCACCAGCGGCACGCGCGAATCTATTACAGACGCCACGGCGTGAGCCTTGACTGTGGTCAAGTTCATGCCCCAAGTGGAAGAAAGGCAAGTAAGGACTAGATTAGCAAGCGAGTATAACAAGAAGGCAGACGCCTCCAGCCCATCGCCGCTTCTGGGACACGTACGTGAACGCCACATACCGCGCCTTTGGGGAGCCACACTGGATGTGATCACATATCGTCTCAACTCTGCTCAGTTGAAATGTGTACGAATTGCGTCTTCTCAAATGTATTGTTGCATAGCAACAATGGCAAACGCCAGCGCTTGAGCTTGTGGCGGAAAAAAAAGCGCAATCCCGAAGGATTGCGCTGAAGTTCCACCAAAGGAGGAGGTTTTGGAGGAGTATGCCTGCATTGGAGCGAGGCACGGACAAATTATGCTCGCCCCCGGCACAGCGATCAAGCGCTATTGCTGCATTGCACGATACATTTTTTTAATATTCAGTTTAATAAAAGTAACCTATTTGTCACAAATACTTAATCTTTCAGCATGAGGTGTGAGCACAGGCTTACATGATACTGGACGATGTATGCTGCGCAGGCATAGTCACCGGTAAGGTTGTGCGAGGATGACAACCGCCTTTCGGCTTGACAGTCACGGGCAGCACGCGATGTACTCAAAACGCCTTGATGAAAGCACATGCCATCCGCTGGGCTGCAATTGCCATGAACGGGCTGGCCGGGACGTCCGTCGCGCTCCCGGTAGCCGCCGCCGGCGATGCTGGCGCGTACCCAACCCGCCCCATCCGCCTGGTCGCACCGTTTGCACCGGGCGGTGGCGTCGATGTCTCGGCGCGGTTTATCTCAAAGCAGTTATCGGAAAACCTGGGGCAAAGCGCCATTGTCGACAATCGGCCCGGCGCCGGCAGCACCATTGGCACGGATCTAGTGGCCAAAGCCGCGCCCGACGGCCATACGCTGCTGGTCACGCACAACGCGATCGCCATCAACCAATCACTGTATCCGAAGCTGCCGTACGACACGGTACGCGACTTCACGCAAGTGGCCTTCATCGGCGTCACCACGTTTACACTGGTGGTAAACCCCGCGCTGCCGGTCAAGAATGTCAAGGAACTGGTCGCTCTGGCCAAGGCAAAGCCCGGCGCGCTCAATTACGCCAGCACTGGCGCGGGCGGCGGTTCGCATCTCGCGACCGAGTATTTCATGCTCGCCACCGGCACGAAGTTGCTCAACGTGCCTTACAAGGGCACGGCCCCGGCGCTCACCGATCTGGTATCCGGCCAGACACACGTCATGCTGTCGGGGCTGCCGGGCACGGTACCGTTTATCAAAGCAAAACGGGTGTTGGCACTGGCCACCACCAGCGCGAAGCGTTCGATATTCCTGCCGGAGTTGCCCACGCTGCAGGAAGCCGGCGTGGACGGCTACGAATTCGACGCGTGGTACGGCATGCATGCGCCGGCAAAAACGCCGCGCGGCATTATCAACACCCTGCACGCCACCGTCACCAAAGCGCTGACGATGCCCGAGGTGCGCCAGCAATTGATGAATCAGGGCATCGAACCGCGCGACATGACGCCAGCGGAGTTTGCGGCGTTCGTGCGGCGCGAAGTCGACAAATGCGCGAAAATCATCAAAGCGTCTGGTGCACGCGCGGAGCTTTGATCAAAACAATATAACTATTTGTTTTTAATGGATATTTTATGACAGTCGCCACAGACATCGCACAACGCATCGCCTCCATGCACTACCAGGATCTTCCGGCTGATGCCGTGCATTGGGCCAAGGTTGCCATCATCGATACCCTCGCGTGCGCACTGGCGGGCGCCAACGAAGACGCGCCGCGCATTGCCGAAAAAGTCGCTGCCACGTACGGCGGAACAGGGCCGGCGTTGCTGTGGGGCACCAACCGCCGCATGTCGGCGCTTGATGCCGCGATCATCAACGGCACCGCCGGCCACGCGCTCGATTACGATGATGTCAACAACACCATCGGCGGACATCCGTCGGTGCCGATATTGCCGGCCATCATCGCGCTCGGAGAAATGCTGGGGGCCAGCGGCGAAGAATTGCTGCTCGCTTACATCACCGGCTTCGAGACGCAAGCAGCCATCGGCAAGGCAGTCAACGTCTATCACTACCGCAAGGGTTGGCATCCCACGGCCACACTCGGCGTATTCGGCGCAGCCGCGGCCAGCGCACGACTACTCAATCTCGATGTGAAGCATACAGCCACCACGCTGGCTATCGCTGCCTCATTGTCGTCGGGCATCAAAGCCAATTTCGGCACCATGACCAAGCCGCTGCATGCGGGCCATTGCAGCCGTAATGGGCTTTACGCGGCGCTGATGGCAAAAGAAGGGTTCACCGCCAGCGACGAAGCCTTCGAGCACCCGCAGGGATTTTTCGAGCTTTTCAACGGCGCGGGCAACTTTCACGTTGAAAAAATTCTGCAGAACTGGGCGAATCCGCTCGACGTACTGTCGCCCGGCATCGGCCTCAAGCAATACCCGTGCTGTGCCAGCACGCATTCGGCTATCGACGCGACGCTGGTGCTGCGCGAACGCCATCACCTCACGCCGGAACGCGTAAAAAAAATAGTGTCCATCACCCACGCGCCTGCGCTGGCGCACACCAACCGCCCCGATCCCAAGACGGCGCTCGACGCGAAATTCAGTGTGCAGTACTGCGTGGCCCGCGCGCTGATGCACGGCACCGTCACTTTCGATCATTTCGCCGACAGCGCACTGATGCAACCCGAACTGCGCTCGCTGCTCGCGCGCGTGGAAGCACACCCGCACGATCAGCTTCCGAAAGGCATGGCAGATCACTATCAGGGCGTGGTGAACATCACCACCACCGATGGCCAGCAGCTCTCCGCGCGCGTGGATCAACCGCTGCGCGGTCCGCAAAATCTTGCACCGCCCGACCGTCTCGAATCAAAGTTCAAGGACTGCGCCACGCTCGCACTGCGGCCTGATACCGTGCCACGCCTGTTCGAACAGTTGTGCAATTTTGAATCGATTTCAAATGCGCGCGAACTGACGGACTTCATGGAAAAATCCGTGATTGACGCCAACGCAAGCCGCGCGGCGGCGTAACAGTAATCACCCCTCAGCCCCAGCTACGTTTACTTCCCGCCAAACACCATCTCCGGCAAAAATGCCGAGACGATCCAGTTCGGCGCATCCACGATCTCGCTTACCTTGAGATCAACTGCGACGCTGCAAAGTATGTAGGCTTCCTCGCGTGACAGGCCGCGGTGACGCACCAGGTGATCGATCATATGGCGCACCGCCTGGCGCGCGCACTGGTAAAGGTCCGTGCCATGCGCGGTGGTAGCGTAGTGCGGGCCGCTGGTCGCGCGTGCGATGGCGCCGCTCGTGCGCAGTTGCGGCTCGGTTAGATTGCGGCCCGGTTGTAGCTCAAACTTAAGCGTGATACGCGCGTTCATTTCCACGGCGGTGATGCAAACCTCGCCGTCGCCCTGCGCGCCATGCGCGTCGCCGACGCTGAACAGGGCGCCGTCGACCCACACCGGCAAAAACACCGTGGTGCCGGCAGTGAGCTGCTTGATGTCCATGTTGCCGCCGTTCTTGCGCGGCGGCGCGGTGTTGTGGCTGCCCGCGTCATCGAGCGCAACGCCCATCACACCCGGAAAAGGCTCCAGCGGAACCGCGATATCACGCATGGCATGCATGCCGCGTGCAAAACGGCCGTCCGACACGTCCCATATCTGCAGAAAGGGCCGGCTGAATTCACTCTCCGGCAGCAGCCCGCGTCCAGGCCGCACATTGGTCCAGCCGAACGACGCCCGCGGCGCCACGTCGATGATCTCGACTGCGAGCACATCGCCCGGCCGCGCGCCGCAGATGCGCACCGGGCCGGTCAGCGGATGGCCCTTGAACACGCGCCGCATCACGTCTTCATGCGTAGAGCGCGGTGTATAGAATTCATCAGACGCATCACGCGTCTCGAATACCACCGTATCGCCCGCCTCGATCTCAAGGCGCGCAGGAATCGCGTTGTTCCACTCGTAGTGAACAACGCTGGCATCGAGGAAATGCTGTTGGTTGATCATGAATCGACTCCTTTTTTTACCACCGACTGGCCTCAAGCTTCGCTCATTTAGAGTGCTGAAACCACAAAGCGTAGCATCAGCGAGCCGGCAGTTTAGGTGCTTTTCACATTCGCGCCTGGCGCACGCGCGCTACTGCAATGCCGCCAGCGCTGCTTCTCTACCCGCAATACGGCCATACGTCGCGCCGGCCATCATGCCGGAGCCCGACGCGTAGTTACCCACCCACAAGCCGCCGACCATCTCGCCCGCCGCGTACAGACCGGGTATCGGCCGGCCCGCGACATGCTGCATCTGCGCGGTTTTGGGATCGACCTTCATGCCGCCGAAAGTAAACGTCATGCCGCAACGCACCGCCCAGCCTTCGAACGGTGGTTCCTCCACGCTCAACGAATAGTTGCTCTTGCGCGGCGTAATGCCCGCCGTGCACTTGCCGTCGAGCTTGTAGCGGTCGGGATTGAAGTCGCCGGGCTGAATGGCGCTGTTGAATTCACGCACGGTCTTGACGAAGTTTGCCGTGTGGATGTCGAGTTCTTCGGCCAGTTTTTCCAGCGTGCCGGCTTTAGCGCCCGTCGCCCTGGCGTAATTCGTCGGATACAGATTCAGCTTGCGCGCCTTGGCGTCGAGAATCTGGAACGCCACGCCGCCGGGCTGCGCCAGAATCGCGCAGCCCATTTTGGCGTAGGTGCGCCCACGCGTGTCTTCGCCTTCATCGGCGAATCGCTCGCCGTTCATGTTGACCATGATCGAGTACGGATAGACGTAACGATCCATGCTGTCGCCGCCGGACAGCGCATGCGACGACGGCACAGTATAAGCGGGCACGTTGATGTCCTGCGGCGAAGCATGGCAGGTCGTCCAACTGCCGTACGGCATGGCACCGATGTCCATCGCCATCCTGAGACCATCGCCGGTGTTGAACGGCACGCCGCGGATGCGCACCATGTCCCAGCCGGGGCCGAGGTAACGCGCGCGCATTTCCGGATTCGACTCGAAGCTGCCGCAGGCGAGGATGACTGCCTTCGCACTGAAAGTCTTGATCCCTTCCGGCGTCAGGGCAACAACACCTGTCACGCGGCCCTGCTGATCCTGGGTGAGTTCGAGCGCCGAGGTGTCGTAATGAATTTGCAAACCGCGTTTCTCCAGCACGCTGTAGTAGCGCTGCTGCATGCCGTAGCCGCCGCCGTTCATCATCAGAATATTATCGCCCAGCGCCTGCGCGCCGATCGACGGTACCCAATCCTGTCCGTTCTCTGCCAGCCAATGGATGGTGTTGCGCGATTCGGTGACATGCACCTGCAACAGTTCTTCGTCGCTCTGATTGTTGGTGACGCGCATCACTTCGTCCCACGAATCTTCCTCAGTGCGCCGCGGCAGGCGGTCGATCAGCGACCGCAGTTCGGCTTCGCTTGCGTTTTTCACCAGCGGACGCAGGTCTTCAATGCCATGAAACACAAAACGCATATGCCCGGTCAGCGCACTGTTGCCACCGCGGTCTTTCTGTGAGGCTTTCTCCAGCATGCCCACGCGCACGGTTTTTTCCAGCGCGGACAGCGCCGCCGTACACGCCGCGTTGCCGGCGCCGACGATCAGCACGTCGTAGTGCATGGAATCACCGATCATGTTGTTCCTGTTCTGCCTAAAGGGGTGTTACTGAACCTGCCGGATATTCGCCGCCTTCACCACCTTGATCCATTTCGTCACATCACGCTGGATCACTTCGCGGAACAATTCGGGTGGACCGTCGCTGGCTTCGATGCCTTCAACCGCGAAGCGTTCCTTCACTTCCGGTGACTGCGCGGCTTTGCGAACTTCGCGGTTCCATAAGACCACTACATCCGCAGGCAAACCCTTCGGCCCCCAGATTCCGTACCACAGCGTCGCCTCGTAGCCCGGCAATGTTTCGGCAATAGTGGGTATGTCGGGCAGCGCGGGGCTGCGCCTGGCGTTGGTCACCGCGATGCCGCGCAGCCGGCCGCTCTTCACATGCGGCAGCATCACCCCCAAAGTGCCCATGATCAGTTGCACCTGCCCGCCCAGCAGATCGTTCAATGCCGCGCCGGTGCCTTTGTACGGCACATGCGTCATCTGTATGCCCGACATCATGATCAGCAACTCGGTCGCGAGGTGCGTGTTGCCTCCGGTGCCGGTGGACGCAAAGTTAAGCGCGCCCGGCTTCGCCTTGGCGAGCGCGATCAACTCTTTGACGGTTTTCGCCTGCACCGACGGATGCAGCGTCAGCAAAATGCCCGCATCGCCGATCATCACGATAGGCGTGATATCGCGGATGGCATCGTACGGCAGCTTGAACAGCGCTGCGTTGGTCGAATAGCTGGTGGACACCATGCACAGCGTGTAACCGTCGGGGGCGGCGCGCACCGTCGTTTCCGCACCGATGGTGCCGCCGCCACCCGCGCGGTTGTCGACCACCACCACCTGTCCTGCCGCTTCGGTAAATTTCTGCGCGAAGGTACGCGCCATGATGTCGGTGCCGCCGCCGGGTGCGAAAGGCACGATCATGCGGACGGGTTTGTTTGGATATTTTTGCGCGAACGCGGGCGCCGCGAACAGGCACGCACAGGACGCAACACCAATTGCAATAACTTGCTGGAGGCTCATGCGAGGCAAAAGTCTACGCCCGTTGCGCGGCGGAATCATCAACATGTCCACATTATTCAAACGTATCGCGGAGGCTCGCCGTGACGACTACTCCGGCTTGATTCCAGCCTCGCGCGCCTGCTTGCGCCAGCGTTCGAGATCACCGCGCACTATGGCCGTGAACTCGGCGGTGGTATTTCCCACGGCATCGGCGCCGTCCTGCCGCAGCCGTTCACGCAACTCGGGTATCTGCAACGCGCGCGCTGCCGCGCCGTGCAATCGCGAGACGGTTTCACGCGGCGTCTTCGCCGGCGCACCGATGCCGTACCAATTGTCCACCGCATAGCCCGTCAATCCGGTTTCCGCGATCGACGGCAGATCCGGAAGCACGGCCGAACGCTTCGGCGAGGTCACCGCCAGCGCGCGCAGCCTGCCTGCCTTGATCAGCGGGATGGTGGATACCGGCACGCCGAAAAAAAACTGCAGGCGCCCGCCCAGCAGATCGACCAGCGCCGGCGCGCCGCCCTTGTACGGCACGTGCATCACTTCCGTGCCGGTCATTTGCGCGAACATCACCCCGCCGAAGTGCTGCAGCGTGGCCACGCCGGCCGTCCCGTAATGCAGTGTGCGCGGTGCTGCACGCGCGACCGCGACAAGCTCTTTGACCGAATGCGCATTGACAGACGGATGCACCAGCAGGATGTACGGCTGTGTGGTCATCTGCGTGACATGCACGAAATCACGCAGCAAATCATAGGACAGCCGCTCGTTGATCACCTGGTTGAGTGGATGCGATGCCGTTATCGTAAGCAATGTGTAACCGTCCGCCGGTGCGCGCGCCGCGATCTCGCTGCCGATGTTGCCGGAAGCGCCGACGCGATTGTCGATCACTATCGGCTGGCCAACCACCTCGGAAATCCGTTGCGCCACCAGCCGGGTGGTGAGATCGGTGCCGCCGCCGGCAGCGAAAGGAGAAATCCAGCGTATGGGTTTGTTTGGATAGGCTGTCGAAGCAGGCTGGGCAAGCGCGCCTTTGCCGGCGCACAATGTGAACGCCATCAGGACGACTGTAATCGTTCCGGTGCGCATGCGGCATCTCTCCCAACGTGGGCGTGATTCTACGTGAATACGCGATAATAAGACGGCTCTGAGGAGAGGCTCATGAACGCACCGGATAACACAGCCACGCTGAACCATGATTCGAAAACGCGACAGCCGACTTTGTCGCAGCAACTGTCGAACTTTGCTCACGGTCTGACCTATGACGACATTCCTGCCGGCGTGCGCGAACGCGCCAGGTATCTGATACTCGATGCGGTCGGCGTCGCGCTCGCTTCCACGACATACGAATTCGCGCGCGCGAAATTCGCGATGCGGTCCTGCATCTGGATAAACTCGAGGCGCGTGAACTTGCGCATGTCCTGGCGGCACCTATTAATCCGCCGAAACTCGAAGCAATTCAATTCATTAGGAACACACCGTAGTACAGTTTGTGATCTGTACGAACGGTAGCTATCGACCCACTCCGGACGGTCGGATTTCTCCGTAGCAGTCGTTCGATCCGTATTGTCCTCACGGAGCAGACAACGAGAGGATTCAGGCATGCATCTTGGGCTCATTGGCGGCATTGGACCAGCGGCGACCGAGTTCTATTATCGAGGCCTTGTACGGGCTCATGGGGAGGCAAATAAACCCATGGAACTGACGCTCGTACATGCTCATCTCCCAGAACTGATTCATAACATGACTGCAAATGCCCCCCAGTTGCAAGCGCAAGTCTTTTTTCGCCTGGCGCAACGCCTTCACGCAGCAGGGGCGGAGGTTGTGGCAATCACATCGATGGCGGGACATTTCTGCGTTCGCGAGTTCGAGCGGGTTTCCCCCCTGCCTATCATAAACGCGGTTGCAGAACTGCAGGCAGAGCTGGTTCGTCGCAAGCTTAGGCGCGTAGGCCTGTTGGGGACTCGGGTGGTGATGGCTTCTCGTTTATACGAGATGTCCGACATAGAAGTCGTAGTACCCGCAGGGGAGTGCTTCAAAGCCACTCATGATGCCTATGTCGCTCTCGCGGCCAGCGGTTATGCAACGGAGCAGCAGCGGGCATTGTTCTTCGCAGTTGGGCGCGAGCTCTATGACAACCAGCATGTGGATGCGGTTGTTCTGGGCGGGACTGATCTGTTCCTGGCGTTTGAAGGATATGACTGCGGCTTTCCAGTGATTGATAGCGCGCAGGTTCATATCGATGCGCTATCTAGTACCTCACTAAAAAACACTTCCGCAAGCGAAGGATGATGAAAGGCGGCTTTCTAGAAGCGTGACCAGCAGCGTAAGGTTGATCTTGCATGATCAATGTCTGCTTCATAGAGTCAGACGCAACCTCCGCCACTGGCCGTTGGCTGCTGCTCCCGCGCGGCCGAGTCAAAATTCGGAATATATAGCTGCCGGTCGTGTTTTCTGAAAGTAGTTCATCTACTCCGAAGGAGCGGGTGTGCCCCACTTATCGTGCTTTTCTGCGTGCCCTCAAATCTTCAAGTACATGCTTCGCTGCAGCGCGAAAACGACCGGAATCGCCGAACGACCGAGCTACCAGCATGGCCCCCTCAAGCGCTCCAAGAATAAACCTCGCGCGCTCATCCGCCGGTTCCGTAAACAGAAAAGACCCTGACCGACGACCATCGAGAAGCACGGTAGTCAGCCAGCGCTCGTTCATGTCAAAGAACAGCTTTAACGCTTCCTGCATTGGTGCCGGTAGCGTCGCATACTCGGCCGCGAGCATACCGCACAAACACACTCGATCATTGCGCATAACGGCATCGTAGAGGCCCACGTACTGCCGTAGCTTTTCAGGAGGCTTTAAGGCGCGTTGGTCAATCGCTTCGAGCGCCGCACCAAAGACCGCGTGATAGCGCGCGATCAGCGCCCGCCCAAGCTCCGCCTTGGACGGAAAATGGTAGTGCAGGCTCGCCTTGGTGACGCCCAACGTCGCGGCTATATCGGCGTAGCTAAAACCGTTGTACCCTCTGGTTTGCGCCAGTTGCTCCGCAACATCAAGGATAGCCTTTGCAGGCTCAGTAAAGGGGCCCGAGCCGGGGGAGTTTGATTTCTTTTTTGAGAATTCCGCCATTGCTACTTGATTTTAACTTACTAGTAGGTAGAATACAACTGGGGGCGAATGCCAACTGCACAGCTTCTGGCATCCGTAACCTCGCCGTCAGGTCGTCTCATCACGCAATCTGTAGCACGGCCTTGTCACTTGACCGAGTTTATCAACACGCCCAAGGAAACTCAGATGCACAATCACGATCAGAAAACCGAGCATAAGTCATTCACCAAGCCCGAAGAAGTGAGAAATTTCCCTCATGGCAAAGCCGAGATTCTCAAAATTGGCGGCGCGGAGGTTGGACGTTTGGTCTTCAATCCTGGCTGGCGATGGTCCAACGACATCAAGCCGCTCGCCAAGACCTCGAGCTGCGAGGCTCCGCATTTTCAGTATCACGTGTCTGGAAAACTTGCCATTCGGATGGACGATGGGACCGAATTTATCGCCGGTCCAGGGGATATCACCTCACTGCCAAAGGGCCATGACGCGTGGGTAGTCGGTGACGAGGCTGTCGTGGTGGTCGACTGGTTCGGCGCAAGCAACTATGCCAAGCAAGCCTGATATTACAAACCACTTGACCCTAATCTAGGAGACCTTCATGACACGAAAATATATTGACTGTCGGCAATTTCCAAGCGAGATGAAGTGCACGGTCGCAATTTCCGCGGACAGCGAAAAAGAGTTGATGGAAATCGCGGTGCAGCACGCAGTGGCGGTCCATGGCCATAAGGACACGCATGAATTTCGGGAACAGCTAAAGACGGCAATCAAAGAGGGTGTGCTGCCCGCCTGACAACCATTCCTGACGCCGGTTTTACAATCCCCACCAATCGTAGCACGCCCTCGTCGATTCTACGGCACGCCACAGTAAGCAGAAGAAAATACATGCCGTTTAATCAATCTCGGCGACCCCGCTTCGGCGGGGTACTTTTTCGCCTATAAACGATAAAAGTGACGATCATTGTCAAATTGAAACGTAACAGGCAACGGCCGCTAGTGGTCCAGAGTGTGTGAAAACGTGAGCACATAATGTAAACGCGGGGGTGCAGCTGTACGTTGTGACTGATATCACAGCATAGTTGGAGGGTTCAGATGAAGCGTTTCATACAAGGCGCAAGCCGAACCCAAAACATCCTGTTACCTGAATGCGTCGACGATTATGTCGCCGAGACCAATCCCGTTCGAGTCGTTGATGTATTCGTGGACGAACTGGACTTGGGCAAGCTCAGTTTTGAGATTGAACCCGCCGCAACCGGTCGTCCCGGGTATCACCCTGCGGTATTGCTCAAACTCTACATCTACGGTTACCTCAATCGCGTTCAATCCACCCGGCGTCTTGAGAAGGAGGCGCAGCGCAACGTCGAGGTGATGTGGCTGACCGGGCGGTTGATGCCCGATTTCAAGACCATCGCTGATTTCCGCAAAGACAACGGCAAGGCGATTTGTAGCGTGTGCCGCCAGTTCGTGGCTTTGTGCCAACAATTGGGTCTGTTCTCGGAGGCGCTGGTGGCGATCGACGGCAGCAAGTTCAAGGCCGTCAATAACCGTGACCGCAACTTCACCAGCGCGAAGCTGAAACGAAGGATGGAGGAAATCGAGGCCAGCATCGACCGATACCTGAGCGACCTGGACACGGCTGATCGGCAAGAGCCTGTGATCGCGAAAGCCAAGACCGAACGGTTGCAAGAGAAGATCGCCGCGCTCAAGAAGCAGATGCAAGAAATGAAGGAGATCGAGGTCCAACTCAATGAGACGCCCGACAAGCAAATCTCTCTGACCGATCCCGATGCCCGGTCAATGAAGACAAGGGGGACCGGTATTGTCGGCTACAACGTCCAGACCGCTGTCGATGCCATGCACCACCTGATCGTGGCCCATGAGGTCACCAATGTCGGGCTTGACCATGAGCATCTATCATCCATGGCGAAGCAGGCTCGCACCGCGATGGGCACTGACGAAATCACTGTGATTGCGGATCGGGGTTACTTCAAAGGCGAGCAGATCCTGGCCTGCCATGAAGCCGGAATCACCGCGATCGTTCCCAAGACTAAGACCTCCGGCGCCAAGTTTGATGGTCGATTCGACCGCGCAGATTTCATTTACGACGCGCACAAGAATGAATACCGCTGCCCGGCCGGGGATCACTTGATCTGGCGCTATGCAACCATCGAGGAAGGCTTAAAGGTGCATCGGTATTGGAGTTCAAACTGCCAGCAGTGTGCCCTCAAGGAAAAATGCACCCCTAGCAAAAACCACCGCGTGACCCGGTGGGAGCACGAGGATGTTCTTGAATCCATGCAAACGCGCCTGGACCTCAAACCCGACCGCATGCGCATCCGTCGCCAAACCGTAGAGCATCCCTACGGGACGATCAAGCTATGGATGGGCAGTGCCCATTTCCTGATGACGACTTTGAAAAAGGTCAAAACGGAGATGAGTCTGCACGTTCTTGCCTATAACCTGAAGCGAGTGATCCAGATTATCGGCATCGGGGTTCTGATGCAGCTAATGCAGGCCTAAGTAGGGCCTAGTTCACGCTCTCTATCTGCCGATCTTGCCAATTCAAATTAGTCCCGCACGTCTGAGGCCCAACTATGCGACGCTTGCGCGTTCCTTTTGCGTTTCCACACGGTCTGGGTCGATAGCTACCATTCGTATGTTCAAAGAATGTCGCTGGAACGAAACGTAGTGAAAACGTGACGAGCTCGGCGAGTTTCCACGAACGTTAGCGATTGAGGGCAGGCACGTTACGTTTAAAAAAAAGCCATTTATTGCCCCTAGATTGTCCGCCGCTACGTCGTAAAAACATCTTTAAACACAAATAGTTATGTTCTGGCTATGCTATAGCCGTCGCGCGACGCTGAAATATTTGGCGCAAAACCGTAACCCGCCGCAATAAACTACTGCACGCGTATCCCCGCATTGCGGATGACTTTGGTCCACTTGTCGCGCTCGTCTGCGATGTGAGCGCGGAATTGTTCGGGCGTGCTGGTTACCGCATCGGAACCGTCAGCAGCCAAACGCTTGACGACTTCCGGATGGGTCATTGAGACCTTCACACCTTGCGACAACCGCTCAATGATGGCGCGCGGGGTATTGAGCGGCGCCAGCAATCCATACCAGTTAACCATCACCACACCGGGCACGCCGGCTTCGACGATGGTGGGCAGCTCGGGCACCACCGGCGAGCGCTGCGGCAGGGTAACCGCCAGCGGGCGCAGGCGGCCGGCGCGGATATGCGGCACTGACGACACGATGGCCGGAAACCCCACCTCGATAGTGCCTGCAAACAGGTCGGCATACGCCGGACCGATTCCCTTGTAGGGTACATGGGTCATGCGCGTGCCGGAGTTGACCATGAACAACTCCCCGATAAGGTGCATCGGGCTGCCGATGCCGGAGGACGCGAAATTGAGTTTTCCGGGATTGGTCTTCAGGTATTTGACCAGTTCCAGGATACTGCGTGCCGGCAACGACGGGTGCACTATCACGATATAGCCCTGCGCGCTCATTTGCGACACCGGCGCGAAATCGCGCAGCACGTCGAATCGCGCCTTGTAGAGTAGCGGATGGAAGACCGAGGTCGCGCTGATAATGAGCAGGCTGTGGCCGTCGGGCGCTGCCGCGGCGGTGATTTCCATCGCGATGTTGCCGCCGGCACCGGGACGATTGTCGACCACCACCGTCTGGCCGAGGTCTTCGCCCAGCCGCTGCGCCAGCGCGCGCGAAATCGTATCCATGGTACCGCCGGGCGCAATGCTAACGACCGCGCGTATCGGCCGGTTGGGATATTTCGCGGGCTGTGCCAGCGCCGCCGACGCGGCCAGCAGTAATGCAACTGCAACTATTGTGCTTTGAATCGTCATCATGAGTTCTCTGGATTGCCGCGATTTTAAATGGTACGCAGCACGCGCGGGAAAAACACGTGCAGCAGCACACCACGTCCAACGAGAAATCCCGCCACGGCAATCCACAATCCGGCATTGCCGAGCAACGGCAGCAGCGTGTAAATCAGCACCAGAAATACCGTGAATGCCGCAATCATGGTGTTGCGCATGATGCGCGTGCGGGTCGCGGCGAGGTAGACGCCGTCGTAGGTGTATGCCCACACCGACGCCAGTGGCATCAGCACCGGCCACCACATATAGTTCGCCGCCGCAGCGCGCACCTCGGGAATGCTGGTCATCAGCGCAATGATTGCGTGCCCCGCCACGGCATAGATCACGATATTGATCACGCCGACCACGCCCGACCACAGGAATACCACGCGCATGTCGTGAACAAAGGCAGAACGATCGCGCCTTCCCACCGATTCGCCGAGGATGGCTTCGGCGGCATGCGCCACGCCGTCCAGAGCGAACGAAGTGAACACCAGAAAGTGGTGCAGCACCTGGTTCGCCGCCAGTTGCACGTCGCCGAGTTCGGCACTTTTTGCCATGAAGAAACCCAGCACGGAGACTACGCAAATGGTGCGCAACACGATGTCGCCGTTGATGGCCACCATGCGCTTGAGTTGCGCGGGATCGAGCAGCCGGCTGCGCCGGCCATCGTCCGGTAGTCCACGCAAGGTGCGCCATACGCTATACAGCCCCAGCAACAAGCCGGCGTATTCGGCGATCAGCGACGCCGCCGCGACGCCGGGCACATCCCAGTGAAACACGAATACAAAAAGCAGCGCGAGCACGATATTCAGGCAGTTGACGAAAACCTGGATCAGTAGCGGCGTACGCACGTTGCGCAGGCCGTAGAACCAGCCGATGATGGCGTAGGAACCGAGCACCGCCGGCATCGACCACACGCGGATCAGGAAATATTCGCGCGCGTAATGTTCGACCTGCGCGCTAGCGTCGATGATCCAGAACGCAAACGCGATGATCGGCAGTTGCAGCGCAATGATCACGCCGCCGATCACACCTGCCAGCAGCAGCGCGCGGACGATCATTGCTCGCACTTCGGCGCTGTCGCCCGCGCCGCGCGCCTGCGCGGTGGGGCCGGTAGTGCCCATGCGCAGGCAGTTGAACAAATGATAGATGTAGTTGAACAGCATCGCGCCGATCGCCACCGCGCCGATGTAATACGGCTCCGGCAGATGACCGACGACAGCGGTGTCCACCGCGCCAAGCAGCGGCACCGTCACGTTGGCGAGGATGATCGGCCACGCCATCGCCCATACCTGGCGGTGTGTGCTCGCTCTAGCTATGGTATTTGACAAAAAATATCAATAAAAACAAATAGTTATATATCGTCAAACAATGTAGCCGTGTGCGCTGCGGGCGATGCCTTCTCAGCAGGCGCACCCGGCACGCTTAACGCACCCACGCGCACACCCAGCAAGCGTATGCGCCGCTCCAGCGGCACGCGCTTGAGGCACTCGCCCGCCGCGCGGCGTATGGCGGCCGCGTCGCCGGTGGGCACGGCGATGGTGTGGTCGCGCGTGACCGTCTTGAAATTGTCGTAACGCAGCTTGAGCCCGATGGTTTTGCCGACCACGCCTTTGCGCTTCAGGTCGTCCGCCACACGCACGCACAGATCGGTGAAAATGCGCGAGAGCTTTTCGCGGTCACGCACCGGATGCAGATCGTCTTCAAAGGTGGTTTCGCGGCTGATGGATTTGGGCTCGCTGTGCGTCACCACCACGCGCTCGTCGCGCCCGTGCGCGGCATCGTGCATCCATGCGCCGTAATTCTTGCCGAAGTGCTCGACCAATAACGCCGGATCAACATTCGCCAGTTCGCCGATGGTGCGTATGCCCAGCGCCTCCAGCCGCGCGTTCGCCTTCGGACCGATGCCGTTCACCTTGCGCACGGGCAGCGGCCAGATGCGTGCGGGGATGTCGTCCATGCTCAGCACGGTGATGCCGCCGGGTTTTTGCAAATCAGAGGCGATTTTTGACAGCAGCTTGTTGGGCGTGATGCCGAGCGAGCACGACAACCCCGTGGCCTCGCGCACCGTGTTTTGCAATTGCAGCGCGATCTCATGCGCGCGCGCCCATGCATTTGCCGGTTCGCCCGCGAGCACGAGGCCGGTGAGATCGATGTAAATTTCGTCGATGCCGCGATCTTCAACCAGCGGCGCCACTGCGCGCGCGGCATCCTTGAACATCCGCGAGTAACGCCGGTACTGATCAAAGTCAGCGGGCAGCAGCCACGCATCCGGCGCGAGCTTCGCCGCTTTCATCAAGCCCATGCCGGAATGCGCACCGAGCGCGCGCGCTTCGTAGGTAGCCGTGGTGATGACACCGCGCCCCGTGTAGCTGCGCAGCGTGGGGAAAGCCGCTCCGCTTTGCACAGGTTCAGTGCTGCGCCGCCGACCGCCAATCACCACCGGCTGCCCGCGCAAATGCGGATAGCGCAGCAATTCCACGGAGGCATAGAATGCATCCATGTCGAGATGGGCAATAAAGCGCGACGACATGCTGAATAGAGACCTGTTCTCTCGAATCTGCCCAAGTGTACGGCGTTTGGCGTAGCGCTGCGCCACGCGGCGCGCATTTGACCGCACAAGCCGCATTTGCTACGGTGAACGCATTCCTGTCGTTCAAACACATGGTGGAAGTTGAGGAGCATGACAATGACCGCACACTCTCTGGCGAAGCAAGACGAATCACCGGCTGTATTTCAGGTGATCCCGTGCAAGGCCGCGCTCGGCGCCGAAATTCGCGGTATCGACCTGAAATCCATCGATGAAGCCACTTTCAAATCCATCCACGACACCTGGCTCAACCACGTCTTGCTGGTATTTCGCGGCCAGTCAATGACCGCGGACGATCTGGTCACCCTGATCAAACGATTCGGCGTGCCGGTGTCCTCGTCCAATCTGCACCAGCGCAATCTGGAGGAACGCACCGCCAACCAGTTGTTCAACCTGCCGCCGGAAGTCACCGTGGTGACGAACGTCAAGGAAAACGGCAGGGCGGTCGGCATCCTCGGCGACGGCGAGATCGTGTGGCATTCGGATTTTTCGTTCAAGGAAGCGCCCACGGCAGCGCGCATGCTGGTGGCGATGGAAGTCCCGCCGCAAGAACGCGGCGGCAGCACGTTTTTTCTGAACGGCTACGCCGCCTACGATGCGCTCCCCGATGAGTTCAAAAAACGCATCGCCGGCAAGACCATCAAGCAAGGCAACACCGTTGACACCGCGATGAAACTGCGGCCGGGCGCCTCGCTGGCGGATGATGTGAGAACTACTGCCGGTCCCAGTCATCCGATTATTTCCACACATCCCGAGACCGGATGCAATTCGATTTTCCTCGGCCGGCGGCACGGCGCGTACGTCAACGGCTGTACAATGGAAGAATCCGAAGCGTTGCTGTATGAACTGTGGGCATTGTGTACGCAGCCGCGTTTTTGCTACGAACACCGCTGGGCCAGAGGCGATGTGGTGGTATGGGACAATCGCTGCACGGTGCATCGCCGCGACCCGTTTGATCCGGAACTGCGCCGGGTGTTGTACGCAGCGCAAGTCGAAGGGCATCGCCCCTTTGAAGCGCCCGATGCGCTAAGGCTGCCTGCACATCCGCGAGCCGCGTTATAGCTTCCCCCGCTGCGTTCCCGCGCGGACGGGAATGACAGATTGGGGGCGGTGTCTGACGCACGTCCTCCTGTTCCGCTAGACCGTTGCCATGGAAACGCGCCTGCTGCGCCACACCGCTTTCACGCGCTACTTGATAGGCGACATCGCATCGACGCTCGCCAATCAGATGCTGGTGCTCGCGGTGGGCTGGCAGATTTACGACATCACCAACAGCGCACTGAGCCTGGGCCTGGTGGGACTCGCGCATTTCGGCGCGCAGTTGTTGTTCACCCTGCCTGCGGGCCACGTCGCCGACCGCTACGACCGGCGGCAGGTGGCAATGATCTGCCAGTGGATTCAATGCGCGGCGGCGCTGACACTGGCTGCAGCCAATTTCGGCGGCTGGATCAACAGCGAAATCATTTACGCCGGCGTGGCGCTGACCGGCATGGCGCAAACGTTTCAGAACCCGGCACTGCGCGCGCTGCTGCCTTCGCTGGTGGGTGTCGATCTGCTGCAACGCTGCATCGCGTTTCACGCCGCGGCAAAAAAAACCGCGGTCATCGTCGGCCCCGCGCTGGGTGGTGTGGTTTACCTGTGGGGCGCAATCGCAGTGTACCTCGGCAGCGCGGCCTTCTACGTACTAGCCGCTGTCATCATCGTCTGCATCCGCTCGACGTTTGACCGGCGCGATCACGAACCGGCGACCCTGCAGTACATTTTCGGCGGACTGCATTACATATTCGGCAAGCCCGTCATCCTCGGCGCAATCTCGCTCGACCTGTTCGCCACACTGCTCGGCGGCGCGGTCGCGCTGCTGCCGATCTACGCCCGCGACATTCTGCAAACCGGGCCGCTGGGACTGGGACTGTTGCGCTCGGCCCCCGCAGTCGGCGCAGTGCTGGCTTCGCTTTACCTCGTGCGCTTTCCGCTCAGGCACAGCGTGGGAAAAATTCTATTTATCTCGGTGGCGACATTTGGCATCACCACGGTAATGTTCGGATTATCGGCGTGGCTGCCCTTGTCGCTGCTCGCACTCGCCCTCATGGGCGCGGCCGATATGGTGAGCGCAGTGATCCGTTTGTCGCTGGTGCAACTTGAAACGCCCACGCACATTCGCGGACGCGTCAGCGCCGTGCATTCGCTGTTTACCGGTACCTCCAATCATCTGGGGCAATTTGAATCGGGTGTGACCGCGGCGTGGTGGGGCACCGTGCCGGCAGTGGTGGTCGGCGGCATCGGCACGCTGGTGGTGGTTGGCCTGTGGATGCGCTGGTTTCCGGACCTTATCAAGCGCGAAGTCATTGCCCCAAAACATGAATGAGGATGAGCATAAACGGTATTCACACAAACGCGATTGACGGTTCTCCGGCCGGAGAATAGAGTGCCGATGGGTGAGAAGTCGAGTTTAGATTTACAAGAATCTATACGCCGGCCCATGACCGGGGAGGAGACGTGATGCGCTGTTTGATCAAAGCACGTCCGAGGGTGACTTTCTCCATTGCAGCCGCGGTCTGGCTATGCCCGCTCGCGTCATGGGCGCAGAGTTTTCCGGCCAGGCCCGTCCGCTATGTCGTCCCGTTCGGCGCAGGCACCTCGCCCGACATGGTCGGACGTATCCTCTCCGACCGTTTCACCCGCGTGTGGGGCCAGCAGGTCTTCGTCGAGAACCGGGTGGGCGTCGCGGGCGTGCTCGGCACTGCGTACGTGGTCAAATCGCCGCCCGACGGGCACACCCTGCTCCAATGCAACATCGCTTCGAGTGCGATCGCCGTGTCGCTATTCGCAAAGATGACCTACGATCAGCTGCGCGATGTCGCGCCGGTGGCGCGGATCGGCCTGACACCCAACATCATCACCGTTCATCCCTCGGTACCGATTCATACGATCAAGGAATTTATCGCTTACGCCAGGGCTCATCCGAACAAGCTGAGCTACGCCTCCGGGCTTGCCGGCACGTCGCCACAGCTCTCGATGGAGTTGCTCAAGCTGGTGGCGAAGCTCGACGTGGTGAATATCCCGTACAAGGTCGGGTCGCAGGGAATCACCGACAACATCGCCGGCCAGGTTCCGGTCGGCATCTCCAATTTCCCGGCGTCGGTGTCGCCGGTCCAGTCGGGACGTCTGCGGCCGCTTGCGGTTACGAGCGCGACTCGCGTCGCGCAGCTTCCCAACGTGCCCACAGTGCAGGAGGCAGGACTTCCCGGCTTCGAGGTCAACTCATGGCAAGGCGTGTGCGCGCCCGCTGGAACGCCCGCGGCGCTGCTCGACAAGATGAACACCGATATCAACAGTGTATTGCGCATGCCGGATATACGGCAGCGGATGGAAGAGCTGGTGATGGTAGGCGCGCAGATCACCCGCGAGGAGTTCGATCAATTTATCCGCGCGGAGATCACGCGCTGGGCGCAGGTAATCAAGGACGCCGGCATCCCGCAGCAGTAACGCACACGCGTTTCATTCTGTTACAGGCGCTAAAGCATCTCCAGCGCTCGCGACTCTTTGGGCGGCGGGAATATCCTGTCGAGCTCAGCCAATTGCGCCGCAGTGAGTTGGATATCGCGCGCAGCAGCATTCTCTTCCACGCGCGCCGTGCTCGAACATTTCGGTATCACCATCACACCGTCTTTTGCCAGCAGCCACGCCAGCGCCAACTGCGCGGGCGTGATGCCGGAAGCTTTCGCCAGTTCTGCAAATTTCGCATTCCTGAATAACCGCGCCTGTTCCAGCGGCGAGTAAGCCATCACCGGCACGTGGCGCTCGCGCAGCCATGGCAGCAAATCCCACTCGATGCTGCGGCGCGACAGGTTGTAGAGCAGTTGATTGGTCGCCGTCGACTCGCCGCCTGGTGTTTTCCACCATTCCTGCATCTCGGATAGATCGAGGTTGCTCACGCCATAGTGGCGTATCTTGCCTGAGCGCTGCAATGAAGTCAGCGCGTCGAGCGTCTCCGCAAACGGCGCACCGCCGCGCCAGTGCAGCAGATACAGATCAATGCGATCGGTGTTGAGGTTTTTCAGGCTGCGTTCGCACGCAGCAACGGTGCCGCGCCGCGAGGCGTTGTTCGGCAGCACTTTGCTCACGAGAAACACGTCGTCGCGCCGCCCTGCTATCGCCTCGGCAACCAATTGCTCGGAGCACCCACTGCCGTACATTTCGGCGGTATCGATGAGCGTCAATCCGAGGTCAATACCCCGCTGGAGCGTGGCAATTTCCGCCGCGCGCGTCGCGCGGCTGTCGCCGATGTTCCACGTGCCCTGACCCAGGGCCGCGACACGATCACCACTGGGCAATGTAACGGTCTTCATGAATAACGACAGCGGGTTACTTGCTCAAGCCAAGCTCGCTCAACAAAATTTTTAATTCCGCATACTGCGCGTCCCAGTATTTTCGCGCAGCAGCGGCGCCGAGATATTCCGGATCAGCCAGATTGCGTTCGACTTCTTTTTTGTATTCATCGGCCAGCACGATTTTCGCGAGGGCCTGATCCCAAAACGCAATCTGCGCCGCCGTCATGTCCCTGGGTCCGATCACGCTGCGCCAGTTGGCCATCACCGCGGGTGCGCCCTGCTCGTTAAACGTGGGCACCTGCGCCAATGCCGCACCCAGCCGTTGCGGGGCGGTGACGCCGAGCACGAGAATCTTTCCATCAGGCACATGGCGCGCAGCGAGCACCGCGGGACCGGCCACCGCGTCCACATGCCCGCCCAGCAACGCGGTCATGGTCTCGGCGCCAGAGTTGAACACCACGATTTTCATTTTGCGCACATCGGCGCCGCTGCTCTTCGCGACCAGCGCCGCCGCGAGGTGATTCGAGTTCGCGAGTGCGCTGGACAGCGCGATGCTCAGAGTACCCGGATCGCTTTTCAGCCGCGCAATAAAATCCCTGCCGGTTTTCAGCGGCGAATCGGCGCGCACGGATATCGTGATGTAGTCCTTGAACAGCACCGCAATCGGCGTGATGTCGGTATGGCGCACATTCAATTTTCCCGTCAGTTCGTTCACCAGCATGGTGCTGGTTTCGATCATCAGGTTATGCGCATCGCCGGGGCGACGGTTCAGATAGGCAAGGCCGATGCTGTGACCGCCGCCGGGTTTGTTGATAACGTTCATCGATTGCGGCACCAACTGCGCGTCCTGCAACAAGCGATGCACCAGCCGCGCGGTTTGATCGTTGGCGCCGCCCGCTGCTGCAGGCGCAATGATCTCCACGTTTTGCGTGGGTTTCCACGCGGACTGCGCGTACGCATGAGGCGCAATGCCTGATATCAACGCGCAAAACAACCCTGCCGACACAGCAACTTTTCTCATAGCCTCCTCGTCATCCGCAATTTTCTCGAAAAAATATTTTATATTAAAAACAAATACTTAGATAAACATTGTCCAAACCACCAGCCTGCCGTCGCTCGCTATCGGTTAATTCCGCACGAACTTCGTCACGCTCTTAAGCGCGACCTCTGCACCGTAGATGGCGCCCTTGCCATCGGCCGCGATGCCTTCGGGCACGTTTTCCTTCTCCGGCTCCGCGCCCACACCCGGGATATGCGATCTCACCGTGCCATCTTTGGCACTGCCCACGCGGATACCGCGGCGCATGCCAGGATTTAACTTGGAATCCGAGCGGTGATCGGAAACGTACAGCGTGTCGCTTGCGTCTATGTATACCGCGCTGGGACGGCCGAACTGCTTCCATTCAGTGAGGTATTTTCCGTCGGCATCGAATATCTGGATGCGATTGTTGCCACGATCCGCGACAAATACGCGTCCGCTCGAATCAAGCGCGATGCCGTGCAGCTCGCCGAACTCGCCAGGGCCGGCGCCCTTCCTGCCCCAGGTCTTGATGAACTTTCCGTCTTTCGCAAATTTCATGATGCGCGCGTTGGAGTCGCCGCCGTGACCATCGGAAACGTAGATGTCGCCGTTGGGCGCGGTAACCACCGCCGACGGACGATTAAAGGTGTTCAGCGCGTCGCCCGCCACGCCGGGCGTGCCGAGCGTCAGCAGCACTTTGCCTTCGCGATTGAATTTGACGACGACGTGTCCCTTGCCGTCCTTGCCCAAGGCATCGGCCACCCAGATATTGCCGTCGTGATCGACATGAATGCCGTGCGGAAACACAAACAGCCCCGCACCGAATCCACGCACATATTTTCCAGTGGGATCGAATTGCAGTATCGGCGGCAACGCCGACTCCGCGCAGGAATTCACGCCACAGCGCTCGAATACCCACACGTTGCCGCCGCGATCGACATCGAGCGTGCTGGTCGAACCCCACGCGCGTCCTTCGGGCAACTTCGCCCAGCCGGCGATGGTGCGCCACCCGGACTCTTGTGCAACAACAAAAGGAACCACGACAAACGACAATGCGATAACGAGATTGCGGATGCTATTGATGCCGCGCATGTTGTCTCCTGACTGTGCGGTTCAGAATCTGGAAGCTTCCGCCAGCGCGCTATCAGCGTCAAGTCGGCGCTGGTTTATGCCATGCCGGGGTTTATAATTCGTCCTGCTCAGCGGCTGCGCGACATCAAAATCCACGGCTGCACCTATCGGCATCAAGGAAGCCAGCGCACCGTACACCGAAAAAAACACGTTGCCGCGCAAGCAGTAAACAGCAAACGATCACCCAGGGAGAGCAACATCATGGCAGCAGGATTAACACCCATCCGCCGCGTGGTTACCGGCAACGACGCGCAGGGCCGTTCGAAAGTGGTGTGGGATAGTCCCGCGCCAAACACGCATGAAGCTTCGCTCGGTTCCGGACGCGGGCACACCGATATCTGGGTGTGGCACGAAACGCCGCTGCCGATCAACGGCACTAACGATGACGGCAATCTCGGCTACACGTTTTCCGGTCCTCCCGGCGGCGGACACTTTCGCGTGGTGCAGGCACGCGCCAAGCCCGCGGACTACGACCGCGCGAAAGACCCCGATGTGATCGCGCCGCATCCACCAAAGCCACGCGCAGGCGGGCACGGCCTGTGGGATCGCGGGGGTAATTCGCTTTATGAGTCGGCCATGCACAAGACACAAACACTGGATTACGGCATTGTGATCAACAATGGGCGCGATCTGGTGCTTGACGATTGCCGCCTGCCAATGAAGGTAGGCGATATCGTGGTGCAGGTCGGCGCTTGGCACCAATGGTGTTTTCCGGACGGCGCGCAAATGGCGTTCGACATGATCTGGGCCGATTTCGGCAATGATGGAAAGGGGCTCGCGCAGGGCAACGACAAGCCTTTCCCCGCGCCCACGCTGCCGCCCGGCGTGAAACCTGCACGGCGCATCGTCACCATCGACCGCACGGAAGGCCGTGGTGAACGGGTGGGTGATACCGCAGCACCCGATGTGCGCGTCGACCCCGCGCGCCCGGGTTATGCGGCGCACCGCCTGTGGGTGGCTGACGGGCACCCGGCAAAAATGGTGTACGAAACACTGCACCTGCCCCACACCATCGAGCCACCGCCCAGCGGCAGTGTGTGCCGCGTGATCGACTATCCCCCCGACGCCACCTGGAAAAACAAAGTCGGCGCTGTGGAAGTCGCGGCTTTTTTCAAGGCGATGGGATCACCGCGCGCATCAACTTATTCGGCAAGCGCGCCGCATCCCTACATGCAGAAAACCCGCACGGTCGATTTCTGCTGTGTGCTCGAAGGCGAAATCACGCTGGTGCTCGACTCGCAGGAAGTCGCCATGAAAACCGGCGAAATCGCCGTGCTGCGCGGTGCCAATCATGCGTGGAGCAATCGTTCGGCAAAACCCGCGCGAATTTCGGTGTGTACTCACGATGGACGGGAGTAAAAGGGACTTGCCTACTCCGTTCGCAATCCCGCCTGTTTCACGATAGGCGCCCACTTCGCGATCTCTGCGCGTATCGCGGCCGCGAATTGATCGGGCGTGTCGGCGATGACCTCGTACGCCTCGCCGCGCAACCGCTGCTGCACGTCGGGCAAGCGCAATATTCTGACCCATTCGCCGTTCAGCCGATCAACAACGGCGCGCGGCGTAGCGGCAGGCGCTAGCACGCCGTACCATGCGCCCGCCTCGAAACCGGCGAGTCCTGATTCGGCGACCGTGGGCACATCGGGCATCACCGTCGAACGCTGCAAACTGCCGACGCCCAGTGCGCGCAATCTCCCCGCTTTTACCTGCGGCGCAGACTGCGCGACATTGCCGAACGACAGCGACACTTCGCCGCTGATGACGGCGGTGACCGCCGGCGCGTTACCTTTGTACGGCACCACAATGACGTTAATGCCCGCGGTCTTTTTGAAAAGCTCTGCGGCCAGTTGCGATGGGCTGCCGCCGCACGACCAGGTGATTTCGCCCGGGCGCGTACGCGCGAGCGCAATGAGTTCCCTGACACCGCGTGCCGGCAGTGACGGATGCGCGATCAGCAAATAGGGCGCCAGGCCGATGCGCGTGATTGGCGCAAAATCCTTTACCGTGTCGTACGGCAACTTCGCAAACAGGCTTGCGTTGATGCCGTGCGTGCCGTTGGTGGCCATCGACAGCGTGTAACCGTCGGGTGCACTGCGCGCGGCAAGCTCCGATCCGACCACGCCGTTGGCGCCCGCGCGGTGGTCAACAACCAACTGCTGTCCCCATGATTCGGCGATTTTCTGGCCGACGGTGCGTACCAGAAAATCGGTAGGGCCGCCCGGTCCGAACGGTACAATCACGCGTATGGGTTTGACGGGATAGGTTTGCTGCGCGAAAGCCCATCCCGCCACGCTCAAACCAGCAACAAGCACGGTACCGGTCGCGCACCGAAGACAGCATCGCAACTCCGCTCCGCTGGACGAATTCATCCTGCGCATTCTATGCGATAACCCGCCGTCGATGCCGGAAAGCGCTGTGTACCGGCGGTATTATGCGGCTTGCGCGGTCGCCGGCGCTTTGGAGCGCCGCTTGGCCTCGTACATGGCGTGATCCGCGCGCTTGATGAGTTCGTCGGGGTCGCCGTACTCCTCAGGCCCGGTCTGCGCAATGCCGATACTGAGCGACAGGCCATCGATTCGTTCCGCGACCAGCCTCAGCAAACGGTCGCAGTAGACTCTGCGCGCTTCATCCTCGGTCGAATTGGTCAGCATCACGCAGAATTCATCGCCACCCAGACGAAAGCACAGATCGACGTTGCGGGATACCTCGCGCATCGCTTCACCCACGGACTTCAGGACTTCGTCGCCCTTATCGTGACCAAACTGGTCATTGATTTCCTTGAAGCGGTCCAGATCAAAATAAATCAGGCACAGCGGTTTGCCGTTGCGTTCGGCAATGCGTATTTCGCGCTGCATGGTTTCCGCGAGGATGCGCCGATTGAGCAGCCCGGTCAGCGGATCCACGCGCGACAGCCTTTCCAGCTCCGCGGTACGCTCGGCCACGCGCTGCTCAAGCGCCTTGGCGTAACGCACCACTTTGTCCTTGCCAAGCTCGATCTCGGTAACCATGCTGCGCACGTAAGTCTCAAATACCAGCGTCACGTCAAAGTAAAACAGCTTGTCAAGCGCCCGCTGGGTGTTGGTACATACCGCAACATCAAGGCAGGCTTCTTCCATCAGCCGGTACAGCAGCGTCTTGAGCATCTTGGTCGCGGCGAGATAGAGCTTGGGATCGATGCCGATGCGTTTCAGTATCAATCCGATGCGCAGGCGGCTGTTCACGTACTCGATGTCATACACGCCCTGGAACATATCCAGCACATATCGTTTCTGGGCAAGCTGAAAACAGCGCAGCGTGTCGGCATCCCCGATCACCAGCGCGATATCGTCAATCGCTGCCTGTTTTTCGTAAAACTCGCTGATCAACGCATCGATGGAGCTGCGTACCACCGTGCGAATCCGCAGCAGATAATCCACATCTTCGGCGGTGAAATCCAGCAGTTCTTTGCGGTGCTCGACCTCGAGCTCCGTGATGCGCATTTGCTCCAGCAGAGTCAGTTCGGTTTGCTTCATATAACGTACCAGAATACGCGTTATGCACCGTCAAATACAGGAAGAATGTCACGGATCTTTATCGACCCTCCTGTCTGCGATATCGACAGCGACGCCGCAGGAACGTTCAAGGGTGTAAATCCAACTATTTGTTTATTAAAAATTATTCAAGGACAACGCGCCAAACGCCATGTCCGGCCTGCGAATTTCCAGCAACGTGACGGCTCAGGAGTGCCCCGCTGCGCGGCTATTTTGCCGGCACGTTCACCAGGCCCTTGAACACGAACTTTTGCGCGCGTTTGCCGTCCTGCACTTCGGTGGTGTAGAGATTGCCTTTGCTATCGACATTCATGTGGTGCAGCACGTAGAACTCTCCGGGTGCGACGCCGGGCCGGCCGAACGAATCCAGCGGCTCCAGCGTTTTGCGGTCGAGGATCCAGATGCGCGCGGGACTGCGGCTGGCGACGTACAAAAACCGCTGCTGCGGGTCGTGCGAAAATGCCGTGCTCGCCACCGTTTGTCCGTTGCCGCAGTGCGGCGCTTCACACCAGCGGTCGATGAAGGTTTGCGCCACAAATTTGCCTTCGAGCGTGAACACCTGCACGCGCTTGCCGCCGCGGTCAGACACGTAGACAAAGCCGTCGTTGGACACGCGCGCCGCATGCACCGGCATCACGAAATCATCGGGACCGGGGCCGCTTTCTTCCTTGGCGGGTATGCGCGCATCTTCGGCAACTTTTGCCTTGGCCGGCACTTTGTCCTGCGCGGGCTTGCCGAACGCGCCCCACATGCGCTTGAACGCGCCAGTATCGGCGTCGAACACGATGATGCGCCGGTTGCCGTAGCCATCCGCCACGAACAGCTCGTTTGTCTTTGCGTACACAAACGTGTCCGCCGCCTGCTTCACGTTCTGCGTGTCGTTGTTGCCGGTGCTCGCGCCCTTACGGCCGATCTGCAGCACGAACTTCCCTTCTTTGGTGAATTTGAGCAGATGGTGATCGGTCTTGCCGTTGCCGCCGATCCACACAAAGCCCTTCGGATCGACATAAATGCCGTGCTCCGATTCAACCCAGTCAAAACCTTCGCCGGGCCCGCCCCAGCCCTGCACAAAATTACCCGCCTCATCGAACTCCAGCACCGGCGGTGCAGCCATGGCTCTGGCTTTCTGGTCGCTGCGTATCGTGGTCGGGCGCTGCAAAATCCACGCGTGCCCGCGCTCATCAATCGACACGCTGGACACCTGGCCAAATACCCACTTCGCCGGCAGCTTGGGCCATGATGGATCAGGCTCGAAGCGCGGCACCTCGCGTGCCGCGGGGCGCGATTGCGCCGCCGCGGGAGTCACCGTTTCGCCGTTCATGAAAAACGCGAGTGCGGCAGTGAGTGCCGCAAGCGCCATCCCTGCTGTAACGATTCGGTTCATGTTTGTTCTCCCTGTAGTCGAACCCTGGTCAATCCTGGCGCAAACCCAATTGTTTGATGATTCGGGAATACTTTTCAACATTCGCCTTGATCACGCCAGCAAATTCAGCAGGCGTCGCACTGGCGGGTTCGATACCCTGACTATAGAAACGCTCGCGCACATCCAGTTGGGCGACGATAGCCTTGATCTCACCGGCAAGTTTGTTGACGATGACGGGCGGCGTGTTCGCCGGCGCGACTACGCCATACCACTGTTCTGCTTCATAGCCTTTCACACTCTCGGCAACGGTCGGCAAATCCGGCAGCCGCGCGTAGCGCTTCGTCGATCCCACGCCCAGCATGCGCAGCCGCCCGCTTTGCACGTGCGGCAGCGCGAGCCCGATAGTGGAAAACGCAAACTGCAACTGCCCCGACAGCAAATCCGACACGCCCTGCGCGCCGCCTTTATACGGCACGTGCAACGTTTTGATGCCGGCCATCTGATCGAAAATCTCCGCCGCCAGATGCGTGCCGCTGCCGGTGCCCGACGAAAAATAATTCAGTTCGCCGGGGCGCGCTTTTGCCAGTGCAATGAATTCTTTCACCGAGCGCGCGGGCAGCGTCGCATGCGTCGTCAGCGCGAGCGGCGCCGATGCCGCCATCGTCACCGGCGCGTAATCACGCGCAAAATCATAGGGCGGGCGCGACAGCAGGCTCATGCTGATCGCCTGCGTGGTCACCGACGACATCAACAGCGTATAGCCGTCGGACGGTGCCCTGGCGACAAACTCCGCGCCGATATTGCCGGCGGCGCCCAGACGGTTGTCGATGAGGATCTGCCGGCCCCAACTTTCCGTGAGCTTCTGCCCAAGGATGCGCCCCACCACATCCAGTGCGCCACCGGCGGCAAAAGGCACTACCAGGCGAATCGGTTTTTCGGGGTAGTTACCTGCATTCGGTTGCGCAAGAACGGCAGGTGCAAACAGTATAGCCACCAGCAGCGTCAAAATTTTCCGGAAACAACGCAACAACACAGAACAAATTTTCATGCTCCTGATTATAGCGCCCGCTGATTGACCCGATGCGCAAATCGAAATAGCATCGTGCACATGAGAAAAATCGTTTACTACTTTCACTCGCTATCGTCGCCGTGGGCCTACCTCGGGTGGCCCAGGTTTCAGGCGCTGATCCGCAAACACGATCTTGAGGTGATCGTGCGCCCGACGCGCATCGTGCCGCCCAACGGCGGCATACCGCTGCGCAGCCGTCCCCACGCGCGCCAGCGGTATCATGAAGTCGAACTCGACCGCTGGCGCAAGCGGCTCAACATGCCGCTGGTGTTGCGCCCCAAACACTATCCCACGCAGAACGAGTTTTGCGCGCGCATGGTGATCGCCGCCGATCGACTCGGCTGGGACGCGCTGGCGTTAAGCCACGCGCTGCTGCATGCGCTATGGAGCGAGGAAAAAGATGTGATGGACGCCGCCGTGCGCGTCGCCACCGCCAATGCACTGGGTATGGACGGCGCGAAGCTGCTGGCGATGCAGGACACGCCGGACATCCTGGCGGCGTGGAAAGCGAGCGAACAGGAAGCCCAGGCGCGCAGCGTGTTCGGCACGCCGACGTGGATTTACCAGGACGTGCTCTACTGGGGACAGGACCGGCTGGATTTTCTGGACGAGGCGTTGTCGGCGTAAAACTTTCAACGGCCCTGCGCGCAGCGGTTACTTCGCCAACCCGATATCCACCAGCACACTCTTCATGTCCGCGTAATCCTTGTCGAGTTCTTTGGCGAATTGCGCACTGGTGAGAAACACATTCGACCACACGTTCTTTTCGAGATCATCTTTCCACTCCGGCGCGTCGGTGGCTTTGCGCAGCACGCCCTCCCAGTAGGCAATCTGCGCAGGTGTAAGTCCCTTGGGCGCGAGCACCGCGCGCCACGCGCCGAACACCACATCGACGCCCTGTTCCTTCCATGTCGGCACGTTCGCCAGCACGCCGGGCAGTCGTTGCCTGGCGCTGGTGGCGACCACGCGCAATTTCCCGGACGCGACATGCCCCGCGACATTGCCCGCCGCCGTGGTGACCAATTCGATATGACCGCCCATCAGCGCCGGAATCGCCTCGGCCGATCCCTTGAACGCCACCGCCTTCAATTCGCGCGGGCTGCCGCCGATGGCCTTCAGCAGCAGACCCGCGGCAATGTGATTGTGGCTGCCGAGCAGCGGCGAGAATCCGGTGGCCACCGTTTTCGGATCCTTGCGCAGGCGCGCCACCAGATCCTTTCCGGTGGCGATCGGCCCGCCCGGATTCACCGCGTACACCGTGTAATCGTCGAACAGCGAGGCGATCGGCGTGAATTCCGAATGATGCAGCTTGCCCGAACCGGTAATGTGGTTGGTGAGAATCGGCGGCCCGGACACCACCAGGATGTGCGGATCGGCCGCGTGCTGATGCACATAGGTATAGGCGATATTGCCACCGCCGCCCGACTTGTTGACCACGGTCAGCGATACCGGCAACGCCTTGCTCGCCAGCAGTATGCGCTCGATGGTGCGCGCGGTTTTGTCGTTGCTGCCGCCCGGCGGATTGGGCACTACTAGCTCGATATTTTTTTGCGGCGTCCAGCCCTGTGCACACACTGCGCCTGCTGCGCAGACCAGCGCGCAAGCAACTGCATAACGGTATTTCCTCATGCCTGAATCTCCTCGAAACAGCTGTTTTTGAATATTGGACCTGATTTTACGACACAACTATGCGAGCAGTCTGCGTCGCCGAAAAACCATTGTCCCCGCTCCATATGAACTCCAGCGTGCCACTTTCGGTGGCGACGGTGGAAAACTGAATGAACGGGTTCGCGGAAACCGAAGGATGGAGTTCGGCACGAAACACTTCAACGCCGTTGTAGCTGCATACAAATGTCGTGATGATGTCGCGCGGAATCGGCGCGCCCAGGTGCGTGCGGCGAAACCCCGTCTCCATGGTGTGCGCGACCAGCGTCTTGATATCGATGATCTCGCCGCGTTTGGCGGTTGCGGGTACGTCCAGCCGCACATTCGCCACGCCGGTCATGCGGGCAATTCCTCGAGACACGCCGCCAGCGTCACAATGAGATACGCGCTATCCGACCAGAAAGAGCCGTCGCTCAGTTCGGCAATGGCCACCACGTTTTGCGTGTCCGCCAGCCGCACGCGCGTCGCCACCTGCGCGCGCCCCGCCCGCGGCCCGAGACGGAAACTCACCATCTCCGGCAGCGGATTGCGCTCGGTAAACACGTGGATAGCCTTGACGTGATCAGCCTCGCTCATCGGACTTTCAACGCTGACGTTGAGCGGCACCAGGTGGCCATTCTCCACCAATGGCGGCAATCCGAGTTTGACTTTGCCCTGGTTGATAGCCTTGGTGCCCACCAGTTTGCGGATGACTTCCGGCATATTGTTGAGCGGCGTGCGCGTCATCTGCGCGCCCACGACCGACGGCAACACCGCAGCCGCGGCAAACCCACTCGCCACCTTCATAAATTTGCGGCGAGATTTTCGTTTCATAAATTTATATTTAAAACATATACTTATCGCCACGCCTCTGCCGCAAGCATGGCGCGGCGATAAGCCCTGCGAAAACCGCCTACACCATCGTGATGCCGTGGTTCTTCAACGGGAACGAGCGGATGCGCTTGCCCGTCGCCGCGAACATCGCATTGAGTACCGCCGGCGCGGCCACGCATATCGTCGGCTCGCCGACGCCGCCCCAGAAACCGCCGGAAGGCATGACGATGGATTCGACCTTCGGCATCTGCGCGAGTTTCATGCAGCCGTAGGTGTTGAAATTCTCCTCGACGATGCGGCCGTTCTTCACCGTGCATTCCTGATTGAACAGCGCCGACAATCCATACACAAATGAACCGGCAATCTGCCGCTCTATCTGCGCCGGATTGACGGCGTAGCCGGGATCGGTGGCGCAAATAATGCGGTGCACTTTCACCTTGGTGCCATCGGTGACGGACACTTCGGCGCAGGCCGCGACAAAGCTGTTGAACGCTTTCATCTGCGCAAGGCCGCGGAACACGCCCTTCGCCGCCGGCTTGCCCCAGCCCGCGCGTTGCGCCACGGCATTGAGCACCGCAAGATGCTTGGGATTATTGGCCATCAGCTTGCGGCGGAATTCGAGCGGATCCTGGCCTGCGGCATGCGCCAGCTCATCCATGAAACATTCGACGTAAATTGCGTTCTGGTTGATGTTCACACCGCGCCAGAATCCCGGCGGCACATGCGGATTGCGCATGGCGTGATCGATTAGCAGATTCGGAATGCCCTTGTAGCCGAACTCGAACTCGCCGCCCCGCGCCACGCCCTGAAACGTCGCGGGATCCATGCCCTTGACCAATGCCTCCGGGCGTACCGCAGTCAAAATCGATTGCCCCGAAATGCGCATGTGCAGGCCGGTGAGATTATTGTTGGCATCGAATCCGCCCACCAGTTTGCACTGCGTCACCGGATGAAAGCGCCCCTGGCGCATGTCTTCTTCGCGCGACCATAGCAGCTTGACCGGCACGCCGGGCATTTCTTTGGCAATGCGCACGGCTTGCGTCACATAGTCATGAAACGCGCCGCGCCGGCCGAAACCGCCGCCCAGATGCAATTTGTAAACCTCGCACTTGTCGGCAGGCAGGCCCGATGCCGCCAGCGTCGCCGCGAACGCAGCCTCGCCGTTTTGCGTGGGCACCCACACTTCGCACTTGTCCGCGGTGTAACGCGCGGTGGCGTTCATCGGCTCCATCGGTGCGTGATTCTGGTACGGGTAGGCGTAAACCGCCTCGATTTTTTTGGCCGCGCCGGCGAGCGCCTCCCTGGCGTTGCCCGCATCGTTGCCGACGAAAGCCTGATCGGCATCCAGCCCCGCTTTCAGGGTTTCGGCGATGGACGCACTCGACACCTTGGCATTTTCGCCCTCGTCCCACACGATGGGCAGTGCATCGAGCGCGGTCTTGGCCTGCCACCAGGTGTCGGCAATCACCGCGACGGCGGTGTCGCCGACCTGCACGACTTTTTTCACACCCTTGCGGCCCGACACTTTAGCAGCGTCAAAGCTCTTGACCTTGCCGCCGAACACCGGGCTTTCGATGATCGCGGCGTTCAACATACCCGGCAGCTTGAGATCGAAACCATAGACCTGTTTGCCGGTGAGCTTGTCCATGGTGTCAAGACGCTTGATGTTTTTGCCGATGATCTTCCAGTCTTTCGGATCCTTCAGCGGCACATCTTTCGGCGGCGTGATGCGCGCGGCGGCTTCCGCTACCTTGCCGAAGGTCACTTTGCGTCCGCTCGGGTTGTGCGTAATCACACTGTTGGCGGCACTGCATTCCGCGGCGGGCACTTTCCACGCATCGGCTGCGGCCTGCACCAGCATCACGCGCGCCGTCGCGCCGCCCTGGCGCACATACTGGTGCGACTCGCGAATGCCGCGGCTGCCGCCGGTGGAGAAATCGCCCCACGCGCGCTTGCGCGCGACACTCTGGCCAGGCGTCGGATATTCGGTAGTAATTTTCGACCAGTCGCATTCGAGTTCCTCGGCCACCATTTGCGCCAGGCCGGTAAGTGTGCCCTGTCCCATCTCGGAACGCGCGATGCGAATCACCACGGTGTCGTCGGGGCGAATCACCACCCAGTGCGTGACTTCGGGCGAACCGTCCTGCGCGCGCACCACGTCGGGGCCAAAGGGCGGAAGCTTCAGCCCCAACGCAAGGCCGGTGCCGGCAGCGGCAGTGCCAACGACAAACGAACGGCGGCTAACTTTAGGCGTATCGATGATATTCATGGCAGTCTCCTCAGGCTTTCGCAGCAGCGTGTATGGCTTCGCGCACCTGCTGGAAGGTGCCGCAGCGACAGATGTTGGTAATGGCGCCGTCGATATCCGCATCAGTGGGCTTCGGTTTGCTGTTGAGCAGCGCCGTCACCGCCATGATCATGCCCGACTGGCAATAGCCACATTGCGGCACTTCGTGATCGAGCCACGCTTTTTGCACCTTGGTCAGCACGCCGTTGACCGCGAGACCTTCGATGGTGGTGATCTTCTTTCCCTCCGCCGCGCTCACCGGCATCACGCACGAGCGCACTGGCGCGCCATCCACATGCACCGTGCATGAGCCGCATTGCGCCACGCCGCAGGCGTACTTAGTGCCGGTGAGACCCACGTGTTCGCGTATCGCCCACAACAGGGGCATGCCGGGTTCGACATCGATGTCGTGCGTTCTGCCATTGATATTAAGCCTTGCCATGGTGCCTCCTTGTTGGGACTCTGATAGATGATGCAGCAGGGATTTTCAACCGCTGCATTATTGGTCATCGCCCATGGAAAAACAAGCGATTACCGACGTTCAGCGGTGCGCCACCCCGGCTGGGGTGGTATCCCTTAAAATGTCCTTTATTGCGATGCAAAAAAAGCGATCCGGTTCGCCGACGCGCACGGGAAGGCATAATGCAGGCCGCGTCGGCACTGGAAAGCACGCCTGACCGTGTCGCCCTCGCATAGGCGCAATAAACTGGAGAGTAGCAAACCATGGACATGAAGCAGGCATTTACCGGCGTCAAGGTGTTGGCCGTGGCACGCGTAGTTGCGGCACCGTTCGCCGCCTACCAACTGGCCATGCACGGCGCCGACGTGATCACCATCGAGAATCCCGATGACGGCGACTCGGCGCGCCATACCGGAGATTTCGGCACCGACTTTCTGCGCCTCGGGCTGGCACGCACTTTTCTTTCCTACAACGCCAACAAGCGCTCGATGACGCTGCGCATCAATACGCCCGAAGGCCAGGAAGTGTTTCGCAAACTCGCGGCGAGCGCCGATGTGGTCATCGAAAACCTGCGCGGCGGCACCATGGCGCGCTACGGCATAGGCTATGAGGATCTGCGCAAGATCAACCCGCGCATCATTTTCGCCTCGGTCACCGGCTACGGCCAGAACGGCCCCAAGAAAAATGATCCCGCCATCGACGGCGCGATCCAGGCCGCCAGCGGCATGATGAGCATCACCGGCACGCCTGAATCCGGGCCGCTGAAAACCGGATCGACGATCGTCGACTACGCTACCGGCTATGCCACGGCGTTCACCATCGCCACCGCGCTGTTCCAGCGCAGCAGCACCGGTGTCGGTCAGGCAATCGATGTCGCCATGCTGGAAACGGCCATGACCATGATGTCGGGCGAGGTGGTACGCGCCATCACCGGCGGCGGCACGCCGCCACTGGTGGGCAACGGCTCGGGCAAGGGCGGCTATGTCAGCAATACCTATCCCTGCAAGGAAGGATTTATCGCCATCGCCGCCGGCGCCGCTCCGCGCCGCGCAAAATTCTGGATAGCGATCCATCGCACCGACATCCCTAAGGATCCGCGCTTTGCCACGGACAGCGCGGCGCTCGCTCACATGAAGGAGATGGACGCGGAGATCATACGCACGCTGTCGGCAAAGACCGCAGCGGAATGGGAGATCATTCTCAACAAGGGCGGCGTGCCGGCGATGGCGGTGCGCGACCTGTCGGACGCCGTGCACCAGGAACAATTGCAGCACCGCAAATTCTTCCACCAGTTCGACGGCGATCCTGAAATCGGGCTGCCGCCGTTCGCGGTGCCGACCGCGTCTTATCGCATGTCCGGCAATCCGATGAAAATCAAATCCATGCCGCCCACTCTGGGCAAGCACACCGATGAAGTGCTGGCCGAATTTGGCTATACCACGCAAGACATTGCCCGGCTGCGCGGCAATGGCACGGTGTAGCAGGCGCCCGCGCCCGGCGGGTACGGCACGATCAAGCGTATCGGTTTGCTGGGATACTGCGCTTGCGCGAGTGAAATTGCAGGTGCGGCGATCACAGAGGCAAATACAAGAGCATCGGCAAGCACGCCGGCGTGCGCACAACGCGACATCTACTGCGCATCCAGGCGGATATTCGCGTCCTTGATCACCTTGCGCCACAGTTGCAGTTCGGTAGCGATGAGCGCCTGAAACTCCGCGGGCGTGGAACTGGCCGGTTCCAGCGCATTGTTGACGAAATACTGGATGAAAGACGGCGTCGCCAACGCCTTGGTCATGACGCCATTGAGTTTCTGAATGATGGGTTGCGGCGTGCCGAGCGGCGCGGCCAGGCCCCACCACCCGGTATTGTTAAAGCCGGGTACGGTCTCGGCAATGGTGGCGATGTCGGGCGCACTTTTCAGCCGGCGGGTGAACCCCACGCCCAGTACTTTGAGCCGGCCGGTCGCGGTGTGCGGCAGCACGGCGGTCAATGATAAAAAGGCCGTGTGCATCTGACCGGCAATCAGATCGGTGAGCACCGGGCCGCCACCCTTGTACGGCACGTGCAGCATGCTGATACCCGTCATTTTCATCAGTAGTTCGCCGCCCAGGTGATTGGGGGTACCGGTGCCTGACGAACCAAAATTGATTTTGCCCGGCGCGGCCTTGGCATGCGCGATGAATTCGCGCATGTTGTTCGGCGGCAATCCGCCAAAAGCCACCAGCGAGTACGGCACATAGGTCGCAAGCCCGATGGGCGCGAAATCCTTCAGCGGGTCGTACGTGATCTTCACGCCCAGTGCCGGCGCGGACACCATGCCGCCGGTGGTCGCCAAAAGAATCGTATAGCCATCCGGCGGCGCTTTGGCGACAAGCCCGTGACCCAGCGTCGCAGCAGCGCCTGGACGGCTGTCGATCACCACTTGTTGTCCCAGCGCTTCGGTGATGCGCTCGCCCAGTGCGCGCGCGGTGAAATCGGTGCCGGCGCCCGGCGGATACGGCACGATCATGCGTATCGGTTTGTTGGGATAGTTCGATGCGGGCGCTTGCCCGAGCGCAACGGCAGGCGTGGCCAGCGCGATAATGCCCGCACATACGAGAGTGGCTACAATTGTTGGGTGCATTATAAAAATATAAATAAAAACAAATACTTATGTATATACATCACGCGCTACGTCTTGGGCGCGGGATGTATGTTATCGACCCAATGTACTGCTTCCGGTTTTTCAACCACGGGGATATCGAGGTTAACCACCACCGGCTCCTGACCGCTGCGCACCAGCACGCACGACAGCGGTTCGTCGTCGTTGGCATTGATTTCCTGGTGCGGCACGTACGGCGGCACGTAAATGAAATCGCCGGGGCCGGCCTCGGCAATGAATTCGAGCTTGTCGCCCCAGCGCATGCGCGCCTTGCCGCTGACAACGTAAATCACGCTCTCCACGGGGCCGTGATGATGCGCGCCGGTTTTTGCTTTGGGATGAATCACCACTGTGCCAGCCCACAGTTTTTCCGCGCCCATGCGCGCATTGGTGATTGCCGCAGCGCGATTCATGCCCGGCGTTTGCGCGGTGTTGACGTCGAGCTCGTTGCCGTGCACGACGCGCACGCCGTGAAATTTCCATTTGGATTCGGTGGGTTTTTCCATGTCGGTTCCTTGCCAGTCTCTAAATTATTACGCGTGATGCAGTATACAGCGGCTTCGGCTCCACTATCCACGCATGCCATCAGCGTTTGGACGGTTTGCCTTCCTCCGCAAAAACGTCCTGCGCCACGCGCACCGCATCGCGCATCACCGGCACGCCGGCGTACACCGCACACTGCAGAAGCACGTCGCGTATCTCGGCCTTGGTGCAGCCGTTGTTGCGTGCCGCGCGGATGTGCGTTTTCAGTTCTTCGCGGCATTTGAGCGCCGTGAGCAGCGCCACGTTGATAAGACTGCGCGTCTTGCGCGGCAAACCTTTGCCCGACCAGAATTCGCCCCACACGTAGCGCGTGGTAAAGATGCGCAACGGCATCGAAAAATCGTCTTCTTCACGGACTATGGCCGCCTCGCGCCCCGTGCCCAGCACTTCGCGCCGCGTTTTCATGCCTTTTCTATAGAGCGCGTCTTTTTTCATTACATTTCCTTTTCGGTCGGAAGAAGTTGCAATGCCTGTTAAGATTGCCCGCAAGCAAATCGTGACATTATGCGATTGATTATGCCATGCACTGCACGCGATGGCGCTTGACGAAAGAGGCTTCAAATGAGTTTTGCGCTGCGATGTGTTTCGGCTTCGCTAACTGTCTTGCTTGCCATGGCACCAGCGAGTCATGCGCAACCATATCCAACCAAACCGATCCGCCTGCTGGTGGGTTTCGCACCCGGCGGCGGCACCGATATCGTCGCACGCATACTCGCGCCCAAGCTCACGGCGGCGTGGAATCAGCAGATTGTCATCGATAATCGCACCGGCGCCACCGGCACCATCGCCGCCGGATTGGTAGCACGCGCTAATCCCGATGGTTACACGCTGCTGATGGGTCACGCCAGTACCAACACGATTGCGCCCGCGCTGTACGCCAAGCTGCCGTTCGATCCGCACAAGGATTTCGCGCCGGTCACGCTCGCGGGCTCGGTACCGCATCTGGTGTCGGTGCATCCTTCGGTTCCGGTACGCACGATCAAGGAGCTGATTGCGCTGGCGAAAGCCAGTCCCGGCAAATGGACGACGCCATCATCCGGTCACGGCAGCATGTCGCACATCGCGGGCGAGGTGTTCAAGCACACCACCGGCACCAATTTCACCCATGTGCCATACAAGGGCGCCGGCCTGTCGGTGCAGGATTTGATCGCAGGACAAGTCAAGGTCAGCTTCGATACCACGGCTGCGGTGATGCCGTTCGTGAAATCCGGCAAGCTGCGCGCGCTCGCGGCGGCAGCACCTAAACGGCTGAGTTCACTGCCCGATCTGCCGACCGTGACGGAAGCAGGCGTGCCGGGTTATGCGATGTCGAGCTGGTACGGCGTGTTCGCGCCGGCAGGAACGCCGGCTGCGATCGTGCGCGTGATACACGCCGAAGTGAACCGTGCGCAGGACCTGCCGGATGTCAAAGGTCACATGGAACAATTGGGTTCGGACGATACGCGCACGCCCACACCTGAGGTTTTCGCGGCCCTGGTGAAATCGGAACTGGTGCGCTTCGCGCAAGTGGTGAAAGCGGCGGGAATAAAGATCGAATGAAGGATAGAACAAACGAATCATGCCGCTGCGGCGGCATGATTGGCCTATGGCAAATCAATCGACTATCGACTGATACACCAGCGCGTTGATCAGCCGCCGATAGTGCCAGCGGATCGCGCCCGGCCCCGCCGACATGAACACCACCACGAGTTGCTCTTTCGGATCGACCCAGAAATCGGTGCCGCTGGCGCCGCTCCACGTAAACACCCCGGGCGAACCCACCATGGTGGGACCGCCCGCCGAAGTGCGCACCGCCATGGTCAAACCAAATTCGTAACCCGCCTTGGTCGGATCGGCATCGGCGACGTAATTCGCGATGTCGCGCGTCAGATGATTCGCGGTCATGTAATCGACGGTGCGGCTGGCGAGTATGCGCGTGTCGCCGAGCTTGCCGCGATTCAACAGCATTTGACCGAAGCGAATGTAGTCGCCCGCGGTGGACGCAGCACAGCCGCCGCCGCACTCGAATTTGTCGGGCTTGGTGCGATCCGAGGATGCCTGCGGCTTGCCGGTGTCCGGATCGTTGCGCAGCGCGCGTGCATAGCGTTTCACTTTTTCCGGCGGCACCAGGAAACTGGTATCCACCATGCCCAGCGGTTTCCAGATGCGCTCGTTGAGGATCGCGCCGAGTTTCTGGTTATGCTCGGTTTCGAGGATCAGCCCCAGCACGTCAATCGACAGACCATAATCCCACGTGGTGCCGGGCTGATACAGCAAATGCGATTTCGACAGTGCCTCGATGAATTCACTGCTGCTGTAACGCACTGCCGAACCGCCCGACGACGGCGGTTGCGATTTGTGCATCGGCGTTGAGCCGCGTGCGCCGTAGGTGAGGCCCGAAGTGTGGCGCAGCAGATCCTGCACCGTCATCTGCCGCCGCGCGGGCACCGACTCCATCACGCCGCCTTTGGCCACGCCCACCGGTAGTTTGCCGAGTTCGGGAAACCAGCGCGATACCGGGTCGCTCATCTGCAAACGCGTTTCTTCCATCATCTGCATGATCGCCACGCCTACCATCGGCTTGGTCATCGATGCGATGGCGAAGATGGCGTCCCTGGTCATCGGCGTGCCGGCTTCCTTGTCGGTGTAGCCGAACGCCTCAAAGTACGCAAGCCGGCCTTTGCGCGCGATGGCCACCACCGCGCCAGGGATACGCCCGCGTTCGATGTCGGCGCGCAGCACCGTGCCGATGCGCGCGAGTTGTTCCGGCGACAGTCCCACGGACTCCGGCCGCGAGATGGGGAGCGGATCAGTAGCTTGCGCGCTAAAGCAGAGCGAAAAAATGCTCAATAAAAACAAATTTTTATATGATGATCGTTTCATGCTGATCCCCTGAGAAGATATATGCTGTTGTTAAATGCGGCATACCTCATCGCCGCAACCGAGATCGCGATCGGCTTCTATCAGCAATTGTTCGAACGTCTCCGGCACGCGAATTTGCTTTCCGATCACGCGCGGGCTGTAGCCCTGCAGCCAGAAACTGTTGGTCGGGTGACCACCGCCGCACACCAGCACGATGAAGTTTTCCGGCTTCAGCGTAATCGGCCACGGATCGAGTTTCAGGCTTTCGCGCGTCAGCGGATTGGCATCGATTTCAATCCAAGCTGTACCGCCATTGCGTTTGATTTCTGCCTGTGGAATACGCGAATTTTCATGAAAGAACTCGCGCATTTTCGGCTTGCTCCAACCGAGTTTGGCCATGTTGTTGGCGACCACGCCCGGAATCAGTATCGCACCTGGCGTGCCTTTTTCGTAGCCCGACAAATTGGTGTAGTTTGGCACACGCATGAAATCCGCGAGACGATACATGCCCTGCGTGGCATCTTCTTCAGGGGTTTCTTTTTGGGCGCCGCGCCGCCGCGTGTTGGTCGCGCCGTTGCAAAAAAACACCGACACCGAGTTGCTGTCGCGCGCAAAACCGTGGCGCTCCATCGCGTGCGTGGGCCAGCCTTCCGGCAGATTGTCTTCGTCCTCGGCGAATACCATGTTGACGTTGCGCATGCCGCCGTAGTTGGCCATCGCGCCTATGCCCGGCAACGCGCCGCCGACATTCTGCTGAATCAGCCGCAACGCCCGACCGATGGAAGCGCCCGCAGGCCGCTGCGGATCAGGGCCAAGACAACCGAAGCCCGAATTCAAACGGATCTCTTTGGCAATCGGCCCATTCACCACCACTACCGGGAATGCACTGCCCGACGCCGCCTGCAATTGTTCGGCGTTGGTTTCCGGATGCAGAAAGGCTTCCACGGCGGCAATCAGCACCGGCAGATATTCGGGCCGCCCGCCTGCCATCGCCAGCGACACCGCGCAAGTTTCAACCGTGGTGATGCCGCCGCGCGGTGGAAACTTGCCAATCACATGATCGCGCGGAAACGGCGTGCCGCGCAGAATGCGGTCGACACGCGCTTTCGTCGCCGGCCACAGCGGCAGGCCATCACCCCACAGATTGGTGATGGCAAGATCGTTCGCGCGCTGCAGTGCGTCTTCGTAGGTTTCGCCTTCGACTTTCAGCATCGGCACTACTCCCGGCGCGGCTTTCGCGTACGCGGATTGCCAGTTCGTCAGGCCGTCGTAGAACTCCTGTTTGCGCGAGACGATGCCGTCGATGTTGCTGCCCGGCAAAAACATGTCGATCGGAAACGTGATCATCGCCGCATCCGGCGCGAGTCCGAGTCCCGAGATCGCATTGGTCATCACGCCTTTGAAATCCGCCCGCGTTAGCGTGACAGTGGGGATGCCCAGTGTTTCGATTCTAGCGGCTGCACGGCCGCAGGCTGTGGCGCAGGACCCTCAGGCCGCGTTGCCGATGATGACGGCGTCCACGCCACTTTGTTTTACCAGACGCGCGGTTTCTTCTTCACCGATCAGCGCATTGCCCTGCGGAAAAGCGTCAATCGGCAATAGTTCGACGTCCGGAAAATCTTTTTCAAACAGGGATTTAATCAACGGCAGCGTGCGATACGCCTGCCATTGCTCGTTGGTGACGATTCCGATTTTCTTGCCGGCGATGGCGTCGAGCCGCGGCGCGTGCGGCTGCGTGATTTCAATTGCGCCGCTTGGGTCGTGGAATTCGAGTTGTACCATGAACTTTCTCCAGTGAATCAAGAACGCTTTGTTTTATACATCGTAGCATGCAGGCGCGGGATCGTCCCTTGTTACGGCCGGCACAAACGGCTGCTACTTGACGAGCGCAAGCTCCTTCAGAAACGCGCGCAGTTGCGCATCGTCGCGATCCATCTGCTTGCGCGCCTCCACGCCAGGCAGGTACTCGTTCGACCAGAAATTTTCGTCGAGTTCTTTCTTCCATTCCTCCGATTCGGTGAGACGCTTGAACACGCGTTCCCAGTATGCGAGCTGCGCCGCCGGCATGTTCTTCGTGCCAAGGAAGGTGCGCGAGTTCGACACCACGGCATCGTAGCCCTGCTCGCGCCACGTTGGCACGCCGGCGAGCACGCCGCCAAGCCGCTGCGGCGCTGCCACTGCGATCACGCGCACCTGATTGTTGCGCGCGAGCGAAGCTGCCAGCGCTGCCGTCACCGGCGCGACATCGACGTGCCCGCCCATCAATGCGGTCGTTGCCGCGCCGCCCGACGGAAAAATCACGTTGCGGGTTTTCTTGATGTCTATCTTCGCCAGATGCAACGCCACGGCAAGGCCCTGGTGATTGGGATTGCCGATGCTGGTGGCAATGCCCAGACTGAGCGAGTTGATGTCCTTCTTGAAACGGTCGATAAGATCAGCGCCGCCCTTGATCGGCGAGTCGGGCTTCACGGTCACCGAAATATATTCGGCAAACAAATTGACCACCTGCGTGAATTCGGTATAGCTCGGTCCGCGCCCGACGATGTTGTTGGTCATCATGGATTTGTTGGCGAGCACCAGGTGATGTGCATCAGCCTGTTGTGCGATGTAGGTGTAAGCCACTGCGCCGCCGCCGCCGGGCTTGTTGACCACGTTGACCGGCACATCCATCGCGCGCTGCTCCTGAAACACCTTGACCATCAGGCGCAGGATGCGGTCGGAGCCGCCGCCGGGCGCATTGATCGCAACCAGTTCCACCGCCTTGGTGGGCTTCCACGCGGGCTCCGCCGCGAATACCGCAGCCGTAGCAAGCGTCATTGCCGCCGCAGCGCAAGACGCGGTGCTGATCAGTTTCAAAAGTGGTTTACGCATGTTTGGCTATCCTCCTGCTATCGATTCTACCGCGCCGCCCCGTTTGGTGGTGACAGAACGTGCGCGTGAATTCACGCTATCATCGGTGGGCAACTCATATCCACGAAAAATCATGACGACGACTCCCGGCACAAACATCACGCTCCGCACCTCCAACAGCACGCGCCCCGTGCTGGACCTGCTCATCCCCGAATTCGAGCGCAGCGCCGGCCACAAAGTCACGCTGATACTCGACACCGCGAAAAATTCACACGCACGCATCAAGGCGGGCGAGCGTGCCGATGCCGCAGTGCTGCTGGGCACGTCGATCGACGAACTGGCCGCAATGGGGATACTCGATGCCGCCAGCCGCCGGCCTTTCGCGCGCTCCACCATCGGCATGGCGGTACTGAAAGGCGCACCCAAACCCGACATCAGCACCGTTGACGCCTTCAAGCGCGCACTGCTCAACGCCAAATCGATCGCCCACACGGTGCACGGCCCCAGCGGCGCCTATTTCCCGGGACTGATCGAGCGCTTGGGCATCGCCGCACAGGTCAAGCCCAAAACGGTGACGCGTCCCGGCGGCTACATCGGTGTGGTGGTCACGGCGGGCGAAGCGGAAATAGCTTTCCAGCAAATCTGTGAATTGCTCGCGGTGCCGGGGCTGGACGTGCTGGGACCGATCCCGGAGGAAATTCAGTACAACTTTGATTCGAAAGCGGCGATCTTCGCCGGGTCGAAAAACCCAGCGGCGGCGCGGGAACTCCTGAGTTACTGCGCGCGGCCGGAAAACGCAGCGAAATTTACCCAAGCAGGGTTGGGGCAACTGAAAGCGTAGTAAGGCTTTCCAAAAAACTACATCCGGGCCAGCACCATCGCAACTGCATAAAACGCGAATGACAGGCAAATACCCCGGAACGGAACGCTGAACCAATACAACTTTCCGAGCGCCATCAAGCCGCCCAACATGGCAAATCCCACCACCGGCAGAAAGGTGGACTGAAACAACAGCGCGGGATCGCGCGGCGTGAGCTTCTTGCCGTAAAAGGTGTACACCAGATGCGCCACACCGAGCGCCAGTATGATTCCGGCGCTCACCAGCATGAACAACATTGCAGGGACGCTAGCCAAACAACCCCGCCCACGCTATCAGCAGTGCCACGATATTCAGTATGAATGCGGCGACTGCCAGCGTGCGCTGGCCGCCGCGCGAAAAGGCCTTGCACGCGAACACCAGCCCAACGATGCCTGCGATGCCGAGCAACGGACCGATGACAATCCAGGTTCCCCATTCCCGTACCGGCACCGCCAGCGGGATTTTTCCCGCAATGATCCACGCCAGCGCGAATGCTGCGAGCGGCAACACCAGCGCTACCAGCGCCGCGACGATTGCACTGCGCTTGGCGGAAGGTGGCGATGCCGGTGCGTAATCGTTACTCATGCAGCCGTATGTACTCTACTTGCCCTGACGCGGCGGCCCCTGCGTCAGGGCCGGTATGCGATAAAGCCCTTCTTGCGCCGTGATGTAGAGCACGCTCTTGCGCGGCCCGGCAAACGCGACGTTGGTGGGTTTCTTCGGCACCGGAATATTGCCGATATAGCGCCCGCTTCGGTCGAACACCTGCACGCCGGTGACAGCGGTTACATAAAAGCGGCCTTCGGCGTCGATGGCCATGCCGTCGCCGCCGCTGTCCTTGCCTTCAGGAATGTCACGCAGACGCATGAACGCACGCCGGTTGCGCAGCGTGCCGTCGGGCTGCACGTCCCACGCATACAGATCGTGTTCGACGGTGTCGGCGACGATCAGCGTCCTGCCGTCGAGCGTGAGCATGAGGCCATTAGGCCGCGTCATCGTATCGTCAACGATGATCGCGCGCGCAGCTCCGGCGGGCAGATAGTACACGTGATGCTTGCGCCCCTTGGGAATGGGCCGCGGACCGGGATCGGTAAAATAGATGCCGCCTTGCGCGTCTGCGATCAAATCATTGGGGGCCATCAGCGGCGCACCCGCGCCGCTGGTGAGTTCGGTGTACTGGCCATTGGCGGCAATGCGCACGATACGCTTGCCGGCGCTTTCCGCACCGATCAACTCGCCCTTGGGCGTGTAGGCAAGACCGTTGGTGACATTGGTCTTCTCGCGGAACACCGAAATCTTGCCGTGCGCGTCCATGCGATATATGCGCTGGGCCGTGCGCAGATCAGTGAAATACAAACCACCGTCCGGCATGCCCAGCGGCCCTTCGGTGAAGATGAAGCCTTCCTGCACCAACTGCACCTTCGCGTCGGGCGCGATCACGTCCGACAGGCTGCCCGTTTGCGTGGATGCGCAACCGGGCAGCAGCAGGACAGCCAGCAAGGATGCGAATGAGAAAATTCTTTTCATGGCATGATCCTCCTAATAAAAAATACAATAAAACATATCGGTATATACGCGACCCACCCCATCGACAAACTACGCCGACGCCAGGCGCGTCTTGATCGACACCTCCGCATGCAGTGTGCGATGCACCGGACACTTGTCGGCGATTTCCAGCAGGCGCGCGCGCTGCGCGTCGTCGAGTTCGCCGCGGATTTCAATCTCGCGCTCGATGCGATCCACCTTGCCCTCGCGGGTTTCGCAGTCGGCGCAATCCTGCGCATGGATTTTGTCGTGGCGCAGCCGCACGCTGACGTGCTCGAGCGGCCACTTTTTTTGTTCGGCATACATGCGTAAAGTCATTGAAGTGCATGCGCCAAGTCCCGCCAGCAGCAAATCGTACGGCGTAAAACCGGAATCGTCGCCGCCCACGCTCGCCGGTTCGTCGGCGCGCGCGCGATGCTGCCCGGCGCTGATGGTGTGCGTGAATTTTCCTTCGTGCGTTTCGCTGACCGTGACCACGCCGGGCGCGGCGGCAGCGGGGCTTTCGTTCACTTTGATGTAGCGGCTGGCCCACGCCGCCAGCACGGACGCCACATAAACCGCATCCGCCTTGCCGGTGAGCAAATGATCGGCGGTATCCAGCGACACGAAGCTCTTGGGATGTTTCGCAGCAACGAATATGCGCGCGGCGTTTTCGATATCGACCGTGGTATCGCGCGGCGAATGCAGAATCAGCAGCGCCTTGCGCAGCGCGCCAATGCGCTCGTGGCCGCTCTGGCTGGCGAGATCGTCGAGAAACTGCTTGCGGATGTTGAATTTGCGGCCCGCCAGCGTGACTTCGGCTACACCGTTGGCAAGGATCATCGGCGCGGCGTCGGCAAACAAATGCTGAACGTGCCCCGGATCGTACGGCGCGCCGATGGTCGCCACCGCGGCAGCTTCGGGAATCTCGTGCGCCGCGGCCAGCACCGCGGCACCGCCGAGACTGTGACCGATGAGTATCGCCGGCGCCTGGTGCTGCGTGCGCAGCCAGTTGGCCGCAGCCACCAGATCGGCGACGTTGGACGAAAAATTGGTGTTCGCAAAATCGCCTTCGCTGCCGCCCAGTCCGGTGAAATCAAAACGCAGCACGCCGAAACCGCGCTCGGTCAGCGCCGCGCTGATGCGCGTGGCCGCCAAAGAATCTTTCGAGCAGGTAAAGCAATGCGCGAACAACACGTAGGCTAACGGCGGTTGCGCGGGCAAGTCGAGGCGCGCCGCCAGCGAAGTGCCGAATGCGCCGGGAAAGTGGATGAGAGAACGGTTGGCGGTCATGGCGGTAACTCCATTGCAGGGATACCTGGAGAACGTTTCGCACACAATGCACAGAATTGCACACCGGCAGCGCCATCATGACGTACCCGTAACGCTTTGGGTAATGCGGTGCCGCCGGCGAACACGGGACGGGCATCGCCGGCAGGCTCGGCATCGCCGTCAGCAATGCCATCGATGTCGCATCGGCATGTGCTTGCTGTCACTGTTAAAAAATATCAATATAAACAAATACTTATAATTTTACCCGCTAACGAATCTTCTGCGCGAGGAATGGCGTTGGGCAGCAGGCACGACGGCGAAAGATAATCCGCCGCTAACGCTGATAGGGCGTAGACTGAACGCGCTGCTCCGATGCGACACGAGAGATCTACAGCGCGACGTCGCGACGCTTCGGGCAACAATTCCTCTCCCTCGCCATGCGCGCTCGCGCGCTGACCCGGCAGACCGTTCGCACAGGTTATTCAATCGCTTTTACGGCGAGGCAAAAATGGATGTTGTGATGTGGGTATTGGCCGGCGGCTTTGCTGGCTGGGTAGGCTTCAAGTTTATCGGCGCGAATGAAGAGCGGGGCATGATGATTTCGATGATCATCGGCATGGCTGGCGGATTTTTCGGCGGAAACGTGCTGGCACCGATGCTTGGCGAAACGGCGCCGATGCCGGACGCGATCAGTCTGTTCGCATTATTCATGGCGCTTGCCAGCGCCGCGGCTTGCCTGACCATCGGCGATATGATTTCCAAGCGCTTTAATGTCTGACGCGGCCGACTTCGACCGTTTGAAAGCGGAAGTCGCGGCAAGAGAAATTTTGTCGGTAGCGCGGTTTCACGAAGAATTGCGGCAAGGTGTGCAGGCGCCGGCGCCGGCGGCCGCCACCAACTTGCTGGCCGAGGCGGTCAAAACCATCGAGCTGAATCCGGCCTTCGCACAGTCGCGCCTGCTTGCGCGCGTGTTGTCGGCGTTGATCACGCAAGCCGGTGAATTTCGCCGCGCGGAAGTTTTTGCATTCGATACCAAAACGCGCGCGCTGGTGATTGCCTTGATCGATGCCTTTGCGGCTGGAATACCGGGGCGCGAGGAATGGCAACGCGCTGTGGATAGCGCGAACGCCGCGCAACGCGCGTACGGTTAGCGGCAGCTACCGCCGCAAGGCAGCGCGCACTTTCCCCAGCAACTCCGTCGTCGCCAATTGAAGCAGATATTCCGGCGACCGCAACAAAATCATGTCGATGCCGTGATCGTGCAGCCGCCGCACACGCGCGGCTATGCCGTCCCGGGTTCGATCGCGGACTCGCCGCGATTCATTTTGTCGATCAGGCGCCGGGGTTTGAGGATGGACGTCTATTCAGCCAATGCCGCCCGTTCGGGCTGAGCCTGTCGAAGCCTGCTTCACGCCCAAACCTTTCGACAAGCCCGTCCTGAGCGACGTCGAAGGGCTCAGGGCGAACGGATATCAAACCGCAAGCGACATGGGTTCCCGCTTTCGCGGGAACGACGTCAGTTAGTTCTTCGCCAGTTTCTGCACGCGCCAGTTCAACGGATCGGCAATGTAGATATTTTCCTGTTGATCGAGCGCCAGCAAATGCGCCTCGCCGTATTGATTCGGCCCTTTGCCCTGACTGCCGGTGATGCCGAGCACCTTGCAGTTTTCGTCGAGCTTCATGACTTTGCCGGCGTGGCCGTGCGCCATCATGATGTGTGTATTGTCATTGCATAGACACAGGCCGCAGGGCGTGCCCGGGTGGCTGGTTTCGCGCAGGTAGTTGCCGTCACCGTCGAACACTTGTATGCGCTGGTTGGAACGGTCGGCGATGTAGAGCAGCCCTTTGCCGCTGATCACGATGGAATGCGGCTGGTCGAATTTTCCCGATTCCTTGCCGGTGCCGCCCCAGGTTTTGATATGGCTGCCGTCCGGCGCCATTTTATGCACCAGCGATTCGCCTTTGCCGTGACCTTGCGTGATGTAGATCTCGCCTTTGGCGCCGAACGCGAGATCGTTGGGCTCGTCGAAACATTTAAGATGGCCGGCCTGGTGCCATTCGCCGGCGCGCCCTTTCACCCCCAGCACCATGAGGATGCGCCCGTCGGCGGTCATCTTCACCACGATATGCGAACCGGTATCGGTGGCCCAGATGTTGCCTTCGCGGTCGATGCGCAAACCGTGCGGATTACTGAATACGCCGCGCGCCATGGTGCGCAGATAGTTGCCGCCGTTGTCGAACTCCATCAGCGCGTGCTCGCCGCGGTTGAATACCAGTATGTTGTTCTTGGCGTTGACCGCCACGCCGGAGCACGGGCCGAAATTGACACCCGCGGGCAGTTTGAAAATGTCGGGCACGGGTTTGTAGCCGAGGTCGGGAATGTTTGTCATGGTTATGCTCACGGAAAGTTGATCGATTCGGTCTGGACGGCCTGTGTTTTTTTCGGAGCGTATCATACGAGCGCTTTCACGCTCCAGCAGCATCAAAAAATATTTAATAAAAACAAATGTTTATATAATTACTGCGTACCGTGATGCAAAAATCGTTCTGCTAGAATCATTGCCCACTGTGCCCCAACATGCTATTGACTCGTACTTTAACCGACATCTGAGATAACGCGACACATCGCCATGCCCCAGCAGCGCATGTTGTTATTGGCAATCACGATGGCGTGTACCAGCGGCACCGCATTTGCGCAACGCACTGACGACGCGCGCGACTACCCGCTACGCCCAATCCGCGTGGTGATCGGCTTCACGCCCGGCGGCCAGCCCGACATCGTGGCGCGCCTGATCGCGCCCAAACTCGGCGCGGCGCTCGGCCAGCAAATCGTCATCGACAATCGTCCCGGAGCAGGCGGCATCATCGGCAGCAAGATCGTTGCCGATGCCGCGCCCGACGGACATACGCTGCTCACCGCGTCGTCCTCGCACACCATTACGCCGGCGATCTACGCCAAGGTGCCCTACGACACGCTACGTGATTTTGCCGGCATTACCTCGAATTACACTGCTGCGTATGTGCTGGCGACCGCCCCTACACTCGGTGTCAAAACCGTGCAGGAACTGGTGGTGATGGCCAAAGCGAAACCGGGGCAGCTTAATTTTTCTTCAGCGGGCGCCGGCAGCGGCACGCATTTCGCTGCCGAGGTATTCAAGCAGGCCGCGCAGATCGATGTGGTGCATGTGCCGTACAAGGGCATACCCGAAGCGCTGACCGATACCATCGGCGGCCGCGTGCAATTCACCATGGCGCCGCTAGGCGCTTCGCTGAACCTGATACGCGACGGGCGACTGCGCGGCGTGGCAGTGTCGTCGGCCAAACGCCTCGTAGTACAACCCGAACTGCCAACCATCGCGGAGTCAGGTTATCCCGGTTTTCAGTGGGACTCGTGGGGCGCCACATTCGCGCCGGGGAAGACGCCGCGCGCCATCGTCAACAAACTCAACCGCGAATTCGTGCGCGCGCTGGACGATGCCGACATCCGGCAACGCATGGCCGCACTGGGGATGGAAGCAGCTCCCGTCACCCCTGAACAACTGGACAAGCTCGTTGCCGAGCAGGTCACACTGATCAAGGGGTTGGCGAAAAAAGCGGGGATAGCCCCGCGCTAGCCTAGTCGCGGACTCATTCCGCCTTAAGCCCCGCCGCCTTGATCAGCGGAAACCACTTGTCGATTTCCGCCTTGTGGTGCTTGGCCAGCGCCTGTTGCGTCTGCTCTTCGCGCGGCGGAATTTCCTGACCCAGATCGGCAAAACGTTTACGCAGGGTATCGTCCGTCAGTGATTCGACGATGGCGGCGTTGAGCTTCATGTTGACGTCGCGCGGCGTGCCCTTGGGCACCCAGATGCCATGCCACACAGCCGTGTGCAGGCCCGGAAGACCGGCTTCATCGGCCGTGGGAATTTCCGGCGCAGCAGCCTGACGATTCTTGGAAGAGACGAAGTAAGCCCGCAGCTTGCCCGCACGCGTATGCGCAACCGCGCTGGATACCTGCGTCATGTACAAATCGATTTCACCTGACAGCAACGCCTGCATTGCCGGCGCGCCGCCGCGATACGGCACAAAATCCATTTTCACACCAATGCGGTTGAGAAAATAAATTCCCGCCATGTGGGATGCACCGCCAACGCCGCCGGTGCCGAACTGAATCTTGCCCTGGTTGGCCTTGATCCACGGTATCAGCTCCTTCAACGTCGTCGCGGGAACAGCAACTTTCGAGACCACTACCTGAGGATTGGTCGCGATCATTGCCACCGGTTCTAGATCCGTCAACAAATCGAACGGCAGTTTGTAGTAAGCGCCGTTCACCACATGTGTACCCCAATGCCCGATGCTCAGCGTGTACCCGTCGGGCGCCGCGCGCGCCACGCGTCCAACACCGATGCTGCCGCCCGCGCCGGTAACGTTATCCACCACCAGCGTCTGCCCCAGAAATTTGCGCATCGGCTCACTCATCAAACGTGCCAGCGTATCGGTCGGTCCGCCCGCCGAGAACGGCACCACGATAGAGATAGACCGCGAGGGCCAGGGTTGCGCCATGCTGGGTGCAACAGCGCCGAGCGTGACTGCAAGCGCACAGACTGCATGTAGTGCTTTCATACTGACCTCCTTCAGGGTTGATTACGCCAAATGGGTGATAGAGACTGCTGAAAAGTGTTCGGTGCTCCGATAAATGCGGGTTAAGTCTTTCGATGCGTGCAGGACAGACTACACGCTGTGAGGCGGAAACAAAACTCCGATTTCACTTCGCCAGCCCCAGCTCGAGCATGAAAGCCCGCAGCACCGCGTAGTCGCTCTCTATGTTTTTGCGCGTGTCCGCGCTGCGCATGAATTCGCTGCGCCAGAAATTGGCTTCGAGTTCTTTTTTCCACTCGTCGGATTCGGTCATGCGCCGGAAGGCCTCCTCCCAGAACGTGATATGCGCGTCAGTCATGCCTTTGGGGCCGATGACATTGCGCCAGTTGGACACCACGGCGTCGAAGCCCTGCTCGCGCCACGTCGGCACATCGGACAGCACGCCGGGCAGCCGCTGCGGCGCGGTCACCGTGATCACCCGCACCTGGCCGTTGCGCGCCATCGATGCCGCGAACGCCGCGGTAATCGGCACCACATCGACATGCCCGCCCAGCAAGGCGGTGGTTGCCTCGCCGCCCGACTGAAAAATCACGTTGCGCATCTTGCGCACATCAATGCCGGCAACTTTCAGCGCGGCGGCGACACCCTGGTGATTGGGATTGCCCAGACTGTTGGCAATGCCAAAACTCAGCGCAGAAGGATCTTTCTTCAGCCGCTCGATCAGGTCGCGGCCCGTTTTGAACGGTGAATCCGGCTTAACCACGAGCGAGATGTATTCGCCGAACAGATGTACCACGGCGGTGAACTCAGTGAAGCCGAGCCCGCGTCCGGCAATATGGTTGGTCAGGATCGATTTGCCGCCAACGGACAGGAAGTGTCCGTCACCCGGCCGTTGGCTGAGATAGCTATAGGCCACATTGCCGCCGCCGCCCGGCTTGTTGGCCACGTTAAGCGGTACATCGACAATCTTCTTCTCGCGCATCACGCTGGAGATCATGCGTGCGATGCGATCTGAGCCGCCGCCGGGCGCGTTGATCACCACCAGTTCGACGGCTTTATCGGGTTTCCATGCCGGCATTTGCGCGTACGCGCCGCCAAGCAACAGCAACATGCCGCAGACCGCGCAACCGATTCGTGACGAAATCGCCATCATTCCTCCGCTTCTACTTCACCTCTATCTTGCGCTCCTTCACCACGCGCCGCCACTTGGCGATTTCCTCGGTGACGTGGCGCGTCATTTCCTCGGGGCTGCCCGGCCGCATGTAGCCGCCCGCCTCGGTGAACTGCCGGATAATATCAGCGGACGCCATCACTGCCCGCAGCTCGCGATTCAATTTGGTGATGATCGGCCTGGGCGAGCCGCCCGTGGCGCCCATACCCGCGAACGAGGTCACGTCATAGCCCGGCAGCACCTGCGACATTGGCGGCAGCTCCGGCATCTGCGGCGAGCGTTCTTTGGAACAGATCGCAATGGCGCGGATGCGGTTGGCACGGATGTGCGGCGACGCGCCGGTCAGTGTCATGAACATGTAATCGATGCGGCCGCCGATCATGTCGGTCAGTGCTTCGGTGCTGCCTTTGTACGGGATATGCACGGTCTCGGTTGCGGCCATGGAATCAAACAGCTCTGCCGCGAGATGAAACACCGAGCCTATTCCCACCGAGCCGTAATTCAGCTTGCGGGGACTCTTTTTCGCCAGCGCAATCAGTTCCGCCGTGGTGCGCGCGGGTATGTCGTTGCGCACGGTCAGCACAAACGGATAGGTCACGATGGTGGTAATCCAGTCGAAATCCCTGAGGGGATCGTACGGCGTTTTCACCGACGCCGCATGCGCGGTAAACGCGCCGCTGATGAAAATCAGCGTATAGCCGTCGGGCGTGGCCCTGGCGACGAGGTTCGCCCCGATGGCGCCGCCCGCGCCGGGACGATTCTCGATGACGAAGGTCTGGCCGAGGCGCTCGGTGAGCCTGGGCGCCAGCACGCGCACCAGAAAATCGGAACTGCCGCCTGGCAGAAACCCGGACACGATGCGCACCGGCCGCACCGGGTAATCCTTGATCGGGTCGGCGGCGTGCGTCGCTGCCGGCCATGCCAACAGCAGAGCAACGGTTGCCATCATGTGCTTCATCACTGGCTCCGGGTGGGCGAGTCGAATATGTCGAACGGGTAGAATCAATCCTAGAACTCATTCTGCACACTATTTTGGAGTGTATCGTGAAAATCAACACCATTGGCATCATGAGTCCGGGCAGCATGGGGCAGGCGTTTGCGCGGCAGTTGCAGCATGCGGGCTTTAACGTAGTCACCGCGCTGGAACAGCGCAGTGCGCGCACGCGCGCACTGGCCGCTGCGGCGGGCATTACCGATGTGGGCAGTGTCACGCGGCTGACCGAATGCTGTGAGGTGATTCTGTCGATCATGAATCCGGGCAACGCGTTGGCGTTTGCCGGTGAGTTGGCAAGCACACTCGAAACCACCAGGCACTCACCGCTATTCGTCGATTGCAATGCCATCGCGCCCGATACCATGCGCGTCATACACGAGACCATCACCGCTGCCGGCGGGCGCTGCACCGACGCGGGCATCATGGGACCGCCGCCCACCGAATCCATTCCGTCGCGGTTGTTTGTATCGGGACCGCACGCGCATCTGCTCACACCACTCGCCACGCCGCAACTGAGCATCCACGTCATGAGCGAGCGCATCGGCGACGCCAGTGCGCTCAAAATCTGCGACGCGGTGATGGCCAAAGGCGTCACGGCGATGCTGCTGCAAATGTTGGTGGTCGCGCGCCGCCTCGGCATCGAAGACGCGCTCGATGCCCAGTGCGAGGGATCGCGCCGCTATTTTCACGACTGGATCATGCGCACGCTGCCCATCGTGCCGCCAAAGTCTTATCGCTGGGTGCCCGAGGTGGATCAAATCGCGCAGACCTTCGAATCGGTGGGCGTGTCCGGCAACATGATGCGGGCCGCAATGGACATCTATGAACAGATCGCACAGACCACACTGGGAAAAGAAGCGCCGGAGGATCGCGACCCATCGCTCAGCGGAAAAGAGGTAGCGCGCTTGCTGGAAGCAGCGATGCGCGCTTGAGCGGCAGTTGATGTGGGTTGCTCTGACTGGGACTGTCTGGTTACGACCGATTCTGTATGAAAAACTCCACAAATAGATTTTCAAAACGAATTTAGGGGTCGTCACACCCTTACCCGGAGGGCGATCGTCGATTGTAGGCCGTTCTGAGAGTTCGATTCTTTACGCGATACCTCTAAACTTGTGCCGAGCGAGTTTTTCAAACAGAATCGGCTCAAAGCAGACATCAACTGTCAGTTCAAGTTACAACCACAGCACTTGAACGCATTCAATCCGAACGACCTCCAGCATCCTTGATTGGCTTGCCGAGTCGCACCATATCGGTCTTGATGACCGCCGTAAACTGCTCAGGTGAACTCGCCACCACTTCCGTGGCAAGGTTGAAGCGTTTTTCTTTCACGTCAGTGCGATTGAGCACCGTGCCCACTTCGCGATGGATGCGCGCAATCAATGCGGCCGGCGTTTTAGCCCGCACAAACATGCCCTGTATGGTGGCGGATTGGTAACCGGGCGCGCCCGCAACAGCGTGGACGGTTTCGCTCGCGCACAGCAGACTCACTTTGCCAGATGCCGCACCAGCAGCGATATGCCGCCCAGCACCAGGTCTGTCGTTGACCACGAGATATCCGCCGCCGGCAATGCGACCCCTGCCCGCTCGCGGGCGCGGGAACGCGCGGGCTGCATCACCATCGCCTCATGCAGCGCGGCGGCGATGTGCGCGGGGTCGCTGAGGTGCACGTGCTTGTCGGTATATTCCTTAAGCGCTTTTTCCACCGCATCGGCATCGAGCACCGACAGCGGCGCGCGGCAATAACCGCACGCGGTATCACTCTGGATATTGACCGGCCCGCCGCAGCCGGAACAGCGTACCTCGGCCACTTGCGCCTTGATCGACGCGAGTTCTTTTGCGTTGAGATTGCGCACGAACTTCTTTTCGCGCAGAAAATGCAGAAACGTCGTCAGGCGGCCATGATCCTCGCCGCAGCGGTAATAGCTCACGCGCCCGCTTTTCACGATGTCGTTGGTCAACCGGAGCGGCTGCCGGCAGCGCGGGCACGGCAGGCGCGCGGGCAACGCGTGACGCGGGTCGGCACGATGCTCATGGATTTTTCTGAACAGCGCGATCACGCCGCCCGGCGCGAGTTGCGCGCTCTCCATGTGGTCGAACCAGATCGCGCAGCACGGATAGCAGATGTCGATTTGCAGCTCGCCTGCTGTCACCCGTTCGAAGAACTCCGGCTGCATGGCCGCACCGCAGCCGGGACACGCGGTTGCGGGCGACGCGATTTTGTGGTGTTGCAAGTCCATGCGGGATGGCTACTCTGCGCACGTGCCGCGCGCTCGCGCCACTCTCTCGGTGCCGATGTTGCCTGACGGCACGATGACGCGCAGGGTCTTGCCGGGAGACGCACCGGTTTGTGCGCGCGCGCGCATGGGTGTTGTCGCCGCCCAATCGAGCATGGATAAGTATTTGTTTTTAAACATTATTTAATCGATGAACGAATCGTTTCATTTTATCCGCAAGCGCGGCCGCAGTCATCATACGCGTGCCGCCGCCCGCGTTGTTACGCTTCCGGCGTTAGCGTAAAGTGCTTTCCGGACATGGCGCGGCCAGCGGGCAAGCGCGCGGAGAAATTTCAATGAATAGGGTGTTGCATGCACTGTCGGCGCTCGCCGCCTTCGTCCTCGCCAGCACCGCGCATGCGCAAGCTCCTTCGACAGGCTCAGGGCAGGCGTATCCGGTCAAGCCGATACGACTGATCGTGCCGCTCGCCCCCGGCGGTCCCAGCGACATACTCGCGCGCGCCATGGCGCAGAAAATGACCGAGGGTTTGAAGCAAACCGTCGTCGTCGATAACCGCACCGGCGCCGGCGGCACCATCGGCACCGACATCGCGGCAAAGTCACCGCCCGACGGCTACACCATACTGCTGGTCGCGGCGGCCACCTACACCATCAACGCCAATATTTACTCCAAGCTGCCGTACGATCCGCGCAAGGATTTGTTCCCGGTGTCGATACTGGCGGCAGCACCGTACGTGCTGTGCGTGCACCCGGCGCTGCCGGTGAAATCGTTCAAGGAATTCCTGGCACTGGCGAAAGCGCGGCCCGGACAACTGAATTACGGTTCCGGCGGCACCGGCACCGGCCCGCAAATGGCATTCGAGCTGATGAAGCTGCGCACCGGCATGGACATCGTGCACATCCCGTACAAAGGCACGGGGCCCGCGATGACCGAACAGATCGCGGGGCAAGTGCAGGTGGGATTGTTCAATCTGATTGCCGGCATGCAGGTGGTGCAATCCGGCCGATTGCGCGGACTTGCAGTGAGTGGCACCAAACGCGCAACGCGGCTGCCCGATCTGCCGACCTTCTCTGAAGTCGGTGTGGCGGGACTCGAAGATGTCGGCGGCCACGCCATGTGGCTGCCCACCGGCGTGAACAAGGACATTGTCGCGCGCCTGCATCAGGAAATGGTGCGCGCGGTGCAATCGCCGGACCTGCGGCCGCGGCTCGAAGCCGAAGGCGCGGAAATCATCGCCAACACGCCCGAGCAGGCAGCGGCAGCGATACGCGCCGACCTCGACAAATGGGCCGAAGTGGTGCGCAAGACCGGGATCAAGGCAAATTGATTTCGGTCGGGCATTTTTTTCGGCGCAATAGGACAAGGGAACACTTGAAGCGGAGCATTGCGCCCTGCCCAACGCTCTCCGCTACGGACGGGCGTTCATCACCTTATCCAGAAACTGAAACATGCGGCGCGCGGAGTCTTCCGTGATTTCCTTGCTGTAACGGTAGGTGACATGGTTGCCGCGGACATCGGTTTTGGTATTCCCATCCAGATGCCTGGCATCCCAAGCGTGTGTCGTCTTCGGATAGACATGCCATTCAACAGGCGTGCCCGCCACCTTCAAGGGGCTTAGCTGTTCGACACATTCTTCCGGCGGCGTTTCGTTATCCAGCTCGCCCATCAACACCAGCAAAGGGCGGTCAATATCCGGGCGAATAGCTGGATTTGCAATGGGTTCGCCTTTGAGGTTCTTGGTGAAGCAACCCGGATAAAAAGAAATCACTGCGGAAAAGCGCGCGCCGGGAACGAGTTCATTGCTATAACCCGCGCTGCTTGCCCTCAATCCGATCCCCGCACCCCAGGAAAACCCCGCCAGCGCAATCCTGTTCTTGTCGACAAAATCAAACCTCCGAAGATGCTGCGCAGCTTGCAGGGAATCTTTGACTCCGCGGGGGAAATCGACACCGCCTTTGGCGCCGTAACAGACCGTATCCACGCCACGCGGGCCAAGGCTATCCATCAACAAAACAACATAACCGCGCGCGACCGATTCCTTCGCCCAATTCAGCATCGATGCATTTGGCTTGTTTCGACCGACACCGAGTCCGCCGCACTGATGCACGAGCACCAACGCGGGAAACGGCCCGGCGCCTTCGGGTTTGTACAGCGACAACTGCGGCCCCCTGAAAACCGAGAACTCCGAGGGCTTGTCCGGAAACTTGAGATCTTCCGCCACCTGCTGTGCAAAAACAAAAGGCGCGCTCAACCCCAGCGCCAGGCACAGACTGCGCAGCAACCATTTTTTCATTGAGCGGCTCCTCTGAATCATAATGCCCGTTGGCTATTGCGTCATTAAATGACTTCCGTTGTTATTGTTTTCAGTTGCGTGCGTGGCGAAAAGCGATCGCTGTTATATATTCATCTCCAGAATATACAAGCCGCCGGTAAAGCGGTCGACGGTGTACACCAGGTTTCGGTCATCGACGTAAACGTCGTTGATCTGCACCGAGCCCTTAGGTGACAACGCCGGCGCGCCGGGCACGAAGTAGGCGACTTCCTGCGGCTGGTACGGGTTGGTGAGATCGTACACGCGCAAGCCGCCGTTGAAGAAGGTGGCGAGAATGATGTTGTCCGAGCGCCATGACACATCGCTCGGATAATTTTCATACAGGTTATGCGAGCCGAAGCGTCCACCGCGCTTGCTGAATACCTCGACTGGCGGCAGCGGAAACGTGGAAATCGGCACCAGATTTTTCTCGTCGGCCATGTTGACCACCCACGTGTGCTTGGGCCAGTCCTTGCCGTCGTCCTGCGTGCATTCGTCGGTGACAATCAGCAGGTCGCGCGAAAACAGCGGCATCGCCGTGTGCGTAAAACCGTTCATCGGCGGCGAATAGTTATAGCGCGACACTTCTTTCGGCTTCGATTTGTCGCTGATATCGAGGATCACGATGCCGCCGTCGAGATAGCCGAGGTACGCGCGATCCGGGCGCTCTGGATACCACTGAATATTGTGCGGCCGGTAGCCGCTGTCGAATTTTGGGTGACGCTTGAGCGGCGGTTCCTTGTCCTTGACGCTTTGCCCCGGATACCACCAGCGGCCGGCTTCAACGGGCTTCGACGGATTGCGCACATCGATGATGCGATAGAACTGATGGTCATTCGGATTGCGCGGCTCGAAGTCACCCGCGCCCGACGACATATGCACATACTCGTTGTCGACGCACCATACGCAGTGCGCGCCCAGCGAATGCGGGCCGGAGGCGTCAAAGTGCGTAATTTTTTTGGGCTTTTCCGGCGTGCTGATATCCCAGATATCAAAACCTGCTGGCGTCATGCCGCGGTCACCGCGTATCTGGTGCGCCACGTACATGGTGTCGCCGCACACTTCGAGCGAGTTCGAGCGCATCTTGTGATGCGGCAACTCGGTCTGGATGATCACGCGCGGCTTCAATGGATCGGTGACATCCACCGCGGTGAAATTTTTCGGCGCGGCTTCGTGGCCGAGCCACATTATGCGCCGGCCATCCTTGGTTTTTTGCATGCCCATGCCTTCGCCCACGCCGCCGAAGCCGTCGAGCGTGTGATGCGACAGCAATTTGAAATTGTATGAAAGCGTTTGCGACGGGTTGGTGCCGGGACTGATTGATGCCTGTGCCATGACTTCTCCTTGAAATTCAACGTGGTAAACGTAAATTGCGCGAAATACTATCCGAAATCGTACAGGTAGGCGTCGAATATTTGCAAATTGCCCGCAATAGCGTGGCCGTCGTCCCACATCCTGAACTAAGCCCTAAATTGCCGGAGGACGCGTAAGCGGCCGCGGGATGAAAACAAATCTTCGCACCGCGAGCAGAAAATTCACCCGCCAGGCAGCCACGGACGGCGTTTGATTCAATTATTTTTTTAAGTCCAAAAATTTTGAAGCCAGGCCGAATGTCAGCCTGTCAGCGTTCGCCTACGTTCGGAGCAGCGGCAGTCCGACTGACTGTCCACACGTCGCTGCCTAGAATGCAGTCAAAGCCCCGGAGAAAATTTACACACGACGGGCTTGATTACGACAAAGCGAAGCTGCCTGCCGGCGAGCAGGAGCATTCGCGGCCCACCTAACGAAAGATGAAAGGAATTCACCATGCAAACAACGTCCAGCTCTCCCGCGAATTCAGCCGATACCGGAGATGCCATGAAAAATTATGCCCCCAGAAAGAGTCCGCAACCTGCCGCGGTATCACATCTTGGCGCGTTCGCGCGCGACACTATGGATACTGTGCAGAAAGTCGTGGACGACGGAAAAACAGCCGCCAAAGTTCAATACGAGGCAACCAGCCGTTGGATTGGGGATACGACGAGGGAAAATCCGGTGCGGGCTTTGAGTATCGTTGCCGCTGCGGGTCTAGTCATCGGCTTGCTGCTGGGACGCCGGTAAGCAACGCGTGCCGTCCGTTCCCGTTGCGAGAAGGAGTAAATCATGGAAATGATGATCAGTGTCCCCGCTTTACTGGTAGCGGCGGGCACCAGTGCCGCCTGTGGGGCCGCCGCCCTGGCGGCCCGACGGTATTTGTCTGGCGGCACATGGGCCGCAGGCTACTGGTGGTCGAAGCGCGATCGTGAACGCGGCCCGGGTAACTGATGGGGAACGCCGCAATGCGCCGGCGTTGGAGCGTGGCGCAGCGTGTTGCCGCTGCCAGCGCGGTGGTTGCCGTTGCGGCGATTACCGCGTTCTTTATCGCGTTCGACTGGAATTGGCTCAAATCGCCGATTGAAAAAGCAGTCACCCGTTCGACGGGAAGACACTTCGAAATCCAGGGTGACCTGAAGGGGGAATGGCGGCTGCATCCTCGCTTCAGAATGAGCCAGGTCAGATTCGCCAATCCTGATTGGGCGAAAAATCCGCTATTGCTCAGTGCGGATGCGGTTGAAATCAAAATTGCGCTGCTGCCTTTGCTCAAAAAGCGCGTGTATATCCACGAACTGGCGCTGGAGCGGCCGTCCGTGTTTCTCGAACGTCTGAAAGACGGGCGCGCCACCTGGTTGTTCGACCGTGATCAGCGCAATGAAGATACCGCGCCGGAAATTGACGTTTTGCGCGTGGACAATGGCACGCTGCAGTATGACGATGCCCTGACCAACACGCGGCTTGCCGCCAAAATACAGGATAAACCGTCCGAAAAGGATGCACGCAGTCTTAAGTTCCAGGTGCAAGGCACTTTTCGCACCCAGCCCTTGACTGTTCAAGGAGCAACCGCTTCCCTGCTGTCGCTGCGCAATGCCGCGGAACGGCTGCCGCTGCTGCTGAACGGAACCATAGCGGGCACGCAAGTCAGCCTGGACGGCGAGATCGAAGGCCTTACGCGTTTTGACAACATTAATCTGCGTTATGCCGTCAAAGGCCGAAGCCTGCGTCAGCTGGCGCCTGTTTTCGGCGTGCCCCTGCTGGAAACGCCTCCCTACGCCGTGTCGGGTGTGTTGACCCGTGCAGGCAATCGCTGGGAAACGCAAAACCTGAAGGGCAAGGTCGGCAACAGCGATATCGCGGGCAATGTCGTGGTCACGACCGGCGGTGCGAAACCGAATCTGGACGCAACATTGAACTCCGCCTTGCTCGACCTCGCCGACCTTGGACCGTTAATCGGCATGAAAACAAACGCCGGCGCGGTAGCAACAGCCGGCGCCGGCGCCGACGCGCAGCGCCTGCTGCCAAACCGCGCTTTTGATTTGAGCCGGATCAACGAGCTCAATGCGCACGTGACGCTAAAAGCAAAGCGCGTGGTGCGGGCCGCGGATTTCCCTTTCGATGATTTTCTTGCCGACTTCCGCCTGAGCAACGCGCAAATCACCATCGATCCGCTCGAGTTCGGCATGGCCGACGGCAAGCTGCGCAGCAAAGTGACGCTGGACGCGCGGCAGCCGACGATCCACTCCGCGATAACCGGACGCATGAGCGGCGTGCGCGTTGCGAAGATCTTTCCCAATCAGGCAGCGGTCGGCAGCGCGGCCGGCACTCTGTCCGGATTCGTCGATCTGCAGGGCCGCGGCAACTCGGTTGCCACCATGCTTGCCACGTCATCGGGCCGCACCACGCTGCTGCTGGCCGACGGGCGCGTGCCGAGCCTTCTTCCCGCCATTGCGGACCTCGACGGCATGCGGGTGCTGGCCAGCTACCTGGGAAAACAACCGGAAAGCGTGCGGTGCGCTGCAATCGATCTTGATGTGAAGCAAGGCGTCGCGGCCACCAATGTCGCAGTCTTGGAAACGGATACGACCGTTCTCACGGCGGCCGGTACGGTCGATATGCGCGATGAAACACTGGCGCTGAAGGTGTTGCAGGCGCCGAAGAAGCCAAGTTTTCTGTCCATAAGAACGCCCTTACAGGTGGGCGGCACAATGAAAAATCCTCAGTTCACTCTCGATCCTGCGCCACTGGTCGCGCGCGGCGCAGCAGCAGTCGTGCTCGCCATCATCAATCCGCTGGCAGCAGTGTTTGCGCTCGTAGAAACGGGACCCGGCGAAGACGGTGCTTGCCCGGAAATTCAGCGCGGGATGAAAACAAGCTCCGCTACAGCACGATCCAAAAAATAGAATCCATCGCGTTGCAAGCAAACCGCCAGATCAATCCGCGCGCGCGGCGTATCGACGCGCGGTATTCTGATTTTTCACCCATTGCCGGAATTGCCCAGCGCATGACATTTAAAAAAACTATTTTAAAACAAATAGTTATATTACAATGCCGTTAGGGTATCAGTTGCAGGCGCAGCGCATCCACTGGTACAGCAAGCAGGCGCACAATACACAAACTCACCATGAACCCGCTACCGACTTTGTTTCTCTCGCACGGCTCGCCGATGATGGCGCTGGCCGAATGTACTACCACGCGATTTTTTAAAACGCTCGGCACAGAGCTACCGCGCCCGCGCGCAATACTTGCCGTGTCGGCGCATTGGGATACAGCAACGCCTGCGGCGAGCATCAGCGCGCAGCCGGAAACCATTCATGATTTTTACGGCTTTCCCGCGCCGCTGTACGAATTGCGCTACCCCCCGCCGGGCGCGCCCGATGTGGCGCAGCGCGCCGCACAACTCATCGATGCCGCCGGACTCGGCCCCACGGCGCTTGGCGAGCGCGGACTGGATCACGGCGCGTGGACACCGCTGCGCTTCATGTTTCCGGCGCACGACATCCCGGTCACGCAGCTCGCAGTGCAATCGAACCTCGCTGCCCGGCACCACTACGACATCGGTCGCGCGCTCGCACCGCTGGCGGAAGAAGGCGTGATGATTCTCGGTTCCGGCGGCGTATCACACAACCTGCGCGAATGGCGCTCGGTGCCGCCCGGCGCGCCGCCGGCGTGGATGACCGGATTTGTCACGTGGGTACGGCAGGCGCTGGAGAGCGGGAATCACGCCCCACTCATCGACTACGTGAAGCAAGCGCCGCACGCGGCACGCAACCATCCGACCACGGAACATTTTCTGCCGCTGTTTGTAGCCCTGGGCGCCGCCGGAGCAAACGCCCGCATCACGCGTGAACTGCGTGGAGAG
>JAKFYK010000021.1 GCA_021730905.1 Betaproteobacteria bacterium | reverse complement strand
GCCGCCCACGCCGACGGTCTCAACGACCTTGCCTTTGATGGAGATGGACGCGCCGCCCTCCAGCACCACGTACATCACCGCGCCGGAACCGCCTTCGACGATGATGGCGCGATCCTTGGGGAAACGGCTGCGCACTGCCTGACCGAGAGCAGCGGTGATGGATTTGAGCAGTTTGCTGTCGAGAACGCGGCCGGCTTTGCTGATGGCGTTGCCGGCAAGCCCGCCGCGCATATGCAGCATCGACAGCCCTAGCCGCAACCGTGCCAGTATCATGCGCATCAGCATCAGCGCGAAGTCCGGCTGCCGCTGCAGGGCCGCGAGGAACTGTTCGCGCGCGAGACCGATCAGCATGCAATCGGTGCGCGCCGTCGCCGTGGCGGCGCGCGGCGTTCCGGCGATCGCCGACATCTCACCGATGATTTCCCCGGCGCGTATAACGTCGATGGTCTTGCCGGCGGTGGAGACCGTGATTTCGCCGGCCGCGAGAAAATACATCTTGTCGCCCTCGGCCTGCTCGGTAAACAGCGTGGTTCCCTTGACGGCTTTGAGGGGCGTGCCGCACGACTGAAAAAATGCCCGCGCAACATCGCGGTCGTAGACCGTCTTTTTTTCCGGGGCAGTGACAAAATCAAGATCTTCCATCAGACATTCCTGTGCGTAATTTCCGGATTCCCGCCGGGCAAGCCTTGCTCAGGCTGCTTTCAGATTACCGGTGCGGCAGCTTTTAATTTTGTCGCGCAGATATTGTGCCGCGAAATCGATTTCCGCGTCGGTGTTAAAGCGCCCGACAGTAATGCGCATTACCGTGGCGGATGCATCGCCGCCCAGCGCTTCGATCACGTGCGAAGCCTGGCCGGCGACGCAAGCGGAAGCCGAGGATATCGCGATATCGGTCAGCGCGGTCAGCGGCAGATCGCAATGGGTGATGCTGATACTGAGATTGTTGCCGATGCGTTGCTTGTAGTCTCCGTTCAACAGCACGCCATCGATGTCGCGCAGCGCCGCCCACAGCCGGTCGCGCTGCGCGCGGATGCGCGGCGCTTCCACGGCCATTTCCTCGCGCGCGATGCGGTAACATTCGCCCATGCCGACGATCTGGTGCGTGGCGAGCGTGCCCGAGCGCATACCACGCTCATGGCCGCCGCCATGCATCTGGCACTCGATGCGCACGTTCGGTGCGCGCCTGACGTAAAGCGCGCCGATGCCTTTGGGCCCATAGGTTTTGTGCGCAGTGAGCGACATCAGGTCCACCGGCAGCGTTGCCAGGTTGATGGGCAGCTTGCCCGTGGCTTGCGCCGCGTCGACATGAAACAGCACGCCGCGTGCGCGACACAAGGCACCGAGTGAGGCGATATCCTGAATCACGCCGATTTCATTGTTCACCAGCATCACTGAGGCGAGCACGGTATCGGCACGCAGGGTATCCGCAAATCGGTCCGGTGAAATCAAGCCATTGGACTCGGGCACGAGAAAAGTGACTTCAAAGCCTTCGCGTTCGAGCCAGTGCATGGTGTCCAACACGGCCTTGTGTTCGGTGGCCACCGTCACCAGATGTTTGCCATGCGTCGGGTTGGCAGTGAGGTTTGCAAGCGCCGCACCCTTGATCGCGAGATTGTTCGACTCGGTGGCGCCAGAGGTCCACACGATGTCGGCGGGGACGGCATTGAGCAACGCAGCGACCTGTGCGCGTGCGCGCTCCACCGCCCGCGCCGCCACTTGTCCGAAACCATGCGTGCTGCTTGCCGGATTGCCGAACTGTTGTTTGAGGTAGGGCAGCATCGCATCAAGCACGCGAGGATCCACCGGCGTGGTCGCGGCGTTATCCAGATAGATCGGCGTTTCAGGCATCTGCATTATTCCACTTTGACGTTGGCAGCCTTGATGACTTTGCCCCATTTGACGAGCTCATTGCGTATCAGAACGGAAAATGCTTCCGCGCTGCCGGTTCTGGATTCGATACCTTGCTGCGAAAATCGTTCGCGCACGTCGGCGAGCGCGCCGATGCGCACGAATTCGCCATTCAGTCGGTTGATGATGTCGCGCGGCGTAGCCGCGGGCACAATCGCGCCGTACCAAATGGCGACTTCCGCACCCGGCAAGCCGGCTTCGGCGATGGTCGGCAAATCCGGCATGCCGGCGAGGCGCGTGGTGCCGGTGGTGGCGAGCAGACGTACCTTGCCGGCCTTGGCCAGCGACGCCACCGGCGGCACACCGGTGTAAACAATACTCAAATGGCCGCCGATCAAGTCAGTAATCGCTTCGGCATTGCCTTTGTAGGGCACATGGACCATCCGCGTGCCGGAAACCATCTGGAACAACTCACCCGCGAGATGCGGGCTGGTGCCTACACCGGGCGAACCGTAATTGAGTTGCCCCGGACGCGCCTTGGCGAGCGCGACGAGTTCTTTCACGTTTTTCGCGGGGATCGATGGATGCACTGCGATCACCGCAGGTCCGGCAGCCAGTTGCGACACTGCGGCAAAATCCCGCACCGGATCGAAGGGCGACCTGGTGAAGAGCAGCGGATTGATCACCAATGGGCCGGTGGCGCCGATGGTCAGCGTGTGACCATCGGGTGCGGCTTTGGCGGCCGCTTCCATGCCGATCGCACCGCCGGCGCCAGGGCGGTTCTCGACGATGACCGGCTGTCCCAATCCCTCATGCAACTTCGGTCCGATGATGCGCGCAATGATGTCGATGGTGCTGCCCGCGCCATATTGCACGATGATGCGTATCGGTTTCGCGGGATAGCTTTGCGCATGTGCCGTCAATCCCAGCGCGGCGCCGAGCATGAACGTGAGGACTGGTGCAGGTTGCATCATCAGTGCTTCGCTGCCTGTGCCTGCGTGAGTGCCGCGATCACGCGCTGGCGTTTTTCCTCGACATCCTTGGCGAATCCCGGATATTTCTGCTCGACAAAACCGGTGGCAAGGCCAAGTTTGAGCAAAGCCACAGCGAAGGTCGCGGCAAGATCATCGAGATCAGGGCTTTTCTTGGCGAGTTCCATGGCTTCGATGGTTTCGCCGTACAACTGCTGGAGCGCATCTTTGGTCTCCTGGTCGAGCAACATCATGGACATGGCGGTATCCGCTTCATACTGAAACACCAATTGTAGCGCGGTCATTGTCATCCGCGCAGCGGCGGTTAGAATAACCGGCGAATATTCATTTACAAGGAGAAATCCCCTTGAACAAAGCGGCAACCGTCATGTCGGCCGTGTTTGCTGCCTTCGGCCTGGCACTGCACGCACATGCGCAATCCTATCCGGTGCGCACCGTGCGTGTGATCGTCACTTACGCGCCGGGCGGCGGGTCGGACATTCTCGCGCGCATGATAGGCGCGAAAGCGAGCGAGGAGCTCGGCCAGCAATTCGTAGTGGACAATCGCGCCGGCGGCAACGCCACCATCGGCACGCAGGCGATTGCGCGCGCGACGCCGGATGGCTACACACTGGGCGTGATCGACACCGCGCTCACTATCAACCCCGGCCTCTTCGCGAAGTTGCCGTACGATGCCGTGAAAGATTTCTCGGCGGTGACGCTGATCGCTTCATCGCCGCTGATATTGCTGGTGCATCCGTCGGTACCGGTGAAGAATGCGAAGGAACTGATCGCGCTGGCGAAATCGCGTCCCGGACAGCTCACATTCAGTTCCGCAGGCAGTGGCACCGCGATTCATCTGTCGCAGGAATTATTCAAGTCGATCACCGGCATCAACGCCATCCATGTGCCGTACAAGGGCGGCGGGCCGTCGGTGGCTGCGCTGCTCGCCGGTGAAGTGGCGATGAGCTTCAACACGCCAGCGACGATTGCGCCGCACGTGAAAGCGGGCAAGGCGCGCGCGCTTGCCATTACCGGCGCGAAACGTTATCCCGGCTTGCCCGACATCCCGACGTTGACCGAGGCCGGCATCAACGGCGTCGAAGCCGATCCCTATTGGGGATTGGTGGCGCCTGCGGGCACCCCGCCCGCGATCATTAATCGTCTGCACGAGGTATGGACGAAGCACATCAATGCGCCGGAGATGCGGCGGCGCCTGATCGACATGGGCTTCGTGCCGGTGGCGAATACACCGGTGGAGTTTGCGGCGCATATCAGGAACGATGTCGCGAAGTGGGGAAGAGTGATCAAGGAGGCCGGGGTGCAGCCGCAGTAAAAGTGGAGGTGAGGCAGTCGTTTGCCAAGGTTGGAGATACAGATTTTCAAGCCCGATTCGACGGTCGTAAACGTGGCGCGAATGGGCGCGATTTAAAGATTTATCGACGGGGTTAAGCGAGGATTCGTATTAATAAAAATATAATAAAAACAAATACTTACGTGTAATCTGGCATTTGATTTTGAGGCCCATTGTCCGGTACGGCTCGCGGGCGGACTTTATTTCGCGGAAATAAAGCCGTTATTGCTTCTGTCAGGGACAACCTCATATGCGATCCGGTAACCAAGCAACCCAACGGGCTCATGCACGTGTTTCTCAGCTTTCCGGGCGTGGCCGGAAGCGGCTGAGGGTGCACGGCGCGCCGGCATTGGTCGAAGGACTGCGCAACATCGTATGCCGCGTCGGAGCCATTGGTAACGCCGAAGCGCACGCTCCCCGGTATTCCGCTCATGCTCAAAAATAAATTCGCCAGATTCGAAGCGTCCGGCGAGCACGAGCGGCGCGCCGGTGATCACGCCCGTACCAGCGAAGCGCAATTTCGCGCCACGTTTGAGCAAGCGGCCGTGGGCTTGACTCATATTGGCCTTGAAGGCCGTTTCCTGCTGGTCAATCGTAAATTTTGCCGAATGGTCGGTTACGAGGAGTCGGAAATACTGTGCATGGCCCATGGCGAACTGACACATGAGGATGAACGTGGTTCGCTGGGGCCGGGCAAGGCGCAACTGCTCAGTGGCGAGGTTGAAAGCATTTCACGGGAAAAACGTTACCTGCATAAGGACGGCCACGCCATCTGGACCCGTCTCACCATGTCACTGGCGCGCGATCACGACGGGCAGCCCGGTTATTTCGTCGGCGTGGTTGAGGACATTACCGAGCGCAAACAGTCCGAAGTGCAGATGGCGAGACTGGCGCGGGCACGCCGCGTGATGGCAGAGTGCAATCATGTGCTGGTGCATGCGGTCGATGAGTCCGGAATGCTGGCATCCATGTGCCGGATTGTGGTCGAGTCGGGTGGCTACACGCAATCGTGGGTGGGGTTGGCGGTTGACGACTCCGAAAAGTCGATTCGCGTCGCCGGTGAGGCGGGTTATCCGGCAGGCTATTTGCAATCCTTCAAGCGATCCTGGGCGAGCGGCGTCGAGACGCAAGGCTTCATGGGACGGGCCATAGCGAACGGCACGCGTTATATCGCGCAATACATGCAGACGGATACGAGTTGCAGCGAGCAGCATGCTCGCGCCCGCGATCGCGGATATCAATCGTCCATCGTGCTGCCGCTTGCCATTGACGCCAGAACGATCGGCGGCTTCAGCATCTATGCGCGCGAGCCCGACGCTTTTGATGACAAGGAAATCGCCCTGCTGACGGAATTGGCTGAGGACATTGCTTTTGGCATCAATATGCTAAGGACCCGCATCGCTCACAAGGTGATGGAAAAGCGTTTTGAAGCGATCTTCAATCAGGCAGCGGTCGGTATTGTGCAGGTCAGCCTAGACGGGCGCTATCTGATGCTCAACGGAAAATTCTGCGAAATGGCGGGTTACAGCCAGCAGGAGCTTATCGGTCGAACGGCCGACTTCATTACGCATCCCGATGACCTTGCGCAGGAGCATGTCAACCGGGATCTGCTGCACAACGGCGAGGGGTGCAGCCAGACGGGCGAAAAACGCTATGTTCGCAAGGACGGCAAGGTCATCTGGGTCAGGTGCACAACGTCACTGGCCTGTGACGAATCGGGCAGGGCCGCCTATTCGATCAGGGTGATCGAAGACATTACCGATCGCAAGCAGGTCGAGGAACATCATCGCGCAACCGTCATGCAGGCGCCCATAGGCATCATGCAGAGCTCAATAGATGGGCAGATACTTCAAGTCAACCCGAAATTGTGCGAAATCACCGGCTATAAGCGGGAAGAGCTGTTGTCGATGAACAACTCGGAAATTGTGGAGGCCGGGGACAGCACAGGCGTACGGCAGACGACGTCGCTGCTGGCTGGCGAAATCCCCGCCTACCAGTCGGATATGCGAGTTAATCGCAAGAATGGGGCGGCAATTTGGGTGAGGTATACCGTTTCGGTAGTTCGCGACTCGGCGGAGCAACCCCTGCATCTGATCGGTATCATCGAAGATATTTCCGAGCGCAAGGAAGCAGAGGAACGTTACCGCGCCACGGTTGAAAACGCGCCGGTCGGTATCTGGCACACCGGAGTGGACAAACGCACGCTGCATGTGAATCGCAAGTTGTGCGAAATGCTGGGTTACACCGAAGCAGAGATGCTGCTGCTCAGCAGCAAGGACATCGTATCCCGCGACCAATATGGCGTCGACAACAGCCAATTTGAGCGCCTGAACGAGGGCGCGATCGATTCATTTGCTTCCGAGCGTCCGTTGATATGCAAGGACGGCCGCACGATCTGGGTGAACCGCACGGTGTCGGTGGTGCGGGATTCCGCTGGCAATCCGCTGTACCACGTTCGGGTCATGCTCGATATTTCGGACCGCAAGCGGGCGGAAGCGGCTGTCATGCGTGACCGGATGTTGCTGCGCACTGTGGTCGACAACCTGCCGGATCGCATCTACGTCAAGGACAACGAAGGACGCTATCTGCTGATGAACGATGCCGCCATGAAACTGCGCGGTGTTCATGATCACGACGACATTGTCGGAAAAACGGCCTGTGACATTTTTCCCGTCGATATGGCAACACGCATCACCTCCGAAGACCAGGTCGTTATGCAGAACAGGATGCCCATATTCAACCGTGAGCAATGGACGTCACCGGAAGCCGTGCTGGGTGAAGCCGGTAGTGCAAACTGGCACACCACAACCAAGGTGCCGCTGCAGGACAAATCAGGACATGTGTTCGGTATCGTGGGCGTGAACCGGGACATTACCGAGCAGAAGCGCGCCGCGCTTGCGCTGGTCGAGAGCGAGCAGAAATTCAGGCAGTTAGCCGAGAATATTCAGGAAGTCTTCTGGATCACGGATGTAGCGCAGCGCGAAACCCTTTACATCAGTTCCGCATTCGAGAAGATTGCCGGCCGCCCTGGTGCCTCTGTATTCGCCAATCGCAGCGTGTATTTGCGCATGCTGCATCCGGATGATCGCTGGCGCGTGTATCAGGCCAGAAAGGCCCTGCCGGACGGCGAGTACAACATCGAGTATCGCATCATGCGCCCTGATGGCGAGGTGCGCTGGATACATGACCAGGCATTTCCGGTGTTCGACAGCGAAAACAGGGCGTATCGTATTGCCGGTATTGCCTCTGACATCACACGGCGCAAGGAGGCCGAGGAACAGCTGGTTCATCTCGCGCATTACGATGCGCTTACCAAGCTGCCAAACCGGGTGCTGTTCTACGATCGCCTGAAGCAGGGCATGGCGCAGGCGCTGCGCCGCGGTTCTTCGGTGGGGGTGATGTTTGTCGATCTCGACCGCTTCAAACTCGCTAACGACACGCTCGGCCATGCGGCCGGCGATTTGTTGCTGCAGCAGGTGTCGCAGCGGCTGGCTGATTGCATACGCAAAGGCGATACTGTGGCGCGCTTGAGCGGCGACGAATTCGGCGTGATCCTGGGCGATCTGCGTGTTGCCGAGGATGCTTGCGTGGTAGCGCAGAAGATACTCGACGCCCTTGTCAAACCCTTTTTCATCCAGGAGCATGAACTGTACGTGACGGCGAGCGTGGGGATCAGCATGTATCCCGTGGACGGCAATGATGCGCAAGACCTGCTCAAGAATGCTGACACCGCAATGTACCGGGCAAAGGAAGCCGGGCGCAATACCTACCGGTTTTATACGGGAGAAATGAACACGCACACGATGCATCGTCTCGAGATGGAAAATGGTTTGAGGAAAGCGATTGAGCGGCGCGAGTTTCTGCTGCATTATCAACCGAAGGTGGACTTGATCGACCGCAGCATCACCGGGTTTGAGGCACTGCTGCGATGGGAGCGTCCCGGACAAGGCTTGGTGGCGCCGGCGGAGTTTGTGCCGCTGCTGGAGGAGACCGGGCTTATCGTGCCCGTGGGCGAATGGCTGATCGAAGCCGCGTGCGCGCAGATCGGGTACTGGCGGCAGGAGGGCATTGAGCCGCGGCCGATTGCCATCAATTTGTCGGCGCGCCAGTTTGCGGACAAAAATCTCGCCCAGACCATCAGGCGGTCGCTGGAGACGCATGAGGTTGATCCGAGCTTGCTGGAACTGGAAATCACGGAAAGCTCGCTGATGAACAATACCGAAGAGGCTATCGCAACGTTAAGCTACCTGAAGTCGCTTGGCCTGCGAATTTCCATAGATGACTTCGGCACCGGCTACTCGAGCTTGAGCTATCTCAAGCGTTTCCCGCTGGACGCGCTCAAGGTGGACCGTTCGTTCGTGCGCGACATCACCACGGATGCCGACGATGCCACGATCACTCTTGCCATTATCGGCATGGCGCACGATCTCGGCTTGAAAGTGATCGCGGAAGGCGTCGAAACCGAAGCGCAACTTGCTTTTCTGTCGAGCAACCGTTGCGATGAGATGCAGGGCTATTATTTCTCCAGGCCGGTGCCCGCCAACGACTGCGGCAGGATGCTGCGCGACAATCGGCGTCTTGAATTTCTCGCAGAGAAATCGGATCCGCACACGTCAACCCATTGGCGTGTGTATGATGAGGAGGATGAGAAATTGCCCATCGAAGACAGGTCATCGGTGCCGGCAAGCCTTGTTGAAGGTGCGCAAAACCGATAGCGCAGCAGCGTCGTCCGTGCATGACGGAATGGCCAATTGCAAAGCCGGATGCGTTTGCCATGCTGACAACGATGCCACATTGGCGTTACCATTGTTACTGATATTCCATTGGCGCTGATGATGCGATGACGCGTTTCTCCCATTTCCTGAAAACCCTGTATTCGCATTGCACGCGGCTGGCGTGGGACGTGCTGCTCATACTGGTGGCCATCCACGTGCTGGTTTCGTATGCGGTGATGCGCGTGTTCGAGACCGGCGAGATCACCGAGGGCGTGGCGTTCTGGTATTACTACATGACGACTATCACCACCATCGGTTACGGCGACATCGCGCCCAAGACGCCGGGTGGACGGTTGTTTACGACGCTGTGGATCATGCCGGGCGGCATCATGCTGTTCACGGCGTCCATCGCGAAATTCATACAATTTATTGCCGACCGTTGGAGAAAACGCATGCGCGGAGAAGCCGACTATTCCTATCTGGAAAACCACATTCTTATCCTGGGCTGGCAGGGACTGCGCACGCGGCGCATGGTCGAGGAGATCATCGCCGACGTGGGCGTGATGCGGCGCGAGATCGTGCTGTGCACCACCAAGGACATCGAGAACCCGATGCCCGATCATGTCAAGTTTATTCGCGACAAGGCGTTAAGTGACGCAAGTTTGCATCATCGTGCAGGATCGGCGGGCTCGAATGTGATCATGGTGCTGGGCCATGATGACAACGATACGCTGGCGGCAGCATTGGCGGCGGCATCCGTCAATGATCACGCGCATGTGGTTGCGTATTTCGAGCAACAATCGTTCGCCAACCTGCTGACTGCGCATTGCCCGCGCGCTGAAACCATGGTGTCGCTCTCCACCGAGATGATGGTGCGCGCGGCGCTGGATCCAGGATCTTCACGCGTGCATCGGGATTTGCTGTCGGTGGCGGGCGGGGAAAACAACTTTAGTCTGCGGGTGCCCGACGGTGCGCCCGTGCTGCGCTACGGGCAACTGCTGCAGGCATTGAAGCAACACCACAACGCCACGCTCATCGCGGTTGCCCACGATACCGAGGGCCGTGGCCTGCGACCCAATGCCGCCGGCGATACCGAAGTCAAACCCGGCGCCGTGCTTTATTACATCGCGGCGCGGCGTCTTGATCCAGCGCAGGTGGATTGGCGCGCCGCAGGGTGAGCAGTCGTTCCGCGCATAGCTGGCAGTGGAATCCGTGAGCCTGGTTGCGAGGTCTGTTGTGCCACTGCGGGTTATCGGCCTATTTTCTCTGTACCACTTCCGGATTGAGCAGCTTCAGTGGTTTACCCGCGGCGTAAGCGGCCACCTGTTCAAACGCTTCGCCGAAATACAATTCGTAAGTTGTCGGCTCCAGCCACGCGCTGTGCGGCGTGCAGATCGCGTTCGGCAGTTTGAGCAGCGGATGGTCGCCGTTTTGCACCGGTTCGTTTTCGTAAACGTCGGTGGCGGCGAAGCCGGGGCGGCCTTTCTTTAGCGCGTCCACCAATACGCCGGGTGCAAACAACTCTGCGCGCGCGGTATTGACGATCAGCGCGGTGGATTTCATGCGCGCGAGGTCCTCGGCAGTGATGATACCGCGCGTGGCTTCGCTCATGCGCAGGTTGACGCTGAGCACGTCGGCTTGTTCAAAGAATGCCTGCCGCGAATTCGCGGCTTCATATCCCAGTGCTTTTGCACGCGCGGCGGTGGTTTCACGCGCGTAGGCGAGCACGCGCATGCCGAAGCTGGCGCCGGTGGCGGCAACCGGTTCGCCGATCTTGCCGAGGCCATATACGCCGAGGGTTTTGCCGCGCAGGCTGGTGCTAAACCAATCCCGCCATTTGCCCTGTTTCATCAGCGCGGCGTCTTCGGTCACGCACCGTACCGAGGCAAATATCAATGCCCAGGTGTGTTCCGCGACGGTATAGGGCGAAGCGTGCGAACCCGCACAAACGGCGATGCCGTGATCGGTGCAGGCTTTGAGGTCAATGGCGTGCGCGCTGCGGCCGGTCTGCGCGATCAGTTTGAGTTTGGGCAGTTGCTCGATCAGTGCGCAGGTGAAATCGGTGCGTTCGCGCACCGCGACGATGATGTCTGCATCACGCAGTTTTTCAACGAGGGTTTCAAACGAGGGCGCGACGTCGCGCAGCACCTGAACATCGTGTCCGGCCAGTTTGCCGAAGCATTCCAGTCGGGGTACGAGGCCGTGGTAGTCGTCGGGAATGATGATTTTCATGATGGGCGCAAGTCTAGCATGCGCCCATCATGCGTCCGATGTCCTAACGGCGGTGGTAATGCCCGCCGTGGCCATGCGAGTGGCCGTAGTACCCGCCGCCGCCACGGTGCCCCACGGGATAGACCACGCAGCCGGAAAGAACTGCCGCGATGGTGACTGCAACAATAAGTTTGACTGCTTTCATGGCGCGTCCTCCTGATTGATCGTGGAAATCCACACTGACAATAACGATGGATAGGCGTGCGTGCCGACAGTCGCGGCGTAACAGACGTCGCGACTGTGTAAGCAATTGTTTCTGCACGCACCGGCAGCGCCATCCAGTTGTGTCAAAATCGTGTGTCAATTCAATCAACAGAGGAAAAACATGGAACTCGGACTCAAAGGCAAGGTCGTGGCGGTCACTGGTGGCAGCGAAGGCATCGGGCGCGCGACCGTGCGGCGTTTTGTGGCGGAAGGCGCCAAGGTTTCGTTCTGTGCGCGGCGCAAAGAGGCGCTCGACAAACTGGCCGACGAGATGCGCAAGGCGGGTGGCGACGTGATGTGCATGACCGGCGACGCCAGCAAGGCAGGCGAGATGGAAAGTTTCATCGAAGCGACGGTGAAGCACTTCGGCCGCATCGATGTCGTGGTCAACAATGCCGGCGGTTCGGGGCAGGTGGCGTTCGCCAGCGTGCTCGATGACGTGTGGCAGAACGACATCAACATCAAGGTGTTCGCGCAGATACGCACGGCGCGCGCGGCGATTCCCCACATGAAAAAACAGGGCGGCGGGCGCATCATCAATCTCAACATGGTGGGCGCGAAGCAGCCCGGCGCAGCGATGTTTCCGACCACTGTCAGCCGTGCGGCGGGGTTGGCGCTGACCAAGGGTTTATCGAAAGAAGTCGCTGCCGACAATATTCTGGTGAACGCGGTCGCGGTGGGCAAAATCAAATCGGAAGGTCAGGAGCGCGGCGCCGTGCGCAACAATATCACGGTGGAGGAGCACTATGCGCGCAACAGCAAATCGATTCCGATGGGTCGCATGGGCGAGTCGGAAGAAGTGGCCAATGTGATCGCTTTTCTGGCGTCGGATGCCGCGAGTTATGTGACGGGCACGTGTATCCATGTCGATGGCGGGATTTCTGGCGTGCTGTGATTATGTTGTGTAAGTATTTGTTTTTAAAGTAAATTATTTATTTAACTATAGTTATTTCCCGCAACCCTTGGTGTCGATCGCGAAGGTAGCGCTGTAACGGGTGTACGGCAGCTTGCCCGAGCGTGACAGTGGCATCCACCATAGCAGCAGGTTGTCGCGGTGTGTTTCAAGCTGCACGGTGCGCCGCGCCAGGCTGCAGCGTTCCAGTGTGATATTGGCATAGCGCACTTCCTGCACCCACTGCGGGATCCAGGTTGCTTGCGCCTGAAAGCAGTCTTGGTAGGCGTTGCGCGCGAGATCGGGGCCGCACTGGCCTTTCTCGGGATGCGCGAGCCACACCACGCCGAAACGGGTGTCGATGGTGGCGCGCGCCAGCACCCGGCCGCCGTCGTCCAGAAATTCCACCTGGCCGTTGCGCAGGCGGTTGATCACACCGGTGTTGGTCTTATAGGCGAGATTAACGTTGAACGTGGCATGCGTGGCTGCGTGCCAAAAGCCATAGCCGGTTACCGCCGCGGCGATGCCGGCGACGACGATCACTATATGCCAGCCGCGTATTTTCATCGCAGTCGCAGGCGATGCAGCGTGCTCAGGCCGGCGCCATCCTGACCTTGTCTGCCGTGAACGGCAGATCGCGCAGGCGCTTGCCGGTGGCGTGGGCAATCGCATTGGCGATGGCCGCGACGGTGGGGCCTTGCGAGCCTTCGCCCACGCCGAGCGACCTTTCGTTGGGCATATTGATCAGATGTACTTCGACCACCGGCACGTCGTTGAAAGTGAAGATCGGATAATCGGCCCACGAGCGCGTGGTGATGCGCTGGCGGTCGAACTTGATTTGTTCCTTCAGCGTCCAGCTTGCCGACTGAATGATGCCGCCTTCGATCTGGTTGACGATGCCGTCGGGGTTTACGATCAACCCTGCATCCACTGCCGACACGGCGCGCGTGACACGCACGTTGCCGTTGCGGTCCACTGTCACCTCGGCGACTACCGCGCAGTATGCGGCGAGGTTCTTGTACTGTGCGAACGCGATGCCGCGGCCCTTACTTTCGTTATTTCTGCCATCGCCTTTGGCGTTGGCTTGCCAGCCGGCTTTCTGCGCGGCGAGTTCGATCACTGCGCGTGCGCGCGGATTTTTCATATGGCGCAGGCGAAATTCCACCGGATCAGCGCCGGCCGCCAGCGCGGTTTCGTCGATGAACGATTCCAGCGCGAACACATTGGCGTACGCGCCCAGCGTGCGCAGCGCGGAGGTGCGCACGGGCATGTCGGTCAGGTAATGCAGCAATACATTCTGGCGCGGAAAATCATACAGCGGCACCGCGTTGCGATCTGCCGCTCCTGACGGCTGCGGCGAATTATTCGGTGTGGTGGCGGGCACCGGATTCGCCAGATGCCACCCGCCCAGCACAAAGCTGCCATCGGGACGGCTCATCGGGCGCGTCGAATGCGGATGGCTCCACATTTCATGCTGCCAATGGACGATGCTTTTCGATTCGTCGAGATGTGCCTGCATTTTCATTATCATCGCCGAGCCGTACGGCTCCCAGCCAAACTCGTCGTCGCGCATCCATTGCAATTTCACCGGACGGCCACCGGTCGCGCGCGCGAGCAGCGCTGCGTCGCACGCCACATCGTCCGCGCCGTTGTGGCCGTAACAGCCGGAACCTTCGACATGGGTGCAGGTGATGTTGGCCACCGGTGTGCGCAGGGCTTTGGACAGATCGTTGCGAAGCGGGAACACCCCCTGGCTGTGCGTCCACACGGTGTATTTCCCATCCTTGAATTGCGCGACCGCGCACGATGGGCCGATTGATCCGTGCGCCTGAAACGGCCGTGTGTATTCGGCTTCGACCGTGGTGATTTTTCCGCCGCTGCTGTTGACCGGCACTACGGCTTTGATCACGGAATCCCGCGAAGGCATTTTTTTCAGATGATCATAGAGTGCCGCACCGGCAGTGCCACCGCTGCCACCTGGCGGCAGATCGGGCGTCTCGCTCCATTTTGCTGAAGTACGCAAGGCTTGCGCGGCCTTGATCGCCTGCTCCTCGCGTTCTGCCGCCACCGCGAGAAAACTGCCGTCACGTGCCACCGCCACCACGCCAGGCATGGCTTTGACCGCTGCTTCATCCACCGACACCAGCTGCGCGCGATACGAGGGCGGGCGCACCACGCGTCCGAATACCATGCCGGGCAGGCGCATGTCCTGCACGAACGCAGAACCGCCGGTGACTTTCGCGGGGAGATCACGGCGCAGGATGTTCTTGCCGATGACCTTGTGCTGCGACGGTGGTTTGGGTTTGGCGACAGCAGTGGCCTCGCGTTTCAAATTAAGATCCTTGACGAGATCCCAATAGGTGGTGCGCACCGGACTGGCACTGATGGCGCCATCGACAACGCTGAGTTTTTCAACGGCCACATTCAGTTTTTGCGCAGCGGCGGCGAGCAGCAGGCCGCGCGCTTCGGCGCAGGCGAAGCGCAACGCCGTGCCGCTGTTTTCCACCGACAGGCTGCCGGCGGTCATGCCCTCGTTCGGCGTGCGCGCGGTGTCGGCAGACACCATGTCGATGCGCTCATAGGCGACATCCAGTTCGTCGGCGGCGATCTGTGCCAGCGCGGTGAGTATGCCTTGGCCGATTTCGCATTTGCCGGTGTGGATGGTGACCCTGCCGTTGGCATTGATGCGTATCCAGCCGTCAAGCATGCGGTTGTTGTTCAGGCCGCCGGGCAGCGGCGGCCGCGCGGCCTGCTGCGCGATGGCGGCGGGGCCGGCAAGGCTGAAGGTGGCGACGATGACGCCGCCCTGCTTAAGGAATTTGCGGCGCGAGAGCGTGGCGGTGGTCATCTTAGGCTCCTTTGTTTTGCGCTGCACGCTGCACCGCGCGCACGACGCGGTTGTGCGATCCGCAGCGGCACAGATTGCCGGCCAGCGCCTGCTTGATCTGCGCTTCCGTGGGTTTCGGGTTGGCATCGAGCAGCGCTTTCGCGGACATGATCATGCCGCTGGTGCAGTATCCGCACTGTGCCGCCTGCTCGTCGAGAAACGCTTTTTGCAGCGGATGCAGCTTGTCGAGCGTGCCGATGCCTTCGAGCGTGGTGATGTTCCTGTTGGCCAGTGCCGATACCGGCGTGACGCACGAGCGCGCTGCACGGCCATCGATATGCACGGTGCACGCGCCGCACTGCGCAAGGCCGCAGCCGTACTTGGGGCCGTTCAGTTCGAGGTCGTTGCGCAACACGTAGAGCAGGGGCGTGTCGGCATCGGCGCGCACGGTGCGCGACGCGCCGTTTACGCGCAGGTTGTAGTCGGGCATGGTTTTCTCCTCCTTGCCGCCGGACATGCAGCGGAACGCGGGTAATATAGACGAAGTCCCGCACGGTTGCTGCGGTGTCCCGCAAAAGATGCCGGTGTCCTGAATCACTCAAAAGAAAACATGAAAATACAGATACTTAAGCCTTATGCCGTCAATGTCTCGGAAAAAACCAACTGGTTCTTCCTGAAAATCGAAACCGATGACGGACTGGCGGGCTGGGGCGAGGCCTCGCTTTCCGGCGGCTGGGAGGAAAACCAGATTCTCAACTGCAAACGGTTGTCGGAACTGATCGCCGGTAAAACGCCGGACGAAGCGCTGCCGTTGCTGGCGGTGTATCCGCATGCGGTCGGCGGCCTAGTGTGGAATTCCATCCTCAGCGCTGCGGAAATGGCGCTGATGGATATCAAGGCGCGCGCGGCGGGTGTGCCAATCCATCGCCTGTTCGGCGCGCCGCTGCGTGACACCATCCGCGTCTACGGCAATATCAACCGCGCAGCGACCGATCGCTCGCCGCAGGGTTTTGCCGCGCTGGCGCGCGACCGCAAGGCGCAGGGCTATACCGCGTTCAAGCTCGCGCCGTTTGATGGCGTGTACTGGGCGGACCTGGGTGATGCGGAAGTCAAAAAGAAGTACCGCCGCGCGCTGGATTGCATCCATGCCGTGCGCGACGCGGTCGGCCCCGACGCGGGCGTGTTGATTGATTGCCACTGGCGTTTCGATGAGGCGAGCGCGCTGCAATTGCTGAAAGACCTCGCGCCGGTGAAACTGTTCTGGGCGGAATGCCTGACCTCGGAGCGTGCCGAGCACCATCCGGTGCTGGACCGCGTGCGCCGCGCGGCGGAAGCGATGGGCGTGCTGGTGGCGGGCGGCGAGCGCCAGATCGGCGCGCTGGGTTTCGAACCGCTGCTGCGCGGCAAACTGCTGGACGTGGTGATGCCCGATATCAAGTACACCGGCGGCTACAGCGGCATTCTGGCGGTGGCGACGCGCGCGCACGAATGCGGCGTGAAATTCTCGCCGCACAATCCGACCGGGCCGGTGTGCAACGTGGGCAGCCTGCATGTGTGCTCGCTGGTGCCGAATTTCCTGATCCTCGAGCGGCAAAGCGAGGGCAATATCTACGATGACCTGTTTACGGGTGATCATCCAAAACTCGTCAACGGCAGCTACGCCGTGCCGCAATCGCCGGGGCTGGGCATTGCGCTGAACGAAGAAGTGCTGAAATCGCGTCCGCCGGTGAAGCCGCGCGGTGAATCGACGGCCGATCCGCGGCTGGGCTAGGCTAAAATAACGCCGTTTGAATATTGTAAGCGAGACACGCAATGGCAACACGGCAGTACGTGCCTGTTACGGACCCCAGTGCCTGGATCGGACCGCACATCCAGAATGATGCGTCGTGGATGTACCACTTCGATGCCGAGGCCATTGCTGAGATCGATGCCGCATTGGCGCACGCCAAACGCCGTGGTGTGCAGATTCCTTTTGGGCTGGAAGCTTTTCCTTTGCCGCAGGTTTCGGCGCAGATTGAAAAAATACTCAACGATGTCGAACACGGGCAGGGCTTCAAACTGCTGCGAGGTATTCCGCGTCATCGCTATTCCGATGAAGACTGCGAATTGATTTACTGGGGACTCGGTGTGCATTTCGGCAAGCCAATATCGCAGAACGCGCGCGGGCATCTGCTCGGCCACGTGCGCGACGAAGGGCGCACGCAAGCCGATCCCAATGCGCGCGCTTATCAAACCAGCCAGCGCATGGATTTTCATACCGACATGCTGCCGATGGATTTGCTGGGCTTGTTCTGTCTGCGCACCGCGAAGCGCGGCGGCGCGAGCAAACTGACCAGCGCGCTGACCATTCATAACGTGCTGCGGGAAGAACGCCCGGATCTGCTCGATGCACTCTACGGCCTGTTTCATATTGACTGGCGCGGCGAAGAGCCGGCGGGGGAAAAAGGATACTTCACGTTGCCGATGTTCAGCGAGCGCGACGGTAAGATCACCACGCGCATCAACAGCCTGCCGTATTACGAGTCCGCTGCGCGTCACGGCGCGCAATATGCGCCGACGGCGATTCAGCGCGAGGCGCTGGTGATGGTGCAGGAAATCGCCAACCGGCCCGAGCTGATGCTGAGCATGGATTTTCAGGAAGGTGACATTCAACTCGTCAACAATCACACGATGCTGCATGCGCGCGAGGCGTACGAAGATCACCCGGAGGCGGGCCGCGAGCGTCACTTGCTGCGCATGTGGATCGCGGTGGATGATGCGAAGCGGCGGCCGCTGGCGGATAATCTGACCGAGCGTTATCGCTGGGTGCAGCGCGGCGGTATTCCCGTGAAGCAGGTGCAGGCTGCATAGTTTATGTGAGTAACCGTTTTAAATGGTGTTTTGATGATGGGAGGCAGTCGATGACGGTAACTTTTCGCAAGCTGCATCCGCATGTGGGTGCCGAAGGCAGCCCGATGGATCTGCGGCAGGTTGATGACCGCGCCACGCTGGAGCAACTGCGCGCGGGCATGGACGAGCACGGCGTGCTGGTGTTTCGTAATCAGCCGTTCACCGACGCGGAACAACTCGCGTTTGCCGAGCGCTTCGACGGCACGCTGCACGTGAAGCCGGGTGCTGCCGCGCTGGCGGCCAATCGTTTTGGCAACGACGCCATCGCCGATATCTCGAACGTCGATAACACTGGCGTTATCCTCAAAGCCGACGATCGCAAGCGCATGTACAGCCTCGGCAACCGTCTGTGGCATACCGATGCGTCGTTTCAGGATCCGGCGGGGCGGTATTCAACGCTGTCGGCGCGGGTGATTCCCAAGGTCAACGCCGATACCGAATTTGCCGACATGCGCGCGGCGTACGACACGCTCGACGATGAAACAAAACGCAAACTCGAGGGCTTGCGCGTGCATCACACCATCACCTACTCGCGCGAGATACTCGGTTTCGGTTTTTCGCAGGAAGAAAAAGACAGGCTCAAAGGTGCGATACATCCGATCACCCGCGTCAATCCGCGTACCGGGCGCAGGTCCTTGTACCTTGCTGCGCATGCCACGCGCATCATCGACTGGCCGGTGGCCGACGGGCGCTTGTTCCTGATGGAGTTGATGGAGCATGCGACGCAGCGCGAGTTCGTGTATCGCCACTTGTGGAAGGACGGCGATTTCGTGATCTGGGACAACCTCGCCACCATGCATCGTGCGACAGCATTTGACGACGCAAAGCATCATCGCGAACTGCGGCGCGTGACGACCATCGATGTGCCACTGCCGGCACAATCTTCCTGTATTTAAAAATATAATAAAAACAAATACTTACGTGATACCCCGATTTGCAGATTGTTTTGCCAGCAAACGGTCGAGTTGATTGGCAAATGCCTGACGATCCGCGTGGTTGAAGGCGCGCGGCCCCCCGGTTTCAACACCGCTGCCGCGCAGCGTGTCGAGGAAGTTGCGCATGTCGAGCAGCTCACGCACGTTTGTTTTGGTATACAGCTCGCCGCGCGGATTCAGTGCCAGCGCGTCCTTTTCCACTACGGCCGCAGCCAGCGGAATATCCGCGGTAATCACCAGGTCGCCGGCCGCGACAACCGATACGATGTGGTTGTCCGCCACGTCGAAGCCGCGCGGCACCTGCACCGTGCCTATCCAAGGCGAACGCGGTGTAACTAGTGGTGCGTTGGCGACCAGTGTGAGATGCAGTTCGGCGCGCACCGCCGCGCGAAACAGGATTTCCTTGATGACGACGGGACAGGCGTCGGCGTCGACCCAGATATGCATGGCGCTTATTCCGGTTTGATCCCGGCGGCCCTGGCGACCTTCGCCCACTTCACTGTTTCCGCGCGCAGAAATGCCGCGAATTCCTCGGGCGTGCTGGCGACGACTTCATTGCCGTCGGCAGTCATTTTTTCCATCACTTCCGGCAAGCGCAGGTAGGCGACGATTTCCCTGTTGAGCCGATCGATGATGGCGCGCGGTGTTTTCGCCGGCGCAAGCATGCTGTACCACTGCACCGATTCGTAGCCGGGCACGCCGGATTCGGCGAGCGTGGGCATGTCGGGCATGGAGATCGTGCGTTTTGCGGTGGTGACACCGAGCGCGCGCAAGCGTCCGCCGAGCGCATGTGGCCGCAGGTAATTCATGGCGGTGGCCATGAATTGCACCTGGCCTGCGATGAGATCGGTCAATCCGGGCGGGCCGCTTTTGTACGGCACATGCACAAAGCGCACCTGCGCCATGGTCGCGAGCAGTTCTATCGTCAGGTGTGGATTGGTGCCGTGTCCCGCCGAGGCATACAGCAGCTCGCCGGGACGCGATTTCGCCAGCGCGATCAGTTCCTTGAGATTTTTCACCGGCAGCGCCGGGTGCGTCACCAGAAGATTGGGCACGTTCGTCGTGTGCGAAATCGGCTCGAAATCGCGCAGCGCGTCGTACGGCACTTTCTTGTAGGTTGCCGCATTGATGGCGAGCGTGCTCACACCCGAAACCAGCGTGTAACCGTCGGGCGCCGATTTGGCGGCAAACTCGTAGCCAATCATGTTGCCGGCGCCGGTACGATTTTCCACCACCACCTGCCTGCCCAGCCGCTCGGTCAGACGTTGCGCGATCATCCGCGCGAGTATGTCGCTGCCCGCGCCGGCACCGCTGGGTACGACAATTCTTATTGGACGGGCAGGGTAGGAGTCTTGCGCGTACGCGTGCGACATCACGCAGGCAACCGCCGCCAGCGTCCACGCCAGCGTATGAATTTTGTCGTTTCCAGCGCACATGCGCATGGCTTACTCCGGTTTGATGCCGACTTCCTTGATCAGCCTGGCGTACTTGAGCGTGTCTTCGCGAATACTCGTCCTGTGTTTGACTGGCGGCAGCTACTCCCCGGTAATCCCCGCCGGCGCCCAGCCGCGTTTTGCGCGGATTGCCGCATTGCCGATAATTTCAACAATCGCGGGCTTGCCGCAGGCGAGTGCTTTATCCAGCGCGCCGCGTATGTCTGCGGCTTTCTCCACGCGAAAGCCCGCGCAGCCCATGGAGTCGGCGACCTTGGCGAAATTCACTTCGCGCTGGAACGCAGCCGATTCGGCCACGCCACCCGAATAATTGTTGTTGACCACCATCACGGCGTTGAGGCCGCAGCGCGCTGCGGTTTCCATCTCGGCCATGTGGTAGTAGAAGCCGGCGTCTCCGGCGAAACCGATCACCGGCGTACTCGGCAGTGCGGCTTTCACACCCAATGTGCCGGGAAAACCCCAGCCCAGCGAGCCGCCGCAGCGAATGTAGCGCTGGCCGGCCTTCATGCGTGACATCTGCGCGGTCCACAGCGCCGCGTGAAAGGTATCGACGACCAGCACTGCGTCGGGTGGCAGCCAGTCGCCGAGTTCCTTGGCCATGCGCTCCGGGCGTATGGGCACGTCATCCGAATTACGCAGCGGATCGCTCTCGGCCCAGTAATCGGCGACGTAGCCGCGGCATTGTTCCAGCCACTCGGCGCGCGGCGTGGCGGTACCCACCTCAACCAGCATACGAGTGAGCGTGGCCTTGGCGTCGCCGCACATCGATACTACGTTCGGGTAATTGCGGCCGAGTTCGCCCGGATCGATATCGAGCTGTATCGTGCGCGTGCCGATTTTCGGAATCGACCAGCCGTTGGTGACCTGCCCGCCGGTATGGCTACCAATGAAGAACACCAGGTCCGCCGCGGCCACCGCTTTGTTGGCGCACCAGCGCGAGTAGCTGCCGGGCACGCCTACACCGAGTGCGTGGTCGTCGGGCACCAGTGCACGCGCGTGCAGGCTGGTGGCGATGGGGATTTGCAGCTTGTCGGCAAGTGCGACGACTTCTGCGCCCGCGCCGGATGTCACCGCGCCACCGCCGACCACGATGATGGGCTTAGCCGCTTCCTTGAGTTCCTTCAACGCTGCCTTGATGTCGGCTTCTTCAGCCGTGGGGCGAAACGCGGGATAACGCGTGTAGCGCTGCTCGAAGGTGAGATCGTATTCGGCTTCCTTGTCGAGCATCTGCCCCGCGTTGCCGCGTAGTTCCAGATGTACCGGACCGGGCGCGCCGGTAGTCGATTCGCGAAATGCCTGCCGCAGCAAATCCGGAAAGCGTGCCGCGCTATCGACCGAGTAGTTGGCCTTGGTAACGCCATCCCACGCGCTGTGGTCTTCCGCGTTCTGATAGGCATGGCGATAGCGCGGCATGTCGTTTTGACCGCCGGAAATCGCAATCACCGGCGAGCCCGCCATATGCGCATCGCGCAGGCCTGCGGCGAGATTGGTGCTGCCGATGTCTTGGCACAGGCAAATGCCCGGTTTGTTCGATGCGCGTGCATAACCGTCGGCCATGTAGGCAGCCGCTTTTTCGCCGTGCGTGACCACGCGCTTTACGCTGCCCATCTTGTCGATTTCCAGCATCGCGGGCGGAATGATCGTGTTCACATAAAACAGATGTGACACGCCGTAGCCGCGCATCGCTTCGGCAAAGTATCGGTGACCGGTCATTTTTGGCATGAGTGCTCCCTGGATGTTCCGAAAGTGAGTAGGGGATATGTTGCGGGTGTTACGGATTCCCGAAAAGCATAGCAGGAATTGGCCGCGGTAGAGACGCTTGTTGCGGTAACATGCCATGCACAGTACATAGTATCCACCATAAGCCTCCACCATAAGCCTCCACAATAAGGAATTCCCAGATGCCGAACCTGCAGGTTTCGCCGGGCGTGGATATTCATTATTGCGTCGATGATTTCACCGACTCATGGCGCGCGTCCGAGACGATATTGTTGTGCCACGGCAATAACGAAAGTCATCGCGCCTGGTACGGCTGGGTGCCGCATCTCGCGCGGCGTTACCGGGTGGTGCGGCCCGACATGCGAGGCTTTGGTGACTCGACGCCGATGGCGCGCGATTTTCCGTGGACGCTGGATGTGGTGATCAATGATTACGTGACACTGATGGATCATCTGGGCATAGCACGCTTTCATCTGGCGGGCGCGAAAATTGGCGGCGTGATTGGTCGCGCGTTTGCCGCAAGGCATGCGGATCGCGTGCGCACGTTGACAGTGGTCGGCTCGCCGCCGCCGGTGCGCGCGGATGCGGCTACGCGCGCCGCGCGCGTGAAAGAAGTGGAGGAGCAGGGCATCGAGCATTGGGCGCGACGCAGCATGGGCGCGCGATTGGGCAGCGCGTTTCCAAAGGAAGGCGTGGAGTGGTGGATCAAATACATGGCGCGCACGGCGGTTTCCACCGAGGCGGGATTTGCCGGCACGATTAATTTTTCCGACATCAGCGAGGATGTGAAGAAGATCAGGTGTCCAATGCTGGTGATTACCACGCAGGAAAGCGGACTCGCGTCGGTGGCCGAAACACGTGCTTGGCAGGAAAAAGTACCGCACTCGGAACTGGTGGTGCTGCCCGGCGATTCGTTTCACGCAGCGGCGACGGATCCGGATGCCTGCGCGCAGGCGTTGCTGGAATTCGTAGAGCGTCATCCAATTTAATATAAGTATTTGTTTTTATTATATATTTTTATATAGACAGATATGCTCAAGTTTCTATTGATGTTATTGGTTGTGTCGCTTTGGGCCGGTGCCGCAAGCGCGCAGATCGCTTCGACAGGCTCAGGACAGGGCTATCCCAATCGACCGATACGCATCGTCGTGCCGTATCCGCCGGGCGGCGGCACGGATGTCATCGCGCGCACGCTGGCGCAGAAAATGACCGAGACGATGGGGCAGCAGGTGCTGGTCGATAACCGCCCCGGTGCCAACGGCATCATCGGTTCAGATGCCGTGGCGAAGGCCGCGCCCGACGGTTACACCGTGTTGATCACGCTCGCTACGCACGTGATCAATCCCGCGCTCTACGCCAAGCTGCCATACGGCCCCGACGATCACGTGCCGGTGACGGTGCTGGCCGAGTATCCGTTTGTGATCACAGTGCATCCCTCACTGCCGGTGAAAAACGTGAAAGAGTTTGTCGCGTTCGCCAAGGCGCGTCCGGGGCAGTTGACGTTTGCCTCATCGGGCAACGGCAGCGGCCCGCATCTGGGCATGGAACTTTTCAAGAGCATGGCAGGCATAGACGTAGTGCATGTGCCGTACAAAGGCGCGGGACAGGCGATGACGGATCTGCTGTCGGGGCAGGTGCCGATTTTTCTGAACAACTTTCTGGCGGGCGCGCAGATGATCAAGGCGGGCCGGCTGCGCGCACTGGCGGTGACCAGCGGCAAACGCTCCGCTGCGGCGCCGGACATACCCACGGTAGCGGAGGCCGGCGTGCCGGGCTACGCAGTGACTGGTTGGTACGGCATGATGCTGCCGGCCGCCACGCCCGTGCCGGTACTGCGTGCATTGCACGAGGGCACGGTGAAAGCGCTGCGCTCGAAGGAAGTCAGCGGACGCCTGTCGAACGAAGCAGCGGAAATCATCGCCAACACGCCGCAGGAGTTTGCCGTGTTTCTGAAATCCGAGTCGGAGAAGTGGACCGGCGTGATACGTAAGGCGAAAGTGCGGCTGGCAGAGTAGTTCCCGCCAACGACGCGAGTGCACCTCAATCCGGCACTTCGACGTCCAGCAAAGGGCCGTATTGCTGGCAGCCGAGGATGTCCCAGTCTCCCGGGCTGCCGCTGGGTCGAAGGCGATAAATGGTAAATTTTATTGCGTTGGCAAGATCGAACGCCACGAAATCCGAGATACGCGAAGCAGGAATGTTGAAAAGCCGCGCGATGCTGTCCCGGGTGATAACCTGACTTGCCAGCACGCGAAGATAGCGGGCCTTGTCTGGGAAAATGATATCGAATGTAATCTGATTCACACCGGCATTCTTGCTGCGAATGGTCGATGCGAGGTCGCTCAGTTTGGCCATGGGGAATCTTCCTTGCTGGTTGCGGGTGGGTGACCAACAGATGGTGGCGTCATATACCCGCCTCAGTCATGTGCACGGAGAAGAGCTCCATCGGGTCATCGATGGGAACCGTATGGTTCACGTTCCATAGGTACCCTGGCGACGATTTCATCGTCTTCTTGGTGGTCGCAGCGGCTCCCGCGGTTCCCTTGACGCCGGGGATGCGCACGAGGAAAAACATTCGCACCGCGAAATCCGTGATTTTTTCCGCGAGCGCATCGGAATTCGCCAGCCCTTCAACGACGATGCCCAGTTCGTGGGGGCTTGCCGCCCGCACCGGCTCCAGTTCCTTGAGCACCGCGTTCCTGCCGAATACGTGAAAGTAAAGTTCGTACGGTTCGTGGCTGAAACGTTTGGCGACCGCGGACTTGCACCATTCAATCGCGGCATCGACGTTGCGCACGATATGCGGATCGCGCAATCCGACAAATCCCATGTAGCGTTCACCCACCTTCTTTGCGCCTTCGATTTTGACGCGCAGTTCCGTTGCCGGGATCCATGCCGCGCCGGAGATGCGTACGGTGCGCTCGTCAAATTGCTCGTATTGGCAGGCGCGCATGTCCAGCGTGCCGCCCAGCGTGTGCTCGAAGTAGGGCGTCTCGCGCTCGTACATCGAATGCCCAGCCACCGACGCGATAGTGCAGCGCTGCGGCGGATGGTAAGGCGTGATCTTGATATCGTCGTGCGAGATGGTGCCGATGATGGTTTCCTTGCCCATGAACGGTTCAGCGACGAGCGACGCGCACTCGATCATCTTGCCCATGTGATAGGCCAGTGGCTCTGGGAACCCGTGAAATATGCAGGGGCCCGCTGTGAAGTTGATGTCGCCGCAGCGCCCGGCGATGATGACATCGGCGCCTTGTTCCAGCAGCTTGAGGAAGGGGTGTATGCCCGCAACGGCGACGACGCGCGTGGCGAGATCGATTTCGGTTTCTGTCAGCGCAGGAAAGCCGCCGAGACCACTTAACTCCTTGCCCTCCCGCAGCTTTTGCCTGAGAAAGTCCTTGGGGACTTCCGAATAAAAATACCCGACCTTGAATTTCGGGATGCGGTGTTCCTGTGCCAGCTCCTGAATAATGGAGACGAACTCATTGACGCCGCGATTGCTGCCGGTGTCGCCGGCGGAGCCTATGACCAACGGTATGCCCTTCTTGCGCGATTCGGTCAGGAACAGTTCCAGTTCTTCGCGCACGAAATGTCCAAGGGTCGTGTCCTCGCCAAGATAGACCGGTCCCGGGTCTGAACTGCCGCTGTCGGCCACCACATAGTCGGGGTTGGCCGCCATGCCCAGCATGAAACTCTCGCGGCTTGAAGGCGCGGTGCCCAAATGTCCCGTCGAGATCAATACTTTCAGGGTCTGGCGTTTATCGAGATGGGTCATAGCGCGAATTTTCCACGGTGAAGATGGTTTGATCAGGACGTCATGGGATGCTATCTTGTGAAAAAATGCGCGTCAAATGACGAGAAGCGAGTCTGCAAATGAAGACGCCGGCAAATAGTCACGCCTTGACATGGCCATTGAGGAGAAACAAATTGCGACACCTGTTCACCGGGCTTGCGGTGTGCGGCAATCTGACGCTGGGGATGGTGCAACCGGCTGTGGCACAGGATGCCGTGCCCAAACTCGTCCGCATCGTCGTCCCGTTTTCTGCGGGGGCGAGCAATGATGCCATTGCGCGGTCCGTGGCCGGCCCGTTGGCAAAACGCATGGAAACGTCGATCATCGTGGAAAACCGGCCGGGGGCCGCGGGCGTCATTGGTTCTGACGCAGTCGCCAAAGCGGCAAAGGATGGTTCGGTTGTGCTGCTGACGTCGTCTTCCTTTCTGACCGCAGCAGCGACTCAGCCGCGGCTGCCGTATGATCCTATTGCTTCATTCGCGCCGGTTGCCCTGGTCGGGCAGAATCCGTCGCTGCTCGCGGTCTCGTCGGCGACACCCTTCAAGTCAGTTGCCGATCTTTTGTCGGCTGCGCGTAGTAACCCGGGGGAACTGACGTACGGTACGGCGGGCGTAGGCTCCATCGGGCACCTGGTGACTGAACTCATTAATGCCCATGCCAAAATTCAAATGCGGCATGTGCCCTATAAAGGGGCCGCGAACGCAGCCATTGATCTCGCCGGGGGCCAGATTCACGTGATGATATCGAGCTATGCCACGTTGTCGGCGTTCCTGAAGGCGAACAAGGTCCGTTTGCTCGCAGTGACGTCCAGACAACCTCACCCGGCGTTCCCGGATGTACCAACACTGATCGCCACGCTACCGGGCTTTTCCAGTGAAACCTGGGTGGGCGTGATGGCGCCCGCCGGAACACCGGCGCGGTATATTGAGCGCCTGAATCGTGAAATCAACGAGGTTGCGGGATCACCTGAACTCAGGTCGATGTTGGAGCCCGACGGCATACTGCCAGTGGCGGTAACCCCAGCCGTGTTTGCTGCGCGCATCAAGCAGGAACTGGAGCAGTGGAAACAGATTGCCGCCTCGCGCAAGATTGTCGCGGAGTGAGCACGTGAGATAATTGCGATCTGGCGATCACATCCAGTCATTCTTTGACACGGACTTTACGGTTGCGCGCGGATGCATAGTGGAGCAATCCGGGTGCAGCCGTGTCAATCTGTGGCAAAAAGGTGTTAGCTCCAAGCAACCACAACAACTCAATCAGGAGAGCATCATGCATGACCAAAACCATGTACACGGTGGCGAGCTGCAATTTGTCGATTGCCACGGCAGCGCGCTGACCGCTACCAACGAATCCACCGCGCAAGCGGGCGGCGGTGCGCGCCGCCAGGTGATCGTCGCGGGAAAACGCGTCAAGACCATCGACGTGCACTGCCATTGCGTGATTCCCAAGGCGCTGGAAGTCATGGGGAAAAACCTTGCGGACGAGCGCGGGCCCGGCCTCGGCGAGGTGGGCGCGCGGCGCCTGCGCGAGATGGACGAACAGGGCATCGACGTTGAGGCGATCAGCATCAATCCGAGCTGGTACAAGCTCGAGCGTGACAAGGCCGCCGAGGTTGTCAAAATCAACAATGAAACGCTCACCGAACTGTGCGCGGCGCATCCTGACCGCTTTGTCGGATTTGCCTCGCTGTCGCTGCAGTTTCCTGATCTCGCCGTGCAGCAGCTCGAACATGCGATCAAAAAACTTGGCATGCGCGGCATCGCCATCGGCGGCAGCGTGGCGGGCGAGGAATTCTCCGGCGCGAAATTTCATCCGGTGTGGGCCAAGGCCGAGGAACTGGGCATCCTGATTTTCATCCACCCGCAAAGCACGCCGGAACTCAACAACCGCTTCAAGGGCAACGGCTGGCTGGCCAACACCATCGGCAATCCGCTCGATACCACCATCGCGTTGTCGCACCTGATTTTCGAAGGCACACTGGATAAATTTCCGGGCCTGAAAGTCTGCTCGGCCCACGGTGGCGGCTTTTTGCCCTCGTATGCACCGCGTTCCGACAATTGTCTGCGCGTGGCGCCGGAAATGGACACCGGCGTCAAGCTCAAGAAGCGGCCCACCGAGTATTTGCGCGACATGTATTTCGACACGCTGGTGTTCACCGATGAAGCGCTGCGCCATCTCGCGGCGGAAGTCGGCGTGGAGCGGCTGGTGATCGGTACCGATCACCCGATACCCTGGCAGGCCGAGTCTATCGACCACGTGCTCAAGTGCCCGCATTTCACCGACGCGCAAAAGCGCATGATGCTGGGCGAGACCGCGGGCAAGCTGCTGGGCATTTCACCGGATTTTTGATCCGCGGCTTTTATCGTCCTTCGACAGGCTCAGGACGAACGGCTTTTCTATTTCCGTTCGCCCTGAGCCTGTTGAAGGGGAACTCCTATTGCCATGAAAGTCTACCAAGCCGTAGCCAACGCCTTCGTCAAGGAAGGCGCCAGCACAGTATTCGGCCTGATGGGCGACGGCAACATGTCGTGGGCGGCCGCGATGTCGAAACTGCCCGGTGTGCGCCTGATCGACGTGCGCGACGAGGGTGCCGCACTGTCGATGGCCGAAGGTTATGCGCGTGCCACCGGCAACGTCGGCGTGTGCAACGTCACCCACGGGCCGGGCATCACACGCATGACGACGTCACTGGTAGCGGCGGTGAAGGCGCGCGTGCCTCTGGTGGTGTATACCAGCCGCACCCATTTTCACAACGAGTGGATCAACCAGTCGCTGAACCAGGATCGCCTCGTCACGGCGACGGGCGCGGGCTACATCGAGGTGATGACGCCCGCGTTTGCCGAAGACGCGGTGCGCAAGGCGTTCTACGAAGCGAAGGTGCAGAAACGCCCGGTGGTGCTGGCGTATCCGATGAACGTGCAGGATGCGAATATCGACAGCGACGGCGATGACTACGTGCCGTCATCCGCATTGTTCAAAGGCCAGCAGCGCATCAAGCCCGCGGCGGAACAACTCGCGCAGGCGGTGAAAATCATCGCTGCCGCCAAGAAACCGGTGGTGGTGGTCGGCGATGGCGCGGTGCAATCAGGCGCGGTGGAAGCGGCGGCAAAACTTGCCGAACGCATCGGCGCGCTGACCGCGACCTCGCTGGTGGCCAAAGGTGTGCTATCGGGTGATTTTCACGCCGGCATTTCCGGCATGTTTTCCACGCGCGCGGTGATGGAACTGTTTGAAGAAGCCGATTGCGTGATCGCGGTGGGCGCCAGCCTCAATCCGCACACGCTGGAAGGCGGCCTGCTGTATCCCAAGGCGCGCATCATTCACATCAACACCGAGCCCACCGCGCTGATGGGCAACGACCGGCTCGCCGATTGTTATGTGCAGGGCGATGCGCTGGCGACACTGCAGGCCATTGAGAATGAGTTATCTCAAGTATTTGTTTTTAAAGATAATTTTAGAACTCCGACTGTAAAGAAAATATTGCTCGACGCCGACCGCGATGCCGCTGAATATGAAATCGAAGCGGGAACTGTTGATCCACGCGAAGCCTCGCGCATGATCGATGAGCGCTTGCCTTCCGATGTAGGTATTGCCATCGGCGTGGGCCATTCGTTTGCGTTTCCGGTGATGATCATGAAGAAGCCGCGCGTGCTGCATGAGTTCGTCAACGGCTTTGGCTGCATCGGCCAGACCTTGCCGACCGCTATCGGTATGGCAGTGGCTCTCGGCAAACCGTTCGCGCTGATTGAAGGCGACGGCGGCGCGATGCAGAACATACAGGAACTCGACACCGCGTCGCGTCTCGGACTCAAGCTGCTGTTCATTGTGCTGAACGATGAAGGTCTGGGTGCCGAGTATCACAAGCTCAAGGCCTCGGGCTTCGAGGCTCATCTCGCCAGCGTGCGCTCGCCGGATTTTGGCGCGGTGGCACGCGGTTTTGGCTGTCGTGGCCGCGTGGCACGTACGCTGGCTGAAGTCGCCACCGGCATCGACGAGTTTCTGGCCGGCGATGGGCCGATGGTGCTGGATGTGCGCATCTCGCGCAACGTGGTGAATATTACCTATCGCCGCATGCTTTACGGTGAGGACGCGTAGCGCTTATTTGCAAAAGTCGCTGTTTGATTTGAGCCGGAATAACCGGTTATGACCGAGGCTGTCATTCGATCTGCTTCTTCGGACCGAGTGCGGGGTTAGTCGGGAATTTTCGTCGACTGCCAGGTCACCATCCGCCAGGTGCCGTTCTGGTTTTCATAAACGTCGGTGAACCGCACGCGGAAGGAATTCGGCTTACCGTTGGAATTGACGCTGATGGCTGCGACGCCGGTCAGGACAACGGCGTTGCCAAGGTCCTGCGCCTTCACCTCGGACGGCTCCATTGACGTGTAGACGGTTTTGCCCGATTCCATCGCCTCGATCAGGCTCTGCTTGGTGTCCTGGCGCGCCGAGGAATGGGTGTAGATGAGACCCTTGCACAACATGTTTTTCAGGGCTGCGATGTCCTTTTGCGCGGTCGCGGTCATGCGTTTCTTGTCGAGGTCGATGATCATCTGTTCATTGCCGGTCATGTCTTTCTCCTTGTCTGTAGTAGAAAATTTAAACGCCATTCGTTTACTGTGGTTCGACGCCGGCGACCTTCAGCGCCGTCTTCCAGATCGCGAGTTGTTCCTTCATGTAGGTGGTGAGCGCCTCGGGCGTGGACGACTTTGCCATGAAACCCTGCTTGAGCATAAGCTCTTTGACCGAGGGCTTGCCCAGAACCGCGACCATTTCCTTGTTCATGCGCGCCACGAGTTCGCGCGGCAGACCGGCGGGGCCGACCAGGGCAAACCACGGACCAATCGGGAATTTTGCCTGGCCCGTCTCCGGGAATGACGGCACGTCGGGCATCAGCGGGCTGCGCTCGTTCAATGTCGTCGCCAGTATCCTGAGCCGGCCCTCCTTTGCGTGCGCCAAGACGCTCGTAGGGGTGCCAAACATCAGGTGCATACGGCCGGACAGCAGGTCGGGCATGGCGTCGGGTTCCGACTTGTAGGGAACGGAGTGCATCGCAATGCCGTTGTTCATCGCGAACAGTGCTGTCGCAACCAGGGCGTAGGTGTTGCCGGAGGGATAGTTGAGCGCTTTCGGATTGGACTTGGCATGGGCGACCAGTTCGGTGATCGATTTCACGGGCACTGACGGATGTACCACGATGAAGAAGGTATTGTCGCCGAGGAAAGTTACCGGTGTGAAATCCGCCATGACGTCGTAGGGCGGCTCCTTTCGTATGTTGGGCACGACGGCGAGCGGACTGTTCGTGCCGAACAGGAAAGTGTAGCCGTCGGCCGTCGAGCGTTTCACATCCAGGGCCGACAGGGCGCCATCAGCGCCCGGTTTGGGGACGACGACGACCGGCTGTCCGAGCGACAGCGACAGGTCCTGGCCGGCAATGCGGGCGAGGGTGTCGGTGGCCGAGCCCGGTCCGAACGGAATGACGAATCTGAGGGGTCGTGACGGATAGGGCTGCGCGTGGATCGCCGCCTGAGGCAGGAAAAGAACCGCGACGAACAGGGTGGCAATCAGTTTTTGCATAAGGAAACTCCTCCTGGGTCCGTTTGCATCGGTAGCCTGCCGGATCCGGCATTTGCCAAGCAGTATTTTGTTGGGGCAAGACTACGCCGCCGGACTTGCGCTTGCAACTCTCGGGGTTCTATACACTTGCGGTACAGCGCGGGTCAGACAGCCGCGGTTCCGGTCACGCGGTGCTGAGCGCGCGCGCGCGCGGCCTTGCCGAAGGCGGTGTAAAGCGCGCTGGAGAGCGCATGTTTTTCAGGTTGCCATTCGGCGTGCCACTGCACGCCGACGATAAACTGCGTATCGTCGTTATAGCGCAGACCTTCGACTACACCGTCCGGGGATGTCGCCTCCACAACCAATCCCTCGCCCAGGCGATCCACGCCTTGCCCGTGCAATGAGTTGACCATCATCTCGTCGTGACCGGTCAGGGACTGGAACAGGCCGCCCGCGGTCAGTTTGACCAGGTGATTGAGCCGGAAAATCTCTTCTGTCTCGACATCCTCGCGCTGCGGTCTGCGGTGGTCATTTTTCCCCGACAGTTGATGAATGCGGTAATGCAATGAACCGCCCAGGGCCACGTTGATCTCCTGAATGCCACGGCAAATGCCGAACACCGGCACGCGCGCGGCAATGCACGCGCGCACCAGCGGCAGGACCAGTGCGTCGCGGCCCGGATCGATGATCTCATCGTCCGGAAACGCCGGCCCGTCGTAATGATGCGGTTCGACATTCGCGCGCCCGCCCGTGAGCACGAAACCATCCATGCGTGACACCAGTTCGGCGACGTCCAGCGCCGCACCCACCGGCGGCAGCAACACGGGGATACAATCCACCATCCTCAACAGGGAATGAATGTTGCGCTCGCCGGTGGCATGCACCAGATGGCGCCGATGCGTAGCTTCCATGGCGTTGGCGGAAACACAAATCAGCGGTCGCGGTGCGGGTGTTGTCATTGCGGAAGTGTAAGTATCACGATAGGGAAGACCATTGCGAAAGTCACTGTCGATAGCTTACGCCGTCATCTTGCGCACCAGATCCCCGGTGGCTGCGACAAACTGGTCCATCTGGGCAACCGAGTTCCAGACGCAGGCGTTGGCACGCAGCGCATAGCCGAACGGCTTTGGCGCGAGCGTATCGGGATCGCGATTGGGTACCATGCCGGCGGGAAATGCTGCCGCCTGCGGATCAGGGGCGCGGGTGAATCCATCGGGCCCGACACCGCCTCCCGAGATGCGAAACCCGTATTCGCGCAGCAGCCGTTCGCGAAACTGCAGGTTGAACTCGGGATTGCCGCGTTGCTGAGCGCCGGGGAAGGGATTGAAGCAGACAATGGCGGACTTCAGCGACGAATCGACGGTCGGTTGCAGCAGCGCCTCGTCGCCAAAGGTGGCGGCGATACGCTGGCGCAGGTAGTCCGCCAGGTTATGGGTCCAAGCCTGAATGCGCGCGCGCCCGACCTCGTCCCACAGCGCGCAGACATCGCCCAGCGCGCGCCAGTCGGCCGACTCCGGAAAACCGTAACGGCTCATCGCAGCGCCGATGTCGAAATCGGCGGGGCGGCTGCCATCGAACGGGACATCGCGCGCGGAACTGCGGATGAGGTGAAAGCGCGGCAACGGCGTGGGATTGGCTGAATGCTGGCGGTTGCGAATATACAGAATGCCGGTACCGCCCGGCCCGCACTGCCACTTGTGGCCGGAGATCGCCCAGAAATCCATCCCGCTTTCGTCCAGGCGCGGTTCGATCATGCCGCCGTAATGCGCGCCATCCGCTACCGTAATCGCGCCCGCCTCCTGCGCCAGTGCCGCGATGCGCCGCTCGGGCAGCCGCTGCCCGTTGGGCCACAAAGGGCTGGAAAAAAAGATCACGCGGGTGACACCCGGCCGGATGCGCTTGCGCACCGCTTCTACCACCTCATCAGCAGTAGCAGTGCGATGCACCGGCACGCCCCATTGCACGATCTTCACCCCGAAGCGCGCCGACAGGCGCAGCACCGTCGCCAGGCCGGCAGGATGTTCCATCGGCGTGACCAGGATTTCATCCCCGCGCTGCCACTCAATGCCCATCAGGATCTGCGCCAGCGCATCGGTGGTGTTGCGCGAAATCGCGATTTCATCGACGCCGGCGCCGTAGCCGCTGGCGATCTTGGCGCGTATGGTCGCGGACGGCTCCAGGTGCACCGGAAACGGGTCGCGTGCAATCTGGTCGAGACCTTCCTGGTAGCGCTTGCGCACACTGGCAGGCTGCGAGCCCTTTTGCCCGGCCATCAGGTAAACCACTTTGGGATCGAGGGAAAACTGCTGCGCAAAAGCGTGAAAAACCGGCGCTTCCTTTGCGAAGAACGCAGCCTGCTCAGCACTCATCGGCCCGACGCTGAACGATGCCTCACCGGATTGCTGGTGTTGCTCATGCAAAGGCACCGGCCCGGTTGCCGGTGCTGCTTTTACGTAATCCAATGCGTGTCCTTGGACGGGTGCGCCGCGACTCGCACCCAATCGCCATCAAGCGGGCTTTCAATCACACTGTCGAGTATAGGATGGTTAAACAGCAGTTTTCACGAATCACAAATGTATCGATTGCTCCGTCAGCGGTCAATAAGGAAATGCGCTCTTAGTTACCCCTTCGACAACAGCCCTTCCTCGATTGCCTTGATCTGCATGGCTACATAACGCGAGTAGGTGCGGCAGTTGGCGAAGCTGCCACCGATGAACCAGAGTCCTTCCTGCGGCGTGCGCTTCCACATGTTGCTCATCTCGCCGTCTGCAGCGAAACCCCACACCGGGCCCACCTTCTTCGCGACTGCTTCGCCCAGCAGTTTCGCGACCACCACTTCCTGTGAGACGAAGCCCGTCGCCAGCACGATGAGGTCCGCCGGCTTGACCGATCCGTTCTTGAGCAATGCGCCGCTTTCGACGAAGCGCTCAATCTGGTCGTATTGCAGCAGGCCGATCTCGCCGTCGATGATCAACTGGGAGCAACCGGCGTCCAGGTAGTATCCACCATAGCGCGTGCGGACTTTCCACTGATGGCCGGCACCGTCCTCGCCGTCATCGAACTTGAACCCACGGGCGATCAGGCCATCGATCGTTTTCCTGTCGAGCTCCACCATGCGCGCAGTAAGGGTCTGCAGGTTCTTTTTCACCATCGGCTTGGTGTTGGTGCTCGCCAGCAGATCGCCATCTTCAATCAGGATGCCGTTGTAGATGCCGTAGACCAGCTTCGCTGACGGATCGATGCTGACGACCATAGTCGAGCCGCGCTGGACGATGGTGGTCTCGCACCCGTTCGCGTGCAGGTCCTGCGCGACGTCGTGACCGCTCGTTCCGGTGCCTAACACCAGAGCCTTCTTGCCCCGCCAATGGGTGCCGTTGGTGAACTCGGTGGTGTGCATCACGTCGCCCTTGAAATCCTTCAGTCCGGGCTGCTCGGGAATATGCGGGGAACCCACCAGCCCGTTGGCGAACACCAGATGCTTCGGATGCAGCGTGCGCTCCGAACCATCGCCGCGGCGAACCACGGCGTTCCACCGGCCGGTGGCTTCGTCGTACGATCCGCGCACGAACTCCGTGCTGGTCCAGAAATTGATCTCCATCGCCCACGCGTAGGCCTCGAACCAGTCGGCCACCATATCCTTGGGCAGATAGGTTGGCCACGACGGCGGGAAGGGCATATAGGGCAGGTGGTTGAAACGGGTGTCGTTGTGCAGCGCCAGCGAGTGGTAGCGCTGGCGCCAGCAGTCGCCGACGCGTTCGAATCGATCCACCACCAGTGTGTCTACGCCGATCCGCCCCAGCGTGGCCGCAAGAGACAAACCTGCCTGGCCGCCGCCGGCGATCAGCACCACCGGCTCGCGGTCGGTATAGGCCTCGCTGGCGAGTCGCTGCTCCTTCCAGTTGGTGCCGCCGAAGTTGCGCGAAAAAGCTTCGCCGGTCGGGCGGCGCTTGCCGATTTTTTCCTCGAAGCCTTTCAGCTCGTGCAGGCTGGTCATCAACTGAAACGCTTTTGAAGGCGCACTTGCAGGCAGCCGTACCACACCGAAGCCGCGTCCGATCTCAGTCTCGAACTGGAAGATGCCCTCGATTACATCGATGCCGGCTCTCTGTACGCGGCGCGGTGCTGTGCGTCCTTCCGCAATCGCAAATCCGCGTGCCTTGGCAGTTGCCTGCTTCGCCACCATCAAGGCGCCGATGGCGTCGGCGCCCTGGCAGGGTGTGATGGTCCAGGTAAAGGCAAGCAGGTCGCGCCAGTGGCTATCGGGTGCAAAGAGGGACGCAACAGACTTGTGGCTGGTACTGTGAAGAGCCACATTGAGCCTGTCGAGCCATTGCTCAACCACAGCCTTTTCGGGCAGGACAGCAGGCTTGTCGAAAGCCGGCAGATTGGCGACGTCCATCAGTTACTCCTTTTTCAAACCGGCTTTGCGCACAAGCAAACCCGTTAATCGCAGCGCCCGCCATCCTCAGGGCGCCAAGGGTTGGAGAAGGTGCTCAACGATTCGAGGAAGACGACCAGGTCGCTTTGCTCGCTTGCACTCAGGTTCAGGGGTTTGGCGAGTTGTCGGTCTTTCGCGTGCAGGCGCACCGGATCAAGGCCGGTGTAATGTCGCACCACTTCAGCGAGGGTATCGACAAGGCCGTCGCGGCCATACGGCGACGTCAGCATCAGGTTGCGCAGTGACGGCACCTTGAATTCGCCAAAATTTGTCTTCTCCAGAGATGCATGGCGGGTGTGCGCCGTGCCGGCGCCTGCCTTGTCATCGTTGTAGGGACCCAGCAGGTTGAAACGGCTTTCCAGCAGTTGCCGGATGCCCGCGAGGCGTCCGGGATCGGGTTTGCCTTGCGGTGCAAATCGGGACAGGCCGGTATTGAAGAACTCGCCGCTGGTGAAATTGGGGCCGGTATGGCAGTGGGTGCAGCCGCCCTTGCCGATGAATATCTTGAGTCCCCGCTGCGCCGGCTCGGAATAACGCCAAGAGGAGGGTGATGCCGCCCGCGCCAGGGCGTCGCGGAACTGGTCGAACGGCGTGCGTCCGCTGGTCAGCGTCTCCTGGAAAGCAGCCAGCGCCTTGCCCACGTTCACGAACACCGTCTCGTCATCGGTTGGAGAAGGTGCGGCGCCGAAGGCTTTCCGGTAGCGGCAGGACATCTCATTGTCGTTGCGCACCAGTTGGGCCACGTGGCGGGGCGTGGCCGCCAGTTCGCGCTTGTCCAGGATCGGGCGCAGGCTTTGGAACCACAGGCTGTCGGCGGCGCCGTCCCAGCCGTACCAGCGCCCGGCGATCAGATTCATCAGTGTTGGTGTGTTGCGATCCAACTCGCCCACGCCGACGCCGCGCCGCAGGTTGTCGGTCCAGTTGCGCTCCGGCACGTGGCAGCTTGCGCACGACTTCGTTCCGGGACCGGAGAGGCGCTGATCGAAGAACAGTCGCGTCCCGAACTCGATCGCTTCCTGCTTACCCGATACCCGGTTGGTCGAATCGAGCGGCGCGGGCGCCGGCCACGGCCCGTGGGAGAGGATGATGCTGATCTCGCTGTCCGTGAAATGAGGCTTCGCTGCAACACTCTCGTTCGCCGAACTGGCCCACGGCAGCATCGCGCAGGCTGCGCTGACCGCGGCGCATGCCATGCGCGATACGGTAAGTGTCAGCCGGCGGGTGTTGGATATCATTGAATCCTTGCTCTCAGTTTTGCAGGCATGACAACGCCAAAGACGCAGTTATCCTACCAAAAACCGGGAAATGCAACACATGAGGCGCACGTGCTGCTGCTGGATTGTCCCAGAGCGCGGTATTGCGGATCAGGTTTGCGCGTCCCAAGTTCATTTGGTGGTTACCGGTCCCATGCCTTTGTACACCAGCTTCTGCATGCCGCGTGCAGTTTGCGCGACATAGAGATTGCCCTTGGAATCGGTGGCGATCTGGTGGCCGCCGGAGATCAATCCGCCTCCGCCTATCACATCGACGAACTCCAGCGTTCTGCGGTCGAGAATCACGATGTCGATGCCACCGCCGACGTAGAGAAAACGCTGCTCCGGATCGGGCGAGAGCGCGACGTTGCGCGCGAACGGCGCGTTGTGGCGCACGTATTGTTTGAGGAATTTTCCTTCGGCGGTGAACATCTGCACGCGGCGGTTTTCGCGGTCGGCAACGTACACCATGCCGTCGTTGGCGACGCGGATCGCGTGCACGATGCTGAACTGATCGGGGCCGGGGCCGTCGGGCACGGCTTTCAGACTCGGCGGCGGGCACGCGAAGCTGTCGGCAGGCTTGTTGCCGAACGCGCCCCACATGCGCTTGAACTTGCCGCTGTCGGCGTCGAACACCGCCACGCGATGATTGCCGTAGCCGTCGGCGACGAAGATTTCATTAGTCTTCGCGTGCACCCACACGTCGGCGGGCTGCTGCAGGTTCATGGTGTCGGCGTTACCTTTGCTTTGCGAAGCGCGGCCGATTTGCATGATGAACTTGCCCTCGGGCGTGAATTTCAGCAACTGGTCGTCGCTCACCGCCTTCAGTCCCGGCAGATCGCGGCCGACGCAGTTGTTTCCGCCGACCCATACGTTGCCCTTGTAGTCGATGTGGATGCCGTGCTCGCGCTGCGGCCATTCGAAACCGCTGCCTTCGCCGCCCCAACTGCGCAGGTAGTTGCCCGCACTGTCGAAAATGATGATCGCCGGCGCGGCCATTTTGGCGTTGTCGCCCTGCAGCGTGCGCGGCCGGTGCAGTACCCACACGTTGTCTTTGGCGTCGATGGCGAAGCTGGAGGCGTCGCCGAGCTTGAATTTCTCCGGTACCTTTGGCCACGAGGGATCGAGTTCGAATTTGAGTGCGTCGGCGGCAATGGCAATGCCGCATAGCGCCAGCGCGGCGAGTAGCAGGATGCGTGCAACTTTCATTTGAGTCACGATCTTTCTCCTTGAACCAAACGTTCAAGCCGGCTCCATGCCTTTGCGCTGGATGACCGGATGCGCTGCCGGCGCTTTGAAGAAATTTGCAAATTCGCGCGCGGCCTCGGCGACCTTGCTGTTCGCATGTATGCCTGCTGAAAAGGTGGTGACTTCCTGAATATCCGGCGACAGCGGTCCGATGATGTCGATGCCGGGCACCGGCAGCAGCTCGCTCATTTGCTGAAAGCCGATTTCGGCTTCACCGCGCGCAACCGCTGCGCCGACGGGTTCGCCTTTGATTTGCGCGACCTTGTGCTGTATTTGATCGGCGATGCCCATGCGCTTGAATAATTCGATCAGATACACGCCGCTGGGGCCGGTGGAGTAGGCGATGGATTTCGCAGCGAGCAGCGCGCGCTTTAACGCGTCGCCGGAACTGATGTCGGCCTTGGGCGCGCCGGCGCGCACCGCCACCGCGACCCATGATGTGGCAATGTCGATGCGGCTGCCCGGCGCGAGTTTGCCGAGCTTGATGAGTCCATCGACGGCGCTGGCGGATTGCACCACCATGTCGGTGTGCTCACCGGCGGAAACGCGTTTGACGATATCGACACCGCCGGTCCAGGTGGTAATCACTTTGTGGCCGCTGGCGCGCTCGAACTGCGGCACCAGTTCGAGATAGGCTTCCTTGATCGCGGCAGAGCCCATGACTTTGATTTCGGCTGGTGGAGACAAGAAGATGATCTTACTTAAGTATTTGTTTTTAAACGATTATTTTTGAAGGTGTTTGTATGCAATCCAGCGCAGCGGAATCTTAACTGATTGTTGAAGCGCCCGAGCAATTACGCGCAAACTCGCGTGGCGTCACAATGCGAAACGGCAGCGGCTTTACCTTGCGTGCCGCGAGCGTGAGCAGGTCGCGATCTTTGGTGATCAGCAGATCAGCACGGCAGTCGCGCGCCAGTTCCAGAAACATCTGATCGTCGGGGTCTTCGCAGCGTGGTAACTCGGCGATGTCGTGTGCCTCGGCTATGTCATACGCGGTGCACGCAATCGCGCGGTATTGCAAAAGCGCTGCTGCCTGCGCCTCCGCATCCAGCGCGTGCCCGGATAACACATAACCCAGCACACGCGCGAGTTCCGTCTCGCACGCAGGCGAAATAAAAACGCTGGCGTCTCCCCGCGCTACGGCTTCCCGGATCGGCACGACACCGGCATCGGCAAACACCAGCCAGTCGAGCCAGACGTTGGTGTCGAGCACCAGACGCATACCTGTTCGCATAGGCGCGCTATTCGGGCTTGGCGCCCGATGCCACGATCACCTTGCCCCATTTGGCGACTTCGGTCCGCAGATAAGCGCCAAACGCTTCCGGTGTCGAGTGCGTCGCTTCCAATCCCTGCGTGCCGAACTGCTCCTTGACCAGCATGGAATCGAGTGCTCTCGCGGTTTCGCTGTTGAGGCGCGCGACGATGCTCCTGGGTGTTCCGGCCGCAACCAGCAGCCCGTACCAGGTGCTGAATTCATAGCCCTTCACGCCGGCTTCGTCCATGGTGGGAATCTGCGGAAAGAACTGCGAGCGTTGTGCCGTCGTCACCGCGAGCGGGCGCAGCCGTTCCGCTTTGATCTGCGGCAGCGCCGACGCCATGGTGGAGATGATGATTTGCAGCCGGCCGCCGATGAGATCGGTCAGCGCCGGCCCCAAACCCTTGTACGGCACATGCGCCATTTCAGTACGAGTCATCAGCTTGAGCAATTCGGTGGCGAGATGCGAGGCCGTGCCGATGCCGCCCGAGCCGTAGTTGATCTGCCCAGGCTTTGCGCGTGCCAGTGCCAGCAGTTCATTCACGGATTTCGCCGCGACAGCCGGATGCACGACAACGATGTTGGCCTGCCGTCCGATCAGCGACACTGGTGCGAGGTCGCGCAGCGTGTCGTACGGCAGTCGCGGTATCAGCGTGTGATTCACCGCAAGGCTGATGTTGTTGATGAGCAGCGTGTGACCGTCGGGCGCGGCCTTGGCGGTAGTGTCGGTGCCGAGAGTGCCACCCGCGCCGCCACGGTTATCCACCACCACCTGCTGGCCCAATCCCTCGCCGAGTTTGACCGCGACGATGCGTCCGACGATGTCGTTGCCGCCGCCGGGCGGGAAAGGCACGATAAAGCGGATCGGGCGCGCCGGGTAAGCTGGCTGCGCAAGCGCGGGCAGGGCGGTGAACGCCACGAACGCGGCGAAGCACGCGTTACCGCATGTGATGCGGCGCATGCTATTCGCTGGCGGCACCGTACTTGCGTATATAGTTTTCATGCCGGAACAGAAAATCCGCGCCGACGATGCGATGATCGAAGCCGTCCGGCCGGAACCGGTAGTCGATGAATCCCACTTCGCGCGTGCCCCAGTGCAGTGTGGTGGGCGGAGAGTTGACACAGGCGGTGGACGGCCCCCACAAATAGTAAATGCCGTCGAGCGAAAAGGATCGCGTCTGGTGCTTGTGGCCCGAACTCACCAGACGCACGCGATGGTCCCTGCACAGATCGAGCAGGCGCGCGCGGCTCGCGGCATCGATGCACGACTGGCGCAACGTGGCGTCCTGGTGATCAGGCTCCGACGGATGATCGAGGAACAGCGGCTTGTGCAGGAACAGCGCAACCGGGCCATCGGAAAAACTTTCCAGCGTATGCTCGAGCCACGTCCATTGCTCGGCTTCGGCGGGCTGGCCGTCGCTGCCCAGCAGTTGCGAATTAAGCCCCACGAATCCCCAGCCCGCAGCCTGGAATGCCCAGCGCTCTTCGCCGAAGTGCGCCACGAAGCGCGCGCGCCGCGCATCGTTGACGCGCTTTGGCATTTTGCCGGAGATGACGTTGTCGCCGATGTCGTGATTGCCGGGCAGATATCGGCACGGCACCGACAACTGCCCGATGTGCACGCACGCAAACGCGTAATCCGCTTCGTCGTCCGGATCGCCCATGATCAGGTCGCCGTTGACGACCACCAGATCGGGCCGCTCGCGCCCGATCCAGGCGGCGACTTTCAGCCAGTTGTCGAGATGGTGCTCCTGCCCAGCGCCCAGATGAATATCGGCGACCTGGACCAATCTGAATTCATTCATGAGGCTGTGTTTCTTTCGATTGAATGAGAAATTTGCATACCGCGTTTTTCTGACAGGCACTGTATCCACGTAGTGATAAGCAGTCAACACGCCTGAGCGCCGTGCCGCAAGTGGTGCGAAGTGCAGTAGGTCCGCTGCATGGCAGCGGCTGGATTGAAGTAAAGAGAAAGATCAGTTGGATGGCAATATTAGGTCAGGCAGAGTAAGGCATCGGCGTGATGTTGTGATTGCCTGTCGTGAAAAGCGGTGAGGTGGCTGTGCCGTTTGCTCAGTTACTGGCGCGCGGCATATCAAACTGATACCGCACACCCACCCAGATCATGCGCGGCGCGCCGGGCGCGTAAAACGTCGCTTGCCGCACGGGGAAGTCGCCGCCGATGGCAGGCAGCGGACGCGCGATGAAATTGCCGTTGGCGGTGAAGCCGGTGGGGCCGAGCTGCGCGGCGGTGTGGTAACGGCGGTTGAACAGGTTGTTGACCTGCGTGAAAAATTTTAGCTGCTTATCCGCCTGATACTGCGCGCTGAAATTGAACACGGTGTAGCCGCCGGCTTTGCCGGGACCGAGGTAGGTGGTGCCGTCGGGAACATGCGCGCCGTTTTCGTTGCCGCGCGCAAGGGAACTGCCGGTGACAATCATGTTCAGTCCGGCGGAGAGCGCACCGGTGATCTGGTAGTCGGCGTACGCCTTGACCAGGTGCTGCGGGATCAGCGGCATGCGGTTGCCGGGATTGATCTGGATGCTTCCTCCCTCGAGGCCCTGTCCGACGGTGTTGCTGCTGTTGCCGGCGCCGTTGACAGTCTCGGTCGATTGGTAGGTGGCGTCGAGATACGTGTAGTTGGCGCCGAGATTGAGCGCGCCTGCCTTGCCGCTGGCGCCCGCCTCGAAGCCGTCGCGCCGCGTTTTGCCGAAATTCTTGAAATAGCCGAACTGGGTGTTGTCGGGCGCCGCCACGAACAGAATGTCGTCGTGGTTCTCCGCGCGAAATACCCCTGCGTTCCAGCGTATGCCATTGGACAACAGGCCGTGCAAACCGAGTTCCCACGTTTTGGTGACCACTTGCTTCAACGGTGGATCGCCAGCCATCGAGTTGGGGAGGCGGCACGGGTTATTCGGATCGGCGCAACCGAGTTCGATGGAACTCGGCGCGCGGCTGCCTTCGCTGTAGCCCGCGTAGGCGCGAATCGACTTGCCGGGCGCAAAGGCCATTCCTATCGCCGGGTTGAAGCGGCTGAAGGTGTGTTCGCCATCGAGCGAGCCCGCGCCGCCGCCGGGATTGATCAGGTCGCGGTTGCGAACCACCGTGCGGTTGTAGCGGCCCGATACCGTCAGGTGCCAGATATTGTTGATGGACAGCGTGTCGGTGGCGTACACGCTCCACGTGTGGTTGCGTCCGCTGAGGTCGACGCGCGTGTCGAACGGATTGCCGTCATCATCGACGCCCCCGGTGACGCCGTCGCCAAACGCGTTCAGTCCGGTGACGCTGCGGTCGGGATTGAGATAGCCTAGTTGCGTGGACTGGCTGAAGCGCACGCGGCTGGCATCGTACGCCGCGCCGCCGGTGAAATGGTTGCGGTGGCCGCCGACCAACCCCTGTAGCGCGAACTGACCCGAGATGCCGTAGTTATCCTGCCGCGTGCGGCTGCGGTTGATGAGGCCGTTGCATTTTTCAGCGGCTTCGTCGAGCAGCAGCACGTTGGCAATACAGCGCCAGATCGGAAACGGTGTGTTGGAGGAATTCTCGCCGGCAACGGGAAAGCCGGTATAGCCGGCGGCGGCAAGGGCGGCCTGTTCGGCCCCGTTGGGTTGATACAGACTCTGATCCAGCGATTCTTCGTTGATGTCGCCGTTGAGTGTGCGCGTGAGCATGCGGCGGTAGTACGCATTGGCAGAAAATACGGCGTTGTCGCTGATGTTGTGATTCAGCGCCAGATTCAGGAATGTCGATTGATTTTCGGTGACGTCAGGCTTGGTGTACACGCTGGCGTAATTGCCGGCGAGCAGGTTTTGTTCCTGCAGGCCGTTGCCGGTGAGTTTGTTGCTGGCATGCGCCAGCGTGAGTTTGAGATCGGTGGCCGCGTTGCGCCAGCCGAGCTTGCCGAACAACTGTCCGACACGCGAGGGTGAATCGTCGCGCCAGCCGTTTTCCCTGAACAGATTGCCGGTGACAAACCAGTCCAGCGTCTTGTTGCTGCCGCCATACTCAAACTCGGTGGCGCGGCGCGAGTTCATGCCGATATACGCCTGAATCGCCGCGCCAGGGTGGCTGCGGCCGCCCTTGGTTTGTATCGACAGCGCGCCGCCCAGCGTATTCAAACCAAACAATGGATTGGAGCCGGGCATCAGGGTGATCGAGGAGATGGCGGATTTCGGAATGAGATCCCAGCTGACGACGTCGCCGAAAGGCTGGTTCAGGCGCACGCCGTCAAGGTACACCGATAGGCCTTGCGGCGTGCCCAGCAGGGGCGACGCGGTAAAGCCGCGGTAGTTCACGTCGGGCTGATATGGATTGTTCTGCATCTCGTTGACATGAACGCTGCCGAGGTTGCGGTTCAGAAAATCCGAGAGATCGAGGGAGTTTCCGCGCCGCATATCGGCGTCTGTCGCTGATTGCACGGGAGACGAAATCAGCTCGCGCGCGAGACCGATACCGGGTAACGGCGTGGTGCCGATCACTTCAACCTGGGGTAACTTCGTCGTACCAGGTTTGGGTTCTGCGGCAAAGGCGGTATTGGCGGACAGGATTGCGCCGCACAGACACACGAAAACAAGTTTCCGGCTTGCGCTGAAAGATCTGACTGACATGAATTTTCCCTGGTGGACGCCGCTGTTTTTATGTGGTTTGCTGCCAGCGTGCTTGCAATGCTGCGTTTACTTCTACTATTGTAGATTCAGAAATTTTCAAACGCGGTGTTTACCGTTGTACTATTTCCCGCCAGCCGCCGGGAATTTTTCCTGATGGGGTGCATCGCCGAAGGAACTGCATGAAAACACTCACACACGTTCACGATATGGCGGTTGCGCGGCGTGACCTGCTGCTGGTGTGTGCGGGCACCGGCCTGTTCTGGGTGTTCAGCGTGGCGGTTGAATTGAACGAACGGGTACTGGCATGGACGCGGCCGTGGGAGCGTTATCAACTGGACGAGATTCCCGGTGTCCTGCTGTTTCTGGCGCTGGCCTTGTCGTGGTTCGCCTGGCGGCGCGTGCGCGAGGCGCGCATGGAACTGGCGCGGCGCGTGGCGCTGGAACGGCAGTTGGCGGAAACCCTGGCCGAAAACCGGCGGCTGTCGCTATCACACGTGCGTGTGCAGGAAGACGAACGCAAGCAGCTTGCGCGCGAGCTGCATGATGAATTGGGGCAGCATTTGAACGCCATCAAGATCGATGCGGTGTCGATACGTGACTGGAGCAGCGCCAGCCGTGAAGGCAAATGGACGGAAGTGCATGGCGCGGCGCTGGCAATTATCGGTATCGCCAACCAGGTGCAGGATACGATACGCAATATGCTGCGCCGCCTGCGGCCGGCAGGGCTGGACGAACTGGGTCTGGCAGCCGCACTTGAACATCTGGTGCAGCAATGGCAGACGCGCAATGCTGCCACGCGCGCCACGCTGAAGGTCGATTCAGGAATAGACGGTTTGAAGGAAAACGAGAATATGACCTGCTACCGCCTGGTGCAGGAAGCGTTGAATAACGTGACGCGCCACGCGCAGGCGCGCAGCGTGAGCATACGTCTGGAGCGCGCGCGCGATCAGGTGCTGCTCGACATCGTCGATGATGGGCTGGGCGCATCGCACGGCGTCCAGGCGCCGGCACCGGGGCTGGGCCTGGTAGGCATGCGCGAAAGGGTGGAGGCTTTGGGCGGCGACATCGCGATCGAGTCCACGGCCGGGCATGGCTTTCATATTCGTGCGACGATTCCTGTGCCGGGAGCGGCAGCATGAACGCGCCGGCGGCGATTTCGGTTTTTCTGGTGGATGACCATTCCGTGGTGCGTGAAGGCTACCGCCGGCTACTGGAGCGCAGCGTCGGCATACGCATCGTCGGTGAAGCGGCGAACGCTGCCGATGCTTACAGCGAATTCCAGCGTCTCAATCCTGATGTGGTGGTGATGGATATCTCATTGCCGGGCGCCAGCGGCATTGAAGCCATGCGCCATATGCTCGCGCGCGATCCGCGCGCAAAAGTGTTGATGTTCAGCATGCATGACGAACCGATATTTGCTTCGCGCGCGTTTCAGGCGGGCGCATTGGGCTACGTCACCAAGGCCAGTGCGCCGGAGGTGCTGGTCGAGGCGGTGCGTACCGTCGCACAGGGCAAACGCTATCTGAGTCAGGATATGGCGCAAACGCTTGCGTTGCAGTCCGTCGGCGGCGGCGAGGCAGGTCTTAACGTATTGTCGAATCGCGAATTTGAGGTGATGCGCCTGCTGGTGACGGGCGACACAGTCGCAGTCATCGCGGAAAAACTTCAGTTAAGCGCCAAGACCGTGGCCAACCACCAGTCGGCGATACGGCAGAAGCTTGGCGTGGAAACGTCGGCGCAACTGGTGCAGGTGGCGCAGCGCAATGGCGTGGTGGCGGATAAACCCTGACGGGCTGCGCCAGCCTGTTAAATAGTATTGCGCGCGCGCGGCCGAAAAATTGCCGTATGCAGCATCTCCGCCACGGTGCGCTGTTCACGACGCACGGCGACATACAGGCGCACGAATTCGTGGCCTTTGTGATTCCACTTTTCCTCGGGGATCGCGCGCACTTCGTAATGAGGGCCTACGCGCATTGCTTCGTAAAACGTGATGCGGCTGGCGGCGTGTATCCACGCGGGGATGATGAAACGCTTGCGCAGCACGTAATTGGCCTGCCGCAGGATCAGGCCGGGGTGCAGCAATGGTGCGGCGCCTTCGTGATACAGCGGCAATTCATCGCGTGAGTCGCGGCACCATTCGAGATTTTCTTCGAGCGTGGGCGTCCATGCGAGCGCGGGGAAAGGTTTGTTGATTTCCATCAGGTCCCAGGTCACGGTGGGGCGTTCCTGCGGCTGCGGTGGCGCGGACGGAATGTCACCGCGTGCGTCCGGCGTCGCGGGTACTGGGGACAAAGCCGCGCTCATGCGCGCGAGCTCGACACCTTGCTCGTTGAGGCAAGTGAGCGTGTGCGATCCGTTGCTGGCATCAGTGGTGTGTATGCTGAGCAATTCGCCTTCGTACGCCGGCTTGCCGAAACTCACCTCCGCCGTGCCGCGCGCGAGCCACGCTTCGCCGTAACGCGCAACCAGCGGTTGCGTCATGTGAGCGAATACGGTAACGCCGGGCACCAGGCCGCCCTTGAATCCGAATTGCCGCGCGACGTCGTCGCTGTGCATGCGGTTTTCGGATTGCGTGGACGGATTGTGCGTGCGCACCCGATAGGGAGTATTGCTTGCCATAGTGATCATATGTAACTATTTGTTTTTAAATAACTATTTAATCATGCCCAAGGCGGCCAACCCCACGCGCATTTCCTCATGCTGATCCGCCAACGCTTTGCGGCTGCCCTCGGCGCCGACGAAACTGTCGGCCCACTGATTTTTTTCCAGATGGGCTTTCCATTCGTCGGTGCGTGCCACGCGTGCGAGTGCTGCTTCCCAATACGCAGTCTGTGCCGCGGTCATTGCTTTCGGGCCGATGATGCCGCGCAGATTATCGACCACGACATTGATGCCTTGTTCGCGCCACGTCGGCACCTGCGCCAGCGCGCCTGCGTAACGTTGCGGCGTGGAGAGGCCGATGATGCGGATGCGTCCGGCGACGTGATGTGCAGCGAGATTCGACGCCGGCGTGGTGATCACATCGACATGGCCGCCGAGCAGCGCGGTGACGCCTTGCGACACCGACTGGAACACCACCGATTTCAGTTTCTTTGCGTCACCGCCCGCCGTCTGCGTGACCATCGCCAGTGTGATGTGGCCGGTATTGCCGAGGCTGGTGCCGATCGCGGCACTGACGCTGCCGGCGTCGGATTTCAACAGCGCGGCGAGCTCGCGCCCGCTGCGCAGCGGAGAATCCGCGCGCACCGCGATGCCCACTGACTCGCTGAACAATTGCGCGACGGCGGTGACATCGGTGTAGTGCAGCGTGCTGCGGCCGGTGATGTGGTTGGTGAGCAGGTTCGCGGTGCTGATGGCAAGATGGTGGCCGTCCAGCGGATTTTGATTAAGGCCGCTCCATGCCACCACGCCGCCCGACGCCGGTTTGTTGATCACAGTCATCGGCACGTCGATGATCTTTTGTTCCTGCAGGATTTTCTGTACCAGCCTTGCGAGATTGTCCGAGCCGCCGCCTGCCGAAGAAGCGGCGACGAGTTCAACATTGCGTGCGGGCTTCCAGGCGCCGGGTGTTTGCGCTGCCGCCGCCAATGACGCAGTGAGCGCAACCGTGCCGAGAAAGCATGCACACCGCATCAATTTTCGAGGCCTTGCTTGACGAGCCAGTTGCGAATCAGCCGCGCGACTTCGTCGCTGTTTTTATCCATCATCACCATGTGACTGTTGCCGCGCACGCCCATCGCCGGCAGATCGAAGGTATCGGCGGTGCCGCCTGCCGCGCTAATGGTGCTGGTGTAGCGTTGCACGTTGCCGCGATAGGTGGTCCACAGTTTGCTGCCGGTGATGTAGTCGCCCCACACCGTCAGATGGGGAATGTGCTTCACAGTCGCACCGCTGAATTTCGCGGGTTCCAGTCCCGAGGCGGGCTCCACCATCACCACGGCTTTGATCTTGTCGGGCGCGGCTTGCGCTGCGGCGTATACGAATTGGCCGGCCTGGCTGTGGCCGATGATGATGCACGGGCACACGCGCTGTACCAATTCGTTGTAGGCTTTTTGTATCCAGGCATCGCTGGTGGTCCAGCGTGCGACGAATTGTTTGCCGAACTGGTCGATGCTGGCAGCGGGGAACTGCTGGCCCGGATGGACTTTTTGTTTGGCAGGATCCGATGCGTAACCATCCGACGGCCCGAAGCGGAAAATGTCCCACGCCTGATTGGGCGTGCGGTGTTCCGGCTCTATTTTATTGATTTCTGGGTAGCGTGCCCACGACGCGCGGCCACGCTCGACGGCGTCCGATACATAAGTGTCGTAACCGGCGCGCATGAAGAACTCATGCCATCCCGAGCGGCCATCGGGGGTGACTTCCCATGTGACACCAGTCAATCCGCCGCCGTGCCACAACAGGATCGGCACTTTGCCTTTGGGCGAGACGAGCGAAAATTGCTGCACGTAAAGCTGGCCCACCTGATAGTCGCCGTTGGGATTGGAGATGCGGATCGGTGCCTGCGGATTGGTGCGGATTTCTTTCGTCGGCAATCCTTGCAAGCTCACGCGTTCGCCGCCGACATGAAATCCGCGCACGCTTTTCAGCACGATGCTGCCGTCGCCAGGCGATGATGAAGTGGATGCACATCCGCTGAGCGCACTGACTATGCCAAGCGTGAGCGCGAGTGTTGAAATCGGGCGATCGTGCTTCATCAAATCCTCCGAGTATGTAAATATTTATTTTTAAATGGTTATTTTTTATCCCGTGCAACGAACTGCGGCGGGTCAAATGCCGTTACACGCGGTAACGCACCCTTGAATAACTCAACCTCAACCAGCGCAGTGTGTGCGCTGCAACCCTGCGTGAGTTTCGATGTGCCTTTATCGAGCGTGAGCACATTGGGGTTGCCGTGCTTCTCCAGCGAGCCGCTTTCGGCAGGGTCGAGCGGATCGAACCATGCGCCGGTGGGCAGCACGGCGACGCCGCGCCGCACGCCATCGTCGATTTTGACACCAGCGAGACACGCGCCGCGATCGTTGAAAACGCGCACCACGTCGCCGGCCTTGATGCCGCGCGCCGCCGCATCCTGCGGATGCAGCGTGATGGCTTCGCGCCCTTGTATTTTGGCGGCGAGGCTGACGCTGCCGTGATCGTACTGGCTGTGCAGGCGCGTGGATGGCTGGTGCGACATCAGGTGCAGCGGATATTTTTCAGCCAGCGAGCTGCCCAGCCATTCGGCAGGCGCGAACCACGCAGGATGGCCGGAGCAATCGTCATAGTTGAACGAGGCGATAGTGGGCGAGGTGATTTCTATTTTTCCCGACGGCGTGGGCAGCTTGTTCGCCACCGGATCCTCGCGAAACCTGCGCATCATCACTGGCGGCTCCAACGGTGCCGGTATTTCAATGAATCCTTCGGACCAGAACGCTTCGAACGAAGGTAGTTCCAGATCGAACTTGCGCGCCCGCTCGCGGGATTCGTCATACAGGTGACGCAGCCACGCCTGCTCGTTACGGCCCTCGGTGAATTTTTCTTTTGCACCCATTCGTTCGGACAGGGCGGTAAAGATATCGTAGTCGTTGCGCGCTTCGGCCACCGGATCGATCGCGCGTTTCATCGCGATCATGTGGCGGTCGCGGCTGCTGGAGCCGATGTCGTCGCGCTCCAGCGTGGTGGTGGCCGGCAGCACGATATCGGCGAGCTTGGCATTGGGATTCCAGTATTGCTCGTTGACGATGATCGTCTCCGGTTTGCTGCGCCATGCGCGCAGCAGGCGATTCAAATCTTGATGATGATGAAACGGATTGCCGCCGGCCCAATAGATCAAACGAATGTCTGGGTAGGCGCACAATTTGCCGTCAAAATCATAGGCTCCACCCGGATTTTCCAGCATGTCGGTGATGCGCGCGACCGGGATCGGCGTCTTCACGCCATTCTGTCCCTGCGGCAATACTGGGCCAGAGAACGGCCGCGCGTTCGCGCCTTCGATACCCACGGGGCCGTACGCGAGCGCAAAGCCGCCACCGGGCGTGCCGATCTGTCCGAGTAAACACGCCAGCGTGATGCCCATCCAGTATGGCTGTTCGCCGTGATCGCCACGCTGCAGCGCCCATGCGACGTTGATCATGGTGCGGCTGGCGGCCATGCGGCGCGCCAGCGTGACGATGGTTTCTGCCGGCACATCACAAATTTCAGCGGCCCATGCCGCTGATTTCGCTACATCATCCGCTTCGCCCATCACATATTTGCGGAACGGTTCGAAATCGGTGCAATAACGCGCAAGAAACGCCTGGTCGTGTTTGCCGTCGGCAATAATCGTGTGCGCGAGGCCCAGCATGAAAGCGGTGTCGGTATTCGGGCGCACGGGTACCCATTCGGCGCCGGGCGCGGCGTCCATGTCTTCGCGCAAAGGTGACACGTTGACGAACTTCACGCCGGCTGCGGCGAGGCGTTTCAGCATCGGACGCACTTCGTGCTGGCTAATGCCGCCGGAATTGACTTGAGCGTTTTTCGACGGAACGCCGCCGAACGCTACCAACAACTCGCAGTGCTGCTCAAGCGACACCCATGCAGTTTGCTGCGAGCGCATCACATCCATATCCATCAGGATGCGCGGCAACAGGGTGCGCGCGGCACCGAGGCTGTAAGTGCCCAGATGCGCCACGTAACCGCCGATTGCATTCATGAAACGATGCACCTGGCTTTGCGCATGATGAAAACGTCCCGCACTCGACCAGCCATACGAACCGGCAAAAATCGCGCTGTTGCCGAATTGCGTGGTGACGCGCTTCAACTCCGCGGCGACGAGATCGAGCGCTTCATTCCAGCTCACATTGACGAACGGCTCCGCACCGCGTTTGTGGCGTGCCGCGCCAGCGCCCCCTTCAAGATAACACTTGCGTATCGCCGGATGGCGCACGCGCATCGGGCCTTGAACCGCACCGGGCAGTGCGTTTCCAATCGGTGATGGATCAGGATCGCGGTCGAACGGCGTGACGCCGGTGATTACGCCGTCTTTGACGGCGACATCGTAGACGCCCCAGTGCGTTGAGGTGAGCATGTGTTGCCTCTTATGTAACTATTTGTTTTTTTACATTTTTATGCGGGTGCGCCAACCTTGAAGCTGGCCTTGTCCTGCTCGTCCAACTGTTTGATGAGGCCGGTCTCCCACGCCAGATATTGTTTCATTGCTCCGCGATTGCCGGCGTGACGATCATGCACAAAAAACAGATAGTCGATGCACTCGGCGTCCGACGGTATTTGCGGGGAGGCTTCCAGTGCGTGGCCCGCGCTGGTCCACGTGGCCAGTCCACCTTCCAGCAGTTTTACGTTGGTGATTCCAGCTTCGCGTAAATCGATGGCGGCAGCTTGCGCGACATCGGTGTCGCGCGTGATCAACACTACGTGCTTGGCGTCAGCGGCGTCCCTGACGATACGCGAGCGGATGCTCCAGCGGCTGCCCGGCACGTGCTGCTTGCGGTAATTCATGCTGGGGCCGAGATAGAAAGCGCTGCACGATCCGGCGGCGAGCACCTGCTTCAATTCATCAGCGGAAATTTTCGGCAGCGCGGGCAGCGTTGCTTTCGCCGGCGCCGGCAATTTCAGGCCGGAATTCACGCCGCCTTCGAGCACATAAACATCGCAGCCGAGTTGCTTCAGCCACGCCGCGACCACCGGCGCGCGTACGCCTTCGCTGTCCGCCAGCACGATGCGCGCATTGCGCACGCCCACCCATTGATCGGTGGCCTGTACCAGTTGCCCGCCGGGGGCATGCGCCGCACCTGGCAGCGAGCCGGCCTGAAACTCCTCCGGCGTGCGCACATCGAGCAGGTACAGTGAACGGTTAGTCTCGGCGAGCCAACCTTCGACTTGTTTAGCCGTGACCGTCTTCACGTTAAATCGCGTCAGCAATTTCTTTGCACTGGCTTGCAGGCCAGGCAGAGCGGACGCATCGATTTTGTCAGGATATTTTCGCGTTGCGCCGCGCTCGAGCTCAAAATCGGCGAGCACCCAGCCCTGTGTGCCGTTCTCCAGCGCATACACCGGATTTTCAATGCCGAAATTGAGCAGCGTCTGCGCGCCCATGATCGAGCGCGTGCGTCCAGCGCAGTTGACGATGATCTTGGTTTTCGGATTTTTAACGATGTCGCGGATGCGATAGGGCAGTTCCGCATTCGGACAGCAAATGCCGCCGGGGATATTCATCTTGTTATATTCGGTGTAGGGCCGGCCATCGACGATGATGAAATCCTCGTTGCGCTGTTTCATTTGCGCGAGTTCGGTGACGGTGATGCGCGGCGTGTCGTACACGTGCTCGACCAGTTCGCCGAAGAGTTTGCTGGGTACGTTGACGCCCTTGAACAGTGTATAGCCCGCAGTTTTCCATGAAGGGTTGCCGCCGGCGAGCACCGACACATCGGTGTAGCCGATTGCATGTAGCCGCTTCACCCCGCGTTCCGAGACGCCGTCGCCATCGTCGCACAACACGATGCGCGCGCCTTTGTGCGGCACCAGCGCGGAGATGCCGAGTTCCAGCCGGCTGTAGGGCAGCGGTGTGGCGAACAGCAAATGTCCTTCGCCGAACTGGCCGTCTTCACGCACGTCCAGCAGCGCGAGTTCGCCGCCATCGTGCAACATGTTTTTTAGATCGCGGGGGGATACGGTGCGAGTTGTCATTGGGAAATTTCCGGAGCAAATAGAAAGAGCAGATTATAGCCCGTAGGGCGGGTTACGCTGCCACGGTGATTGGCGGTAAACTAGCCATCCGATTACAGGAGCTATCCCATGATTACGATTTTTCGCAGCGTTGCTGCGGCAACGAGCCTGTCTGCGCTGGCGCTTGCCGCTGGTGTTGAGGCGCAGGCGCAAAACTATCCCACACGCCCGATACGCTACGTGGTGGCGTTTGCGCCTGGCGGCGTGAACGACATTCTTGCGCGTATCGTCGGACAGAAGCTCGCGGATTCGTGGGGGCAGCCGGTGATCGTGGATAACCGCCCCGGTGCGGGCGGCAATCTGGGGACTGATCTTGTGGCGAAATCTGCGCCCGATGGCTACACCATTCTCAACATCAGTACCGCGCAGGTCATCTCGCAGTCGCTTTACGCCAAGCTGCCCTACAGTCTGGAGCGCGATCTTGCGCCGGTGGTGCTGCTGGCTTACACGCCACTGGTGGTGACGGTGCACAATGGCATTGCAGCCAAGAGTGTGCCGGATCTGGTGGCGGTGGCGAAAAGCATGAAGTTGGTGAATGCCTCCGGTGGCCACGGCACCATCAGCCATCTGTCCGGGGAAATGCTCAAACGTGCGGTGGGTTTTAACGCCACACACGTGCCGTACAAGGGCAACGGGCCGGCGATACCCGACATGATGAGCGGTCAGGCGCATCTGCTGATCAATGGCATCCCCGATCTGTTGCCCGCGATCAAGTCGGGCCGTGTGCGCGCCATTGCGATCATGGCCGACAAGCGGCACTCGTTCCTGCCGGAGGTTTCAACCATGGCAGACCAGGGTTATAAGGATTTTGTGCTCGGCAACTGGGTGGGCATCGTCATGCCCACCGGCACGCCGAAGCCCATCATCGACAAGATGTACACCGAAGTTGCCCGGCTTATGAGGCTGCCGGATGTCGCCGAGAAGGTCGCACAGCAGGGCTTCGACCCGGCCGTCAGCACACCCGCAGAATTCAGCAGCCGCATCAAGAACGAAATTGCGCGGTTTGCGAAAGCGGTCAAGGAGTCGGGCGCGCGGGTGGATTGATCGCGCTGCGCCGTTTCAGGCTGACAATCGGGCGTGCCGCGCTTCCTCTTCGAGATAGCAATTGCGGTATAGCGTAGTCGCCCGGTCGTGGGTGGCCACGCTCTGCGCATCCAGTTCAGCCTGCGGCGGCTCGACGCGCTCAAAATGGTTATGGCGGTCAACGCCGCGCACCAGCATTGCGGCCGGCTTGATGGGCCCCACTGGGCGCACGGACGTCGGTATGAAGTTCATCCCCAGCCCGATGCGGCGATGATTCGCGGTATTCGGGCCTGAGCGGTGCGGACATAGCCCGTGATGCATGGAAAACGATCCGGACGCCAGCGGCATGGCCACGGGTGTTCCTTCGTCCAGCGGCTCCGTGATTACCTGACTCGCGCGGTTGACGCTGTTTTTGACCACGCGCGACACATGGCTTAATTGCCGCGGCTTGCCGCGAAACGACAGCGCATACATGCAGCCCGCAGCCTCGTTGGCTTCCGAAAGGGCGACCCATACTGTGACCTGTTCTTTCGGTTCCAGGCCGTAATAGGTCGAGTCCTGATGCCAGGCGGCGATGGTGGGTGAGTGGGGTTCCTTGATGAAGAAGGTGCTGGTGAAAATCAGGATGTCCGGGCCCAGCAGGTCTTCGACCACATCAAGGATACGCGGGTCACACGCAAGCTTCGCTGCCCACGGCAGGATCAGGTAAGGCATGGTGCGCCACTTCAATTCGTCGCTGGCATTGACCGGCGCGCCGAGCCATTTCTCGAAGCGATCCAGTCCGTCACGGCAGGCCTGGAGTTCCTGCGCATCCAGCAGTGGAAACGGCGACAGGAATCCGTCATGCCGCCAGCGGGCGACTTGTTCCTGGCTTAAGACATTCATAAAGCAATTCCAAAAATACGCGGTGCGTTCGTTCAGGCCTTGTAGGCTTGCCGCGCCAGCAATTTCCAGGTGCCGCCGTGCTTTTGCCACACCATCATCACGTCCATGCTGGATGTGCCGGGCTTGCCGTCGCGTTCATTCTCGCCCGCCATAATGTGACGGGAGATGGCGGTGTCGCCGCTGAAGGAATTGGCTTGTTTCGCGCCATAGATCGATTTCCACCTGGTTTTCGGATCGAGCACGTTGGCGACAAACTGCGCCTTGTCTTCGATTCTGCCCGACGAATGGCCGTAGCTCACATCCTGTGCGAGCAGCGGTTCAAATGCCGCTGCGTCCTTGTCTCTGATGGCGTTGTAAAACTTTTCAATAGCCTGTATCAGTGCTGCGTTGTCGTTTGCATTGCTCATGGTGATGTTCCTTGCTGTTAGCGACTACAGACGATAGGCTTGGCGTGCATAGAGCTTCCACGCGCCCCCTTCCTTGTTCCACACCAGCAGCACCCCGATTTTGGTAGTGTTGGTTTTTCCATCCAATTCGCTGACGCCGTTGTAGGTATTGCGCACGACGGCTTTGTCACCGGTGACCTTGATGGTTTGATCGGTAAATGTGAGCGATTTCATCACCGATTTATTTGCCAGTGCCGCAGTGATGAATTCTTTTTTATTTTCGATGCGACCTGCAGAATGGCCATAGCTGACATTTTCCGATATCAGCGCTTCGAACTGTTTGGCGTCCCGGGCAAACATGGCTGCGCGCAAGGCCTCCATTGCCTGAGCGAGATTGGCTTCTTCGTTGGATTGTGCTTGGGCGGGCAGCATGGTGCCTGCGAACGAGATAAACAACACCAGTGCGGACAACAGGATTCTTTGCATGATTGCCTCCGGATTGGGCGAACAGGAACGAACTTCCGACCGTGCGATTACTGCATATGACGACCGGGCGCAGGCACTGTATCACAAGGCCGCGCGTGATACACTGAGCGGCTAATTCCTACTTGCGTGGCGTGGAGAGTCCGCCGAGCAGCGCAGATACCGGGCGTGCGGCGCCGCGGCGCGGCGGTGCCGCGGGTTTGACGAGGGCAGGGGTTTCCCCGTTGCCCGGCTCGTAAGGTTTGCTGAAGTCGAAGCCTTCGTGTATTGCCTTGGCGATGGGTTTTTCCACCGGACGCTCGCGTACCGTACGCTCTGGACGCTCAGCACGCGCATGGCCCGCATCCGCGTCGCGATGTGGCCGTTCCTTGTGATCTTTATGCTCGTAGCGCGAGGGACGTTGATCGAGATGACCTACAGGCACGCGCTCGATCGGGCGCTTAAGCAGCCGTTCGATATCAGCCAGCAGCTTGGATTCGTCGTGGCACACCAGTGAAATGGCCTCGCCCGGCAGGCCGGCGCGTCCGGTGCGGCCGATGCGGTGCACATAGTCTTCCGGCACGTACGGCAATTCAAAGTTGATGACGAACGGCAGTTCCTCGATATCAAGGCCGCGCGCGGCGATGTCGGTGGCAACCAGCGCGGTGGCGCGGCCTTCCTTGAAGTCCGCCAGCGCCTGTTCGCGCTCGGCCTGTGTGCGGTCGCTGTGTATGGCGGTGGCCTTGATGCCGTCGCGTTCGAGTTCGCGCGCGAGTTTGTTGCAATCCTTTTTCATGCGCAGGAACACCAGCACCTGCGTCATATTGCGCGTGCGGATCAGGTTGGCAAGCAGCGTGCGTTTGCGCTCGGCGGAGACTTCGTACACCTGATGCGATACTAGTTCGGCGGGCGCGTTGCGGCGCGCGACTTCGATCGACAGCGGATTGCGCAGCATCTGGTTGGCGAGCCGCTTGATGTCGTCGGAGAATGTTGCCGAAAACAGCAGGCTCTGGCGCTGCGCCGGAATCAACGCAATGATGCGCTTGAGGTCGGGCAGAAAACCCATGTCGAGCATGCGGTCGGCCTCATCGAGCACGAGGATCTGCACTTGCGACAGGTTGACGGTTTTTTGTTGCACGTGATCGAGTAGGCGTCCCGGTGTCGCCACCAGAATTTCCACGCCGGCCATCAGTGCCTGGGTTTGCGGCTTCATGTCCACGCCGCCGTAGACCACGGTCGAGCGTAGCGGCAGATATTTGCCATAACCCTGCACCGATTCATGCACCTGGGCGGCGAGTTCGCGCGTGGGGGTCAGTACCAGTGCGCGCACCGGATGACGCGCGGGCGATGGGCTGCTGCTGCCGTGCGGTGCGAGCATTTGCAGTAGTGGCAAGGTGAAACCCGCGGTCTTGCCGGTGCCGGTTTGTGCGCAGCCCATGAGGTCGCGGCCAGCCAGCACGGCCGGAATGGCTTGCACCTGTATCGGCGTGGCTTCGGTATAGCCTTGATCCGCGACTGCGTGCTGCAGTTCGGGCAGGAGGTTCAGCGACGCAAAAGACATTAACGTGACATTATTGCGGCCGCAGGAAGACGGACGGAGCGGACGACCATTGGGCCAAGGAACACAAGGGGCGCGCTCGGGGCGCGTGGCAGCAGGGGCTGCGAGGGTCTGAATTCACAGTCCGACAGTATAGCGCGACGCAGCAAATTTCGCCATCAGACCTTTAAATTCTTCCAAATATTCATAAATCTGGTAAATTGTGGCATATCGAAAGACAACGCATGACTTTGGTTTGAATGGCGATTATTAGGTATAGCTCCGATACCCCGAAACATGGATCAAGTCTTCATTGAAAACCTTATCGCCAGTGCCCGCCAGCGCACGGCGTTGCCGTTGGTGCTGACGCTGGACACGCACGGCGTGCCGCACCGTTGGATCACCTGGCAACATGCCTGCTACTACTACGCCAAGGATCAGGTGGCGTGGAGCCTCGGCGAAAACGCGTTTACGGTGTACGGCGGTTTGAACCGCATGACGGGAGAGCGTTCCGAGATTACCGCCAGCAGCATCATCGCCGTCAAAGGCAAGGCGATGGCGATCAAGTCTTTCAATCATGTGCCGCCGCTCAACAACCGTGAACTGTTTCACCGCGACCGGCAGATTTGCGCCTATTGCGCGGACTTGTTTTCGAGCGCCAAACTCACACGCGACCATATCAAGCCGTTTTCCAAAGGCGGCAAGGACACGTGGATGAACGTGGTCACTGCATGCCGCGCCTGCAACGAGCGCAAAAGCGACCGTACACCCGAAGGCGCGGGCATGGAACTGGTCTACCTGCCGTACGTGCCGAACCGCGCCGAGTATCTGATACTCACCAACCGGCGCATTCTCGCCGATCAGATGGAGTTTCTCGCGCAGCACGTGCCGGCGCAGAGCCGGCTGCATCAGAAGGCGTAACGCACCAGTTCCGCCGTTCCGGCCGAATTTTTTCACAGCGCAAGGTACTTGGGTGGCTTCGCCATCAGGAAAAACAAAGACCCCACGCCGGCCAGCATCGCCAGCAGCGTAAAACCTGTCCGGTAGTTTCCGTACCAATCGGCGAACATGCCGGCCAGTACTGGTCCGATGATATTGCCGATAACAGTGACCAGCGTCGACAGTCCGAGGATCACGCCGATGGAGCGCCGTCCAAAATAGTCCGCGCGGATCGCCTGCATGAAGGGGCCGCGCAGCCCCCAGCCGACACCGTGTAGCAACAGGGAGAAGGCGAGGATGACAGGACCGGCGGCATACGTGAGCATGAGCATGCCGGCGGCGTGCATCAGCATGCAGGTAGCGGCGACCTTGCGTTTCACGAATTTTTCGCCGACGACCCAGCCGAGCATCACGCCGAAAAACTGCCCCACTGTCACCAGCGTGAAGAACAGCGAAGCCTGGGCGAGCGTGTAGCCCAACCCTTCCTTGATGTGCGTGATGGCGTGCACGTTTATCGCCATAACAACCAAAAGCGAGCAGCCGTGGCCGAGTGAGAGCAGCCAAAACGCGCTGGTGCGCAGCGCCTGGCGTGCGGTGAACGCAGGTCCGGCAGAAACCTCCGGCTGTCCGCCGACTTTGGGCGCGGGCGGCAGGCCGTCTACCGTTTGGCCGACATCTTCGGGTCGGCCGCGGATGATCGTCGCCAATGGCCAGCCGATCAGTATCGTGATAACACCTGAGCCGAATGCAGTGGCCCTCCAGCCATAAGCCTGAATCGACCACGCCACAAGAAACACAAAGAGCCCGCCGATCGCGCCGCCAAACTGCAATGCCGAAAGCGCGCGCGTGCGGCGCTTTTCGAACCACTGGATGATCGCCACACTCACCAGCAAGTTGCTGAACATGCTCGAGCCGAGCGCAACCACTACAAATGCCGCATAGAAGCCGATCAGAGTTTCGGTCTGGCTCAACAGCATGAACCCGATGCCGAAGGTAATGACACCTAAGCGCACCATGCCCTGCGAGCCGAAGCGGTCCACCAGCCAGCCGAGTATCGGGCCGAGCAGGGCGACCTCGGTTGATTTCAGTGCGGCTGCTGCGGAGAGAGATGTTTTACTCCAGCCGCGCTCTTCGACCAGCACCGCCACGTAGATACCGAATGCCGAATTCAGCAGCACACTCTGCAAAAACTGCAAGGCGCCGCCGGCAACCACGATGCGCCAGCCGTAAAAAGTTTTCATGGGATGTCCCGAGGATAACGCAGGTGCTGCGGCTGCGCATCACCTGTGGCGTGTGCCATCGGGTAGTTGCCGGGCTGCGATGCCCGGACAACGATCAGATGTTGGGATGCTCCGCGTTATCTGCAGCGGCTAGCTGGCAACCTCAACCCTCTGAAAACGCTCTGTCCTTGTATCCGGATACGGGGCGGGTACGCTGCGTGCCCTCGCTGGGAATACTATTATTTCGGCACCAGCTTGATGTCGCGAGCCACCTTGCCGTACTTCTCGTATTCGCTCTTCATCAGATCGCGCAAATACTCCGGCGACTCGGTCCACAAATCCAGGCCCAGCGCCTCGAGCTTCGCGCGAATATCCGGCCGTTTCAGGGCTGCGTTCGTCTCCCGGTTGAGGAGGGTGATGATCTCCTTCGGTACCTTGGCCGGAGCGACGAATCCAAACCAGCCGCCGGACTCGAATCCCGGCACTGTTTCCGCGATGGTGGGAAGGTCTGGGTAGTTCGGCGCGCGTGTGGCTTTCGCGATGCCGATTAGCCGCAGCCGGCCAGATTGCACAAACGGAAATACCCCCGTAAACGAACTGAAGGCGGCATCCACCCGGCCAGCCATGATGTCCTGCGCCATGGGCACGCCACCCTTGAATGGAACATGCACGTATTCGAAGCCGACGGCGGAGCGGAACAGCTCGGCTGCCATGTGCAGGAAGGCGCCCTCGCCGTTGCTGCCAAATGTAACCTTGCCCGGGTTGGCTTTCAGATGTTTGACAAACTCCGCGGTGGTCTTGAACGGCGCACCCGGGTACACCACCAGCGCGAGATAGTTGGTTGCGATCAGCGCGATCGGCGCGAAATCCTTCAGCGCGTCGTACGGCACGTTTTTCATGGTGTGCGGTATAACCGACATGTTGCCGCCCTGTCCGCAGGCAAAGGTGTAACCGTCCGCAGCTGCACTGGCAGTCATTGACAGACCGATCGTGCCGCTGGCGCCGGGCCGATTGTCGGCAACCAGTGTCTGGCCGAGGCGTTCGCCTATTTGATGGCCCAGCAAGCGGGCAAAGGTGTCGCAGGCATCGCCGGGCGCTTGGGGAACGATGACACGTATCGCCCGGGCAGGATATTTCTGCGCCAGCGCCGTGCTTGTCAGACAAGCGCATGTGATGAGCGCCCAAACAATGCGTGCAGCGTGAGTCATGGTCTTCCTCCTGATAAGTCAGTCCGGACGGGGCATGGCAAATTTAAGCACTATTTTTCACGAACGGTCAATGTCTTATATTCTCACTGCCGTGAGTGTAGGGTCTGCGCAGTTGTGTGGCACGCAATCCGTCCGTGTGTCATGGTGCCCCGAATGAGGTGCGGCGAAAAACGGCTCCCTTGACCCGAATGGATGGCGAGCAGGCATAATGCGAGTGCAGATTTCCAAAGATTCTACAGGTAATTTTGAAATCGACACCATGGCGCCACGCTACACTGTTCGCGGATGCACGGAAGGAAGCACATGATTTTTCGCCAGCTATTCGATCCACAGTCTTCAACCTATAGCTACTTGCTGGGCGACGAGCGCACCGGCGTGGCGGTGCTGATCGATCCGGTGTTCGAGCAGGCGCGCCGCGACCGGGCGTTGATTGCCGAACTCACCTTGAAACTCCTGTTTACGCTGGAGACGCACGTGCATGCCGACCACGTCACGGGTGCCTCGTTGCTCAAGCAGCGTCTGGGCAGCCGCATTGCACTCTCCGGAGTGAGCGGTGCTGCGGGCGCTGACCTTGCGCTCGCCCACGGTGATCGCGTGGCATTTGGCTCGCGCTACCTCGAAGCGCGGGAGACGCCGGGACATACCAACGGTTGCCTGACTTACGTGCTGGACGACGAGTCGATGGCGTTTACCGGCGACGCTCTACTCATCCGTGGCTGCGGGCGCACCGATTTTCAGCAGGGCAGTGCGCGCACCCTGTATCGTTCCGTGCACAGCCAGATATTTACGCTGCCGCCAGCATGCCTGTTGTATCCCGGCCACGACTACCGCGGACTCACCGTGACCAGCGTGGACGAAGAGCGGCGGTTCAATCCGCGTCTCGGCAGCGGCATAGGCGAAGCGGACTTTGCCGGCTACATGAATAACCTAGGGTTGCCGCATCCGAAGCAGATCGACGTTGCGGTGCCAGCGAACCTGCAGTGCGGGCAACTTGCCGACGCTCCGGCGCAGGTGGCCGAGCCAACGTGGGCACCGCTGACCTTCACCTTTGCCGGCATCTGGGAGATTTATCCCCAGGCGCTGGAAGAGATTGCAGGCAAGGTGCAGATTGTCGATGTGCGCGAAGACTCGGAATTCAGCGGGCCGCTCGGCCATATTCAGGGGGCAGTGCTCATTCCCCTCGGTGAACTGGCCGTGCGCGCCAGCGACTTGGCGCGCGAGCGGCCGATCGTCGCCGTATGCCGCTCGGGCGCCCGCTCGGCGCAGGCATGCGTGATCCTGCAGCGCATGGGATTCAGCGACGTCGCAAACCTCGCGGGCGGTATGCTGCGCTGGCGCGCGGAAGGATTTGGTATCGAGGGCGGGCGTCAGTAGAACGGATACGTTTTCCTGCTGAATCCGGGGCTACCGCTCCCACTGCGCTTCTCAACGTACACCGCAACCGAAACGCCCAACGCCTGGCGCAACCGGAAGCCTGTCGCAATCCGCAAAGCGCCGAAAAAAGGCCAATGGGCATGCTAGCCCCAGATGTTCTCGCGGAACTGGCGCTGTATTGACTCGATGGCATCGCGCTGTGACAGCAGCGCCTCGACGCACTCCTGGTCAAGCTGTTCCCCGGCCATCTTCCTGAGTGTTTCGAAGGCGCGATTATTGTCCCAGGCCTCCTTGTAAGGACGCTGGCTGGTCAGGGCATCGAACACGTCGGCAACCGCGACGATACGTGCCTCCAGTGGGATATCTTCGCCGGACTTGCCATCGGGGTAGCCGCGTCCGTTGACCGCTTCATGATGGTATGCGGCAATGTTGCGCAGCATATCCACATGCTCGGTGTTTTCCAGGCCAAAATTCGCAAGCAGATCGGTGATCATCTCCTGACCGCGCAGCGGGTGGGTGCGCATGATGTGCATTTCGTCGTCTGTGAGCTTGTCGGGCTTGAGCAGAATACGGTCGGGAATCGCTATCTTGCCGATATCGTGCAATGGCGAGAACATGAAAATATGTTCGATATAGTCGTCATCCAGCTGGTAGCGGTCGGCCAGCGTGCTGGCGATGAGACGGCTGTAACGTGACATGCGGTCGAGGTGGCTGCCGGTCTCGGGATCGCGCAGGTGGGTGATATGGCCGGTGGTCTTAAGGGCAGCGCTCAGCGTATTGATATTGGACAGCTCGTTGATGACCATCAGCGATATGATGTGTCCATACAAGTCAAGCTGGCGCAACACCGCTTCGCTGAATACGTCGTGCGCGTATGAATTAAAGAACAGAAAGCCGAGAAAGCTGCCGTTGTTGAACATCGGCAGGGTGTAGCTTGCCGCGTAACCTTCGCGGCCGATGCGGCGGGTGTGTTCGTGTTCGCCCCGCTGGGTTGTCAGCATGTTGTTGATCACGCGCGGGTGTCCGCGCTTGAGGATCTCCACCAGCGACGGCGCGCTGTCGATAATCGCCTGGTAGTGCTGCATCGGTTCTTGGCCGCCGCTGCTGTGCAGATAGGTCTTCAGCACGCGCGTATCGGGATCGTATAACGTGAGCGCAATGCGCGCGATGAACGGCAGGCTTTGCTGAACGGTCTGATGCGCTATGTGTAGTTTCTCCCGCAACGGCGCATTGTGGTTAAGAAAGCCAAACGCGTCGGTATGCTCGAAGTTGGGGTCGGTCTTCATCGCAGGCGGGATCCTGTTGCTGCTTTTCCATGGTGCGGTTTGTGCAAGACTGGCAAGGGGCTATGTCTCGGCTGCCGAGGCGGAACTGCTACCACGCTACTGCTTGGCGAGGCCGAGATCGGTCAGCGCCGGCCGCAGCCGTTTGTCTTCGGCATACAGGTGCTTGAGGAAATCCGCGCTGTTGAGGTATTCAGGTTCCCACTGATTTGACTCGACGAATGCCTTCCATGCCGGTGATGCCACGGTTGCGGCGAGCACGCCGTCCCAGAACGCGACCTGTTGCGGGTTGAGTCCCTTGGCACCGAACACTCCTGCCCAATTGTGCACGACGAGATCGATTCCCTGTTCCTTGAATGTGGGAACGGATGCCAGCGCGCCGGTGAGCCGTTTCGGCGCGGCCACGGCCAGCATGTTGAGCTTGCCGGATTCAACGTGGGGCAGGATGTTGGAGGCCACCGTGACGATGGCCTCGACGTGCCCGCCCATACCCGCGGTCATCAGTTCGCCACCCTGAAACGCGGTGATCCGCGCCTTCCTGGGATCGCCGCCCGCGGCCCGTACCAAAAGTCCGGCCATGATGTGCAGGGTACCGCCCGCGCTGTTGATGCCGATGCTGAAGGTATAGGGATCGCGTTTCAGCCGTCCCATCAAATCGCGCGCGGACTTGACGGCTGATTCAGGGCGCACCGCCGCGGCCAGGTACTGGTTGCCGAACAGCGCGAGCGGCGTGAAATCGGTGAAGTGAAACGTGCCGAGTCCGGTCAGGTAGCGCGTCACCACCGTTGGCGAGGCGATATAAAAATAGTGTGCATCGCCCGCGTGCTGCGCGAGCGCGGTCAACGCGACCTGACCGCCGCCGCCGGGTCGATTGACGACATTGACCGGCACATTCAATGCTTTCGTGTCCTGCCAGACTTTTTGCAGCGAGCGTCCCGTGCGGTCCTGTGAACTGCCGGGCGTGAGGCCGATCAATATCTCGATATTCTTTTCCGGCTTCCAGCTTTGTGCATGCGCCGAAAAGCCTGTCAGGGCGATAGCACACCATACCGTCCGTGCACTGTTTCGTAGCAGCAGGTTGAATCGCTTAGTCATCCCGATAGCTCACATGCGCGGCCACAATGCGCCAGCCCTCGGGCATGCGGACCCACGCCTGGCTTTGCCGGCCGTTGCGTCCCGCGCGCGTAAATTCGGTGTTCGTCGTCCCCGCATCGCGCCCGTAACTCGTGACCACGCTTTTACCCACGACGCGCACCACGCTTTTCGGATCACGCGCGCCGCGATACGCCGCGATTTCGGCGTGTCCGTAGAGATTTTCGCCAGTCCCATAGCGTATGGTGAGTGTATGGTTCCAGAACAGTTCGTTCAACACCGCAATATCGTTGTCGATGATGGACTGCTGATAGCGGTCGAACTGCCGGGTGAGTTCTGTCAGCGTTTGTGGGTGGTTGATTTCCATGGCTATTTGCTCGTTGCATGCCGGCGGATATCGGTCGAATGCCGCCAAAGACGAACGCTACCACGATCGCAATTATGCGCAAGCCTTCGCGGCGTTGGTCAAACGGGAGGCACTCTATTCATGACCCGATGCGGAACGGTACCACCGGGCGGGTTGCGGGGCCGCGATGCCTGGGCAACGGTTAGAATTGGAGACCATCCACGGTTTGTAGCATCTGCAGAGTGACACCGTTAAACTGCCGGACAACGTGGCCTATCTGTTTTACCGCGAGGCAGTCTACGGTGGATTGCACCTGTCTTTTTAAATGGAATTGAGCACTACGTTCTTGCCGGCAGGCAGCACCGAAAAACAACTATAGGGAGAAGCATCATGAAGCACCGCTCATTCGGAAACACCGGCATCAAGGTATCGGAAATCATTTTCGGCGCCGGCGCTGTCGGTGGCATCCTCGTCCACAAGGACGACGCGACGAAGCGGGAGGCGATCCGCCGGGCATTCGCCGGCGGCATCAATTGGGTTGATACCGCTGCGCAATATGGCAACGGCAAATCGGAAGAAGCGCTTGGTTGGCTGCTGCCAGAATCCGGAGCAACACCTTATCTCTCGACCAAGTTTCAGCTCGATGTCGAGAATCTAAAAGACATCCCGGCGCAGATCGAGGCGCGATTTATGACAAGCCTTGCGCGGCTCAAGCGTTCGTCCGTCGATGTGCTGCAGCTACACAACCGGATCGGAACCAAACCCGGCGGCCGGGTAATGACGGTCGAGCAGATCCTTGGCAGGAACGGCGTGGCCGACGGACTCGACCGGCTGCGTGAGAAGGGGTTGATCCGCCATCGGGGCATTACCGCGCTCGGCGAGGCGGCATCCGTGTGCGAGGTGATCAACAGCAAGCGGTTCGATTCCGCGCAGGTCTATTACAACCTGCTCAATCCCAGCGCGGGCCGCAGCATGCCCAAGGCATGGACTGGGCAGAACCTGGGCGGCATTGTTGAAGCCTGTCGCGCTAACAAGGTCGCGGTGATGGCGATTCGTATTTTTGCCGCAGGCGTCATCGCCACGGACGAGCGGACGGGGCGCGAGAGCGTGCTTACTGCGGAAACGAGTATCGCCGAAGACCAGCGCAAAGCGAAGGCGGTGTTCGACGCCATTGGCAGCGGGCAGGGCACGCGCGCGCAGGTCGCGCTGCGCTTTGTGCTGTCGAACCCGGATGTTTCCTGTGCCATCATCGGCAGTGCAGAACTGCAACATGTCGATGAGGCGCTACAGGCCGCCGAGATTGGGCCACTTCCTCCAGATGTACTGGCTCGTCTCGATGCGCTGTACGAAAGCGACTTTGGCCGCGTGTAGCGCATTCAACGTTTCCGCCACAATAAGCCCTGAACTGCCGCTGCGGCCCGTGCTTAACCTCATGTGCGCTTACCGCTTGATGGCGTGATTATTAACAAGCGCTAGCGATTCGACACGTTCTATTCGGATCTTTTCCTTCCCTTTCCCTTTTCCTCCTCCGCCGCAGTGTCAGGATCGGGTTTCGAAGCGCGCGGTCGGGCCGTGGGCGGAGGTGCGGCCCCAACAGGCTTGGCGGCTTCGATTCTGGCTACTTCAGCCTTCGCTGCTTCGACTCTAGCTGCGGCGGCTCTGGCAGCATCGGCTTTTAACGCTTCGGCTTTCGCGGCATTAGCTCTAGCTGCTTCGGATTTGGCTGCTTCAGCGCTAGCGGCCTCAGCTCTGGCTGCGGCGGCTCTAGCAGCATCGGCTTTCATCGCTTCGGCTTTCGCGGCATTAGCTCTAGCTGCTTCGGATTTGGCTGCTTCGGCGCTAGCGGCCTCAGCTCTGGCTGCGGCGGCTCTGGCAGCATCGGCTTTTATCGCTTCGGCTTTCGCGGCATTAGCTCTAGCTGCTTCGGATTTGGCTGCTTCAGCGCTAGCGGCCTCAGCTCTGGCTGCGGCGGCTCTGGCAGCATCGGCTTTCATCGCTTCGGCTTTCGCGGCATTAGCTCTAGCTGCTTCGGATTTGGCAGCTTCAGCGCTAGCTGTGGCGGCTTTGGCGGCATCGGCTTTCATCGCTTCGGCCCTAGCTGCAGCACCCTTGGCAGCATCAGCTTTCACCGCTTCGGCTTTTGCAGCATCCACTCTGGCTGTTTCCGCTTTGGCTGCATCGGCTTTGGCTGCGTCTGCTCGTGCAGTCGCACCCTTGGCAGCGTCAGTTTTCACCGCTTCGGCTTTTGCGGCATTCACTTTGGCTGTTTCCGCTTTGGCTGCATCGGCTTTGGCTGCGTCTGCTCGTGCAGTCGCACCCTTGGCAGCGTCAGCTTTCACCGCTTCGGCTTTTGCGGCATTCACTCTGGCTGTTTCCGCTTTGGCTGCATCGGCTTTCGCTGCGTCTGCTCGTGCAGTCGCACCCTTGGCGGCGTCAGCTTTCACCGCTTCGGCTTTTACGGCATCCACTCTGGCTGTTTCCGCTTTGGCTGCATCGGCTTTCGCTGCGTCTGCTCGTGCAGTCGCACCCTTGGCAGCATCAGCTTTCACCGCTTCGGCTTTTGCAGCGTCTACTCTGGCGGCCTCGGCTCTAGCTGAATCGGCCTTTGCGGCGTCCGTTTTGGTTGCGTCGCTCTTGGCTGCACCGGATTTGGCAGTATCTGTTTTGCCTGCCTCGCCTTTCGCTGCATCGGTCCTCGATGCTTTGCCTTTAGCCGTTGCATCTTTGGCGGCTTCGGCCTTTGCCGTGTCGGCCCTTGCTGAATCTGCCTTCGCGGCATCCGTTTTACCTGCTGCGCCCTTATCCGCATCGGCCTTCGCTGCGTCCGCTTTGCGCGCGTCCCGGGACTTGCTGGTCGGAGGGGTCGCCGGTGGCGACGCGGTCGGTGCCGGTGCTTGGGCAGTGGTCACCACGCTGACCGTGGGCGCCGGCACTGCCGGAGCAGCGGGTTTCAATTGCTTGCGCTGCGCTTCGCCGATCGGCGCGCCCGGCGTGGCGGCCAGTTGCTGCTGCTGGGCGGCAAAGGCAACCGGTGGCGGAGGCGGCGCGGTGCGGGCGACAACGGCTCGTTCACGGGCCGGTGGCTTGCGGCCGGCGTTGGGAGCGCCGCCGTGCACGCTTTGCTGTACTGGCACCACGGCGGCGACATGCGCCACCGACGCGCTGGCGGCCGCTTCTCTGGATACCCGCATCGCCGACTTGGCCACCGGCTGCGATTGCACAAACGCCTGCGCCGGCACGGCGACCACGGCACCCGTCACCTGCTGATTGACATAGACTACCTTGGTCACATTGACGGTTTTGTTGACGATGGTAGTGTTGTTGACGATGGTGGTGTTGTAAACGTTGGTAATGGTAGCGGGGGCGATCACTGCGTTGCTGCGATTAATGTTGTCGAAATATCTGCGGCTCACCGGATAGGAGGGCTGATAGACCTCGCGCGGCGCCAGCGGAAACCAGCCGACGGCTGCTGCGATCGTGCTGCCAATGGACAGCGTGGCCTGAAAATTATTGCCGCCGACAAACGCTACCAGCGCGGGCGCATACACTGCCTGCTCGCGTGGCGGGCCCGGAACCCACGCCCAGGCACCCCTGATGTTGGCCCAGCGGCCGTAGTGCGACACAGCGTAGCCCCACGGCGCATCGTCCACCCAACTCCAGCCCCAGGGGTCGATCCATGCCCAATGGCCGTCGCGGTAAGGGGTCCAGCCTGCGGCCACGCGCGTTGGCGTCCACACGTTGCCGTAAGTCGGGTCGGCACGCCAGGTGCCATTGGCATCGAGATCCTCATAGCCGACCAGTTCGGGCGAAACATAGCGCGCGGACAGCGAATTGTCGCCGATGCGGTCGCGGTCGCGCGCCCAGCGATCCAGCTCGTCGTCATCGCGGCGTGCCGCCAAGCGTTCGTAGTCGGACAGGCCGGTGCCGTAGAAGCGATATCCTTGCTGAGGATTGACTGCATACGAAGCGCCGTCGCCGTACACCTCGGCCCGGCCACTTTGCACCATGACCGCCGTCGCGTCGCCGTTCGGGTCCACATCGATGCGGTATTCGCCGGCACGGCGCAGGGTGAAGGCGAGATTGGGCGTATTCACCTCAAACACCTGGTTCTGCCCCATGCGGCGGACTTTAATTTTCAGGGTGCCTTGTGAAAGCTGCATCTGCGCGATGCGATCGTCGAGATTGAGCAGGGTCACGCTGGTAAACGCGCCCAAGCGGATCGCCGCGCCGCCGACCTGTAACTCGGCGCGCGAATTGTCATCCGCCCACAGGCGGTCGCCGGTGGTCAGTGGCCGGTTGACCACAGCCCGCACCCAATCGGGCTGGCCCGCCGGCGAAAAACTAACCGTGCCACTGATGTAGCTCAGGCGCGCTGCGCGCGAAGGTGGCTCTGCCGAGGCCCAGCCGCTCAATGTCAACGTTGTTAGAAAGATGGCGAGCGTCAGTAACTGACGGCGAAGTGTAGGCATGTCCATGGAAACTTCTCTCAGAAATTACGTAATGTTAGGAAGCAAAGAATCTGGCTGGCGCACATGAAAGCTTTTTAAACGATATCAGCAGGTATCTTTTGTGAATGTTCGGTGGCGCACATATCTTCAAAATAAGCAATCACATACGATCAATTTCCGGGAAACGGCAGGTATTTGGCTGCGTGCCAAGTAATTTCCCCCCAATTGATATAAATGACGCATCACTGGACCTTGGGGGATGTCAATTCGGGATAAAATTTAAGGCTTATCCAGAAAGCAATTTTCTTCAGGAGTCACTATGTCAAGCAGCATGCTCGTATACGAACCCGTCGCGCCCTGCCTTACAACACCACAAAAATCTCGTCAATCGCTGGATAGTCTCGCCGGGAAAACCATAGGCTTTATCGATAATTCGAAGCCGAACTTCAATTATCTGGTGGAAGACCTGTCACGGGTGCTGATCGAGAAGCACGGCGTTGCTCAGGTGATCAAGTGCCGCAAGCGCAGCGCGTCGCAGGGGTTGTCCGAAGCGGCAATGAACGAACTGGTTGCGCAGACGGACGCGATTATTACGGGCTCCGGCGACTGAGGCTCCTGCACGTCGTGGAGTATCCACGACAGTGTAGAAGCAGCAAAGCGTGGCAACGCGGCGCTGACGGTTGTGTCGCAGAGCTTCAGCGGGCTGGGGCGTGCGCAGCAAAAAGCGCTGGGTTCGCCGGATCTACCCATGGCGTTGATACCGCATCCATTTGGCACGCGTTCGCGCGAGGAGTTGCGCGAGATCGCGGCGAAGTGCGCTGATGATATCGCGCGTTTGTTGTGCGAGGCGGCGTCTGCCGGCGCAGCCAAGGCTGTTGATATTGCGCCTGCCGCGCCGCGTGCAAAGCTGATTGAAGCGCCCGCCGATCTGGATGAATTCAACAAGTTTTTCATCAGGCAGCGCTGGGGCGACGGCCTGATCGTAGCACCCCCTACGCAGGAGGCGGTTGCGCGCATGCTGCGCCACACCCATCGCGCGCCGGATGAGGTGGTGGCGACAATTGCGCCAGGCATGGGCGCGGCGACGGTCGAGTACATCGCCATTCAGGGCGTGATGGCCGGTTGTTATCCCGAGTATCTGCCGGTGCTGATCGCCGCGGCAGAAGCTGTCGCGACTTCCAAATTTCATTTGCAAGCCATACAGGCGACGACCAATCCGTCGGCGGTGTGGCTGATCGTGAACGGGCCGATTGCGAAGTGGCTGGAAGTGAACAGCGGTGCCGGTTGTCTGGGGCCGGGCACGTGGGCGAACGCGACGCTGGGCCGCGCGCTGCGGCTGATCCTGCAAAACATCGGCGGCGCATTACCCGGCGAGATGGACAAGGCGACACAGGGTCAGCCGGCGAAATACACTTTCTGCTGCGCGGAAAACGAAGATGCGAGTCCGTGGGAGTCGCTGCACGTGGAGCGCGGCTTTGCCGCTGATGCGAATACCATAACGGTGGTCGGCGCGCTCGGCACCTGGAGCATGAACATGACGGCGAAAAAGGCCGAGGAAGTGCTCTCAATGATCGCCGACACCATGCAGTATCCGGCAAGCAGCGACTACATCTACGGCGGCGCGCCGTTTATTCTGCTGTCTCCGCAGCACGCAAACCTGTTTCACCGCGAGGGCTGGAGCAAGGCGGAAGTAAAGCGCCGGCTGTGGGATGCGTCGAAGTTGCGCGCGGGACGTTCCAGGGGCAGCGAGTTCGAGCGCATGGCCACGGGTCGCCGCGCGGAGTTGGGCGACATCGGACCGGATTCCATGGTGCCGATTTCGGAGAAAGCGGAAGACATCAGCATCATCGTCGCCGGCGGACCGGGCTCGCACTCGGCATTCGTGCCGGTGTCGGCGCATACGCGGTCGGTGACGAGGGAGATTGCGCTGTCCGAGGGCGACGTGCGGGTGAAAGCTTAGTGTTGGGTAGCGGCAGGGATCAGCCGCACCACGGCAGTGCCAGCGCCTGCAACACCTCGCCGGTAGCTGCTGTTTGCACGAATGCCGCTACCGAAAGGTCGCGCGTTTTCCACGCTGGCGCCACGCGAAATTTGTGAGTGATCGCGCCGCGTGCATCTGTCGCGAACGGCCCTGCCAATTCGCGCACTACGAAATCATGTTGCAGGCGCTTGCCTCTGTTTTCACCCGCACTGACCTGGCTGGCGAGTTTGTTTTCATAGAGGGCAAGAAATACCGTTGCGCCACTGTCTTTGCGATTGAGCGTGATGCGCGCGGAAGCATCCACGGCGTTCGATCCCGTGCCTGACGCCAACGACAGTGCGATATCCGCGCCCGGTTTTTCGCGATTGACGGCGGCGACGCGTTCCTGAAAATCGTCCCGCAAAAATCCCTGACGGTAGTCTTTGCCGTCGAGCATCAGTTGCGGTGTATAGATCGTGCGATTGTGTATGCGGTTGTTAACAAAGCGCTGGCGCTCGGTGAAACGTGCCTGCGCGAACGGATCCGTCCAGCCGAGATAGTTCCAGTAATCGACGTGATACGCGAGCGTGACCACGCGGTCTGGACTGAGGCCGCGCGTGGGCAGCGTGCTCACCCAGCGATCGGCGGGCGGGCAACTGTCGCAGCCTTCCGAGGTATACAACTCGAGCAGAGCCACGCGTCGCTCGCCGCTGGTGGCGTTGCAAGTGGCGGCGTGCGCGTTGGCGGTGTTCAGCATCATGATGAGGGCGATGCAGGCGGCAAACTTCATTTGAGTTCTCGTGAGGTTTTTCGTTGGTCGGATGCCGCGATGCAACCTTACGCCGCCATGCTACTGTCACTCGATTCTGCTATGATGCCGAGCCTGTTTTCTTATCTATTTGTTTTTATTGAGTAATTTCCATATGCTGGATGTTGATCTGCATAGTCATTCCACTCATTCCGACGGCATGCTGACGCCTTCAGATCTGGTGCAGCGTGCGTTTGGGCAGGGTGTGAAAACATTTGCACTCACCGATCACGACGAGCTCAGCGGTTTGGCCGAGGCTCGCGCGCAAGCTGAATCGCGAGGCATGAAATTCATCGCCGGCGTGGAAATTTCGGTGTCGTGGCAGGATGAAACGCTGCATATTGTCGGCCTCAATATCGATCCGCAGCACCCGGAAATCGCCAAGGGTTTGCGCACGGTGCGCGTGGGCCGTCACGCACGTGCCGAACGTATCGCGGCCGATCTTGAGCGCGCGGGTGTCGAGGGTGCGCTCGACGGCGCACGGCGCTACGCGCGTAATCCGGATTTGCTGAGCCGCACGCATTTCGCGCGCTACCTTGTCGAACGCGGGGCGGTGCAGGATACGCAGACTGCATTCAAGCGCTATCTCACGCCGGGCAAGCCGGGTTACGTCAAACACCAATGGGCGGAGCTGGCGCAAGCGGTGCGCTGGATCACGGCGGCGGGCGGTGCAGCGGTGATCGCGCATCCGGGACGTTACAAACTCATCAACCGTCAGCGTGAAGAACTTCTCGGTGCGTTTCGCGATCTCGGCGGCGTGGGCGTCGAAGTGGTGACCGGCAGTCATACCGCAGATCAATACGCGACGTGGGCACGCTACGCGCAGCGTTACGGATTAAAGGCATCGGCGGGATCGGATTTTCATGGCCCGGGTGAGAGTTATCTCGATCTGGGCAAACTGCCGGATTTGCCGTATGGGGTGACGCCGGTGTGGGCGGATTTTTGAATTTGGAGTGCGGCGGCTTGCCGCCGCTTTGATGTTCCGGGGCTTTTCACGGTGCTGAAAGCGGGAGCAAGCTCCCGCACTCCACATTACCAACAATACAATGTCGCAATACATCGAAATTCACCCCGTCGATCCGCAGCCGCGCCTGATCCGCCAGGCCGCGGAAATCGTGCGTTCCGGCGGCGTGATCGTGTATCCGACCGACTCGTGTTATGCACTGGGCTGTCACATCGGCGACAAGGCGGCGATGGAACGCATGCGCACGATCCGTCAGGTCGATGCGCGGCATCATTTTTCACTGGTATGCCGCGATTTATCCGAGATCGCGACCTACGCGAAAGTCGACAACCGTCAGTACCGCATGCTCAAGGCCGCGACGCCGGGCTGTTACGCATTTATTCTGGAGGCCACGCGCGAAGTGCCCAAGCGCCTGCAGCATCCGAGCCGCCGTACCATCGGCGTGCGCATCCCCGACCATCCGGTGGTGCGCGCGCTATTGGCCGAACTCAACGAGCCGTTACTGTCATCGACGTTGACGTTGCCCGGCGACGAGGTGCCGCTGAACGATCCCGAAGAATTCCGTGAGCGGCTTGATCACCAGGTGGATCTGATACTCGATGCGGGTCCTTGCGGCGTTGAGCCGACGACCGTAGTCAATCTCACCGGCCCGGAGCCGTTGATCACACGCGTGGGCAAGGGCGATACCGCACTGTTCGGTGTGTAGTCGCTACGGTTTGCGCCGGTGCGCTACACTCGGTGTTGCCTGCTCGTGGGCAACCGTCAACAGCATGAAAAAATACTCAATAAAAACAAATAGTTACGAAAATTATGCTTTCGTGACAGCAAGGCGCGCATGGAACTGAGCGTGATTCAGGTGATCGCGATTTATGCGATTCCGGTGATTTTTGCGATCACGCTGCACGAGGCCGCGCATGGCTACGTGGCCAAGTATTTCGGCGATCTCACGGCGTATTCGCAGGGACGCGTGAGCCTGAATCCGATACGCCATATCGATCCCATCGGCACGGTCGCGCTGCCGTTGCTGCTGTTGGCGTTGTCAAAATTGTTCGGCGGCGGATTCATTTTCGGCTGGGCCAAGCCGGTGCCGGTGAACTTTGCCAATCTGCGCCATCCCAAGCGCGACATGCTATGGGTGGCGGCGGCGGGCCCGGGCGCCAATCTGGTGATGGCGATTTTCTGGGTGCTGGTGGTGAAGTTTGCGTTCACTGATGTCGCGGGTCAATTTTCAGTGCCGCTGGCGCTGATGGGCGCGGCGGGCGTGATGGTGAACGCTATTTTCATGGCGCTCAATCTGCTGCCGATACCACCGCTCGACGGCGGACGCATCATGGTGAGCCTGTTGCCGCACCGCCAGGCGTATGCGTTTTCGCGCATCGAGCCTTACGGTTTTTTCATTATCCTCGCGCTGCTGTTTACCAGGGTGCTCGACGTGGTGCTGTGGCCGCTGGTAACGATTACCATACAGTTGGTCGCGGCGCTGGCGGATGTTTCCGTGCTCGATCTTTATAAACTTTTGAAGCTGCTGTCCAAATAACATCATGTTTGCAAATCGCGTACTTTCCGGCATGCGCCCCACTGGCGCGTTGCATTTAGGCCACTATCACGGCGTGCTCAAAAACTGGGTGCGCCTGCAGCATGAATTCGAATGCCTGTTCTTTGTCGCCGACTGGCATGCGCTGACCACGCACTACGATGATCCCAGCCACATCGAGCAGCATGTATGGGATATGGTGATCGACTGGCTGGCGGCCGGCGTCGATCCGGCGCAGGCCACGCTGTTCATACAGTCGCGCGTGCCGGAGCACGCCGAACTGCATCTGCTGCTGTCGATGATCACGCCGCTGGGCTGGCTGGAGCGCGTGCCGACCTATAAAGATCAACAGGAAAAACTCGCCGAGAAAGACCTCGCGACGTACGGCTTTCTCGGTTATCCGCTGCTGCAAAGCGCCGACATCCTGATCTACCGCGCCAACCGCGTGCCGGTGGGTGAGGACCAGGTGCCGCATGTCGAAATCACCCGCGAAATCGCGCGCCGCTTCAACCACGTGTTCGGACGCGAGCCCGGTTTCGAGGAGAAAGCCGAAGCCGCGGTCAAGAAACTCGGCTCGCGCCGCGCCAAGGTGTACCGTCAGCACCGCAAGAACTACATGGAAAGGGGTGATGCCGAAGCGCTGGCCGCGGCGCGCGCGCTGCTCAACGAAACCCAGAATCTGACGATGGGCGACCGCGAACGGCTGTTCGGCTATATCGAAGGCGGCGGCAAGGTGATCCTCACTGAGCCGCAGGCGCTGTTGACCGAAGCGTCAAAAATGCCCGGCCTTGATGGGCAGAAAATGTCGAAGTCGTACAACAATACGATTTCGCTGCGCGAGGACGCCGACAGTGTAGCGAAAAAAATCAAGACCATGCCCACCGATCCAGCGCGCGTGAAACGCACGGATCCTGGCGACCCGGAAAAATGCCCGGTGTGGCAATTGCATCTGGTGTACTCGGATGACGAGAAAAAGCAGTGGGTGCAGCAGGGGTGTCGTAGTGCGGGGATTGGCTGCCTGGAGTGCAAGCAGCCGGTGATCGACGCCATCATTGCCGAACAGCAGCCGATGCGGGAGCGGGCGCAGCGCTATCTGGATGATCCTACTTTGGTGAAGAACATCGTTGCCGACGGGTGTGAGAAGGCGCGGAAGATGGCGCAGGAGACGTTGCGGGATGTTCGGGAGGTTATGGGGTTGGGGTATTCGTAAGTTGAGAACGGATTGGGTGTTAAGCGGCCCAACTTTTATTTTTGAGCTTTCCGAGGAGGACTGTCAATGAACCTAGGTGTTTCAATAGGGTGCAATCCTATTGCGCTGAATGAAAGCACTTAGCAACGCAAACATAACTTCAACTTCGCCGGGGGCAGCCCGGCGGCTGGTTACTTTCTTTTGAGCGTTCAAAAGAAAGTAACCAAAGAAAAACCGCCCCCGGCTCGCCGGTCCTTCGGACTTCCCTGCGCTGCTCGCCAAGTCAGGCTGCTGCGGAACTCGCCCTCGCAAAAAGCACGCGAGGACTCAAACAGTCCTCGCAGAATTCCCTGACTTGGCTGTGCTGCTCGGCGGCTCACAGGGGGATTGCGAGGGCGCCTTTGAGCGCACGGGAGAATAACCTTCCTGTCATTCCCGCGAAGGCGGGAATCCATGCAATGCCTCAAATGGCACCGGCGTTATGGATTCCCGCCTTCGCGGGAATGACAGACAGTCGGGACTCAACTTTCGGTGCGAACTTATGTGGCTCACTGCCGCCTAACCGAAAGCTGTTGTGAATCAACCCCTTATCAATCTATTGCGTTCGACGGTGGCAGTAAACACTATAGCTTGTGGGTTTTTGCTTGAAATGCGGTAGAATCTCGCGTGCGCCTTGGACTGGGCGCGATAAAGAGAAAAATGTTTAATAAAAACATATACTTATCATCATTGTTCGTAGGTGAAAGCAGGGCAGTATGAGCGCCGTTCTGGATTCATCTGTGCCGGAACCTATGCTGCCGATAGATGCCGCTGTGGAGCGCATTGCCAAGGTCTATGGCGAGCCGATGTTGGAGATGCCGCACGATCTCTACATTCCGCCGGATGCGCTGGAAGTTTTTCTTGAGCAGTTCGAAGGGCCGCTGGATTTGCTGTTGTATCTGATCCGCAAGGAGAACATCAGCGTTCTCGATATTCCGATGGCGAAGCTGACGGGGCAGTATCTGGAGTATGTCGAGTTGATGCGCACCAAGCAGCTTGAACTCGCAGCGGAATATCTGTTGATGGCGGCGATGCTGATCGAGATCAAGTCGCGCATGCTGTTGCCTCGTCCTTCGGGCATTACGCTGGAAGAAGACCCGCGCGCGGAGCTGGTGCGGCGCCTGCTTGAGTACGAGCAGATGAAGAAGGCCGCGCTGCAGCTCAACGAGATTCCGGTAGCCGGCCGCGACTATTCGCTGGTGAATGTGCTGTTCGAGCGCGATGATGCGATTCCCCCGGACGTGGATGCCATCGATTTGAAGCTGGCGTGGCTGACGATACTGAATCGCGCGAACGTCCATAAGCATCACACGATCACACGCGAGCAATTGTCGGTGCGCGCGCACATGACGCGCATTTTGCGCCGCCTGCAGGATGCCGAGTTCGTAGAGTTCACGCATCTGTTCACCGCAAATGAAGGTTTGCCGGTGCTGGTGGTGACGTTTATCGCGATCCTTGAACTTGCGCGCGAATCGCTGGTGCAGATCACGCAGGAGCAGGGTTACGCGCCCATTTATGTAAAACTGAGAAACGCTGAAATGACGGTGAACGCATGAGCGACGAGATACAGGAAACACAGGAAGTTCAGGAGGCGGGCGAAGCGCGAGAGGAATTTGCCGAAGGCCCCGCGCTCGATGTTGATCTGGTCAAGCAGGTGCTGGAAACCGCACTGCTGACCAGCCCCGAGCCGTTGTCACTGAACGACATGAAGCGCATGTTTCCGCGTGGCGAAACCAACAACGAGTTGGTGCGCAGGCTGCTGGATGAAATCCGCGCGGCGTGGGAAGGGCGCGGTGTTGAACTCGTCAACGTGGCGTCGGGTTGGCGCTTTCGCGCCAAGCCGGAACTGCAACGCTATCTCGATAAGCTGAATCCGCAGAAAGCACCGAAGTACTCGCGCGCGGTGATGGAAACGCTGGCGATCATCGCCTACCGGCAGCCGGTGACGCGCGGAGACATCGAGGATATACGCGGCGTGGTGGTGTCCACCAATATCATCAAGGCGCTCGAAGCGCGCGGCTGGATCGATGTGATCGGCTATCGCGAGGTGCCGGGCCGTCCGGCGATTTTTGCCACGACCAAACAGTTTCTCGATGATCTGAGCCTGCGCTCGCTGGAAGAGCTGCCGCCACTTGATGATTTGGGAACCCTGGTCGAATCCAGCGGTGCGGCGCAGGTCGAACTGAACATGCCGGGGCAGGGCGGCAGTTCGATATCGGCGGGCGAAGGCTTGCTCGATGTGGATGATGAAGATGAACCGGCTGAAACGGTTGATCTCGCCGGCCATAGTAACGAAGACGAGATGCCGCCGCCTTCGCAATTGCACTGACCCACTGAAATACCACAAGGTAATGCGGCTGCTATTATGATGCAGCCATGATTGCTTTAATCCAATTTTTGCGCCGCTGGTTCGACGACAACATCGTCGAACTCGCGCACGAGATGCGCTGGTCGTATCTGCCGCCGATGATGGTCTATGTGGCGGCGGGCATCTCCGGGCTGACGGCCATCGTCGGCACCTTCTTCGTCAAGGATCATCTTGGCTTGTCGGCGGAATTTCTAGCCGCACTCGGATTCTGGGTGGGCCTGCCGTACGCCATCAAAATGCCGATCGGTCATATCGTCGATCTGATCTGGCGCTGGAAAGGCTGGCTGGTCTACCTCGGCGCGAGCTTGATTGCGGCGAGTTTGCTGATGATGGTGGGGCTGCTCGGTCATCGCGCGGCAATGGCGGCGGTGATGCCGGTCGAAAGCTGGTTCGTGCTGGCGGCGCTGTTGTCGCCGGTCGGCTATGTGATTCAGGACGTGGTGGCCGATGCGATGACGGTCGAGGCGGTGCCGAAGCTGGACGATGCGGGCCAGCCGATTCCCGACGCACAACAGAAGCTCATGCACACGACCATGCAGACGCTGGGGCGCGTGGCCATCATCGGCGGCGGCGTGCTGGTGGCGCTGGTGAACATTGTCGTATTTGCCGACACCGGCGATATACCCAAGGCGGCCAAGGCGTTGATCTATGCCAAGGTTTACGAATGGGCGCTCGTGATTCCGGTCATTTCCGTCTTGGGTGTGGTGCTTGCCTCGGCGCTCAAAATGCGCGAGCGACGGCGCTTGCACGCGGCAGGCATGAGCGCACAGGCGATCCACGCGGCGCTGAATGAACATGCGGACAAGACTGCGCCGAACTGGTGGATACTCGGCGGCAGCCTGGCGTTCGTGGTGTTTACGCTGGCGATGGGTTTCAGCGACATCAGGCTGAAGCAGGAGATTGTGTTCGCGGGTTCGATGGCTATTATTGTTTTTCTGATTGTGCGGCTCACGCGCGAACTCGCGCCGGATACACGGGCAACGCTGGTGGGCACTGCGGTGGTGATATTCGTGTTTCGCGCGGTGCCGGGCACCGGCGACGGCGTGACGTGGTGGATGATCGACGAACTGCGCTTCGACGAGCAGTTTATTTCCGTGCTCGATCTGATCGGCAGCGTGCTGACGCTGTTCGGCATATTCGTTTTCCGGCGCTTTATGGCGGAGCGTTCGATTGCCTATGTGGTCGGGTTCCTGGCGATAACCGGCATGGTGCTGTCGGCGCCGACGGTGGGCATGTACTACGGCCTGCATGAATGGACATCGGCACTCACCGACGGCGCCGTCGGCGCGCGCACCATCATGATGGTGAACACCACGCTCGCTTCGCCGCTGGGACAGGTAGCGATGATTCCAATGCTGGCGTGGATCGCGCGCTCGGCGCCCACGAATCTCAAGGCGACGTATTTCGCGGTGATGGCGTCGTTCACCAATCTTGCGTTGTCGGCGTCATCGCTCGGCGCAAAATATCTCAACCAGATTTTTGTTGTGACGCGCGAAGTGCGCGCGCCGAATGGTGATGTCGCGGTGGCGGCGAATTACAGCCAGCTCGGCGAATTGTTGATTGTGGGGATGGTGATTGCACTGGCGTTGCCGTTCGCGGCTATTGTGTTTGCGCGGATTACGCGGTTCAGGAGTGCGTAGTAGTTCGCTCAGTCGGCAGGCTCCAGCCGTGCCAGCACGCCATTCGGTTCGTCGGTCAGCAGATAGATAAACCCGTCCGGCCCGGCGCGCACGTCGCGTATACGGCCCAATGTATTTTTGAGTATGCGTTCTTCGTGCACGACTTTTTCGCCGTCGAGTTTTAGCCGCACCAGCATTTGATCTTTCAGTGCGCCGACGAACAAATCGCCGCGCCATTTCGGAAATGGGTTGCCGGTGTAAAACGCCATGCCCGAAGGGGCGATGGAAGGCACCCAGCGGTGCAGCGGCTGTGCCATGCCCTCCTTGGCCGTGCCTTCGCCAATTTTGGTGCCGGTGCCGTAGTTGGCGCCGTAGGTAATCACAGGCCAGCCGTAGTTGGTGCCCGCGCGGATCACGTTGATTTCGTCGCCGCCTTGCGGGCCATGTTCATGCGTCCACAACAAGCCGCTTTGCGGATGCAGCGTGGCGCCCTGCATGTTGCGGTTGCCCAGCGTGAATTTCTCGGGAAGCCAGCCCGGCTTGCCGGTGAACGGATTGTCTTTGGGCACGCGGCCGTCGTCGTGCAGGCGGATCACCGAGCCGTTGTGGTCGCCGGGATTCTGCGCGCGTTCCATTTCGCCGCGGTCGCCGAGCGTAATGAAAAGAAAACCGTCACGGTCGAATACGATGCGCGAACCAAAGTGATAACCGGTGCGCAGCTTGGGCTGCATGCGGAAAATAACCTGCACGTTTTCCAGCTGGTTACCTTTGAGCACGCCGCGCGCGACTTCGGTACCGATGCCATTGCGGTCGCCTGCCGAGTAAGACAGATACACCAGATTGTTGTCGGCGAATTTTGGATGCAATACCACATCAAGCAAACC
>JAKFYK010000013.1 GCA_021730905.1 Betaproteobacteria bacterium | reverse complement strand
GGTAGCGGGCTGGGGCTGAATATCGTGCACAACATCGTCACCCAGCTTCTGGGCGGGCGTATCGTGGTGGAAAGCTTGCCCGGCGCCGGGACGACGTTCAGGGCGGTGCTCCCGATCGTTGCGCCGGTAATGGCTGTCGCTGGTAACTCGGAGAAGGAGAAGCCTGCCGCTTCGCGGCCGCAGGGCAGGATATGATGTACCCCACAGTGCCTTTTATCCGGACATGTCTGGCAACGCCGTATCCCCCCCTGCCCTTCGGGAGACCAACCATCGGAGGCGAGATTGAGCGACCCGCAACATGACCCTCTGGTACAGGTTGAGGAGTACGGTACCAGTGATCCAGTGCAGCCTGATGCTGCTGGAGATAAAGCGTGGAAAGTACTCATCGTCGACGACGAGGCTGAGGTTCACGAAGCGACGGTGTTCGCATTGTCCAGCCTCACGGTATATGGATGTCCCTTGGTGTTTCTGCACGCGCATAGTGAACTGGATGCGCGGACGATGCTGTCACAGCATCCGGACATTGGCGTTATTCTGCTCGATGTGGTGATGGAGGCAGGGGATTCCGGACTGCATCTCGTGAAGCACGTACGCGACGATCTGAAACTCGATGCCGTGCGTATCGTGCTACGCACCGGACAGCCAGGTTACGCCCCCGAGCTCGATGTAATCCAGAAGTACGACATCAACGATTACAAAACCAAGCTGGAACTCACCCGGACCAGGCTGGCGACGACGATCATCGCCGCCGTTCGATCGTTTGAGCAGATTCGCACCATAAGCGATCTCAATGCAAGTCTCGAACGGCGCGTGCGTGAGCGCACAGCAGAGCTTCAAAGGGTCAACCGGGAATTGGAGTCGTTCTCTTACTCCGTGGCGCATGATCTGCGCGCCCCCTTGCGCCATATCATGGGATTCAACAGAATCCTGCAGGAGAGGCTGGGCGCCACGCTGAGCGTGGACAATCGCACGACCATGGATCGGATCACCACGGCAACTGCCCGCATGGGTCAGTTGATCGACGATCTACTCGAGTTTGCGCGCGTCGGGCGCACGGTCTTGAAAAAAGTGCCTATTGACGTCAACGACCTCGTGACCAAGATTGTGCAGGATCTATATCCGCAACTCGGCGGTAGGTCCGTCACCTGGCGCATTTCCGCACTGCCCCCTGTTGTTGCTGACAGATCGCTATTGAGACAGGTGCTGGTCAATCTGCTTTCCAATGCAATTAAATATACCAGCAAGACCGCTGAAGCACAGATTGAGGTCGGTGTGTGTCCCCAAAAGGAACCGGGAGTCGACACTGTTTTTTATGTTCGCGACAATGGCGTCGGGTTCGATATGCAGCATGCCGGTAAATTGTTCCGGCCGTTCAGTCGCCTGCACACGCAAAAGGAGTTTGAGGGAACCGGTATCGGTCTATCGATCGTCAGCAGCATCATCCAACGCCACGGCGGTAAGGCTTGGGTGGAGGCGCAGCCAGGGGCTGGGGCCACGGTATTCTTTTCCCTGCCCGGGTGAGTTGCCCTTCCCAGAGTTACGGGGTACGACAGCCGCTTTTTCAGGCAAGCACGGCCGATTGTTGCTCGACTGTATCGCCAACCAGATTCGCGGCGAATGCTTATTTGCTCTCCACGGCCGAATGAATCGGGAAGTCGAGCAGATTGTTTATCGCTCGATTACCCTGGAGAATCTGTCGTTCACTTTCTTGTCCGCGATAAATGTCGCCAAGATGCTGTGTTGTACTGCTTCGACCTTCAAACACAAGCATTGGCTCGCGCGAGCGGTACACCGAAGTTATCCAGAACTGTCTCGCGCTCAGCTTGCTTCTTGAGACGAGCCGAGTGACAACCTCGCCATTTGACATTGTTTCGATCTCGATAACGTCCGCAACATACCGGCTGATGTTCGAGTCTGAACCGGTCTCTGTTGCTATCGCAGATGAGGAAAGTGCGAGCAATGCAATTACCACGAGCATTTTCATTTTCAGGTTCCTGTCGTTGAATCTGATGGTGTCGATCGGGTTGGCGGCATTTTTTTGGGCTTTTCACCACTGGTGAAGTAGCGGTGATCGATGGCGTGCCCTAATTTGAGGGCTGAGACAGCCAAATCTTAATGACCCGAGGACGTGGGGTCATCGGGACGCCAGATTCCACGGGAACAGGTGTTGTCACAGGTGCCGGATTGAAATCCATCGAAACGAAACTGGAACTTGCCGCGAGGGATTCTTTGTCCGCAGACTTCGCATCGGGTAAATTTTCAGTACTGGATTTGTGGTCCTCGTTAACGGATTCGGCCGCGCCGGTGACAGGAGGGTTGATGTTCGACGCAGCCCACAGGCCCCAGGCGATGCCGCCAATCAACAACGCCGGATGAGTGAGCTTTGCCAGCGTCGATAGTGAACGACCCGACAAAGTGCTGCTTACTACTGCGTTAGCGCGTTGCAAGCCCACTCTCCGCGCGGGGTCCATTGGCACGGTATCCAGTACATTCCCGACCAGCCCTTTGTAGAGCATCTGGTCAAGCCCCTGGCCCGGCGGGCCATCCGGCTTCGTTTGGGCGTTCGAAACGTTTTCGGCAAATGCAGGAGCCGCGAGAGCAAATACCATGAATCCGGAAATCATTATCGAGCGTGATGTGGGCATAAATAAATTCTCGTGTTTGGATAATCTGCCGGGCATTGCTGACAGAGTGCTCGCATGATGCCCGCACACGAAGACACGAGGACCATTGAATAGAAGGGTGATTATCGCCATTCTTCTCGCCAGCACGCTTTGGCGTTGGCGCCGGACCTTAGTCCTTGATCCGCTTCCACTGTGTGCGTCGCTATTTTTCACTCTGCGGGAAGCGCAGAGAGAAGCCATTTCGTTGGTGAGACGCCAAACACAATTGCATTTGTAGGAAATATTCCTACATGAATTCGCGTGAAAGCAGCACCCGTTGATTGGCGTTTGTCTGATTAAGTTGAGTGGAAGTGTCGCGCACAATCGCATCCACCAAATCTCAACCAGTAACAAAAGGGGGAACCAGCCATGAAAAGCGAACAACTCATAAACGAAATCCAGGAAACCAACCTGTCCTATCTGCTGTTGGCGCAGCAGTTGATCAGACAGGATCGAGCCACGGCGATGTTTCGCCTGGGTATTGGTGATGATGTCGCGCAACTTCTTGATCGCCTGTCGCCCGGGCAGATCCTGAAAATGGCGGCATCCAACCTTCTGCTGTGCCGCTTCCGTTTTGATGACCGGATGATTTTTGGACTGTTGACCGACCATGGCAAGGAAAAGCTGATGGGCCAATCGCACGCGGCCGTGTTGATGGCGGGTCAACCTGCTGTCGGACTGGCCTGATCCCGCTAACACACCATTAACTGACTGGAGTTACCACCGTGCGCAACAAGAGTGTCGTATCCGAAGCAAGGCAAATTGACCTTGCAGTTGAACTTATTCGCCTGGGAGCGCGGCTCGCAGTGCTGGAAGCGGAGACCAGGCTCAGCCGGGAGCGGCTGCTCAAGCTGTATAAGGAAATCATGGGTAAGTCTCCCCCTAAAGGCATGTTGCCGTACTCTACCGACTGGTTCATGTGCTGGCGGCCAAACCTTCATTCTTCTCTGTTTATTGACACGTTCCGCTACCTTAGTACGCACACGGGTGTGCGCGGGATCGAAGCGATCATCAAGGCATATCAACTCTACCTTGAGCACATCAAGATTCATGACATGGAGCGTGTCCTGAGCCTGACGCGGGCGTGGAGCCTGGTCCGCTTTTTTGATGCAAAGATGCTGACCACGATTCCATGCACCCAGTGCCACGGGCATTTTGTCGTTCATACACTGGATTTGCATCGAGATTATGTTTGCGGAATGTGCAACATTCCGTCGCGTGCCGGACAAACCAAAAAAGCGGAACCGGTTCCCGCCGCACTGTCTTTGCCGATCCATGCAACGCCTCTTGGTATGTGCAGCATGATCGGACAGAAGGTGTTGGCCAGCGTATCGCGCCGGACGCCAGTGTGCCAAACGCTTTAGTACAGAGCGTCGCGAAGAAGCAGCTGTTTCAACCCCTAATTTGGCGTTGGTCGCTTACTTCCCGATGCTAATCTGCCGCGCAAATTCGCAATCGTGGACATGCCGGTCCCGATGAATACGCGCAATACGGTGGCGTTTGCTCAGGAGCATCCGTAAGTGCTTGTTATTATTGGATATATTGTTGTTCTGGCCTCTGTGTTCGGCGGCTTCGTGATGGCCGGCGGGCACTTGAGCGCTTTGCTGCAGCCCATCGAATTGCTGATGATCGGTGGCGCTGCCGCCGGCGCATTTCTAGTGGGCAATACCGGTAAGGCAATCAAGGCAACGATCAAGGCGTTGCCGTCTGTGCTTAAAGGTTCTGCCTATTCCAAGGCGATGTACATGGACCTGATGGCGCTGCTTTACGACATCCTTGCCAAAGTGCGCAAGGAAGGGTTGATGACCATAGAGGATGATGTTGAAAACCCGGAGAAAAGCCCGCTGTTTGCGCGGTATCCGCAGGTGATTAAAGATCACCATGTGCTTGAATTCATGACCGATTACCTGCGGCTGATGGTCGGGGGCAATCTGAATGCATTCGAGATTGAGAATCTGATGGACAACGAAATTGGCACTCATCACCACGAGGGGGCACTACCAGCGCATTGTGTCGCAAAACTGGGTGATGCCATGCCCGCTTTCGGAATTGTCGCGGCGGTGATGGGCGTGGTGCATACCATGGCGTCGGTCGGATTGCCGCCGTCGGAACTGGGTCTGCTGATAGCGAATGCGCTGGTGGGCACGTTCCTTGGCATTCTGCTTGCGTACGGATTCATTGGACCGTTAGCCACGTCTCTCGAACAAAAGCTCGATGAGTCAACCAAGATGCTGGAATGCATCAAGGTCACCCTTCTTGCCAGTCTCAATGGCTATTCACCAGCCCTCGCTGTTGAGTTCGGCAGGAAGGTGCTCTATTCGACAGAGCGGCCTTCTTTTAGTGAACTCGAGAAACACGTCAAGCAGAAGAAGTAATGAAGGGCATGGAACACGCCGCGACCGGATGGTACCAACATGGCTGACGATACCCAGCGCCCCATTGTCATCAAACGCATCAAGAAGGCCGCTGGCGGACATCACGGCGGGGCATGGAAGATTGCTTACGCGGATTTTGTCACCGCGATGATGGCGTTCTTTCTGCTGATGTGGTTGCTCGGCTCGACCACGAAAGGCGAGTTGCAGGGCATCGCCGATTACTTTCGCACGCCGCTGAAGGTTTCTCTTTCTGGCGGCAGCGGCAGCGGCGACAGTTCCAGTCCGATCAAGGCCGGCGGCCGGGATCTTACGCGCAGCGACGACCTGCAGATGCGACGCGGCGAGATGCCGGAACAAAAGCATCGGCTGAACGTGAGGGAGGCGCAGGCCAAGGTCGTGCGCTTCGATATGATACGTCTGAAGGCGCTGAAAGCGCAGCTCAATGAACTGATTGAGGCCAGTCCGTTCCTCAAGCAGTATCGCAATCAGTTGTTCATTGACATTACCAGCGAGGGTCTGCGCATTCAAATTATAGACGAGAAAAATCGCCCGATGTTTGACCTTGGCAGCGCGCAACTGAAACCGTATGCGCGCGAAATACTGCTCGCGTTGTGCGCACCGTTGAATGAAGTGCGTAACGGAATCACTTTAACCGGACACACTGACGCCAAGCCGTATGCTTCCGGCGAACGTGGGTACAGCAATTGGGAACTGTCTGCCGAGCGCGCGAATGCATCGCGCCGAGTATTGATCGCAGGCGGCATCGAAGACGGCAAGATCAAGCGTGTAGTGGGCATGGCTTCCGCCGTGCTGTTCGACGAAAGCAATCCACATAGTCCGGCAAACCGGCGCATTGCCATCATCGTCCTGACCCTGCAGGCTGAAGAATCACTCAAAAAGGCAAGCGGTGCGCTTACGGTAAGCAAGAGCGACCCTCTTCCCAAGGACACGCTGAATGCGGTGCCACGCTGACGCGCTGCCTATGCCAGGAATGCGGTCACCGCTCTGGATCGTGGGCGCGATACACCTGTTTTGCACTGCCGCATGTGGTTTTGCTGCGGGGGCGGCGTGGTGGCCATTGCCGCAAGCCGCATGGCCGTGGGTCGAGGGACTCTGCGCGGCCACTATAGGCCGGGCTAGCGGTCTGCCCTGGTGGTGGATGCCGATCAACCTGCTGTTTTTTCCCGCCGGAAATGCGTTGCTCGGAGCGGGAATATCTCCGCTGATGTTTCTGGGAATATTCTGTGTGCTGCTGCTGGTGAATGGGGCGGCATGGTTTCAGCGAGTACCGCTGTTTCTTTCCAGCAATCAGGCGGCTGCATTGGTGTTGACGTTGTTGCCGCAGCGGAAGGGATTTCGATTGATCGACCTGGGTTGCGGAACGGCATCCCTTTTGATGAATCTTGCGCGTGCGCGGCCCGACGGCCAGTTCACCGGCGTAGAACTCGCACCGTTGCCTTTCCTGTGGGGCCGCTGGGGGGCATGTCGCCAGCGCGGGGTAAACGTGTGCTGGGGAGATTTCTGGAGTACCGATCTGACAGATTACGATGTCGTGTATGCGTACTTGTCGCCAGTGCCTATGACCAGCCTATGGGAAAAGGCGCGCCGCGAAATGCGGCCAGGCAGTCTGTTTGTCAGCAACAGTTTCAGCGTACCCGGTGTGCCGCCGGCCCGAGCATTCGACGTCGGCGACCGCGTATGCTCGAAGCTCTACGTATGGCGAATGTGATGCGTACGCCCCACACCCTTTTGCAGTGGGTAGAAATGCTGAGGCAGGTGGAATTGCCGGTACTTGCGCATAGCGTAGCGGAACTCGACCGCATGCGTGACGACGGGGATAACATTGCGCCGCAAAAAATCGTAGATACGGTGCTGCATGACCCGTTCATGACGGCGAAGGTTCTGCGCTATCTTCAGCAGCACCGGGGACGGCACCGCACCGCGGACATTACGACCATCGCGCATGCATTAATGATGCTCGGTTTATCACCGTTCTACACCCATTTTGGCGTGCAGTCCGCTATCGAGGACAAACTTTCTGGCGATAGGGCAGCACTTGAGGGTGTATCAAAAGTCATGAGCAGGGCGCGTCATGCGGCGTTGTATGCGCGCGATTGGGCGAGATTGCGTCAGGACATGGACCCGGAGGAAGTCATGATTGCCGCGCTGCTTCATGATCTGGCGGAAATGCTGCTGTGGTGTTTTGCACCGTTGCAAGCCGGCGAAATAGCCGCGCGGCAGAGGTGTGACCGTACCCTGCGCAGCGAGACGGCCCAGCAGTCTGTGCTGGGATTCCGGCTCATCGATTTGCAACTGGCGATGGTCAAGGCCTGGGATCTACCTGAACTGCTGCACACACTGATGGATGCTCAGCACGGACGCAATCCGCGTGTGTTGTGCGTCGGGTATGCAGTTGACGTCGCGCGTCACTCGGCACTGGGCTGGCACAACGCAGCATTGCCCGATGACTACGCCGCGGTCGGAGAACTGCTTGGGTTGACACCCGATGGCGTGGCGCATCGCGTGACCAAGGTGGCAACGAACGCTGTGGGCGAGTCGGTATGGTACGGTGTTGAGGCGCCAATCCCGCCGCAAGCGTTGCCGTCCTGATTCCCTGCCACGGCGGCGCGTGGTCGATAAATGTTCGAATAGCCCCGCCATTCACCACCTTCTTGTTGGATTCCTTCTGCCCCGTTACGGGGATACTTGCCTGTGAATTCAATGATTGATTATGGCTGAAGAAAACGATTCCGAACGTACCGAATCGGCTTCCCCGCGACGTCTGGAGCAGGCACGCGAGGAGGGCCATGTTGCACGTTCCCAGGAACTGACCACGTTTGCCCTTTTGATGGCAGGTGCCGGAGGACTATGGTTTTTCGGTGCGCATTTTTTCCAGAAAATGTGCTCGCTATTGCAGCGGGGCCTGAGCATCGATGCGGCCACGGTACCGGATGCCGGGCAAATGTTGCAGCGCCTGCACGAGCACTCATTTGAAGCGTTGTTCGCCATCGCGCCACTATTGCTGCTCCTGCTGATGACGGCGTTTTTGGTGCCGCAGCTGCTAAGCGGTTGGCTTTTCACATGGAACGCACTGCGCTTTGATTGGCAGCGCGTCAATCCCATTGCGGGCGCCGCCCGGATCATTTCCTGGCGCGGCGTTGCGGAACTGGTAAAGGCGTTGGTGAAGTCGGTACTGATCACCGTGGTTGCCGTAGCCGTGATCTCGCATTACCGGGATCCGCTGCAGCAACTCGCACTGTTGCCGCTCGACGCAGGTGTCGCACAGATGTCCCGGATTGCAGGAATGAGTTTCCTGATTGCTGCGGGCACATTGGCGTTGGTTGCCGCCGTCGATGTGCCGTTCCAGATTTGGCGTCACGCCAGCGACCTCAAAATGTCGCGTGAGGAACTGCGCAGGGAACAAAGAGAGAGCGAAGGGGATCCGCAGATCAAGGCAGCAATCCGTAACCAGCAGCGCGCCATGGCGCGCCGGCGGATGATGGCTGAAGTTCCTAACGCATCCGTGATCGTTACCAATCCCACACACTACGCGGTTGCCCTGCGCTATGAAGACAAGGGCATGCATGCGCCGCGCGTTGTTGCCAAAGGCGCGGATCTGGTGGCAGCCCGGATTCGTGAAATCGGCGAGCAAAATAGCATCCCTGTGCTTGAATCGCCTGCGTTGGCGAGAGCGATTTATCACCATGCGGAAATCGGCGCCGAGATACCGGAAAAACTGTATTCGGCAGTCGCGGAAGTACTGGCCTATGTGTTCCAGTTGCGGCGTTACCGCGACTATGGCGGTACCGCCCCGCGGCAGTTGCCTCCGGTTGATGTTCCTGCCGGTCTTGATCCACAGGGCGCGCAGCAATGATCGGCGCCTTGACCTTGTCGCGGATGTCCTCCCTGGATCTGCTGCGTGGCATGGCAGCGCCGCTGCTCATCGTCATGCTGCTGGCGATGATGGTGCTGCCACTGCCGCCATTCGTGCTCGACATGCTGTTCACATTCAATATCGCGTTTTCCATCATGGTCCTGCTGGTTGCCATGAATACCGTGAGGCCGCTTGATTTTGCGGTGTTCCCAACGGTATTGCTGGTGACCACGCTGCTGCGCTTGTCCCTCAATATTGCGTCGACCCGCGTCGTGCTGCTAGAGGGACATACCGGACCGGGCGCGGCGGGCAAGGTGATCGAATCGTTCGGGCATTTTTTGGTTGGGGACAATTACGCAGTTGGCCTGGTGGTGTTCGTCATCATGGTCGTCATCAATTTTGTGGTGATTACCAAGGGTGCAGGACGCATTGCGGAGGTCGGCGCGCGGTTCACGCTGGATGCGATGCCCGGCAAGCAAATGGCGATTGACGCTGATCTCAATGCCGGACTCATCGGCGAAGAGGAAGCGCGCAAGCGTCGTGCGGTTATCGCCCAGGAAGCTGATTTTTTCGGATCCATGGATGGCGCCAGCAAGTTTGTGCGCGGAGACGCAGTGGCAGGCATCATTATTCTTTTGATTAACATCGTGGGCGGGCTGATCGTCGGTGTGCTGCAGCACGGGATGGATGTCGCGAATGCAGCGAAAAACTACACTCTGCTGACTATTGGCGATGGACTGGTCGCGCAAATTCCGGCACTGATCATCTCCACGGCCGCAGGCCTGGTCGTGAGCCGGGTCAGTACCGACCAGAATACGGGACAGCAGTTGATGTCCCAGGTACTGGCCAAACCGTCAGCACTGGCAATCACAGGCGCAATCATCGGGGTTATGGGCATGGTGCCCGGCATGCCGCACATTGCATTCCTGTTGCTGGCTGCCGCATTTGTTGCTGCCGCCCACTTCATGCATCAACGTAATCTGGCGGCACAGAACGTTGCCAGCGCACCGTCCGTGCCACAGCCCGTCACGGAGACCCATGATGTCAGCTGGGGCGACGTGACGCCGGTGGATACTTTGGGGCTGGAGGTCGGATTCCGCTTGATTCCTTTGGTCGACAAGACACAGGACGGCGAGCTGTTACGCCGCATCAAGGCGATCCGCCGAAAATTCGCCCAAGACGTCGGTTTTCTGCCGCCTGTCATACACATACGTGACAACCTGGATCTACGGCCCAATGGTTATCGCATCACGCTAAAGGGCGTGGAAATAGGGCAGCACGAGGCGCAGCCGGGACTGTTCCTGGCCATCAACCCTGGACGGGTTACTGCGCAGGTTCCGGGAACGGTAACGCAAGACCCTGCATTCGGACTGCCCGCGGTATGGATCGATGCTTCGCAACGTGACAGTGCGCAGCAGCACGGGTACACCGTGGTCGATGCCAGCACCATGGTGGCCACTCATATCAGCCAACTGATTCATGCGAGCGCTGCTGATCTTCTGGGCCGGCAGGAACTGCAACAGTTAATTGAGCATCTGTCGCGCGATACGCCAAAGCTGGTCGAGGACGTCGTGCCCAAACTGCTGCCGATGGTGACGTTGCAGCGGGTACTGCAGAATTTACTCGAGGAAAACGTGCATATTCGCGACATGCGCACCATCGTGGAAGTCGTTGCGGCACATGCGTTACGTACCCAGGATGCGAGCGAACTCACGGCACTGGTGCGGGTGGCATTGGGTCGTGCAATCGTGCAACAGCTGTTCCCAGGCAAGGCGGACCTTCAGGTAATGGCGCTCGATCCCGATCTGGAGCGTTTGTTGATGCAAAGCATGCAGACAGGCTCAGCCGACGGTCTGGTTTTCGAGCCGGATCTCGCTGACACGTTGTCGCGCGGCGCGCAAGAGGCAGCGCACCGGCAGGAACAACTCGGCTTGCCGGCAGTACTGCTGCTTCCCAGCCCGTTGCGCGCACTGTTGTCGCGTTTCCTCAGGCGTAGCATCCCGCGCCTCTCAGTTCTGGCGCATTCGGAAGTACCCGATGCGCGCTCTATCAAAGTTACCTCTGTTATCGGGAGCAAGTCATGATTCCCAGAAAGTTTGTTGGTAAAACATCGCGCGAGGTCCTGCAGAAGGTCAAGCAGGCGCTCGGCCCGGACGCATTGATCGTCGCCAATCGTGCTTTTGAGGGCGGTATCGAACTGACTGCAATGTCGGCTGGCGCACTGGCAGGCGCCGTGGCGCCGCCCACCGTGAACGTAGCGTCAGTCAATGTTGCCGATGGCATTGTGCAGAATCTAATGCGTGAGGTTTCAGCGATGAAGTCGCTGTTGCAGCGCGAAATCTCCGGCATGGCATGGTCGAGCCTCAAGCAGGGCGCTCCGGCGCGCGCGGCGGCTATGCGGGTGTTGATCAACGCCGGCTTTTCTCCAATGCTGGCGCGTGAGCTGGCGGGAGCGGTCCCGGAGCATGCCGCGGGGTCGGCCGCGCACAAGGCGCTCGGTGTGGAAATTAAAAGCAGACTGCGTGTGATGTCCCATGAATCACTGGTTTCCGATGGTGGTGTGTACGCACTGGTCGGCCCAACGGGTGTCGGCAAGACCACGACAGTGGCCAAACTCGCGGCACGTTGCGTGGTCCGCTACGGCGCAGCCAAGCTGGGATTGATTACAACTGACAGTTATCGTATTGCCGGCCACGATCAGTTACGGATTTACGGCAAGATCCTTGGCGTGCCGGTGCATGCCGTCAAGGATGCCGGCGACATGGCCGCGACACTGGCCAAAATGCGCGACAGGAAGACTGTTCTCATTGATACGGTAGGTATGAGCCAGCGAGACCAGCTGGTGGCGGAACAAAGTGCCCTGCTGGTGGCTTGCGGCGCGCAGGTGAAACGGTTGTTGTTGCTGAACGCGACGGCCAACGGCGCAACGCTGGACGAGGTCATAGCGTCGTACGCAAAAGGTGGATTGCACGGCTGTATCGTTACCAAGCTCGATGAATCGGCCAGTTTGGCAACGGCGCTGGATTGCGCGATCCGTCATCGCTTGACGTTGAACTATGTAACCAACGGCCAGAACGTTCCCGAAGACATCCACCTTCCGAATCCGGACTATCTGCTGGACCGCGCCCTGCGGACGGCTAAAAACGCCAATACGCACGGACTGCAGGAAGAAGAATTTCCGCTCGCAGTGGCGGCGGGAGGCGCTTATGGCTGAACTTCGCGGAGATCAGGCCGAAGGATTGCGCCGCATGCTGGCTCGAAATACGGCGAGAATTATTACGCTGGTGTCTGGTTGCAACGGTGTTGGCAAGTCCAGTGTGGCGGTAAATCTTGCGACAGTACTCGCGGCCCGAGGCGCTCGTGTGTTGTTGATCGACGAGAACCGCGGGCCCGCAAGCAGCAGTGCCATGCTCGGTGTGCCGCCATGCGTCGCGTTGGAACCGACGATGTGCCACGAATTTGCCATCGAAGAGGCACTGGTGCCAACGGCTTACGGGGTGATTGTTTTTCCCGCAGCGGGCGTATTACACGCATTGCCTTCTGTGGCAAAGCAGAGGTTGATCGCGAATTTTGGCGGCGTTGACCGTCGTTTTGACGTGGTGCTGGTCGATACGCCCTGCGGCCAGGCCGGCAGCACGGAAATGTTTGTCGACGTGCTCCATGACACCATCGTCGTCTCGTCTGCCGCTACCCGGGCTGTGACGGCGTCCTATGCACTGATCAAACGGTTGCATAACGCTGACGGACAACACCGCTTTCATGTACTGCTCAACCGCGTAGTCGCCGAGGGGAATGCGCGCGTCATTCTGGACAATCTGCTGGGTCTTGCGCGCAGCCATTTGCAATTGCCCATCGAATCCCTGGGTTGCGTACCGAAGGACGAAAGTCTGCGGCTCGCCAGTATCAGGCCTTGTCCTGTACTGGATGCTTATCCGTCGTCGCCATCCGCGGCGCGGTTTCGCGGTATAGCCGATGCCATTGCCGGCTGGCCGGGTGCCCGAGCCAGACATGGCCTTATAGACCGTTTTATGCAAAGTGTGCGCGCGGGTAGCTCACCCGTACTCGCGAATGCCGGAGTTTGAGATGAACGATATTGTTACCTATGAATCGCAAGTGGATCTGTGCATTTCCCAATTCGCGCCGTTGGTGAAGCGGCTTGCACTTCACATGATGGTGTCGCTGCCGCCCAGCGTTGAACTGGACGATGTCATCCAGTCTGGCATGCTTGGACTGCTGGATGCGGCGAAACGCTTCAAGAATACTTATGGCGCCCAGTTTGAGACGTACGCCGTACAACGCATACGCGGCGCAATGCTCGATGGCTTGCGTCAATCTGACTGGTTGCCGCGGACCTTGCGCAAAAGTCTGCGACAGGTGGAAGTGATGATCAGCAAGCTGGAACAAAAGCATGGCCGGCCACCGCTTGAGCAGGAGCTTGCCGATGCACTGAATATCCCGCTGGCGGAGTACCAACAGCTATTGCTGGATGCGCGTGGCTATCAACTGGTGTCAAGCGAAGACCTGGAAAGCCATGGCGAGGAGAATGCGATCGATGCCTCCTATGCGGATGATCGCCCGAATCCCTTGCAATCATTGCTTGACGCTGATGAGCGGCAGATGCTGGTTGACGCCATCGAGGCGTTGCCCGATCGCGAGAAAAAAATGATGGGGCTGTATTACGAGCATGAATTGAACATGCGCGAAATCGGCGAAGTGCTCGGTGTCAGTGAGTCCCGTGTTTGCCAGATGCACACACAGGCGATAGCGCGCCTGCGCGCCCGTCTGCGCGCGAGCCGCTGAGCATCGCCAGGGTATTGATGTCCGTGTGCTACCGATGATTGCGGTTTGCGGTCAGGCCAAGCGCCCGCGGACGCGGAAGGCGTAGGGGGTGTACTGGGCCTGATGCCTGTCAGGCGACGGCGATCTGGTGCGCAGGGCGAAATCCGACGATGCTGCCATCCGGTGCATACGCAGAGGGAAGCCGTGCATCGGGGAAGAGCATGTTTAGCGCCCGTTGGGTGTACTTCATACGCGCCGTGATCAGCAGTCCATTACTGGTATTGATCTGGTTCGCGGTCGTCGCCAGTTGCAACAGATGTTCCCATTGCGTGCATTCCTCGCTATCGCCCGCATAGTGCTCATTCAGCAGTTGTTCCATTCCAGCACGGTCTGGTGACACGCCGTAATTGCGCAGCAATTGCAGCCTGATCTCCGCCAGCTTGGCCAATTCAATGACCAATCGACCCTTTGACTCGGCGAACAAACCGAGTTGGTCGGTTTTCCCCTTGAGCAAGGCCTGTTCTTCATTGCGCAGCGCTTTGATAAAGGCGCGCAACACCTCATTTTCGGCCAATAGGGTCGGTTGGAGATTGTTGCAGTTGAGTGGCATCGGGATGCGCCTTTTTAGCGCTTATGCGAGGCGATAAGATCCTGAACGGTTTTCAGCAAACGATCCGCAATCTTGTCGGCATCCACTTTGAAATGGCCACTACTGATGGCTTCCTTCAGTTCGGCGACACGGGTTGCATCGATCACAGGCGTGTCGGCAAAACCGCGCTGGATACTTTGCAACTGCGCCGACAATGGGCTCAGTTGCACGTGCGTGCTTTGCGGAAGACTGCCTGAATCGTCCGCAGACTTTCGTATGGACCGACCCGGTTCTTCCCGAAGCAATCCGCCTGTGATGGTTTTCGTGCTGTTGTCGATTTTCATGGGTTTACTCTCTTGGACTCTCGCAATACTGGCTATAACGGATGACCGAAGGCAGGACTTTAGGATTTTTTGAATTTTTTTTGCGGTGCGTTGAATGTGGGTTGCTGGTGTGCACGAGAAATTTATTTAAGTATTTGATTTTATTAATATTTATTACCGTATCTCCACAATGCCGCTGGCGCGCGCAATACCGCTTATCGTTTGCCCGGACGCCGTTCGTACCTGCGCTACCTGTCCGTCCTGCGCGTTATTCAGCGCCTTGCCTTCCGCGGTCACGCGAAATCCCCTGCCGGATGACTGCAATATGACGGTTTGTCCTTGTTGGATCACGACTGGCGTGCGCAGCGATTCCCGGCTGACCGGCTGGCCTGCCGCTAACGCACCCGCCACAATCCTGCCCACTGCCTGATCGGGGTCCGACAAGACGCCCGTCGGCAAAAGGGTCAGATCGCCGCTTTGCAACGCAACGTCCGAGGCCGCCACGGTATGTCCCTGTGGAACCGCACGGGCCAGCACCAGATAGTTGCCAGTTACGGTGACTTGTACTGTGACGTAGATGCTCCACGGCATTTCGCCGGTGCAACGCACGCCTACTGCCGTTTGTCCCCACAGTCTTGCACCTGCCGGCAGAAAAAACTCCAACGCCGGACAGGCGGGGAGAGCGACCCGCGGATCCACGGTTGAAATGGTATAGCCGATCTTATGGGGCGAGCCCGCAGTTTGCGTGCGCAGGAAATTTTCGACGCCGCGGTATATAGCCGCAGGGTCCTGGCGTGCCACCATTTGCGCATGCAGCGCCTGGCACGACAGCACCGCAATGGCGCATGCCAGCAGCCGGACAGATTGGTGTAGTTTCATCCTCATCATCCCTGAGTTCCGCGATGGCGCTCGCACATTTCCGGACACATTTCCGCCATTGACCGACAGTCATTCTGCAGCCGTTTGACGGGTCGTCAGCGTAGGAATTGGGATACTTTTAACCCAGTAATCTTTCGATTGGCACGGCGTGTCGTTGCCTATGATCGCCGCATTCCGAAAACCGGGTTATGAAATTCGAGCGAGTGCACTACATGTATTAACGGCACTTCGTGCAATGACTTTAGACCGGGCGTTTTGGCGATTGAGTGATCACAACACAACAGGCGGGATGGCTGATGGCTAACCAGATGGACTCGACGCTGCAGTTTCACGCGGACGCCCTTAACTTGCGCGCGCAGCGGCAACAGCTGCTGGCGTCAAATATTGCAAATGCCGATACGCCCGGCTATAAGGCGCGCGATATCGATTTTCGCAAGGCGATGCAGGAATTGGTCGCTGGGCGTGCGCCGGGCACCGAACTTGCACGCACGTCGGGCGCGCATCTTTCGCCGACACGTGACGCTGCCGCGCTGTCGTCGGGGCCAGCGCAATATCGGACGGCAGTGCAGCCTTCCCTGGATGGCAATACGGTCGACATGGATGTCGAGCGAGCCCAATTTGCCCAGAACGCCATTCACTATGAAGCCAACCTCATGATGATCAACAGCAAGCTAAAGGCGCTGCTTTCTGCGATACAAGGATAACAATGTCACTGTTCAATGTATTTGAAATTTCCGGCGGCGCGCTGACGGCGCAATCGCACCGGCTCAACACCGTGGCGAGCAATCTTGCCAATGCGGACAGCGTTACGGGTCCGGACGGCAAGCCCTATCGGGCGAAGCAGGTGGTATTCAGTACTGTCCCGATCGCCGGCGCCGATGCCAGTGGCGTGCGGGTAAGCGATGTGATTGAAGATCAATCGCCGATGAAAAAAGTTCATGATCCAAAGCATCCTTCGGCTGATGCGCAAGGCTACGTCACCATGCCCAACGTTAACGTTGTCGATGAAATGGTCAACATGATCTCGGCATCGCGCTCCTATCAGAACAATGTCGAGGTGATGAATACCGCGAAAACATTGTTGATGAAAACCCTGCAACTAGGTTCCTAGAGAAAATGAGGTAATGACATGAATATCATTCAGGACATAGCCAGTGCAAATGCGGCGGGCGCAGCCACGCCGTCAACGTCGGCCAACGGCGCAATTCAGGACCGCTTTCTGAAGCTGCTGGTTACGCAGATGAAAAACCAGGATCCGCTGAATCCTCTGGACAATGCGCAGGTAACCTCGCAACTCGCCCAGATCAATACAGTCAATGGCATTGAAAAACTCAATACGACGCTCAGCGAGATGTCGGCATCCTTTCTGGCCGGTCAGTCGATGCAGTCCGCTTCCCTGATCGGGCGCACGGTTATGGCCGACGGCAACAAGCTGACCCTCGCTGCGGGTGCTCCGGCGCGTGCCGGCATCCAGCTGGACCGCGCGGCCGACAGCGTGAAGGTCAATATCAGCGGGCCGGCGGGCAATGTCGTGCGTCAACTCGAACTGGGGCCGCGCAATAGCGGGCTGACGACGTTTGATTGGGATGGCCGCAACGATGCCGGCGCAACCATGGCACCCGGGGCCTACTCATTCCAGGTGGTAGCCATGGGCGCAGGACAGAAAATTGCGTCCACGCCGGTTTCCACCGGGACGGTGTCCGGCGTGACGCTGGGCGGTAGCGGGGCGCGCGTCACGGTGGATGGTCTGGGCGATCTCACCATGCAGCAAATTCGCAGTATCAGGTAAACAGGAGACAGTCATGGCATTTCAAACAGGATTGAGCGGCCTCAATGTGGCCGCGGCGGACCTCGATGTAATCGGCAATAACGTCGCCAACGCGGCAACCGTCGGGTTCAAGGGATCGCGCGCGGAGTTTGCCGATGTTTATGCAGCATCGTTAAGCGGCGGCGGCGGCAGCCAGATCGGTCTCGGCAGCCGGGTGGCCGCGGTTGGGCAGCGTTTTACGCAGGGCAATCTTACGGCTACCAATAATCCGCTTGATCTGGCGATCAACGGCAAGGGTTTTTTTCGTGTCAGCGACAGCGGCTCTATTGCCTATACGCGCAATGGACAGTTTCATCTCGATAGCGACGGCTATGTCGTGACCAGCGACGGGTCGCAATTGACCGGATATGCTGCTGATGCCACTGGGAATATCGTCTTGTCCACACCGGTGCCGCTACAACTGTCATCGTCGCAGCTGGCGCCTTCTGCTACGGCGAAGTTTCTGGCCGACCTCAATCTTGATTCCCGCGAGGTGCCTCCGGCGACCGCATTGTTTAATCCGATCGATCCCACCAGCTTCACCCAGTCGACGTCGGGGTCGGTATATGACACGCTCGGCAACGCGCATGTGTTCACGCTGTACTTCGTCAAGACTGCCGTTGCCGGACAGTGGGAGATGCGGGGCACCGTCGATGGCACGGCAGTCGCGAACGTGGATCTTGGCGCAGGTGCCGGCAATCCCGTCACCGTCGCATTCAACAGTTCAGGCGTGATGACGACCGCGATGCCGGTTCCTGCCTCGCTGACCGTGGCTGGCGGAGCAGTGACCCCGTTGGCATTTTCACTGGATTTAACGGGCAGCACGCAGTTTGGTTCCAATTTTGGAATCAATTCACTGTCCCAGGACGGTTTCACATCCGGCCGCCTGGCCGGATTCAATGTGAGTAACGACGGCATCATCGTCGGCAACTATACCAACGGCCAGACCAAGAATCTGGGACAGGTAGCTCTTTCCAGTTTTGCCAATCCACAGGGCCTTAAGCCCATCGGCAACAACCGCTGGGAGGCGAGTTCCGATTCCGGCCTGCCGGTAACCGGCATCCCCGGTGACGGAAGTTTTGGTCCCCTGCAGTCCGCAGCGGTTGAAGAGTCCAACGTCGACCTCACCGCGGAACTTGTGAGGATGATCACGGCGCAGCGTGTTTACCAGGCGAACGCGCAAACCATCAAGACTCAGGACGCCATGCTGCAAACACTGGTGAACCTGAGATAACCGGGTGTGACTGTCAGCAACCACGGCAGGCAAGCCGCACTTCACCTTGAAACGGGCGGCTGATTTATGAGGACTTCATTTTGGACCGCATGATTTACCTGTCGATGACAGGCGCAAAACACACGCTCGGCCAGCAGGCGACGGTTTCGCATAACCTGGCGAATCTCAGCACGAATGGCTTTCGCGCCGAGACCATGGCGTTTCGCGCGGTGCCACTGGTCGGCGAGGGTGCGCCGACGCGCGCTTTTGTCGTCGATTCGACGCCGAGCGCCGACTTTACGCCGGGCGCGATACAACATACCAGCCGTGATCTCGATATCGCGGTGCAGGGCAAAGGCTGGATTGCGGTGCAGGCACCCGACGGCAGCGAGGCGTACACCCGTGCCGGAAGCCTGCAACTGAACGCCAACGGCGTGTTGCAGACGCGGAATGGCCACACGGTGCTCGGAGATGGCGGTCCGATTTCCATTCCGGGCGGCACCGTGGTGACAATTGCCGGAGACGGCACAGTTTCGACGGTGCAAGCGGGTACCCAACCCGGTGCCAGTTCCGCTGTGGGGCGAATCAAGCTCGTGAATCCGCCGGAAGCAAACCTCGAGCGCGGCAACGACGGCTTGTTTCGTGCACGTGGCGAGGTGCCGGCCGACGCCAATGTGCGCATCGTTTCCGGCGCGCTTGAGACGAGCAACGTCAATGTGGTCGATTCCATGGTCAGCATGATCGCGCTGGCGCGGCAATTCGACATGCAGATGAAAGCTTTACAGAACGCAGAAGCCAACGCGCGTCAGGCGGCGCAATTGCTGACGCTTCAGGGTTAACTTATCAACATCAGGCGGGAAACAGCATGATTCGTTCTTTGTGGATTTCAAAAACCGGACTTGACGCGCAGCAGACGAATATGGACGTGATCGCGAATAACCTCGCGAACGTCAGTACCAACGGTTTCAAGCGCGCGCGCCCCGTATTCGAGGATTTGTTGTACCAGACCTTGCGCCAGCCCGGCGCGCAGTCGTCTACACAGACGCAGTTGCCATCAGGCCTGCAAATCGGCACCGGCGTGCGTCCGGTCGCGACCGAGCGTATTTTTACCCAGGGTAATCTGCAGCAGACTGGCAATCCACTGGATGTCGCCATCAACGGCGCGGGTTTCCTCCAGGTGCAGTTGCCCGATGGCAGCACGGCGTATACGCGCGACGGCTCGTTTCAGCTCAACAGCCAGGGACAGATTGTCACCTCCAGCGGCTTTCAGGTGCAGCCCGCGATTACGATTCCGGCCAATGCGCTGAACGTCACCATAGGCCGCGATGGCGTGGTATCGGTGACACGCGCGGGGTCGGCGACGCCGACGCAGGTTGGCGCCTTGCAGCTGACAGGCTTCGTCAACCCGGCTGGCTTGCAGAGCATGGGTGAAAATCTTTATCTCGAAACGGCTGCCTCAGGCACGCCCAGCACCAATGCGCCCGGCACCAATGGCCTCGGCCTGATTAACCAGAATTACGTCGAGACATCGAACGTCAACGTGGTGGAAGAACTGGTCAACATGATACAGACGCAACGCGCCTACGAAATCAATTCCAAGGCGATCCAGACATCGGACCAGATGCTGCAGCGGCTGTCGCAACTTTAACAGGATAAATATGAAAATTTTCTCGACGCTTGTTGTTCTGCTCTTGTTGGCTGGCTGTATTGCAACCACGCCGCCGACATCGGTGCACCAGCCGATGACGGCGCGTTCGACTGCGGTCACACCGCCGGTGGTTGCCAACGGCAGTATCTATCAGGCGGGGTACGGGTATCGGCCGTTGTTCGAAGACCGGCGCGCGCGCAGTGTCGGCGATACGCTGACCATCAGCATTGTCGAGAACACCAATGCCGACAAGAAATCGGCTTCCACCACCAATCGCTCCAGTGACAACAATTTTTCCGTATCCAGCATCGCAGGACTGCCAGGAAAAAGTTTCCTCGGCACCAACCTCGGCGCCAGTTCGGACTTCAAGTTCAGCGGCGACGGCCAAAGCACCAGCAACAATGTGTTTACCGGCACCATCACGGTGACAGTCACCGAGGTGCTGCCTAACGGCAATTTGCTGGTGAGCGGCGAGAAGCAGGTCGGCATCAGCAAGGGATCGGAGTTCATCCGCTTTTCAGGCGTGGTGAATCCCACGTACATCACTGCGGCGAATAGCGTCAATTCCGTGCAGGTTGCCGACGCGCGCATTGAATATCGCGGCAATGGCCAGATCGACAGCACGCAGGCTATGGGCTGGCTGAGCAAATTTTTCCTTAACGTTCTGCCGTTTTGATTTTATTGAATAATGTTTAAAAACATGTACTTAAGATACATATCGTTACTGGTTACAGCGGCCGCGACAGCGCTGCTGACCTTGCTTGCGCCGCCGTTGCATGCGGAGCGCATCAAGGATCTGGCAACGGTTCAGGGCGTACGCGCCAATCAGTTGCTGGGTTATGGGCTGGTGGTCGGGCTTGATGGCAGCGGCGATCAAACCACCCAGACGCCTTTTACCGTGCAGAGCCTGACCAGCATGCTGGGTCAACTCGGCGTCAATTTGCCGCCAGGCGTCAGCCTGCAGCTGAAGAACGTAGCGGCGGTGATGCTGACTGCGGTATTGCCGCCATTCGCCAAGCCCGGCCAGACCATAGACGTTACGGTGTCATCGATGGGCAACGCCAAATCTTTGCGCGGCGGTACCTTGCTGATGTCGCCGATGCGAGGTGCCGACGGCCTGATCTATGCGATGGCGCAAGGCCATGTGCTGGTGGGCGGTGTTGGCGCTTCGACCGCAGGCGGCTCGAGCGTTACCGTCAATCATTTATCGGTCGGACGTATCAGCAGCGGCGCTACCGTGGAACGCGAAGTGCCGACGGCGTTGGGCCGCGAAGGTCATATCTTTCTCGGACTGAATACCACTGATTTCACAACGGCGCGGCGCATGGTGGATGTCATCAATGAAGCCTTTGGTGCCGGCACCGCAACGTCGGTTGACGCGCGCACCATCCAGGTGGCGGCACCGCTGGCGCCAGACCAGCGGGTTGAATTCCTGTCGCGCGTGGAAAACATGGAGGTGCGGCCTGGTGCCAGTGTGGCCAAGGTGATCGTCAACGCGCGCACCGGGTCGGTGGTGATGAATCAGGCAGTGACGGTCGAGACCTGCGCCATCGCGCACGGCAATCTCTCGGTGACCATTTCCAGCGAGCCTGTCATCAGCCAGCCGGGGCCGTTCTCGCAAGGGCAGACGGTGCAGGCGCAACGCGACAAGATCGAAATCCGGCAGGACAAGGGCGGTTTGACCCTGCTGAAGGGCGTCAATCTTGCCGAAGTGGTGAAGGCACTCAATTCCATTGGCGCCACACCCCAGGACTTGCTCTCGATATTGCAGGCCATGAAGGCGTCAGGCGCGCTGCGCGCCGAACTTGAAATCATCTGATCATGACTCCAACCGCCCATACGCCGAGCGCGCTGGCGATCGACACCCAGGGACTCGAATCACTCAGGCTCAGGGCCAAAACCAATCCCGGCGAATCCATCGGCGCCGCATCAAAGCAGTTTGAAGCATTGTTTCTGGGCATGGTGCTCAAGGGCATGCGCTCTGCCACGCCGCAGGACGGCCCATTCGACAGTGAGCAAACCCGTCTTTACACCTCGCTGTTGGACCAGCAACTGGCGCAACACATGGCCAAGCGCGGCACCGGTCTGGCGGAAGTCATGACGCGGCAGCTTTCCCCGAATTTTGCGGGCAACGGAAAATCCGGCGTTCCGCTCGCCGATGTTCCCGCGGCGTTTGCGCCGCCGGTTGCAAGCCCCGCTGCAGCACCTGCTGCAGCGCTCGCGGCAACCCGCGTTGCCGCACCGGTTTCCAGCGCATCCGCGAACCAGCAACCAGGAGATTTTGTAAGCCGCGTATGGTCGCACGCGGTGGACGCGGCGCAGGCGATTGGCGTGCAGCCTCAGTTCATCGTAGGGCAGGCGGCGCTCGAAAGCGGTTGGGGGCGATATGAAATCCGCACGGCGGATGGCCAGCCCAGCCATAACCTGTTCGGCATCAAAGCCGGCGGCAACTGGAAAGGGCCGTCCGTCGAAAAATCCACCATCGAATACGTGAATGGCGTTGCGGTCAAGACCACCGACAAGTTTCGCGTCTATGCTTCATACAGCGAGAGCTTTCGCGACTACGCGAATCTGCTCCGTGATAACTCGCGCTACGCCGGTGTCATCGGGCAGGGTGACGCCAAGGGTTTCGCGCAAGGACTGCAGCGCGGCGGTTATGCCACCGATCCGGCCTATGCCGATAAACTGGTCAGCGTCATTAACAGCACCCGCGAGCTGGCTGCGCCCAAAGCGCCAGCTGACATTTCCACCGCCGTGGCAGTCGCGCCGAGAAGCGCTCCTGCCGCAGTGGTTTCGGCAATGGCACCTAATCCCGCCTATGCGGGCGGATTGGTGCGTGCGGCCTATAATTCCACTGCTGCGGCTGCATCCGATATACGCAGTGATTTTCACAGGGACGTAGTCGCGATACCGCCTGAACTGCCGAGACCAGCGCCCGCCTTAATTGCATTACCCGTGGCAACGGCAACGCTGCCGGCAAGGCCGGCGGCTGCATCGGCTACCAGCACCTCGCCCAGCCAGCAACCGGGTGATTTTGTAAATCGCGTCTGGTCGCACGCAGTGGAAGCAGCGCAATCCATCGGTGTACAGCCGCAGTTCGTGGTAGGACAGGCGGCGCTCGAAAGCGGCTGGGGGCGATATGAAATTCGCAGGGCGGATGGCCAATCGAGCCATAACCTGTTTGGCATCAAGGCCGGGGCTGACTGGAAAGGGCCCGTGGTCGAAAAGACCGCTACCGCCTACGTCAATGGTGTCGCCACCAAAGTAGTAGAGAAGTTCCGCGTCTATGCATCGTATGAGGAGAGTTTTCGCGACTACGCAAATCTGATGCGTGACAATGCGCGCTACGCGGGCGTAGGCGGGCAGGATGACGCCAGAGGCTTCGCGCGAGGACTCCAGCGCGGTGGCTATGCAACGGATCCGGCGTACGCTGACAAGCTGGTAAGCGTGATCAATAGTCCGCCGATTCGACAGGCGCTTGCAGCCGACCGCAGGCCTCAAGTTCTAGCGCACCGCTGACGTTAACCGAACACACGGTTTACTAACGTTACGGCGTACATAACATGAGCGATAGCATTTTCAGCATAGGAGTCAGCGGGTTATCCGCTGCGCAGGCCGGACTCGTCACGACTGGGCACAATATCGCCAACGCCAGTACCGCAGGCTATCACCGCCAGACTATCCAGCAAAGCACGGCGATACCGCTATTAACGGGAAGCGGGTTCTTTGGCCAGGGCACGCAGGTGGATACGGTGCTGCGCGCGTATAGCGGATTTCTGGAAACTCACCTGGTCGAGGCGCAGGCGCAGGCAAGTTACTATGCCACATACCACGCGCAACTGAGCCAGATTGACAACATCGTGGCCGACACCCATGCCGGGTTGTCGCCCGCATTGCAGGATTTTTTTTCCGCAGCACAAGGGGTAGCTGCCGATCCTTCCAGCATACCCACGCGCCAGCTGATGCTGTCAGCCGGCGCGGCGCTGGTTTCCCGATTCAATGCGCTTGCGGCGCGTTTTGATGAACTGCACGCTGGTGTTGATTCCCAGGTGACGAGCACGGTAGGAGAAATCGACTCCTATGCACAACAAATTGCGGCGCTTAACGGACGTATACTCGTCGCGCAGCAAAGCCCGATGCAACCGCCTAACGACTTGCTTGACCAACGCGATATATTGGTGAGCCAGTTGAACAAGCTGGTGGGTGCCACCACGGTTGTCCAGCGCGACGGTACCATCAACATATTCATTGGTAACGGCCAGAATCTGGTGGTAGGCCAGCAGGCCATGAAGTTAACCGTGGCGCAGTCCCTTTCCGATCCATCGCAGCTTGACGTCAGTTATGTCGTTGGCGGGACTGCAACGCCGCTCAATCAGGCAAGTTTGCAGGGCGGCAGTCTGGGCGCCTTACTGGCGTTTCGCGGCAATGAACTCGTTGCCGCGGAGAATGCGCTGGGTCGGGTCGCAACCGGACTAGCGCTGACATTCAACGATCAACATCAATTGGGGCAGGATCTGAGCGGTACGCTGGGTGGAAGCTTTTTCTCGGCGCCTGCGCCAGAGGTGTTCGGCAAGTCCAACAACACAGGCAGCGCTGTCATAGCAGCGGCGATCAGCAACGCCGGCGCATTGACCGCCAGTGATTATCGCCTTACCTATACCGGAGCAAATTACACGCTAACGCGACTATCTGACAACACTACCACCACCTACGCGTCGTTGCCGCAGACGGTAGACGGTGTGACGTTGTCTCTGCTCTCCGGCGCTGCAGGCGCTGGCGACAGCTTTCTGATCGAGCCGACGCGCAGCGCGGCCCGCAATATTGCAATGAGTCTTCGTGACCCTGCGCAAATTGCCGCTGCCGCACCCGTCCGCACGGCAGGGGCAAGCGCCAATACAGGATCGGGAACGATCAGCGTCGGAACGGTGAATGCGCCATCGCCGCCCAACGGCAATTTACAACAGCCGGTGACGATTACATTTACCGGCGCGTCGACCTTTGACGTATCGGGTAGCGGTACGGGCAATCCCACCGGCGTGGCGTACACCGCAGGTGCAAACATCAGTTACAACGGCTGGACGGTTCAACTGCAGGGCAATCCTGCCGCTGGAGACGTGTTTACGATAACGCCTAACAGCGGCGGTGTTGCCGACGGGCGAAATGCCCTGTTACTGGGTGCTTTACAAACGCAGAAAACGCTCGCGGGCGGGACCACGGGTTACCAGGGCGCTTACAGCCAAATGGTCGCTATGGTCGGCAACAAGACTCGGCAGGTCGAAATCATTTCACAGGCGCAAGCCACGGTTGTGGATCAGGCGACACAGGCACAGCAGTCGCTGTCGGGCGTCAATCTTGACGAAGAGGCCGCCAATTTGTTGCGCTATCAACAGGCCTATCAGGCTGCTGGCAAGGTGATACAGATCGCATCGACGTTGTTCCAGACTGTGCTTGATCTGGGAAGGTAGGTTAAATCCATGCGTACCAGCACCAACATGATTTATGAGCTTGGGATTGCCAGTGTGCAACAGCGCCAGCAGGATCTGGTGCGCTTGCAGCAACAAATCTCAAGTGGCCGGCGCGTACTCACGCCTTCTGACGATCCGGTCGCGGCGGCAACCACGCTTGATCTCAAGCAGTCACAGGCATTGAACAACCAGTACCATGTCAACGGCGACCATGCAAAATCACAATTGTCGGAAGAAGAAGGCGCGCTCGCCGATATCACGACGCTGCTTCAGGACGTCAAGACGCTGGCCGTATATGCAGGTAATGCGTCGCTGACTAATACCGACCGCGCAATACTGGCTACCGAGTTGCGGAGCCGCTACGAGGAACTCGTTGCAATCGCCAATCGCGGAAACGGCAACGGCCAGTACTTGTTTTCAGGCTATCAGGGCGCCACGCAACCGTTTGCGGAAACCGGTCCAGGTACGGTTGCCTATGCCGGCGATGGCGGAGAGCGATCGATAAAAATAGGTCCGGCACGAACGATCGCGATCAGCGATTCCGGCGACGCGGTGTTCCGCTCCATTAAGAACGGGAATGGCACATTTGCCGCGGCGCCGGGCGCAACCAATGCCGGTGGCGGCATCATCAGCCCCGGAAGCGTCACCAACCCGACAAGCTGGAATGCATCTGCGAATCCCAGGGACTTCACCATTAAATTTCACGTCGATGGCAGCGTGACGCCGCCGCAGACGACCTACGATATCGTGGACAACATCAACAATGTTTCGCTCCTCACCGGAATTGCGCCGGCCGCAGGGCCATACTTGCGTCCGTACGTGGCGGGAGGCGCGATTTCCTTGACCAGGCAATCCCCGCCCGACACCAATCCTGCACCGTTTGACTTCGGGGCTGCGGTGGCGGTCGATGGCGTCCCCGCCGACGGCGATACTTTTTCTGTCAAGGCGAGCGTCAATCGCGATGTATTCACGACTTTGCACGGATTGATTACTGCATTGCAAAGCGGCGTGAGTATTACGCTCGCATCGGCGGCCGCTTATCAGAATTCACTTAATGCCTCCATGTCGGGTTTGGACAACGCACTCGACAATGTGCTTAAAGTGCGCGCGGATATTGGCGCGCGCCTCAAGGAAGTGGATACGGCACAAGGCGTCAGCGAAGATCTTTCGCTGCAATACGACAATCGGCTTTCGGGATTGCAGGATCTCGACTATGCAAAAGCCATCAGCGACCTTACCTTGCAGCAAACCCAGCTGGAAGCGGCACAGAAATCGTTTCTCAGGGTGACATCACTTAATCTGTTCAGCCTGTTATGAAGGAGCATCAATGAATTTGTCTCGCGCTGCCGCATTATTTTTCGCGCTGATCGCCTGCAGTGGCTGTTCAACGATCGAGAACGCAAGTTCAAAGGGCGTTATTATTCCCAGTCAGACGCTCAATATCAGCAATTCGTTGCATATACCCTTGGAGAGCATCGCCGCCGGTGCGCTGCTGTTCGTGATTATCGATCCACTGGCGCCGAACTGGCATATCGAACAAATGCGCCTGGGTGAAAATCGCTTTCGCATCGCGATGCGAAAAAAGCGGTTCACCACTGGTGGAGATGGTGAAGCGGTGCCGGCATTTTACCGGCGCGCTGAGCAGATCGCGAGCGAACTGGGCAGCGGGCGTTATCGTGTTATCGAGTTTTCAGAAGGTATTGATTCGGTCGTTCCGGTCGCGCAGCGTGTCGCGCAGGGCATCGTCGAAATCGTTCGCTGATTTCCGCACACCGCAGTGCCAGTCCGCCGTTGCGCGGCATTCAACAATACGGCTGCCTGCCTACCGTGGGGTAAACGTGCCAATGCGCAGCATGGTTTGCAGTCCCTCGTTGAACAGTTTATCGAGTACCGGAATCATGGCAGGCAGGAAAATGAGCAGCGCGATGAAGCCGACGCCGAGGGTGATCGGAAAGCCTATGGCGAATATGTTCAGCTGGGCCGCTGCCCTGGAGAGCACGCCGAGCGCGATATTGGTAATCAGCAGCACGGCGATCAGCGGCAGCGACAACAGCAACGCGGCACGCATGATCGTGCCTCCCCATTGGGCCAGCAGCATCCAGTTGCCGGCGAGCGCTCCTGCGCTGTCCACCGGAGTGTTTTGAAACGATTCCACCAGTGTTGCAATCAGCATCAGGTGGCCGTTAAGGGATAGAAACGTCAAGGTTGCGATCAGCCCAAGGAATTGCCCGGTGACGGGTGCCTGGCTGTTGCTTTGTGGATCGTAGAACTGCGCGAAGCCTATCCCCATTTGCAGTCCTATCAGATCGCCTGCCATGCTCACGCCGGCAAATACCACCCGCATCGCGAGTCCCATGGCAAGGCCGATGAGGACTTCACGGATGAGCAGCAGGATCCCGGCGCCGCTTCCGGGATCGATGACAGTGGACGCAGGCAGTGTAGGGGCCACGAGAGCGGTAATCAGTACCGCTAGGCCGATTTTGGCGGATGCCGGAAACTGCTGGTTGCCGGTGATCGGAGCGCTTGCGATCAGCGCCAGAATTCTCGACAGTGGCCACACGATCATGGCGATCCAGCCGTCGAGCTGGGCAGAAGTCAGGGTGATCATGGGTCGTGGCGGGCCGACCGGAGCGCTAGCCGATCATGCCGGGAATGCTGGTGAACAATCTTCGAATGTAGTCGATGAGCAGCCCGGTCATCCATGGTCCGGCAAAGATCATGGTGGCAAACACCGCAATGAGTTTCGGAATGAACGACAGCGTCATTTCATTGATTTGCGTGGCTGCCTGAAAAATGCTGACCAGCAGACCGACTGCCAGGGCCGCCAGCAGAATCGGCGCTGCGACCAGCAGCAGGGTGAGCAACGCCTGTTGCCCAAGGGAGATGACGGTTTCGGCGGTCATGGCGGTTTTCCGTGAGGTGCTGTTTATGCCGCAAAACTCTGCGCGAGCGAGCCCAGCAGCAGAGCCCAGCCGTCAACCAGCACAAAGATCATGAGCTTGAAGGGCAGTGACACCATGGCCGGCGATACCATCATCATGCCCATCGACATCAGTACGCTGGCCACCACCATGTCGATGATGAGAAACGGGATGAAGATGATGAACCCGATTTGAAAGGCGGTCTTCAATTCGCTGGCCACGTAGGCCGGGATGAGTATTTTCATCGGCACTTGGGCTGAATTTTCCACCTTCTGCCCCGACATCTGGGTGAACAGCGCCAGATCGCCTTCGCGCGTCTGCTTGAGCATGAACGCGCGCAGCGGCACGCTGCCTTTTTCAATTGCGACGGTGAGGCTGATCTTGTCCTCGGAAAAGGGCTGATAGGCGTCGGCGTATATCTTGTCCAGCGTGGGCGACATCACGAACAGGGTCAGGAATAACGACAATCCGATCAAGACCTGGTTGGGCGGCGATGCCGGCGTTCCGAGTGCCTGACGCAACAGCGAAAGCACGATAATGATGCGCGTAAATCCCGTCATCAGCAGCAGGATCGCCGGCAGGAAGGTGAGCGAAGTCAGCAGCAACAGGGTCTGTATGCTCAGACTGTACGTTTGTCCGCCGCCGGCCGCCGGCGTGCTGGTGCCTACGGGCAACGCAGCGGTCTGCGCTACGGCCGGCAACGCCAGCAGGCACAACGCCAGCAGGCACCATCTCCATCTATATGTTTTCATTGCGGTTTTTTGATCAAGGGCGCAAGCCATTGCGCGAATGTGCGCGGCTTGTTCGGAGGCTCGACGGGTTTCTCGGCTGGTTCGGCGCGTGGCAGGTGGTGCAGGACATTGACGTGGCCGGGCGCAACGCCCAGTACCAGCCAGGTCGTTCCGATTTCAACGACGACCACGCGCTCGCGCTGGCCTACCGCGGTACCGGCGACCACGCGCAGCGTGTCATTGCTGGAATAGCGGCGCGGCGCCAGGCGCTTGAGCAACCACGAGGCGGCGACAATCAGCGCGACGACCGCTGCCGTACTGATGATCAGGCTTGCCATCTGGCCAGAGGCGGATACTGCCGCGACAGCAGGCGTTTGGGCAAACGCCAACGGGGCTATGCAGCCGCTCCCAGTTGCCAGGAAGATGCGGGCGCTACGGCATTTCATCGCTTGAGTTTCCGCAAGCGCTCGGACGGCGTAATGATATCGGTTAGGCGGATGCCGAATTTGTCGTTGACAACGACTACTTCGCCCTGAGCAATCAGGCAACCGTTGACTAAAACGTCCATCGGTTCTCCGGCGAGACCATCGAGTTCGACCACGGACCCCTGCGCGAGCTGCAGCAGACTCTTGATGGCAATCTTGGTGCGGCCCAGTTCAACGGTCAGCTGGACCGGGATATCGAGAATCATGTCGATGTCGTTGTTGATGCCGGTCTTCTGGGCGCCGCCCGAGAACTGCTCGAAAATCGGAGCGGCAACCTGCTTCGTGCCGTTTACCGCGGGTGCGGCCTGTTCGGACATGGCCGCGGCCCAGTCGTCCGCGGAAACTTTTTCTTCAGTGGCAGCTTGTGTCATTGGGTTCTCCTGTCATGCATCCTGGCCGGCGCTGGACAGCAGCTTTTCCACTTTCAGCGCGTATTGGCCGTTGAATATTCCGCACTTGCATTCAATGACCGGCACACCGTCGACTTCAGCGAGGATGGGTTGCGGTATCTCCACCGAGATAACGTCGCCCACCTGCATGCCCAGCAGTTGATCGATCTTGAGCTGTGCGTGGCCAAGGTTGAGCACCAGCTCGACCTCGGCGCTTTGTACCTGCTTGGACAACAGTCTCACCCAGCGTTTGTCGACTTCCATGTGATCACCTTGCACGCTGCTGTAGAGCTGATCGCGGATCGGCTCAATCGTGGCGTAGGGGATGCAGATGTGAAACTGGCCGCCGGTCGAACCAAATTCGATGGTAAACGTCGTGACCACGACAACTTCGTTGGGCGTGGCGATGTTGGCGAACTGCGTGTTCATTTCGGAACGCACATACTCGAATTTGACTTGATGGACGGAGGCCCATGACTTCTCGAGGTCTTCAAACACAATGGCGAGCAAAAGCTGAATGATGCGTTGTTCTGTAGGCGTGAAGTCGCGCCCTTCCACCCGGGTGTGCATCTGGCCGTTGCCGCCGAACAAATTGTCGACAATCAGAAACACCAGATTGGGGTCGAAAATAAACAGGGCGTTGCCACGCAGCGGCTTGATTTGCACGATGTTCAGATTGGTGGGTACCACCAGGTTGCGTATGAATTCGCTGTACTTGGTGGTACGCACCGGCCCCACGGAAATTTCGGCGCTGCGCCGTACGAAGTTGAATAGTCCCAGGCGTAGCAGCCTTGCAAATCGTTCGTTGATGATCTCCAGCGTGGGCATGCGCCCGCGCACGATGCGTTCCTGGGTCGCGAGATTGTAGGTGCGAACGCCCGTTGGATTGACATCCTCTTTTACTTCGTCGGGTTCGCCGGTGACGCCTTTGAGCAAAGCGTCGACTTCTTCCTGGCCTAGAAAATCATTACTCATCTCGTGACTACTGAACGATAAACGAAGTGAACAACACCGCGACAACGGGCGTTTGCGCGGCAGGCACCGGGGCAGCCGCCACTGCAGTTGCAGGTTCGGGCGCAACGGTTTCCTGGGGCGGCTTTTCCTCCGCTACCGTCGGCGCGGCGGTGTCGCCATTGGCGGGCGGTTTTGATTCGGTCGGCGCCTTGTCAGGGGCCACCTCTTTGGGTGCCGCCGGTGCAAGGATCGCGTTGATGGCGTCGACAATATCGGCGCTCAGTTTGTTTTTGCCTGCGACGGTGAGCAATTCGGAAGCCTTGCGGCTGGATAGCAGCAGGAGGACCCGGTTCCGTACTTCCGGCATGTGGATCTTCAGCGCCTCTACCACAGTGCTATCGGATACTTTCAGCGAGAGCCCGGTCTGCAAGAACTGGGGGCTCTCCTCGAGTTGCAGATTGACCGTGAAGGTTTCCAGCGGGACATACACCGGAGGTTTGGCGGGTTGCAGCTTGGTTTCGGCCGGTTTATCGGTCTTGCCCTGCTTCAGATACCAATAGCCACCTGCACCTGCCACGCCGCTGGCGATTATAAAAAAAGATAGTAATTTCAAATACTTGCTATTTTTTTTGGGGGTCGATGCAGGCGCTGCGGTGGAATCCGCAGCATCCTGTTTCTTGGCTGTTTCCTTTTTCACCGCACTGACTGCCATGGTTGCACCCTTATGTTTTTGATAGGGACATTATGTTGGCCCGCACGCGTAACACATCGAACGAAAAGGCGACCAATTCCGACGTTCTTTAAAATTGGTATCGCGATCCTCACGCGAATAGATCAACCAGGCCAACACCTCGTGTGTGCAGGGATGCGGGTCCTGGTTCCGATGCTGGCGTGGCGTCAGGATCAAGGGTGCTACCCTGCGCTGGCGGCGATTGCCGGGACTGGTCGAATGCCGATCCGTCGCGGGGGCTGTCGGCCGTTACACTGGCATTGCCGAGCGTGATGCCACTTTCGGCAAGCACCTCGCGCAGCCGCGGCAGAGCGCTTTCTATGGCTTCGCGCACCTCGCTGTGCGGCGAGGTGAACAGGGCGTTCGTCTGATGCTGATCCATTGAAAGCCTGATGTTTAGCGGTCCAAGATCGGGCGGATTGACACGCAACTCAGCCATTTGTTGTTTGTCACCAGCCATCCAGACGACCTTTTGCGCCAATTCAGTGTTCCATCCCGGTGCGCCCATGGGCGTGTCGATCCGCGTCTGAGCAGACGCGGACGAGTGGGCGTGGGCAGGTCCTGCGGGATGCAAGCCTTGCGCAAGATGCGTTGCTGCCGGATTTGCCGGCCCATCACGAAGCTCCGAGTGCGATTCCACATCCAGAAATCGCGGCAGGTTCTTGTCGGCGGCGACATGCTCGACAGCCGGTTGCAGCTCGGCGGCAACGGATGCCACACCCGGTACCAGATTTTTCTGCCCGTCCACGACAGGTTTGGATATGCTGCCGAAAACACGCTGGGCCATTTCGTCAGCCTTGACTGCAGCACTGCAGGTGGATACTTCATTTTCCTGGGGTGCTACGCCGGCAGCCGGTGCCATCGCCGGTAGCGGCAAGGTGCCGGGGATGCCATCGGTTGCAATAACCGGGTGATCATCTTTCGTTTCACCTGTGCCGCGGTCGGTCTCCTGCGCTGCTGTTGCCAGTACTTCCGTATGGGTTTCAAGCCCCATGAGGCGCTGGAGTAACGCCTGAAATCCTGTTTGCGAGCCGCTTTCAACATCGCTGGCTGTCGCTTCGCCCGGGGCGGTGATTTTTCCCGCCGGCTGCGATAAGGCCAGTGACTTTACTTGCAGGTTTTCCATGATTTTCCTTTGCTATTGAAACGCTGTTGATGCGGCACTGCCTGTGGCCACTATTGCCCCATCGCCGGTTTTCGACACGCAATGCGGCTGGCGAAATCGTCCTGCGCTTTCTGCTCCCGATTCGCCTCACGTCGCTGCGCGGTTGCTGTAAACCGCTGCGATAACGTGTCAAATGCGTTGGATTTCCGTCGTTTTAGTTGCCAGTGGTGGCGCCCGCGGTCTGCATGCTGGCGCGCCTCATCGACCACCGCTTGCTGTTGGTGTACCGCGTGTTCGAGGCGTTCCATGAATTCATTAAAGTTTCGCAGCCCCGCACCGTCAAGGCCGTTCTCGACGGCGCGACGAAAGCGATCCAGATAGTCCGTCCGGTACTTAAGCAGCAGCGCCAGTTTCTGCTCCTGCAGCTGCACGTGGTGGTTGAGTTTGCCGAGACTTGCAGCGGCCGAATCCGTTTCCGACGTCGCAACGTCAAGCAAACTTTGCAGTGCGAAGGTCTGTGCCATGCGTTGTTTCCGTTACTAGCTGCTTTGCGATTTCGTTACAGTGCCACCGTTTGCAGCAATGCGCGCAAGCCGACGATACTTTCATCATAGGTGGCGCGTTCCGTCACATTTTGCTGGAGGAACGTTTCCATATGAGGATATAGCGTGAGCGCCTGATCCAGTAACGGGTCGCTGCCGGCGGCATAGGCGCCGACGCTGACCAGGTCCCGATTGCGTTGGTAGCGCGAATAGAGGCCCTTGAAGCGTCGAACCGATTCAAATTGCGGGGTATCGACCAGATTGGTGAGTGCGCGGCTGATCGACGCTTCGATGTCGATAGCGGGGTAGTGCCCCTGATCGGCGAGCGCGCGCGTCAATACGATATGACCATCCAGGATTGCACGCGCGCTATCGGCTATGGGATCCTGTTGATCGTCGCCTTCGGCAAGCACGGTGTAGAACGCGGTAATGGAGCCGCCGCCTTGCCCTGCGTTGCCGGCGCGTTCCACCAACTGCGGCAGTTTTGCGAAGACCGAGGGTGGATAGCCGCGGGTCACCGGCGGTTCGCCGATGGCGAGCGCAATTTCACGTTGTGCCATCGCAAAACGCGTCAGTGAATCCATGATGAGCAGAACGTGCTTGCCTTCGTCGCGGAAATGTTCCGCGATGGCTGTCGCATAAGCCGCGCCTTGCAGGCGCATCAGCGGACTGGTGTCGGCCGGCGCAGCAACAACCACGGAGCGGGACAATCCTTCCGGGCCGAGAATGTTCTCGATGAATTCCTTGACTTCGCGTCCGCGTTCGCCAATCAACCCGACCACAATGACATCTGCGCTGGTGTAGCGTGCCATCATTCCGAGCAGCATGCTTTTGCCGATGCCACTGCCGGCAAATAATCCCATGCGCTGTCCCCGTCCGACCGTCAGCAGTCCGTTGATGGCGCGTACACCCACATCCAGTACCTCGTTGATGGGCGCGCGTTCCAGCGGGTTAAGCGGGCGATTGTGCAGAGACACGCTGCGCTCTGCGTGCAATGGGCCGAGCTGGTCGAGCGGCGTTCCTCCGCTGTCCAGTACGCGTCCCAGCAAGGCGGCGCCGACAGGTACCCGTTTGGCCTGGTCCGCCGCTCGGCGGCGCGGATGCGGCGGCGTGTCCAATGAGAGGCGCTCCGGCGCTGTCTCCAGAGGCGCCACCAGCGCGCCCGGCATCAGTCCGTGAACATCGCTTACCGGCATGAGGAACAGCCGGTCTTCAGAAAATCCGACAACCTCGGCTTCCACATTGGTACGATGAGGCAGCAAGACCTGGCAGCAACTGCCGACGGCAAGCCTTAAACCAGAGGCTTCAAGCACCAGTCCCGCGACCCGTGTCAACTTGCCACAGACGGAGAGGGTATCGGCGCTGGCGACCAACTCGGTACATTCACGCAAGAAAGCCGACGCGTTCATGGCAGTGCTTTGCACGGATTGCCTTTTCGTTGGATTATGCAGGTATCAATTCGATGGACCGGGCGGCTCCGCACGCAGGCATCAGTCGAGCCATGTGTCGGCCAGCCCCAGCTTTGTGGCGAGGCGCTGCCAACGTGTGCCCAGGGTGGCATCGATGTGGCTGGTGGCGGTTTGCAGCAGGCAACCGCCTTGCTGCACGCTGGCGTCTTCAACGATTTGCCAATGCCGGGCCTCGACCGACTCGGCGAGGTGCGTGCGTACCAATACAGCGTCCCTGGGATGCAGTGTGACCGTCAATTGCGCGGTCGCGTTTGACAATTGGGTCAATGCGTCCTTTAGCAACGGAATAATTGTTTCCGGATGCACGGTGAGCGAGCGCCGCACCATTTGCCGTGCTACCTCCAGGCTGAGCTGCAGCAAATCGTCCGCAAGGTGCTGGTTGATGTCCCGGCTCTGCTGCGTAACGGCGCCAAACAAATCGCGCAGCCGCCGCGCATCATCTGCAGCCTTCAGCGCGCCTTCGCGCAAGCCCTCGGCGCGGCCGGCGTCGTACGCGCTGCGGCGAATGCTCTCGGTTTTTGCGGAGACTTCAGCCGCGGCGTCGGCCATGCGCGCGGACGGGGTGAAATCGTCAGAGAGATCGAATGAGTGCAGTTCCCATCTTTGGTACGCCGAAAGTTTTTCTCGAGGGATTAGCGGGCTGTTAGACATAGCTTTCTTCCCCGCCGCCGCCCATTACAATTTGCCCTTCTTCGGCGAGACGCCGCACGATCTTGAGAATTTCCTTTTGCTGAGCCTCTACTTCGGACACGCGTACCATGCCCTTTGCTTCGAGATCTTCGCGCAGCATTTCAGCCGCGCGTTGCGACATGTTGCCGAAGACCTTCTCGCGCAGCGCATCGGACGATCCTTTCAAGGCGAGGATCAGTGATTCAGATTGTATTTCCTTGAGCAGCAGTTGTATGCCGCGATCGTCGAGATCGAGCAGGTTTTCCCAAACAAACATTTCATCGACGATTTTTTGCGCCAGTTCCGCGTCGAATTCCTTGACGCCGTCAATGATCGCCGACTCCTGAGTGCTCGGCATGAAGTTGAGAATTTCAGCGGCGGCACGTACGCCTCCCATCGGCGCATTCTTGATGTTCTTGCTGCCTGCAAGCAGCTTGGTCAGGACATCGTTGAGTTCCTGCAGCGCCGCCGGCTGAATCCCATCCAGCGTGGCGATGCGCAGCAATACGTCGTTGCGGGTGCGCTCGGTCAATTGGCCGAGAATTTCGGAAGCCTGGTCGCGTTCCAGATGCACCAGGATTGTTGCGATGATTTGAGGATGTTCGTTTTTGATGAGCTCCGCCACGGCGCTTGAACTCATCCACTTCAGCCCTTCGATGCCGCTGGTATCGCCGCCCTGCAGGATGCGGTCGATGAGCCCTGCGGACTTGTCGTCTCCCAGCGCCTTTTTCAGCACATTGCGAATATAGTCGTCCGAGGCGACCCCGAGCGTTGTCTGCTCTTGCGCTTGCGCACAGAACTCTCCGATCACGGTCTTGATGTCCTCCCGTGTGACGGATTTCAGGGCCGCCATGGCGGCGCCGATCTTTTGCACTTCGCGCGGCCCCAGATACTTGAAGACCTCGGCTGCCTCATTTTCACCCAATGCCATCAACAGTATGGCGCTCTTGGTGAGACCCTCATTTGCCATTGCCTGCCACCCAGTCTTTTACTACGTTGGCGACTGCTTTGGGATCGGCGCGGGCAATCTGCTTCGCCTGGTCGACATGTTGCTCGTAACTGTTAGGTTGCGGCAACTGCGTTTGTCCCGAGGGCAGCTCCTGCGCTAGCGCCGGCGGCGCCAGGGCGGCCGCACTATAGGTTTTGAGGAGGGGACGCAGTACGCGAAACACCACAAACAGCAGGACAGCGGCAATCAGCAGGTTTTTACCCACGGTTTTGGCAATATCAACGGTATCGGGTTGCTTCCACAGCGGTATCTCCGGAATTTTCTCCCGCTCCCGCATATTGAACGCGCTGTTGATGACGCTTACCGTGTCACCGCGTTCCTTGCTGTATCCCATGACCTCCTTGACCAGATTGGTCAGCTTGGCGATGTCGGCATCACTCAAGGGCACCTGTGTGACTTTGCCGGCGGAATCGGTGCGCGAGCGATGGTTTACCACCACAGCGACCGCAAGCCGCTTGACTCTGCCGAGTTCCTGCCGCGTGTGCCGTATCGTCTTGTCGACCTCGTAATTGATGGTCGCATCCTTGCGCACGTTACCCGTTGCGGCTGAGTTTCCTGCGACGGAGGACATTGCGCCGGGCGCGGTTATCGGCGCGGTAGGCTGCGCGGGCGGCTGATTGGACAATGCACCGGGCACACCGCCGGCCGCGGTCGTTCCAACGTTCGATTCGCTGGTTTGCTTGCTGCGTACGGCCGCATCGGCAGTTTGGTTCGGCTTATAGATTTCTTCGGCATGCTCGCTTTGCGTGAAATCAAGATCGGCAGTCACTTGCGCGCGAACATTCTGTTGGCCGGTCAGTGGCGTGAGGATGGCTTCAATGCGGCTGATATAACCTTGTTCGAGATCATGTCGGTATTTGATCTGGGTTGCATCGAGTGTCTGGCGCGACGCGTTTTCCGATCGCTCGGCGCTGAGCAGATTCCCGTTCTGGTCGACAATGCTTACGTTTTTTATCTGCAGATCCGGCACGCTGTTGCTGACCAGATGCACCACCGCGCTGACCTGGGTCGCATCCAGCACGCGTCCCGGGTAGAGGCCGAGCATGACCGAGGCGCTGGGCTTTGACTGTTCGCGCATGAAACCGGACTGCTTCGACAGCGCAAGATGGACGCGCGCGCTTTGCACGGCTGACAGTGTTTGTATTGAGCGGGCCAGTTCCCCTTCGAGTCCGCGCTGGTAATTGAGCTGTTCAGCGAACTGGCTGGTGCCAAATTTCTGGTTTTCCATCAGTTCGAAGCCGGTTAACCCGCCTTTTGGCAGGCCTTGTCCCGCAAGGCGCAGGCGGACCTCGTGTACTTGACCTGCGGGTACCGACAGTGCGCCGCCTTCCACAAACCTGTACGGAATGTTCATCTGCTGCAGCGCGGCGATCACCGCGCCACCGTCCCGGTCCGACAGGTTGCCATAGAGAACCCGGTAGTCGGGCGTCTGGCTCCACAGGTAGCCGGCAACCAGCACAGCGATTGTCGTTGCGATGGTTAGCATGAACCCGACACGCTGCGGACTGAGTAATTGAAAGGGGCGTTGCACGGGAATGGCGAGGGATTGTGCCGGGGCGTCCACCTGAAGTCCTCTCTCGGTTGTATTGACGGGTCGCGTTCATGCCGTTTGTATGGCAAGGGATGCGATTATGGACATTCAGGCCACAGAGGAGGCGCAAGACAGCGCCATTTTTCTCCGCTTATTTGGAGCCTGCAGTGCTCCGCACAGTGGCTATCCTGCGACACGTGAATAAGCGGTGCGTCAGCCTTAAGCCATCACGGCTCCAGGACTGAACACATTCGCGCAGGAGACTACGATGGAAACCAGGGCACTCGATCAAGTATTAGCGCAGCTGCGTAGTGCCGCCGCGCGCGCCGGCATAGCCGGCGAGTCGACCGCGCCGGCCGCTGTGGGCGGTAAAACGGCAGATTTCGCCACGGTACTCAAGGCCTCTCTGGATCACGTGAATACCAGGCAGCAGCAGGCGGCCAAACTCGCGACCGATTTTGAACTTGGGGTGCCGGGTGCCAATTTGCCGGAAGTGATGGTGTCGATCCAGAAAGCCAACATCTCATTCCAGCAGACAGTGCAGGTCCGTAACCGCCTGGTGTCGGCCTATCATGAAATCATGAATATGCAGGTGTAGCCGGAATGGTTTCTCCACCCATTCGCTCCGGCAGCCCTCATTTACCCTCAAGTTTCCCCCGTGATCAGCCGTTATCAACCCTACCGAGATTGCGCTTGAATATTAACGATGTCGACGTAACCGACGTTCCACCGGGTTTGTGTTTCTGGCGATCGGTCCAGATGCTCGCCGGAATGTCGGCGGCGTCGAGGTGATGGAAAACAAGAAGAGGACCCCATGAGTACAGCGGAACTTAAATTCCTGATTGTCGACGACTTCGCGACCATGCGCCGCATCGTGCGCAACATCCTCAAGGAGATCGGGCACCAGAATGCGGACGAAGCCGAGGATGGGCAGGACGCGCTCAAGAAATTGCGGGCGAACACTTTTGACTTCGTGGTCTCCGACGTCAACATGCCGAACATGAACGGCTTCGAGTTGCTGCGCCAGATTCGCGCTGATGCCGCGCTGAAATCCCTGCCGGTGCTGATGGTTACCGCCGAAGCGAAGAAAGAGGACATCATTACGGCAGCGCAGGCCGGAGCCTCAGGCTACATTGTCAAGCCTTTTACCAAAGCCACGCTCGAAGAGAAGCTCGCCAAGATTTTGAAAAAGGCGGCGTAACATGCATGCCGCCACTGTGCAGATGGAGGCGTCTAGGAGCGCCCCGGATACCGTCGCGACCGGTCTGGAAAGCCAGAAAGAACTTTCCGTACACGACGTTTTTGTGCGTGTCGGGATGCTTACCAGAAACCTACACGATACGCTGCGTCAGCTCGGCTACGACAAGGGTGTCGAGGAAGCCGTGGGCTCGCTGCCGGATGCGCGTGCGCGTCTAGATTACATCGCCACTCTGACCGGCAAGGCTGCGGAACGCGTTTTGGGCGCTGCCGAGCGAGCCAAATCCGTTCAAAACACGAATCGGGCGGAATCGCGGGCGCTGGAAGAGAAATGGGCTGCATTGCTCAGCGAAAGCCCCAATCCGCGTGCCGTGTGGGACCTCGGCCGGGAAACCCAGAGCCACTTCAGCCGCGCGCAGGCGCAGTTTGCGCAGGTGGACGAGGAACTGACCGAGATCATGCTGGCGCAGGATTTTCATGACCTGACCGGACAGGTGATACAGCGTGTCACGCGATTGGCGCAGTCGCTGGAGGAGCAGCTGGTGAAATTACTGCTGGATGCCAGTCCGCCTGCGCAGCGCAAGGAAGTGCTTGAAACCACGCTCGCCGGCCCGGTGATCGATGGCCGGGGGCGCGATGACGTGGTGACCGACCAAAGCCAGGTGGATGACCTGCTTGAAAGCCTCGGCTTCTAGTCCACTGAATGCGGAACTGACGCAGTTTTTAGCCGGTAATTCACTGATGCCATGCGCATGCGATGGTCAACAATGCGGTGGACATTGACAGCAACATGACTCAACCGGGATGGCCCGACATGGTGAACGCAGGTCTCAGGCACGCGCAGTGGCACCGAGAGGATACGGAAGCGTTCATTGCGCGCTATCTCGAGATCCACGAACTGCAGGCGCGCAGTGCACGTTTGGACCTGGATCGCCTGCGTTACCTGATCGACGACGCCTCCGGGCGGCTGATGTCGAGTTTCAACCTGATCGGTGCGTATTCCGAATCGTGCATGGAAGCGATGCCAAAAAACACAGATGTGGCGGTGGCTGAGATTAATCAGGCAGTAGATGCCGCGGTTAGCGCGTTGCAGTTTCAGGATATGGCAAACCAACTGGTCGGCCACGCAATAGAGCGCATCGCGCTGCTTGAAAAGATTACAGAGTCTTTGGCCCGCTTGCCAGGGGTATCCGCCGACGAACTCACGCAAGCGCTTGCATCGACTGCGTGCGCTCGTAGCGTAGGCCCCGTCGAGCAGGCCTGCATGGCAGGCGGATCAGTGGACTTGTTTTAGCGGACAGACGAGGAGCATCGGATGGCAAAAACAATACTGGCGGTGGACGATTCGGCTTCGATTCGGAAGATGGTGCAGTTCACGCTAAAGGGCGCGGGATACGACGTGGTGGAGGCTGTCGACGGCCAGGACGGCCTGGAACGCGCCAGGAATCAACAGGTGAATCTTGTGCTTACGGACCAGAACATGCCGCGCATGGACGGGCTGACGCTGATCCGCTCGCTGCGGAGCATGCAGGAATACAAGAACGTGCCCATCCTGGTGCTGACCACGGAATCCAGCGGCGAGATGAAGGCCAAAGGCCGTGCCGCGGGTGCCACCGGCTGGCTGGTCAAGCCCTTTGCTCCCCAGGGGCTGGTGGATGTGGTCAAGAAGGTCATCGGCTGATTTCCAATCGAGTCTGAACAATTCCAACCCAAGACGGATACCCATGAGCAACGAATCATCAGCCGATAGCGATTTCGATTTTGCCGAACTCCACGGCTTGTTCTTCGACGAGGCCGCCGAACATCTGGACGCGATGGAAGCGCTGTTGCTCGGCATCGATGTCGCAACCGCAAATGAAGAGCAGTTGAACGCCATTTTCCGTGCGGCACATTCCATCAAGGGCGGAGCCGCGACATTCGGTTTCACGGATATCACCGAGCTTACGCACCAGATGGAAACGGTGTTTGACCGCGTGCGTAAAGGGCAGATGGCGCTGTCGACAGAATTGGTGGACGTATTTCTTGCTTCTGGTGACACCTTGAAATCGATGCTACTTGCTCTGAAAGGCAATAACCCGGGAGTGCCCGAGGCGGACGTGGCCGCGCTGTGCGCCCGGCTAAGGGTGTTTCTCGATCCGGCTGCGGCATCAGCCGCGGTGCAAATGTCTGCTCCGGCACCCGCCAGAAAACACGTGCTCGAACTCCTGTTCGGGCCGCTGGATAAGACGTTCACAGCAGCAGCGGTGGATGGAGTAGTGGCCGACCTGAAGGATTTTGGCAGTGTCGAGGAGATCCTCGATCCTGTCCCGGCCGTAAAGAGCGGGAGTGGAAAGACGAAGTCTGGCAAGGCGAAGACCAGTAAGGCAAAGGCTGGTAAGCAGAAACTCGTGGCCGAGCGGCGTTTCCGCATCACGACAGAGGTAAGCGCTTCCGACCTCACCGATGCCATTGCGTTCATGGCCGACCCGGAACGGGTCAAAGTCGTGGGCACAGATAACAATGAACCGGCAGCTTGCGAGACTCCGACTATTGCGGCAGACGAAGAAGCCCCGGCAGCCCCGGCAGCGCCGCAGGACGACAAGATTTTCGGCCTGTTTGTCGATGCCGCAACGCTTCCGGTGAACCAGCCGGAATCCGACGGCGTAAAAAAAGCCGAAGGCAAGGTGATCGAATTAAAAAGCGCGGCCAAGCCCGCCGTGGCGCACAGCGGCGGCGACGCAGCCTCGATACGCGTCAGCGTCGAGAAGGTGGATCAACTGATCAATCTGGTCGGTGAACTGGTGATTACGCAGGCGATGGTCGCGCAGACAGCATCCCATGCCGACCCGGTACTGTACGAAGCGCTGATCAACGGTCTGGCCACCCTGGAGCGCAATACGCGGGATCTGCAGGAAGCCGCGATGTCGATCCGCATGATGCCGATGTCCGTCGCGTTCAGCCGTTTCCCACGCGTGGTGCGCGATGTCGCTGCCAAGCTCGGCAAGGAAGTGGAGTTGGTTACCAGCGGCGAAGGCACGGAGCTCGACAAAGGGTTGATCGAGCGCATCGTCGATCCGCTGACGCACCTGGTACGCAACAGTCTTGACCACGGACTGGAATTGCCCGACGAGCGTGAGGCCAAAGGCAAGGTCCGCAAGGGCACGGTCACACTGCGCGCCTACCATCAGGGCGGCGCCATCGTCATCGATGTGGCGGACGACGGGCGCGGACTGCATCGCGACAAGATACTGGCCAAGGCGAAGGAACGCGGCATGGCTGTGTCCGACAGCATGAACGATCAGGAGGTCTGGCAACTGATATTCGAAGCTGGCTTTTCCACGGCCGACAAGGTTACCGATGTCTCCGGCCGCGGCGTCGGCATGGACGTGGTGCGCCGGAACATTCAGGAAATGGGTGGCAGGGTGGAGATCGAATCCACTGCGGGTGTAGGCACGCGCATCTCGATCAAATTGCCGCTGACACTGGCGATACTCGACGGCATGTCGGTACGCATGGGCCGCGAGATTTTCATCATGCCGCTGGGTTACATCTCGGAGTCGCTGCAGCCACAGCCAGGCGCCGTGAATACGATCGCGGGGCGCGGCGAGGTGATCGCCGTGCGCGGCGAGTACGTGCCGGTACTGCGGCTTGCAGACGTGATGGGCATGCGCAGCGACAAACAGCGGCTCGAGGACGGCATTCTGGTGATCCTGGAGGCCGAAGGCGGCAAGACAGCTCTCTTCGTCGACGATCTGGTCGGACAGCACCAGGTGGTGATCAAGAGCCTCGAGAACAACTATCGAAAAGTGGCCGGCGTTTCCGGTGCAACGATCATGGGTGATGGCCGTGTGGCGATGATTCTGGATGTCGCCCACATCGTCGGTCTGGCGCACAGCCGTCTTGACAAGGCGGCCTGAGAGTCCTGACACGAACGACATTAAAACGACATTATTAAAGGAGAACCAAATGATGCTTCAGCAGACCACACAGGCAACACCGACGGCGGCCCCGATGGCTGCCCTGTCGGGCGAACAGACACACGAATTTCTGACTTTCCGTCTCGGCAAGGAGGAATACGGTGTCGAAATTCTCAAAGTACAGGAAATCCGCGGCTGGGAACAACCCACCCAGATTGCCAATGCGCCGCAATTCATCAAGGGCGTCATCAATCTGCGCGGCACCATCGTGCCGATCGTGGATATGCGCATCAAGTTTGCGCTGGGCGAAGCGGGCTACGACATGTTCACGGTGGTGATCATCCTCAACGTGGCGGGACGCATCGTCGGCATGGTGGTCGACTCGGTGTCGGATGTGTTGACACTGCCGGCGAGCAAGATTCGGCCGGCGCCGGAATTCTCTTCGGCCTTCGACACCCAGTACATCACGGGCCTGGGCACGGTCGAGCAGCGCATGCTGATCCTGATCAACATCGAAAAACTGATGACCAGCCCCGACATGGCGCTGGTCGAAGCATCGATCCATTAACAGTACCTGACGATTTTTCGCAAACGAACACTGGAGAACAATCATGTTCAAGAATATGACCATCAAATTTCGCCTGATTTTTACGATAGGCCTGCTGTCGCTGTTGTTGATTGCGATAGGCGGTATGGGACTGTGGGGCATGAGCACAGCCAACAAGGGGATGCAGGGCATTTACCAAGACCGGATGGTCCCGCTGGGACAGGTGTCGCAAATCCAGTCCATGTCCGTGCGTAACCGCCTCGATCTCACCAGTGCGGTGATGAATCCGGAGGCCGACGAAATCAAGAGAAACTTGAACGCCATTGAGGAACGGAGCGGCAAGATTAACAAGATTTGGGAAGCCTACATGGCGACCTATCTCACGCCCGAGGAGAAGACGCTGGCCAACAAGTTTGCCGAAGACAGGAAGCGGTTCGTCGAAGAAGGCTTGAAGGTCCCGGTCGATTTGCTGCGTGCCGGTAAGGCTGAGCAGGCTAAAAGTCACCTCCTGGAAGTGACCCGTAAACTTTTCAGACCGGTGGACGAGGGTGTTGCGGCGCTTGTCAAGCTGCAGAACGACGTGGCCCAACAGGAATTCAAGGATGCGGTCAGCCGCTTCGAGAGAACGCGCAATATTTCAATTGCCGCCATCGTGCTGGGCATTTTGCTGGCGGCCGTGAGTGGATTTTTTCTGGTGCGGGCGATAGTGCGTCCGCTGCAGCTGGCAGCTGCGGTGGCAGAGGCCGTGGCGGCCGGGGACTTAAGCCGAAACATTGACATCGTTACCCAAGACGAAATCGGTCCGTTGCTCTCGGCCATGCAAAAGATGATGGAGACTCTCAAGTCCTTCGTATCGGCGCAAGGCGAGATGAAGCAGCAGCACGATGCGGGGGCGATCAGCTACCGTATGGACGACAAGGCGTTCTCGGGCAGCTACGCGGAGATGGCGCAGAAGACCAATGAACTGGTGGCCTCCCACATAGCGGTGCAAACGAAGCTGGTGGAAGTAGTGAGCCAGTATGCGAAGGGCGACCTGTCAGTGGATATGGACAAGCTGCCGGGCGAGAAAGCGCAGATCACCACGGCAATGGACGGGGTGAAGGCAAGCCTGCAGGCGGTCAATGCGCAGATCCAGGTGCTGGTGGATGCGGCCGGCCGTGGCGACTTCACGGTGCGCGGCGATGAGGCGAAGTTCGAGTATGAGTTCCGCAAGATGGTGGCGGGGCTGAACAGCCTGATGCAGACCTCGGACAAGGGACTGAACGAAGTGGCGCGGGTGCTGGGCGCGCTGGCCAAGGGCGACCTGACGGAGAAGGTGAGCAACGAGTATCAGGGCACCTTCGGCAAGCTGATGGACGACTCGAACAAGACGGTGGAGAACCTGACGGAGATCGTTAACCAGATCAAGGAAGCCTCGGAGACCATCAACACGGCCTCGGGCGAGATTACGCAGGGCAATACGGATCTATCGCAGCGCACGGAAGAGCAGGCCTCCAGCCTGGAGGAGACAGCATCCTCGATGGAAGAGCTGACCTCGACGGTCAAGCAGAACGCGGAGAACGCGAAGCAGGCCAATCAACTGGCGGTGAGCGCGTCCGATGTAGCGGTGAAGGGTGGAGACGTGGTCAAACAAGTGGTGACCACCATGACCGGCATCAGCGAATCGAGCAAGAAGATCGCCGACATCATCGGTACGATAGACGGCATTGCATTCCAAACCAACATTCTGGCGCTGAACGCGGCGGTGGAAGCCGCCAGAGCGGGTGAACAGGGCCGCGGCTTCGCGGTGGTGGCCACCGAGGTGAGGAACCTCGCGCAAAGAAGTGCGAACGCGGCGAAGGAGATCAAGGCACTGATCGAAGACTCGGTGGGCCGGGTGGATGTGGGCTCGCAGCTGGTGGACGAAGCGGGCAAGACCATGGAAGAGATCGTGAACTCGGTGAAGCGGGTGACCGACATCATGGCGGAGATCACGGCGGCCTCCCAGGAGCAATCCAGCGGTATCGAGCAGGTGAACCAGGCGATCACGCAGATGGACGAGGTGACGCAGCAGAACGCGGCGCTGGTGGAAGAGGCGGCGGCTGCGGCGGAATCGATGCAGGAGCAGGCGGGCAATCTGGTGCAGTCGGTGTCGCAGTTCAAGATGGCACAGCAAGGCACGGCGCGTGTTGCAGAGCGCAGAAGTGCGCCGCGTCCGGCGAATGTCGCACGTCTGCCGGCTAAGGCAGCCACGGGCAAACCGGCACGCAAGGCTGCTGCTAACACCCCTGCGCTGAAGAAGGCGGTCGGCTCAGATGAGGATTGGCAGGAGTTCTGAGATATAAACCAATAATATTGTTCTAAAACAAATACTTACTTAGATACGCATTGCGCGGATAAATCGGGAGCATGGAGCCGTTCCGGCGCCATTCCGGTGTCCTCGTCAATGCCATAACAGGAGATAGAGCATGTTGAAGCTTAAAGCAGTTGCTGTAGCTGTTGCGATGGCGATGTCCGTTAGCGGCGCCATGGCGCAGGAATCGCGTGCCACCCGCGCCGACGCGGAGAAGATGGTCGCCAAGGGAATGGATCTGCTCAAGAAGAGCGGCAAGGACAAGGCGGCAGTCGAATTTACCGCGCCGAGCAAGAGCTTTGTCGATCGCGATCTGTACCTCGTGATCTACGACTTGAGCGGCAATGTCATCGCGCATGGCCAGAATCCCAGGCAAGTGGGCAAGTCCCTGATCGATCTGAAGGATCCGGATGGGAAGCTGTTCGTGAAGGAGCGCGTGGATCTGGCCAAGTCGAAAGGGAAATTCTGGCAGGACTACAAGTTTACCGACCCTCTCACGAAGAAAGTGCTGCCCAAGCAGATGTATTGCGAGAAGGAAGGCGACCTCGTGTTGTGCGGCGGCGTCTACAAGGACGGTGCCTGATCGTCACCTGGTCTTTAACCTTCAATCTCTCGTCACGCAGGAAACCCCGTGTCTCTATCCAATCGTCTGACCCTTCCGGTCAAGATCGCGCTTGCGCCCGGCTTCGCACTCGCACTGTTCCTCATTTTTGGGGTGCTGTGCTGGTGGATGCTCAGGGCGCAGGAGCATCGCATCAACGTTGATCTGGCGGGCCAACTGCATGTCCTGCAGACGGTTCAGGACAGCGAGCGCAAGCTTGCCGAAGCGCACAGCGCGCTGTACCGCATGCTGTCTGCCGTCCGTATCAATGCCAAGCAGGAAATTCTTGACAAGATTCTCAAATCTCACAGAGGCCACGCCGGAGAGGCACAGATGCTGCTGGTCGAGCGCATCGACGACCAATCGCTCGATGCGGTAGGGCGCAGCATGCGCGGCGAGGCGCTGAAGGCGTTGCAGATCTACATCAAGGTGGCGAAGGAAGCCAGCGATGCCGCCGACATGGATATCAACGTTGCCGAGATGACCATGCAAGGCGCTGACCAAAAGTTCCTTGTGCTTAGCAAGCAGCTGGGTGCATTCAGTGGGCAGCAGAAAGCGTTGGCCGAGGACGCACGCAAGGAATTGAGCAAGTCGCAGCGCAATATGCTTATCGTGCTGGTCGTGGCGCTGGCCGCAGCCATACTTCTTACGGCTTTGGTGTCGTTGCTGATCACGCGCATGCTTCTCAAGCAGATCAATATGCTTGCGGGCGCCATGAAGTGCTGTGCCGAAGGCGACTTCACCTCGCATATCAACGTCGAAGGACGCGACCAGATCGCCGACCTTTGCCGCGGACTTACCATGATGCGGCAGACGATCAAGGATTTTGTATCGGCGCAAGGCGAGATGAAGCAACAGCACGATGCGGGGACGATCAGCTACCGCATAGACGACAAGCAATTCTCGGGCAGCTACGCCGAGATGGCGCAGAAGACGAACGAACTGGTGGCCTCCCACATTACGGTGCAAACGCGCGTGATGGAAGTGGTGAGCCAGTATGCGAAGGGCGACCTGTCGGTGGACATGGACAAACTGCCGGGCGAGAAAGCAAAGATCACTACGGCGATAGACGGGGTGAAAGCTAACCTGCAGGCCGTGGCAGCGCAGATCCAGGTGCTGGTGGATGCAGCAGGTCGCGGCGATTTCACAGTACGCGGTGATGAAGCGAAGTTCGAATACGAGTTCCGCAAGATGGTGGCAGGGCTGAACAGCCTGATGCAGACCTCGGACACGGGGCTGAACGAAGTGGCACGCGTGCTGGGCGCGCTGGCCAAAGGCGATCTGACGGAGAAGATCAGCAATGAGTACGCCGGTACGTTCGGATCGCTCAAGGACGACTGTAACAAAACAGTGGAGAACCTGACGGCGATCGTGAACCAGATCAAGGAAGCAATCGAGACTATCAACACGGCATCGGGCGAGATTACGCAGGGCAACACGGATCTGTCGCAGCGCACGGAAGAACAAGCGAGTTCGCTGGAAGAAACCGCTTCCAGCATGGAAGAACTGACCAGCACGGTGAAGCAGAACGCGGAGAACGCGAAGCAGGCCAATCAATTGGCAGTAGGTGCGTCGGACGTGGCGGTTAAGGGTGGGGACGTGGTCAAGCAGGTAGTGACGACGATGAGCGGAATCTCGGAATCGAGCAAGAAGATAGCCGACATCATCGGCACCATAGACGGGATCGCGTTCCAGACCAACATCCTGGCGCTGAACGCGGCAGTGGAAGCCGCCAGAGCCGGTGAACAGGGCCGTGGCTTTGCGGTGGTGGCGACCGAGGTGAGGAACCTCGCGCACCGCTCGGCCAACGCGGCCAAAGAAATCAAAGAATTGATTACCGACTCGGTGAGTAAGGTTGCTGCTGGTACACAACTGGTGGATCAGGCGGGTCAAACCATGGATGAAGTTGTCAGCTCGGTCAAACGGGTGACCGACATCATGGCGGAGATAACGGCGGCGAGCCAGGAGCAATCCAGTGGTATCGAGCAGGTGAACCAGGCGATCACGCAGATGGACGAGGTGACGCAGCAGAACGCAGCACTGGTGGAAGAGGCGGCGGCTGCGGCGGAGAGTATGCAGGAGCAGGCGGGCAATCTGGTGCAGTCGGTGTCGCAGTTCAAGCTGGCACAGCAAGGCACGGCGCGTGTTGCAGAGCGCAGAAGTGCGCCGCGTCCGGCGAATGTCGCACGTCTGCCGGCTAAGGCAGCCACGGGCAAACCGGCACGCAAGGCCCCTGCCAACGCACCTGCGCTGAAGAAGGCGGTTGGCTCAGATGACGACTGGCAGGAGTTCTAGTCAGAAGCGCCGGCGGCTGTAAGCCGCCGGCTGCCAGTACTGTTATTGCAGCAAAGACTGTTTATGGGTACCGATTTTAGTTGAATAACCGGGTGCGATTAACAGAAACATTTACTGCATCGCGGAACAGCAGGAGCAGGTCCACGAAGCTGTAACTGATAGAACACTGGAACTCAATATGAAAGCCATGTCGAAGAGTCTTCAAGTTCGTTTACTGGTCGTTGCAGGAATACCGTTGCTCTTGCTTGGGCTCGCGGGTGGCATCGGACTGGGCATGTTGTGGCAGACGATTACCAGCTTCGAGCACGCGAGCGATACATCGCTTAAGACGAAAGCCGAAGTGCTCGAGATGGCAACCCAGTTCAAGGAGCAGGTGCAGGAGTGGAAGAACGTGCTTCTGCGCGGCAAGGATCCCAAGCGCCTTGACCAGTACTGGAAGGGGTTCGTTGAGCGGGAGAAGGTGGTCCGCGCGCTTGGTTTGAAGATTGCCGGAAAGGTTGAGCAGCCGAAAGCAAAAGAACTGATTGTTAAGTTCAATGCTGCGCACGAAAAAATGGCAGTGGCGTACCGCGCAGGGCTGGAAGCCTTTAAAAACGCGGATTTTGATCACGTCGCAGGCGACAAGGCGGTAAGCGGAATAGACCGCGAGCCGACCCGTTTGATGGGCGAGGTCGCGAAGGAGATTGGCGACGTGGTGGATGCAGAACTGAAAAACGGCTTTGCAACTGCGCATCGAATTATCGTCATGGCTATCTGTGCCATGTTCGTCATGCTCCTAGCCGGGCTTGCGTTGGTGATGCATCAGGTGCGCGTCCGGGTGATTCGCCCGCTTGCTCGCAGCGTCACCGTAGCGGAAGCAGTCGCTGCTGGCAAACTGGACAATGCAATCGATGCGAGTGCCAAGGACGAGACGGGTGCCTTGCTTGCCTCGATGTCGAAGATGCAGGAAGTGCTGAAGGGATTCGTATCGGCGCAAGGCGAGATGAAGCAGCAGCACGATGCGGGGGCGATCAGCTACCGTATGGACGACAAGGCGTTCTCGGGCAGCTACGCGGAGATGGCGCAGAAGACCAATGAACTGGTGGCCTCCCACATAGCGGTGCAAACGAAGCTGGTGGAAGTAGTGAGCCAGTATGCGAAGGGCGACCTGTCAGTGGATATGGACAAGCTGCCGGGCGAGAAAGCGCAGATCACCACGGCAATGGACGGGGTGAAGGCAAGCCTGCAGGCGGTCAATGCGCAGATCCAGGTGCTGGTGGATGCGGCCGGCCGTGGCGACTTCACGGTGCGCGGCGATGAGGCGAAGTTCGAGTATGAGTTCCGCAAGATGGTGGCGGGGCTGAACAGCCTGATGCAGACCTCGGACAAGGGACTGAACGAAGTGGCGCGGGTGCTGGGCGCGCTGGCCAAGGGCGACCTGACGGAGAAGGTGAGCAACGAGTATCAGGGCACCTTCGGCAAGCTGATGGACGACTCGAACAAGACGGTGGAGAACCTGACGGAGATCGTTAACCAGATCAAGGAAGCCTCGGAGACCATCAACACGGCCTCGGGCGAGATTACGCAGGGCAATACGGATCTATCGCAGCGCACGGAAGAGCAGGCCTCCAGCCTGGAGGAGACAGCATCCTCGATGGAAGAGCTGACCTCGACGGTCAAGCAGAACGCGGAGAACGCGAAGCAGGCCAATCAACTGGCGGTGAGCGCGTCCGATGTAGCGGTGAAGGGTGGAGACGTGGTCAAACAAGTGGTGACCACCATGACCGGCATCAGCGAATCGAGCAAGAAGATCGCCGACATCATCGGTACGATAGACGGCATTGCATTCCAAACCAACATTCTGGCGCTGAACGCGGCGGTGGAAGCCGCCAGAGCGGGTGAACAGGGCCGCGGCTTCGCGGTGGTGGCCACCGAGGTGAGGAACCTCGCGCAAAGAAGTGCGAACGCGGCGAAGGAGATCAAGGCACTGATCGAAGACTCGGTGGGCCGGGTGGATGTGGGCTCGCAGCTGGTGGACGAAGCGGGCAAGACCATGGAAGAGATCGTGAACTCGGTGAAGCGGGTGACCGACATCATGGCGGAGATCACGGCGGCCTCCCAGGAGCAATCCAGCGGTATCGAGCAGGTGAACCAGGCGATCACGCAGATGGACGAGGTGACGCAGCAGAACGCGGCGCTGGTGGAAGAGGCGGCGGCTGCGGCGGAATCGATGCAGGAGCAGGCGGGCAATCTGGTGCAGTCGGTGTCGCAGTTCAAGATGGCACAGCAAGGCACGGCGCGTGTTGCAGAGCGCAGAAGTGCGCCGCGTCCGGCGAATGTCGCACGTCTGCCGGCTAAGGCAGCCACGGGCAAACCGGCACGCAAGGCTGCTGCTAACACCCCTGCGCTGAAGAAGGCGGTCGGCTCAGATGAGGATTGGCAGGAGTTCTGAGATATAAACCAATAATATTGTTCTCAAACAAATACTTAATGTAATAGGCCATCGGAGTAATCCAGATGGGCTCGATGACTGTGTTCGCAGCGGTCGGGTGGCCTTCTTTCCGCTGGTGAATTTTTGACAAGAAGACCATCGACATGACACTCAGTGCCACAACGGGGCAGCCACAGCTTCGTGATTTTGATTTCCACGATCAGGATTTTGATCGCGTGAGGGAGCTGATATACGGGCACGCCGGTATTTCGCTGTCGCCGGCGAAGCGCGATATGGTCTACAGCCGGCTTGCGCGGCGGCTGCGCCAGCTCGGGCTGCAAAGTTTCGACGCGTATCTCGATATTGTTGAAGCGGGTGATGCGGCGGAATGCGAAGCCTTCACCAATGCGCTGACTACCAACCTCACGGCGTTTTTCCGTGAGTCACACCACTTTCCTATATTCGCGCAGCACCTTCAGCGCAACGGCGCCGCCCGCCCGCAGACCATCTGGTGCTCGGCTGCGTCGACCGGCGAAGAGCCTTATACGATCGCAATGACCGCCGTGGAAACCTTTGGCAGCTTTACGCCGCCGGTGCGCATCCTCGCGAGCGACGTGGACACGAACGTGCTCGCCACGGCACAAGCAGGCATCTATACCGAAGATCGCGTGGAAAAGCTTGATGCCGAGCGCGTCAAACGTTTTTTTAAACGCGGCAAGGGCAGCAATGCCGGCAAGGTCCGGGTGCGCGATGAACTGCGTAATCTGGTGACGTTCCGGCGCATCAACCTGCTCGAGGACGGCTGGCCGGTACGCGGACCGCTCGATGTGATCTTTTGCCGCAATGTCATGATCTATTTCGACAAGCCGACGCAGCTGGCGATTCTAGAGCGGTTTGCCCCGCTGTTACAGGCTGATGGATTGCTGTTTGCTGGTCACTCGGAAAGTTTTCACAACGCGACGCACCTTTTTCACCTGCGCGGCAAGACCGTGTATGGCCTGGCTGCCAAGAGTGGTAATCGATGAAATCCGCTTCACGTCAGGTGCTCGGTAACCGCCGATCCTTTCCGGATGCGCTGGCCAGTTCGCCCGCTCAGGAATGCTTCGCGCGAAATCTCTATCACGACCGCGACCATAACGTCGATGCCGCAAAACTGCTGCCTGGCGAGTACTTCGTCTGCACGCGCGATATGCTGCTCGTTACCGTGCTGGGTTCCTGCGTCGCGGCGTGCATACGCGATGTGCGTCTGGGCATGGGTGGCATGAATCACTTCATGCTCCCGGACCGGGAAGCCGCAGAATCCGAATCCATCGGTGCGCGCTACGGTACCTACGCGATGGAGGTACTGATCAATCATTTGCTCAAGCTCGGCGCGCGGCGCGAAAATCTTGAAGCCAAGGTGTTCGGCGGCGGCAACGTGTTGCCCGGCCTGGTGCAGGCCAATGTTGGACACAAGAACGCGGCTTTCGTGGAGGCGTTTTTGAGTACGGAGAACATTCGCGTTGCCGCACGCGATCTTGCCGCGGGGCATCCGCGCAAGGTGTATTACTTTCCGGCGAACGGTCGTGTACTGGTGAAGCGGCTGCGCAGCCTGCATAACGATACCGTGCTTGAACGGGAAACCGAATATCGCCAACGCCTGATACGGGCGCCCGAGAGTGGTGAAGTTGAATTATTCTCTTAATAAAAAATCATGCAAAAACAAATACTTGCAAAAAAGCACCCCACGCAGTGCACCAAGGTGTTGATTGTTGACGACTCGGCGCTGATCCGCAGTCTATTGACCGAGATCATCAATCGCCAACCGGACATGGTCGCGGTAGGCGCGGCGCCTGATCCGATCGCGGCGCGTGACATGATCCGCAACCTCAATCCGGATGTGCTGACGCTCGATGTGGAGATGCCGCGCATGGACGGCATCGATTTTCTCGATAAACTCATGCGCCTGCGTCCGATGCCGGTGGTGATGGTTTCGACAATGACGCAGCAGGGCGCAGACGTCACGCTGCGCGCCCTGGAGTTGGGTGCTGTCGATTTCGTTGCCAAGCCGAAGCTGGATGTGACCAAGGGCATGGAGGCCGGCGCGCGCGAGATTGTTGAAAAAATACGCCTTGCGGCGACTGCGCGTATCCGCAAGCCGGCGATGCCCGCTCCCGCAAGCAAGGCGGCGCCGGTGCTGGCACTGAACTCCCGCGCCAGCACGGAGAAGCTCATTATCATCGGCGCATCTACGGGCGGTACCGAGGCGATCAAGGAAGTGCTGCTGCCGATGCCGCCTGATGCGCCAGGGATCCTGATCACGCAACACATGCCACCGGGGTTCACGAAAAGTTTCGCGCAGCGCCTCGACAGTCTGTGTAAGATCAGTGTGAAAGAGGCGGTTGATGGAGAGCGCATACTTCCCGGACATGCCTACATCGCGCCCGGTGATTTTCACCTTCGTGTGCGCAAAAGCGGCGCGAATTATGTGACTGCTCTGTCGAACGAGGCGCCGGTAAACCTTCATCGTCCGTCGGTGGAAGTCTTGTTCCGCTCTGCTGCGCAATGCGTGGGGACGAACGCGATCGGCGTCATGCTGACCGGCATGGGCAAGGACGGCGCCTATGCCATGCTTGAGATGAAGCGCGCCGGCGCCTTCAACGTGGCGCAGGACGAGGCATCGTGCGTCGTTTTCGGCATGCCGAAAGAAGCCATTGCGGCAGGTGGTGTGGACGAGGTGCTACCGCTGGGCAGTATCGCCGGGCGTGTGCTTGGCGCATTGCGTGAGAGCGGCGGGGTGAGGCACCGGATTTAAGATTTCTGCGGATTTTCTGTGGCGCTGCGTGAAATGCTGCTCCAGCCGCAGTACAGTGCTTGCCCGGTCATTGATGGCAGCCCACCTGCAAGGTAGCGACAGCTACGGCGCAGTCTTCGATACCGTTTTTCTAGCCGTCGCGGCCACTGCGTGTTCTATGCTGACGCTCAAGTCCCAGTATATAACGCTGAATCGTTGCCAGTATGTTTTCCGGTGGCTTCACGAAAGCAAACCCTGAACGCTGCATGATTTTACCGTTGGGCAATGTGACCATAAACGCATTGCGCGCCTGTATCCGGATGCGCAGGCCGGACGTGCCGGGCAGCAGGATGATGCACTCATAGCACGTGCCAAGCTCGGGTGTGAAAAGTGCCGGTAGCGATTGCACGGCAATGCCGCCGCAACTGATGTCGCAAACATGTAAATCCGCGCTGGCTGCATTTGCGCCATTGCCGGTGAATATCCTGCACTTGACGGGTGAGACGACCGGCGTGGGTATGCGGTAGTGCTCCCGGCGCTGGATCCGCAGCAATTCTGCCGGCAGGGGAATCCTGTAGGCTTCTATTCCGGAATGGTCTGCGGCTTCGATGCCTGCGGAGGTAAACTGAATCCGGACTTTGTCCAGTGTGGTGCTATACGACAGCGTGCGGGTTCCAAGGGCGTTGGAAAGGGACGGCCTGCTGCGACCGCGTTCAAGCAGCATGCTGTTCGTTTTTTCATCAATGGCCAGTATGGAGGTCAGGAAGAATTCATTGACATCGATGGTTGCTGTTATCAATGCAGCCTCGCGCATGATCGCCTTCAGGATATGCGTAATTTCCAGATCGGACGTCACCACGAACTGGCTGTCGTTACCAGTCAACACGGGCTCAATCTTGATGGCGTTGGCAACGGCTTTAAACATTTGTGTCCAGGTATCCTGATTTCCCCCAGTCTAGCGGGTAGACCGGATTGGCCGGCTGTCGAAAAGGCGGAGGATTTGCCCGGTTTTCCGGGTTAAGCTCCGGGTGGAGCGGGATCGATGTGCTCCTGGTTCGGGCTGGGAGCATGTTCAATTTTGTAGAGCCAGACCAGCAACTCGGCGACCGCCATGTAAAGTTCCTGCGGTATATGGCTGTCGAGGTCGACCTTCATCAAAAGGGCGACTAACGCCGGAGACTCGTGAACGTAAATACCGGCGCCGCGCGCGCGCCTGACAATGGCTTCGGCGACCAGACCGTTTCCCTTGGCCGCGACTCGCGGGGCTGAAGCTTTCTCGTTGTAAACCAAAGCAATCGCGGCCAAGCGCTGTTCAGGCGTTTTCATCGGTATTCACGGTGATGCCGAGTGTATTCACGCCCGCTGCGTGCAACGACTGCTGCAGGCCCACGCGATGTGATGCGAGTCTCGATGCGGTATCCGGTGAACCCGTCTGGATGGCAATCGCGACACCACGTTTTCCGATGAGCAAAGTCGCGCTTACGTCTCCCAGCCGCGGAAGGGCGAGGCTGACGCGTGTTTGCCATTGCTGTTCATCCGGGGGCGCAGTGACATCCGGCGAGTGTTCGGCGATATGCCATTCCAGCGGCTGATCGTTCCAGACCAGTCCCCGCCACGCCACGTGCCGGGTATCCAGCGTCTCGAGTTGTTGTCTGACGATCGCCAGGGCGTCGCGGTGTACCGGCAGTTCCGATAATCCCGGATTCACATCAGACTCGTCCATAACGGATGGAACCGTGACAGGTTCCCGGCCGGCCGACTGGGACAGCCGTCCCTGCGGTTCTTGCAGCAGCATCTCCAGTGAATACTTTCCTGCGACCCACTGCGCCTGGTGTGATTCATAGAACATGCCGCTCTCTGCAAGCGCGGCGCCGAGTGCGGATGCCAGCGTCGCGCCGTTCGCAGGTGCTCCGGATAACAGGGGTGTGCCGGCCAACGCTGTGGCGGCAACCGGCAGTTTTTCGCTTTCTGCCAACAGCGCGGTGATAAAGCGCGCGGCGTCGCTCAATCGGGTGGCTTGCGCAATCGGTTCCGGGTATTCGACCGCGTCGAACTTGAGTTTTGGCTCCCGCGCAGTAACGGTAAGCTGGATCACGTCTCCGGATTTTGCGTTGAATGGCAGGCGCAGCAAAAACGACTGGTTGTCGATCAATACTTTGAATATTCCTTTCGGCTGAACCGAATCAACGTGGGCGCGTACTTCCTCACCTACAAAAAAATTGCGAGGCGCGACCGGGGCGACCGCACGTACGGGTGTCGTCGGCGCAACCGTGCTCGTGCGCAGGCGCACACGATCGGCAAGGCGATTCAGCATGATTCAGTATCGGCTAAAGGCCCTGGTTCCACAGAACGCTTGTTGTGGCGATCCGCGTATCCTTGCGGCCGCGCGCGCCGCTGCGAGCGCTCACGCGATGTCCCCATAAGCCTGGCTCAGCCGCGACTGTTGCCGTGTGCTGTCGATCAAAACAGACAATTTCATCAGCCATGGCTCAACCAGCATGCGGATCTGTGCGTCGTCATCAAGGATGCCGTGAATGATTTCTGCCTTGCGACGCTGAAAGGCGGCATCCGTGGTTTGCCCAGGTTCGCTGGTCATCAAATGCACAAATCTGGCGGCGCAGTCCTTTTCGTGCGCTACCAGCCGATCCCAGTCACCCTCGCGCGCAGCGAGAAGCATCTGGCGGGTAATGGCCGAAGCTTCCTCGTACACCGCCAGAATTTGATCGCCATTCATATGGTTCATGCCGTGACGGAGGTCGTGCGCGACGAGACGGTGGTGGAATAGGGCTGGGATACGGATGGGCTGGATGCCGGAATGGCGGCTGGATCGATTTGTTCCCATGCGCCGCGCAATTCCATCAACAGCTGGCGCACTTCCTCAATAATTTCAGGCCGGTTATGCAGGTTGGCGTGGAGCAACCGGTCGCACATATAGTCATAGAGCGCAGCCAACCGCTCGCCGAGTTCCCCGCCCGCTTTGACATCCAGGCTTGCCTTCAGGCCGCCCTCGATGATCATGATCGCCTTGGAAAGTGCGCGGCCCTTGGCGGCGGTTTCCCGGCGCGTCATGTGCAACTGCGCGTCGGATAGTGCGAGCAGGGCGCCTTCGTACAGCATGAGGACGAGCTTGTGCGGATCCGCTGTCTGAACGCCTGTTTCGACGCCGACACGCTGATAGATGGAAAGCGGATTTCTTGCCACTGCAAACATCATTTTCTCCTCAAATCATTGTTGCAAACTGCCGGCCTTGGGCAGGTTTGCCAATTGTTGTTGCAGGAAACTGCTGGTTTTGCTCATGCTCGCTATCATGCCGTCCAGGGCGCTGAACTGTGCGCGGTAGCGTTTTTCAACCAGATCCAATCGCCGCGCCAGCGCCTCGCGTTGCTTGTCTATGTTTTTGATCGACGTGCCCATACCGTCGATGCGGCCGTCGAGCAGGCTGTCGTTGGCAAGTAGTTTGCCCACCAGCTTGTCGAGCGTGTAGGCATATCCGCGAGCATGGCCCACGGTGCCGCGAAAGCCGGTCACACCGCCATTGACGTGCAACACCAGTCCGCTGGCATTGCCAGTGCCGGTGAGTTCCTGGCCAGAACCGGTCGCGGCGATACCGCCGATGCTGCCGGCGACATCAACGCCCGCTGTTTCTATGGCTGTGCCAAACAGATCCACTTTTGAGGTTCCGCCCGTGATGGCGACTGCCGAGGCGGAACCATAGCGGTTGGAAGTGATACTCAAAACACCGGCGGACTGCGTGACCACCACGCCGACTCCAGCGGTGGCAAAAGCCGGTACGCCATTGACTTTAGACTGGATTTCAGCAGCCAGGGCGGCTGCGCTATAAACGCCAGATGAAAGGGCTATGCTGGCTGGCACACCATCCACAGTGAGGCTGAGCGTGTCGTTGTTGCCGGACGTGATGGTGAGTCCCGCTATTCTGTCAGCGAACGCCCGGCCTTGCGTGGCAATCTGACTGATATTCAGCGAAAAGGTATCGTCCTTCGTATCCGCAGCCGAACTTACGTACGAAACCAGGCTGTCGGTCGGCTTGGCTGCCAGGGCAAATAAACTGCCCACATTCTTGGTCGGATCGGCCAGGACCGTACCCAGCTTTCCTGAGTCGAGCTTGAGGGTCCCGTCTTTCTGAAAAGTTATCCCGATATCAGCCAATGTGTTCAGGCCACCGCCGGCGCTCGACAGCGGGGTATTGAACACGCTGCGCAATTGTGCCTGAATCGAACGTACCGCGGCGTCACCTGTGAGTATGGAGGCTGCCTTGGTTGCGGCGTTGTATTTCGACAGATTGGTGATGGTATTGTTGAGATTGTTGTAGGCGTTTACGAACGATTGCACTGTGGTCTGCACGCCGGCAACATCGCGACTGATGGTGAGGGTTGTAGCGCCAGGCGTATTGGACTTGAGCAGATTCAGTGTCACGCCGCCGATGGCGTCGTCGACAGTATTTGATGCTTTGCTGACAGTGATACCGTCGATGATAAGCGTGGCATTTTGCGCCGCGACGGTCTGCGTGAGATTCGTCGTCCCGCCGGCGGAAGCGTCATAGGCGAGCTGTGACAGACCGGTATTGTCCGTGTTGTTCTGGTCGTCGTCGGATACCATGATCTTGAGCGCGTTGGCAACGCCACTGTCCTTTGCCGCGATCACCAGGCGATTGCCCGTGCCGTCATTGATGATATTTGCCGAAACGCCGGCATTGGCGGCATTGATGGCGTCGCGCACACCAGCCAGCGACGACTTGGCGGCATCAATGGTGATGGTCTGAACGGCTTTGCCGGCATTGGGCGCGAATGTGCCGCCGCTGTAGGTGCCGAACTGAATGGTTAATGTGCCGGTGCCAACGCCGGTGCTGGTGGCGGCGAAAGTAGCGGATTTGAGTTTCTGCGCCTGAGCCAGCGTTTGTACTTCCAGCGCATAGGTTCCTGCCGTCGCGTCGGATGACGCGGTCGCCGTTCCAATCGTCGCGTCCGCGATGCTGGCGTTGACGGCAGAAAACTTTTCCGGACTGGAAAGTGCGGCTACCGCGCTCTGGAATGACGACAACGCGCCTTTCAGGCTGCCGTAGGCTGTGATTTGCGCCTGGTACTTGGCTTCCTTGGTGTCGAGTGCCGCCAATGGCCGACGCTCGACCACCATCAGCTGGCTGACGAGCCCATTGACATCCAATCCTGATCCCAGTCCTGGTGAAGAAAGTGCCATTGCGAAAAATTCCCGGGCTAGGCTTTGTGGTTAATCAGCAGACCTTGCATGCGGTCGAGCGCGCGAGCGATGGACAGCACTTCTTCGGAAGGAAACTGCCGAATAACCTGGTGAGTCGCATTGTCAACCACCCGCACCACGATTTTTCCCGAATCAGGATCAAGACTGAATTCGAGGCCGTTCGATAGTGATCGCATGGTCTTGTTGGCAATGGCGATCACTTCGCGCGCGGTGACGTCGTCGCGCGCTTGCAGTGGCGTGACTGGAACGCTCGGCGCCGCTGCCAGCTTGATGGGGCTGGCGGTGGTCGAACCAGGAGGGGTTATTGCATTAGTCAACATTTCTGATAATTCCTGAACTTGTCTTGCCAACCCGCATGGGGTTGGCAAGACAATCTCGGGTGAAAAAACCCGGCCAGCGTAAGGCCGGCCGGGTCACTTGTTACTCTAGCCGCGGAGCAGCGACAACACGTTGTTCGGCAACGCGTTGGCTTGCGCCAACATCGCCGTGCCAGCTTGCTGCAGGATCTGGCCGCGCGTCAGATTCGCGGTTTCCGATGCGAAGTCGGCATCCAGAATACGGCTACGCGCCGCACTCAGGTTCTCAGACGTCGTTTGCAGGTTGGCGATGGTCGAGGCGAACCGGTTCTGCACCGCGCCCAGATCGGCACGGATGCTGGTGGTTTGGCTCAGTGCACCGTCGATAATGGCGATCGCCGCGTTCGCGCCGGCAACCGTCGAGATGTTGACGGTGTCCAGTTTCGTCAGCGCAACCGATGCCGATGACATTCCCGCGTAAGCAACGTCAGCACCGCCCACTGTGAAGCTGGATGACGCGCTGAGTGTCAGCGTGCCGCGGGTGGTTACGCCATTGCCGTCAGCTGCCGCCACGCCGCTGGCGACGCCAGTGGCTAGTGCGCCGGCGTTGGTCGACGTCGGCTCGGCAAACGAGACCGTGCCGGTGCCATACAGATCAGAAGTAACCGTCAGGTTGGTCGCGCTTGCGCCCGAGGTGACGACGTGCGTACGGCCAGCCGCATACTCGGTGTCGACGGCGGATTTCAGCGCCAGGATCGAGTTGGTCGAGGTATCGCCCGCCGCGATGGTTACTTTGACATTGCCTGCCGTAACGGCGCCAGCAGCGGTTTGGAACTCATACGTGCGGCCGGCGATAGTGACGGAGTCACCCAGGGTCAAGCCCGTGCCGCTACCTTCAACCGCGTTGACGAAGGTCAGCGTGCCGACTTCATGTCCGCTGGCGTTGGCGCCCGCAGAAACGTCGAGGCCGGTGGCATTCTGAATGTCGCGCGCGCCGGCGGCCGTCGCAGCCGCAGAAGTCAGCGCGACATTGCGGCCATCCGATGCGGTGAGCGTCAGGGCGCCCGTGCTCGCATCCGCCATGGCGGTAACGCCAGTCTGGTTGCTGACCACGTTGATTGCCGTGGCGGCATTGCGGCCCTGGGTGACGGCATTGGTGTCGCCCGCGATCGCGCCGATCGCTACACCGTTAATCATCAGGGCGCCACTGGCAAGACCGGCACGGGCGACTGGTGCTGACCCGTTTACGGAGTTGGTTGCGGTCGCGCTGACACCCGTGAGGTTGGTTTTGGAATTGATGGCAGCGGCCTTGGCCGTCGCGCTGTCAGCCGTTACGCCAGCAGCGCTGGTGGCGGCGGATACGCCGATTTCAACGCCATTGATGGTGAAGCCTGCGCCGTCGAATGCGTTGCTGGTGACTGCGGCGCTGGTCGTCTGATAGGCGCCCAGAACGTTGGTGGTGGCGCCGGCGATACCGAAAGAAATCGTCTGGTTCGCGTTGGCACCGACCTGGAATTGCGCGCTGGTGAACGTGCCATCCAGTATGTTCTGGCCGTTGAATTGCGTGGTTTGACCGATGCGTTGAATTTCCGCCAGCAATTGCTGCACTTCGGCGTTCAATGCGTTGCGGTCAGAGGCCGAGTTGGTCGAGTTCGCCGACTGAATGGCCAGTTCGCGTATCCGTTGCAGTGAATTGCCGGTCTCGCCCAGGGCGCCTTCGGCTGTTTGCGCCAGAGAAATGCCGTCGTTGGCATTACGCGAGGCTTGATTTAGACCGCGAATCTGCGTGGTAAAACGCTCGGAAATCGCGAGTCCGGCCGCATCGTCCTTGGCGCTGTTAATGCGCAGGCCCGAAGACAGGCGCTGCAGGGATTGCGCGAGCGACGTTTGTGAAGTGTTAAGGTTACGCTGCGCGTTCAGCGAAGCGATATTGGTGTTGATGATTTGAGGCATTTGTTTCTCCTTGAGGCAGTTGTGTAAATAGTTGAGCGGCGCTATTGCCGTGACTTTGGTCTGGCCGCCCAGTGGCGTGAACCGCCGTCATAGGCAATTACGGCACTACCTCCTGCGGACTTTAGTTGTGTGTAAACGGGACCGCGTGATTGCGCGCGCAGCACCACTGCAGCAATAGCCGCGGGTGAAACACAGCGATTTCATGCACGCCTGCAAAAGTACTGCCTTTCAAATCGCGAGAATATTGTGTAAGTATATGTTTATAAACATATTTTAATGAAGAGACACGCACATGGCCACGGACGCGCTACGGCTGAAGGTGCTGTTCTGCATCCGTTGCATGGCACACCTGACGCTTGCCGGCACGTTTGGCGGCATATAGAGCAGCGTCAGCGCGAGCAATGACGGCGTCACAGCTCTCGTGGCTGCCGCGAATCGCGATGCCGGCGCTGAAAGTCAGCGTGATTTCATGAACGGCATGGCGCAGTGGTTGACGATCCAGGTCGTGCTGCACGCGATGCAGTGCCTGAGCTGCCTGTTCCGAATTTGCGTCGGGCAGCAGAAATAGAAACTCTTCACCGCCAAAACGCACCGCGACATCGCTGGGCCGCATCGTTCTGCGAATGATTTGCGCAAGATGCACCAGCGCATCGTCGCCGGTCTGATGGCCATACCGGTCATTCAGCAATTTGAAGTCATCAATATCTATCAAGGCGACAGCCAGTGCTTTTCCAGCGCGATCCGCGCGCGCGGCCTCTCGCGTGAAACTGTCTTTCAGGGCGCCGCGATTGAGCAATCCTGTCAGATGATCCACATAGACCAGCCCCCGCAGTTGTTCCAGCTCCGTTTTCAGGGACTGCATCTCCAGTTGAGCGCGGTCGATTTTGCCGGATCCAAAAACGACGCCTTCGCTGCGCTCCAGTGCGCGTGTTTCCGTCAGGGCTTGATCGAGAATATCGACAATAGCCATGACGCTATCTGACTTGCGGATGCGGTGCGCATAGGCCTCTATGCGCCGGTAGTAGGCGCTACAGGAATTTACGGGTGGCGCGGGCCGCGCCGCATGGGCGAAACCAGCTTGTGGCGACGGTTTGACCAGCCGCAAATGCGGTTTTTCCCTGATTGACTCCATCGATGCACCCTCCTGAAAATGCCGACAGTTCCCGACGGGAATACTGGAGCATTACGGTAGCAAGATTGCGCGCGTCGCATGCGGCGATTAAAGGGCAAACAAGGGCGCAATTCCGGCGATGGCGGCGCGTGCGCAGCCGTGATCTAGGCGGAGATCAGATTGCCGGCAGGTCTTGCGATGGAGGGTATCACCGGTTGCCAGGCTATACCATCCGGTTGGGCGGTTACCACCCGGTTCTTTCCGGCGCGTTTAGCCTGGTATAGCGCTGCATCCGCTCGCGCGATTACCGCTTCCTGAGTCTCTCCTGGCAAATGTCGTGTAACGCCGGTGCTGAATGTAATCAACACCTTGCAATTGTCGTGGAGAAAAAAATGCTTGGTCAGCGCGCGCTGCAGCCGGGTTAATACCGCGGTGGCCTGGTCGATGTCGGCATTTGGCAGCAAAATCAGGAATTCCTCGCCACCGTAGCGTGCCACGCTGTCGCCGGGGCGAACCGTTTCCTTGATGAGTCTGGCAAGCTGGGCCAGCACATCGTCGCCCATCTGGTGCCCGAAGTTGTCATTCAAGTCCTTGAAGTTGTCAATGTCGAGCAGTGCGACACTGGTCGGCGTTTTTTCGCGTTCGGAGATGGCCAATTCGCGGTCAAAGGCCTCCTTGAGACCGCGTCGATTGAGTGTTCCGGTAAGGTAGTCCGTTTGCACTTTTTCGCTGACCCGCTGTAATTCCGTTTCGAGTTCGACGGCTTTGCGCTCGGCTGCATCAACCTGCTGCCGCGCCGCGAGCACTTCCTCGCGCGAACGCAGCGTGCTGTTTTGCACATCGCGGGTTTCACGCAATACTTCTTCGAGCAGCTGATTCAACTGATTGACGTCGTCGGTTTGACGGATTTTCTGGGAGAGGTTCTCAATGCTATCGTGATAGTCGCCGGTGGCCGCGGACAGTTTTCCCAATTCGCCAATGAAAGAAACAACCATTTGTTTGAGCGTTGCCCTGACTTCTGACAAACCCTGCTTGAGCTGACCTTGTTTGTAAATCACTTCCTTGAGGTTGAGTTTGGCCTGTTCGAGCGCCTCAATGCTGAGCGGGCTGGTGATGGACTGCGACACGATATTTAACTGACCGCGCAACCATTGGTCATCGGCTACCAGTTCTCCCACGTTATCAATCATCAAGTGAAGTATGTCGAGCAGTGCGGACTGCAGTTCATCCTGCCGGTTGCCCTGCAACTCCATTCTGAGCCATAGCGACTTTAGTAGTACATGCAGTTCTTCCGTATCGACAGCATCTGGCTCGCGCAGGCGCCTGGCAAGCGCGCTGGCTTCGGCAGCAACGGCGGGCACATTAATTAATTGTGCAGCGATGCCGGTTTCCAGCGTTTGCGCCAGAAGCTCATATAGCTGGGCGGCGAATTGCAGCGTCCCGGTGCTGCCGCAGTCATTCATGTGATTGGCGCTGTCGCGCTTCACGGTACAGGGTTTCTCGGCAGCCGGTGTTCCCGGAGGAGTTTCCCACTCGGCAGCAAGCATGTCCAGGCGCCGCTTCAGCTTCTGCATGTCATCGCCCGCATTCAGTGCGATGTCCAGGGCGGTGCATCTGTGCGCGGGCAAAGAACTCGACTGAACACCGCCGGCGTTCTGGATCAGCCTGCGGATCAGCGCAGCCCATTCGACAGCCGGCACGGCATCGGTTGGCCGCCGGTCCGAAAATTCGAGCAGTATGCGTTGTACCTTGATCCAGTCGCGCGCATCCACGGCATCGGTCAAACTATTTCCCAGCCGAACAAGTTCAGGCGTATGGCGCGGCAGTTGCAGGGCTAGTTTTTGCAGCGCAGATTCGGCACTGCTCTCATGCTTGCTTTCGTTGCCTCCGTCGATTTCTATATACAATCTGCGATAGTTGTCTGGCGTGGGTTCGAGTTTGCGAGTGGCCAATTGGAGCAACGCCTCTCGGGCAATCTCGCTGGGTTTTTTCTGCCCCATTTTTAATTCTCGCTTTTCAGATTAGCACAACACAACGCAACACCCAGCTGCAGGCTCAGATGGCTGGAATGAGCATCTTATCGGCCAAATCCCATGAAGACTTTAGTCCCGGCACGTAAAATCTGCCGGCAGCGCGCACCGTGCGGGAGTACCGCGACAGCTGGCTCGCAAACGAGGATGGACGTCGCGCCCGCTTCACGAGGTTGACGAAGGGGCTCCGGAAATCGTCTAAATTTTTAAAAAATTAATAATATCAGGTACTTATTCCGCGCCAGTGTGTCTGGAGCGTCGCTTGGGCAAGGACGCGACACGGGCGCTGACCGCGAGGCCCTGCTTATTCCACGATATTATTTTTTATCGCGTAGTGCGTGAGTTCGGCATTGTGTTTCATGTGCATTTTTTCGAGTATGCGGCTGCGGTACACGCTGACTGTTTTTACGCTGATGGCCATTTTTTGACCGATTTCCGTCAACGATTTGCCCGATGCGATATGACACAAGGTCTGGTATTCGCGGATCGACAATTTATGATGCGGAGATTCCACGCCGTCGTCGCCAATCGAGTTGGCAAGTTCTTCCGCCACACCAGGCGTCACATATTTACGGCCACGGCTAACCTGGACAATGGCGCTCACCAGTTGAGCGGGTGCGCTCTGCTTGGTCAGATAGCCCGACGCCCCCGCCTTGAGTGCACGCAGCGCGTATTGGTTGTCGGGGTGCATGGACAGCATCAGTACCCTTAGTTTGGGGAACTCCTTGCGGATCAACTTCAGCGTTTCGATGCCGTTGCGATCTGGCAGTGAGATATCGAGTACTACCACCTCGCAGGGCGTTTTCCGAAGCATTTGCAAGGCCTGCGTGCTGTTTTCGGCCTCGCCCACCATCTGCAAAGCATCGCTTTCATCGATGATCTGGCTCAGGCCACGGCGAAGGATGGCGTGATCGTCTACGATTACAACTCTAACCATAAAGACCCTATTTTATTGTCAAAACTTTCTGGCAGTGGCGCAGTGACCTGCAGAGGCAGGCACGCGATTACCGTCGTGCCTTTGCCCGGGCCGCCGTTGAATCTTATTTCGCCGCCAAGATTGCGCGCGCGTTCCAGCATACCGCGTAGCCCGAATGACTTGCTCTTCAAAAGATCAGTTTGGGTGAAACCACAACCGTTGTCGGTTACTGACAGCGTGCAGGAAGCATCATCGACTCTCAGTTTGACGTTGACGCGAGTGGCTTTGGCATGCTTCGAAATATTGGTGAGTGTTTCCCGGAATACGCTAAAAAGCGCATTGGCGAATTCAGGATTGACGGCGATGTCATCGTCGTCGCATTGAATAGTACAGGGAATACCCATGCGCTTCGCGAATTCCGAAGCCTCCCATTCCATGGCCGCCAGCAGACCCAGATCAAGCAAGGGAGGCCGCAGGTCGCTGGCAATGCGGGAGGTAATTTCCAGAGTGCGGTCTGTCAGGAATTCCAGCGAATGCATTTTTGCCAATGCTTCGGGGTCGGTATTGCCTATATGGTTGATGACCCATAACAAATCAATTTTGATGGCGGTCAGATTGCCGCCGATATCGTCGTGAACCTCGCGGGCGATACTCATGCGTTCGGCTTCTTTTGCTTTTTGCAGATGGGAGGACAGCGCGGAGAGTCGCTGTTGAGATTGCAGCAGTTCCATTTCCATCTGCTTGCGCTGTGAGATGTCTTCAAGGATGCCGTCCCATTGAATCATGTCATTTCCAAGGCGATGGGGACTCATGCGCGCCGTAATCCAGCTGACGGTGTCGCCGGAAAGGGCTCGGATGCATCCTTCCCAGCTAAAGGAACGCAGGGATTGTGCCGATGCCATGATCCGGCTTCGCAGGCCGGATACATCCTGATCCAGCAGCCGGTCGAAGAACCGGGCGCTGTCTTCCCGCAATTCATGGGGCGCCAGGTCGAGCAACTGATTGCTTCCCGCGCTGACATAGGAGAAGCTCAAGGTGCCGTTAGTGTTCGCCATGAGTTGAAAAACCATGCCGGGGATGTTGGATGCAATCGCGCGAAATCGCGCTTCGTTTTCTTCAAGCTGGACCTGCGCCCGGCGCGCGTCACGGCGCAGCTTGCTTTCACGCAATTCACGGTCAATGGCCGGGGTGAGCCGTGACAGGTTGTTTTTCATCAGGTAATCGTGAGCGCCGGCGCGCATGGCCTCGACGGCAATGTCTTCGCCGATATTGCCCGAAGTGATGATAAAAGGCAGGTCGGGATCGTGCTGCCGTACGATTTCGATGGCTGCCAGTCCGTTGAATCGTGGCAAGGTGTAGTCGGAGATCACGATATCCCATTGGCCCGTCGCAAGTGCATCAATGGTGGCTTCCGCAGATTCGACCCGTGTATGGGTGACATCATATCCACTATTATTGATTTCCGTGAGCAGCAGCTCGGCGTCTTCTTCCGAGTCCTCGATTAGCAGCATCCGAAGGGGGCGTGTCATGGTTGGGGCGTAGCGGGTCGAACCGCGTATGTTCAGGGAAATCAAGGATATACAAGCGTTAGCCTGTAGCGGCACGCCTATGATAGATCAATCTGGTTTCCCTTGTCATCGAAAGCGGCGTTGCTCAAGTTTTTGGGGCGCAGTGCCGATATCAAGGGCGTGGCATAGCTAAAACCTATCTCAGAATTATTCATGTGTGCGACGGCGGCAATGCGGGATGCGATGCGAGGAGGGCTCGCGTGTTTAATTATGTATAGGGATATACGCAAAGTATTCACGGTCCGGGTAACTTAATCATCATGCAAGCAGCAGCCTTATATCATCGTCCTCCGGCATCGCTTCCCGGCAAAAGTGAGCCTCTGCGCGCGCTGTGCGTCGATGATTGCCAAATCGATGTACTGCTGATTGTGGAAACGCTCAAATCGGGCGGCTACGACGTCGTTTGGGAGCAAGTCTGTACTCGTGAAGACATGATCGAGTGCCTCGAACGGCAGCAATGGGATGTTGTCATCGCGGATTACGCAATGCCGCATTTCGATGGCCTGCAGGCGCTCGCCCTCGTAGTCGACCATGGTCTCGATATTCCTTATATCTTGGTGTCAGGGGTGATTGGCGAGGAAACCGCTGTGCTCGCGATGCGCTCAGGTGCTCATGATTACATGATGAAGCACGATCTTGGCCGTTTGGTATGCGCGGTGCGCCGCGAACTGACGGATGCCGCGGTGCGCCGCGCGCGTAGGTTGGCCGAGGAAAATCTGCGGAGCAGCGAAGTGTTGCTCAAATCGATCGTTGATACCGCTGCCGATGGCATTGTCGTGATTGATGAGGAAGGGGTTGTCGATTTTGTAAACATGACAGCCGAAAAGATGTTTGACTGGAAGGCGGCAGACCTGATTGGCCGCAATATCGATTGTTTACTGAGTGTGGCAGGCAAACGGGCAATGCAAACCCGCGTCCTCACAGATGGTGATGTCTCCGGCAAGAGCAAGATTGTCGGCGTGGGGCACGAACTCAAGGGGCGAAAAAGAGATGGCAGCCTGTTTCCGATCGAGCTGACGCTGGGCGTCATGCGCATTGACGGACGCGTCAAATTTGCCGGTATTTTACGTGACGTTACGGAGCGCAGGCGTGCCGAGGAGCGTATCCGCCAGCTTGCGCATTACGACATATTGACCGGGTTGCCGAATCGACTCCGGTTTACACAACTGCTTGATCAGGCATTATCGGAGTCCGGATTCTCGGGTAAGCAGGTGGCAGTGCTATTCATTGACCTAGATCGCTTCAAACTGATCAACGACACGCTGAATCATGAATCTGGCGACGCTCTCCTGCAACAGGTAGCAAAGCGCGTAACCGACATACTGCCGCGGCGCGCGACGATTGCGCGATTTGGCGGTGACGAGTTCGTGGTCATGATGCGCGATTGCATCATGCCGGCCGATGCCGCGCATACTGCGCAAAGTCTGTTGAGCGTCATCTCCGAGCCGATCCGGCTTCTTGGGAACGACTATCACTTAACCGCCAGCATCGGCATCAGCGCATATCCGGGTGACGGTCAAAGCGCCCAGGCCATACTGAAGAACGCAGACAACGCAATGTCGCGAGCAAAGGAACAGGGCAAGAATAATTACCAGTTTTATTCTGCAAAGATGAATCAGAGTTTATTCGAGCGCCTTGTGCTTGAACGCCTGTTGCGCAGGGCACTGGAGCAGGAAGAATTTGAACTCTACTATCAGCCTAAATTCGATTTGATGACAGGACGCGTAACCGGCATGGAGGCGCTGCTACGCTGGACGCAACCGGGGATGGGCGCGATTTCACCCGTCAAATTCATTCCTCTTGCGGAAGAAACCGGACTGATCCTGCCCATCGGTGAGTGGGTCTTACGCACTGCGTGCGCCCAGGTAAAAACATGGCAACAACAGAGTGCGCAATCCTTGCATGTAGCGGTGAATCTTTCGCCAAGACAATTTGTGCAGGACGATTTACATGCTACGGTCGTGCGCGTGCTCAATGAAACAGGGCTTGATCCCGAATGGTTGGAGCTTGAAATTACCGAGAGCCTGATGATGGACAATCCTGAACACGCAGCAACGGTGTTGCGAAAGCTGAAAGCGTCTGGCATAAAATTTGCCATTGACGATTTTGGCACCGGCTACTCGTCATTGAGTTACCTCAAGCGTTTCCCGATTGACCATGTAAAGATCGATCGCTCTTTTATCAAGGACATACCCGGCGATACGGACGATGTTTCAATAACTACAGCCATTATTGCCATGGCGCACAATCTGCGACTGCGGGTGATTGCGGAGGGTGTCGAAACGGACGATCAACTCGAACTGCTGCGCCGGCACCACTGTGACGAGGTGCAGGGTTTTCTGCTAGGCAAACCCATGCCCGCCGAGGAATTTGAACGGAAGTTTCTGCGAAATGGCGCGTCAGCTGCCCTGACCACAATGTCTCGTGACGCCGTGCCTGTTGTAACGGAAAGTGCGGCCGCGGTCATTGTGGCAAGCACTGCTTCGCCATGCGATGTCAATGCACCAGGATTGACCAGGCATGCTATCGATAACTGTCGTGGGTAACAGGCTGGAGGGCGCCAACGGCCTTTGATCAGTGCCCTTCAGCTTTTGGATGGGCATCTGCCGTTGAAAGCCGCCAAAACATGAATTATGACTTTTGACGTATGGCAAGTATTGCCTGATTACGCAACGTTTTGAGCATCTGCAACAGATGTGGCTCGATCACGAAATCTTCTTCCCGGTCATGATCGGCATAAAACAGGCCGATAATCCTGTTGTTAATGACGATCGGCAGCACCAAAAATGCCCGTGCATTCACATTTTCTCGGTACCAGGAGGGGATTCGGGTAACGACACTTTCTGATTGGGTATTGGCAATGAATATGTCTGCATTTTTGTTGAGCGCAAGCTGGAACACATCCCGCGCCTGACCCAGCGGAACGTTAAAATATTCAAGCAAAATTTCAGTTCGCGCGCCAAAGCCGAATCGTGCCCGCAGTTCATTGCTGCGCACGTCGCGCGTGCACAGCAGCACTTGTGAGAACCCCATGCCGCGATACATTGTCTCCAGGATAATGCGCAGCAAGTCATTCAGGTTGTAATCGCGGACCAGTGCATGAGTGATGTCTTGAATACCCGCCGTAAGTGCGGTGCTGTGATCTGTGTTGTCGATTGCGGTGACCGCGGCAATAGTAGTCAATGACTGGCCGGCGCATCCATTCACAACATCCTCGTTGGCGGGCGTACTTTCGCTTGTCGTTGTGACGTTCTTGACATCAGCGCGGCTGCCCTCGTTTGTCTTGCCTGACCACTGCTTGATCGATCCTAAAAAACAACTCTTGCCTGGCGCAGTGACGAACATTTCAGATTCGGAAAGAAATTGCTCAATGGATTCTTCTATCACGTCGGAAAGCTGTTTCTTGCCGATATTGAGGCTGGCGCCAAAATTCCGGCGTAATTGATCGATTTCATTGGATGTGCCATCTGGCGGATGTTGACTTGCGGTGCGACACAGCGCGGTCGCCAAGTTTGCAATTAGTCTCAGTTTGTCCGTCTGGTTGGGTGATTTTAGCGCCACTGGTGTGGCTACGCGCTGGATGCTGTTGACAATTCTCTCGGGCAAGTGCCAATGGCGCGCAACGCCAATTCCCAGGTCTTCATAACTGACGCCGAGCACGGCTCGCGCTGCTTTGTCTACCGTTTCGTCCTGTGCTACACGTTTGTCGATTTCCAGGGATTCATCATAGAAATAGCAGGTCATCATCAACCGTCCCAGATGATGAAAAACGCCGCATATAAAGCCTTCCTCGCTGTCAGGTATTCCGCAGGTTGCGGCTATCCGATGTGCCAGAATGCCTGTCAAGTAGGCAGCAAGCACGTCTTCCTTGAGCTGAGCGGTTTGCGTATTTTTCTGCATGTGCTCAATCAGCGTCAGTGTGACTGCGAGGCTGCGCACGGCGTTGAAGCCCAGTATCATCACCGCCCGCGAAATGGTGCTGATGGTGCCGCCGAACCGGCTGTAGGTCGCCGAGTTGACCAGGCGCAGTACTTTGTTGGTGAGCGCGAAGTCCTTAAGCAATACCGACGACAGCGCCTGCACGCTTTCGTCGTTGTTGGAAACAATTTGGTTGATAGTGTCTATGGATTGCGACAGTGCCGGAAAATCGCCCTCTGTTTGCATGCGCTGCAGCAGCGAATCCAGCGTCCCGGTGTTGTCATCAGGCTTGCCGCCATAGCTGCTGGCAGCGTTGGTAGATTCCCTGGTGGCCTGTGCCGGGGTCATTGCTGCCCCGTAGAACCCGGCATTGTTTTTCTAACATTGCCTGGGTATTGGCTTGTCATGTTGCTCATTGATGAGCAGTATGGCCGTACGATACTGACTGTGTGCTCGGATGCCATGCCAAGTGGTGTGTCGACGGGCATGGAACTGATGCCCCTCGTCGTGGCTTTAAAATCCGTGATGCGCACTGCGCTTGCGGGGATGGCGGGTGTCGAGAGTGGTGTCATAGCAGTCAAAGGCCTGTACAAAGCGATCCGCCGTGCAGTGTGTCTGTGTATTTACGGTGGATGGGCGTGAAACTTGAGATTCGCTCGTCCCGTGAAAGTGACACTGCGTTGCAGCACCCAGGAATTCCGGTGCCCAAGGTATAGGGCTTCCTTGAACCGGGTATCTCGACAAGCGTGAGCGTTACCAAGCTGAGAGCGTGTTGACTGGCACTCAAGTATTGGCGCAGTTGGCCGATAACCAGTTGGTCGGGGTACTGCTGCGGGATAGTATGTACCTGCACAATTGAAAAATATCCAGCAACAGGAAAATCATGGAACACGAATCAGCGATCCTTGATCGTGAATCCCAGCAGATTCTCGCGGGCGTGTGCATTCCGCCATGTCCGGCGATATTGACGAAGCTGATGCAGGAGATGCGCAGCGACGAACCTGATTTCTTAAAAATCGGCAAATTGATTGGCGGCGATGCCAGCTTGGCCGCCACGATGCTGCAGACTGTCAATTCGCCATTTTACGGGTTGCGCAGCAAGGCAACCTCTGTACAGCAGGCCATCTCCCTTCTGGGGCTGCGCAACGTTGTACAGCTGGTGACAGGCTTGCTGTTGCACAATGCGTTTTCGGACTGCGACAGTGAATTGATGGAAGACTATTGGGAATCATCGTCAATGATTGCGCAAATCAATGCAGTCCTTGCGAGAAAATTCCCGGGTTTTGATCGTGATGAAGCGTACACATTTGCATTGTTCCGCGACTGCGGCATGCTGGCCATGATGGATGGCTATATTGATTACGAACCGGTGTTCGCCGGAGTCGAACCGAAAGGCGGCGTCAGTGTAACTACTTGGGAAGACGAGCACCACAACATGAATCACGCTCGCGTCGGCTACAACCTTGCAAAAATTTGGCTGCTGCCAGAGGAAATCTGTAAAGCCGTGCTGTGGCATCACGATTATGTCGTATTGCGGCACTGCCGGGCCGAGATTCCCAAGACTTGTGCAAGGCATATCGCACTGGTGCTAATAGCGGAGTGGATTTTCGTTCAGCAGACCATGGGTATTGAAAGTCCGGAGTGGTGCCGGGGCGGTGATTTCGCGATGGAGTTGCTGAAAATCACTAGTAAAGATCTGGACTCCTTGTTAGTGCAGATCGCTGAGGAGTCCGACATATTCAAGTAGGAAAGCGCAGAACCTGCGCCGCAGGCCCGGGCTCAAGAACCGTACGGATCGGGCCACGACCACGCGGGTGCAGGCCCATGCCATCGGGCCACCTGCGCGCGGCCAGGTTGGGCAAGCAACGCCAGTCGCATTGGAAAAACACGTTGCAGCGGCGGGCGCCGTGCTTATTGAAGCCCCAGTCGTCGTCCATAAAAAGGGTCGACGACGACGCGGCGCTAGGTGAAAGCGCGACCGTCCATTCTGATGCTCCCAGTAGTCAAGATGCCGTCTACATGGGTAAACTATGATCTGAAGTATTTTCCAGCAGCTCGAAACCGTCCGCGAATCGGTGGCAATTGATGCATCGAGTGTGCCGGGCAGATCAAGTGCCTTACCTAGAACACCCCATGAGTCAAGAAGATGTCAGCAAGCGCCTCTGTGCCAGGATTGGCGCATGGGTTCCCTTCTCCCTGCTTGCAACGGCAATCGGCTGGGCTGGCGTCAAGCTGAGCGAGGGGAAGACCGCGATGACGGTTTTCGACAACCTGCACTGGACGGCCGGCTACGCCAGTGGGGCGTTGCTGGCGCTGCGTGCCTGGTCCGCTGCCACGGGCGATGTGAAGACTATTGCAGGCTGGGCCACGGTTGGCCTTTGTGCACTGACCGTTGGCCAACTGGTATGGGATGTCCAGGTCGCGCTTGGCTGGTTACCGTTTCCAGGCCCGTCCGACCTTTTCTTTGTCTCCACCGGTTTCTGGATTTCCGTCGGACTGTGGCGCGTGGTCAAGGGCAGGCTGGAAACATCCGCATTGCGTGCACTTGTGCTGGATGTCATGGTGCTGCTCGTCGGAACCCTGAGTATCAGCATGGTGCTGTATCTACCACGGCAGGGGACTTATACGTTGCTGCAACTCCTGGTGATGGCTGCCTATCCTGTCAGCCTTGCCTTGCCAGCATCGCTGGCCCTGACGCTCCTCCTGTCATTGCGCTGCCGCCTGAGCCTATCAGTGATCGCGTTACCGGTTGGACTATGCCTGTTTGCCGCCTGCTGGATCGAGTGGAACCTGCGCTTCCTGGTGGGCAAGCTGACCGATGGTGCCTGGCTGAATTTGTGCTTCTCGGCAGTCGCGATATTGCTGGGCTGGTCAATCTCCCTGTTCCAGGTTACGCCTTCCGCCGACGCTAAATGGGATCGCCGTAGCGACAGTATCCTGCGGCTGATGCCGATCGTCATGATCGCGTTTGCCATTGTTGGCGTGGCACTCGTCGAGTGGCAGGCGACGTTCTCGCGCGAGGTGAAATGGATCGCCTTGGCCGGTGCGGTGGTGGCCGTCGTCCTGGCGGTGGTACGGCAAAGCTACCTGCTCGGGGACCGGGACCGTTTGTTGGAAGCCGAGCGCATGATCGGTGAGCGTGAGCAGCAGTTGGAGGCGCTAAATCGCGAGCTGGAAATGCGCGTCGAGCAGCGTACCGGCGAACTGGCCAAGAGCCAAAAACTTGCTGCGCTCGGGGCTCTCGTTGCAGGGGTCGCTCATGAACTCAGTACGCCTATTGGCAATGCACGCATAGTGGCAGGCTCGATCAATTACCGCCTGAATGAGTTGAACCGGCAGATGGAAGGCGGTGGCACTGTCCACCATACCGCAGTGACGGCAGTAATTGCGGACAGCAGAAAGGCCACGGAAATGATCGAGCAAAGCCTAGATCGAGCGTCTATGCTGATCGGCAGTTTCAAGCAGATTGCGGTGGACCGGACGGGGGAACAGCGTCGGCCGTTCGATTTGTCCGATGTCATCGTACAAACGATCAGCGTGCAGCGTGCTGTATTCAAGAGAGCAGGCTGTATTATCCACGTCGATGCCCCGAAGGGGCAGCTTATCAATGGTTATCCCGGATCCGTAGGCCAACTGCTCGACATCCTTGTGGAGAACGCGAACCGGCATGGATTTGACGGTCGTCGCGGGGGCGAAGTTACTATTCGGGCAGAGACAACTGCGGAGGGTGTTGCCGTGTTGACCGTGTCGGACAATGGCAATGGCATCCCCGAGCAAATCTTGGGTAAGATATTCGATCCCTTTTTCACCACGCAACTGGGACGCGGTGGCAGTGGCTTGGGGTTAAACATCGCGTGGAATATTGTTGAAGGCGTATTGGGGGGCAAGATCTTCGTCAGCAGCATGGTTGGCAGCGGTACAACATTTCGCATCGTCCTGCCCCTTAATGCGCCATAGGCACTGGCAATCGAGAAAACTAGACATAGGCGTATATGAGTGCTCAGATAGCGATCAAGATGCTCAGAATTGCGAATTTTGCTGTCATTGCAAAATGGTAGTTGTTGAATTTACGAGCGGAATAGGTTCGGATCCCCGTGGGGACGCTCGCTTGAGTTAGCGCAGAGCTAACCAACTGATTCTGCAAAAGTATTTTTTTAGGCGGATTAGGTTCGGTTTGCTAAATACAGGGGGGCCGACGCCAACCCCGCCAAACTCTTGAATTGCTTCCCAATTGTGATCGTCACGTCTGCTTACAACATCATCGGGCATATCTACAATCATTACATTCAGCACGAATCGCTCGCTCGGGATCCACTGAAGTTTTACTCTGTAGAAAAATTCAAAGTAGATCTACTTTCAACTGGACCATGCAGCGATTGGGCTTCAGTTGGCACAACTTACAAACGGCTTGAAATTCCATATTCTGATTCTTACAGAAACATAAGTGATAGCCCGATTACTTGTTGGTGATTTTCCTTTCGCACGGCGCCTCATGTGTTTTTCCAGGTTGCCGTCTCGCGCGCGCCAGCTCTTTTGGATGAATCTTTATGTCCTGCTGGCGTTATCGACTCAGATGACAGCTTCGAGTCGAAATCGCCATTGGAGGTTGATGGGTTAGCCGAGTACCATGACGGTATGCTGCCCCGTTGTCTCGGCATCGATTCCTTACTAATTCGCTCTTTGGCTGGATTCTGGCCTCCCGCGAGAGAAATTGTGCGCCGGGTGAGAATCTGGCTATGCATTGCTATACTGCGGCTCGCGTCTATCAGCTGAAGACGTAACAGCCATGCTACCTACCCCCACATTCCATCACGTCCACCTCAACTCGGTAAACCCCGATACCGCCATAGATTTTTACGTGCGACAGTTCGAAAGCACCTCAAGAACCACTTGGGGCGGGCTGCCGGCGCTGCAGTCGCCGAACAATGTGTTGCTGTTGTTTGACAAAGTGGATGCATTCCCGCCAACCACGCCGCAAAGCGCGATCTGGCACTACGGCTGGCATGTGACCGATGTGCGAGAAAAACTGGCAGAGTACAAGGCACGACCCGAAGTCACACTGATGCCGCTCTATACCGAGCCGGCGAGTGATGGCTGCGTTTACATTAACAGCGACACATGGCCCAATGTAGGAGATGTGCTTGGCCTCACGAGGACACAAATCGCTGAGGCCAAGGCCCAAGGCATCCAGCCAAAAGGCGGCGGCGGTTTTGCCTACATGAGAGCGCCCGATGGCACGCTTGTGGAATACATCGGTGATCATCCCGCCGAGCGTTTTAATCATGTGCACATGTGGCAGGAAGAGCCGTTTTGCGCTCAGCTTTGGTATCAAAAGCATTTGAATGCACCGGCCATGGCGGGGCGTGTGAGCCCGATGCCAGTGACCGAAGCGACATGCAAAGTGCCGCGTGGTACGGATCGCACGTGGCCGTCGTTGACCCAGGAGGGCATGCTTCGCACACCGCGCGCGGGCGTGATGTTTGGCGACGTAGCAGTGCAATGGTACGCGCCGCAGGGCAGTGCTGCACTCGTCTCTTCACGAGGACAGCGTTACGATCATCTGGCGTTCGGCGTTGCTGATCTAGATGCGTGGGTCGCCAAGTTGACGGGTGAGGGTGTAACGTTTTTGGAAAAGCCTTATAAGCTGGGCGACACTCGAGCGGTGATGATCGAAGGGCCGAGCCGCGAGGCGTTGGAGCTGGTTGAGGTCAAATAATTGTTTTGCATGGGTCGGACTGGCAGCATCACCGTTTCGCGTTTCAACGCAGGGTGCCTCGCCGTGCAATGTTTGAGTGCAGTATTGTCGCTGCCGCCGTGCTCCTGCCGTGTCGAGCGACTTAATGAGAAATGAATATCATGACAAGATATGTCGCAATCATTACCGGTTCCGGTTCCGGCATCGGCGCTGCGAGCGCGGTGCTGCTTGCCAGCCACGGCTGGAACGTCGTCATCAACTACGCGAGCCGCGCCGACAGTGCGAAGGAAGTGGCGAAGGCATGCGAGGAACACGGCGGGCAGACCTTGCTGTGCAAGGCCAATGTTGCCGAGGATGCGGATTGCCGGCGCATGGCCGCAGAGGCCATGGCGCGGTGGGGACGCATCGACGCGCTCGTCAACTCGGCGGGCACCACGCGCTTTGCCGACCACGCCGACCTCGAAGCGCTGAGCGGCGACGATTTCCTTGAGGTCTACCGCGTCAACGTAGTGGGACCGTGGCAGATGGTGCGCGCCGTGGTGCCGCACATGAAGGCGGCAGGCAGGGGCGCAATCGTCAACATCTCCTCAGGTGCGGCCATTCGTGGTACTGGCAGTTCGGTGGCTTATGCGACATCGAAAGCGGCACTCAATGCCATGACCCTCTCGTTCGCGCGTAACCTCGGTCCGGAGATCCGCGCCAACGTGGTGTGCCCGTCGATGGTGACCGGCCGCTGGCACCTCGAACATCTGGGCGAGGAAAAGTATGAGACGCAGTTCACCAGTTTCTCCAATTCCACGCCGCTCAAGCGACGGGTCAATCCTGAGGACGTCGCATCCGCGGTGGTTTGGCTTATCGAGGGCGCGGATGCCGTAACCGGCCAGGTGCTGGTGGTGGATTCCGGCGCTTCCCTCGGCGCGCCCGTGCGGAGAAAATGACAGGACACTTCTCAGCAATGGCCGCTATCGGCTGTGGATTCAACCGATCGAGTATTATCCAAACGTGAACGAAAAAACTTCCACGCCGAAATCGAGAAACTCGATCTCCACTTGACGGGCAGCGATGGGCTTCGGTTGCCGGTTCAGCTGATACACCCGCTGATCGGTGTGCCCATTCGGTTTGTCACCGCAGTTTTTGGTATATTGCCCGCCACAACAAATTAGAAGTCATTTCATAAATAGGTTCTGTACTTTTCATGAGGGCCATGCTAGGTTTTCCGCATGGCTAAACGAGAAGAACTGACCGACGAACAATGGGCAATTCTGGAAATGGCAAGCAAACAGTATAGTCCGGAGCAGGCGGTCGCGAAACTCAGACAAATTGACGTGCTGGTGGGCGAAGGCAAATCGATCCACCAGGCCTGCCAACATTCAACCCGGCACAGAAAAAGCCGGTCAGGTCACCGCAGCAGTAGATGCAGCACGCAGGTCAATTCAGGTTCGCGTCACCACCGGCGCGTCGTCTGTGCCGGGTTCGGGTGTTGCTACCGCGTGTGTCTCCTCGGGCGTCGGTGCGTCTGGCAACTCGTTTGCCGTTTCAGTTGCTGTCACCTCAGGTGCCAGGAACCCGCCCGACTGGTGCCGCCAGAGTTTTGCGTAGTGTCCGTCGAGGCGCAGCAATTCGTCGTGCGAGCCCTGCTCGATGATGCGGCCGGCCTCGAGCACAATCAAGCGATCCATGCGCGCGATGGTGGACAAACGGTGCGCAATCGCGATTACCGTCTTGCCTTCCATTAATCCGAGCAATTGCTCTTGGATCGCAAGCTCCACTTCGCTGTCGAGCGCCGAGGTGGCTTCGTCGAGTACGAGAATAGGCGCATCTTTCAGCACCACACGCGCAATCGCAACACGTTGGCGCTGCCCGCCCGAGAGCTTGACGCCGCGCTCGCCTACGTGCGCGTCGTAGCCGGTGCGCCCTGTCCAGTCTTTCAGACCGAGAATGAAATCGTGCGCTTGAGCTTTGTGCGCGGCTGAACGTACATCCTCGTCGGTCGCGCCGGGGCGGCCGTAGCGGATGTTGGCGGCTATCGAACGGTGCAGCAGCGACGTATCCTGCGTCACCATGCCGATGGTCGCACGCAGGCTCTCCTGGGTGACGTTGCCGATGTCTTGCCCATCAATGCGGATGGAGCCTTGCTCCAGATCATAGAATCGCAGCAGCAGATTCACTAAGGTGGATTTGCCGGCCCCCGATCGGCCTATAAGTCCCACGCGCTCGCCGGAACGGATGGTGAAGTTCACGTGGTCCAACACCGGACTCGCGTAGCGTCTACCGTAGGTGAATAAAACATCCTCAAAGCGAATTTCGCCGCGTGGCGTTTCCAGTTTACGCGCGCCAGGCCGGTCGATGCCGCTGTGTGGCACGGCTATCGTCTGCATGCCTTCCTGCACCACGCCAATGTTCTCGAAGATGCCGGTAACTTCCCAGCTTACCCAACCGGCCACGTTGGCGATTTGCCAGGCCAGCGGCAGCGCGGTGGCCACCACGCCTGCGCTCACAATGCCCTCCACCCACAGCCAGATGCCTATCGCCGCGGTGCCGGTCAGCAGCAGCGCATTCATCGCCGACAGGCAGAACATGAACTGCGAGATCAGCCGCATGTGCGCGCCGATTGCAGCCTGGTGCTCGTCGATCACCTCGCGAACATAGGTATCTTCATCGGCTAGCCGCGCAAACAGCTTGACGGTCAGGATGTTGGTATAGCTGTCCACGATCCGCGCCATCACCATCGAACGTACTTCCGAACTGGCCTTCGCCAGATCGCGCATGCGTGGTACAAAGTAGCGTAGAAAAATCATATAGCCGATGAACCATGCGAGGGTGGGTAAGGCCAACCGCCAGTCCGCCAGCGCCATCAGCATCAACGCGCTGAGGCCATACACCGCGATGTACCAGACCGCACGTATCGCCGACATCACGCTTTCGCGCAATGCATTGGCTGTCTGCATCACGCGGTTGGCGATACGTCCGGCAAAATCGTTCTGGAAGAAAGACCAGTTCTGACGCACCACATGCCAATGGCTCTGCCAGCGGATCATGCTGGTGACGCCCGGGATCAGCGCGTTCTGGCGGATCGCAACATCGGCGAGTAGTACCAACGGGCGCACGATCAACATCAGCACCACCATGCCGAGCAGCATCGGCGTCTGTTGCGCGAGCGCTGCGTGGCGGTCGGTGGCTTCCATCAGCGAAACCAGTCTGCCGATGAACACGGGGATCACCGTGTCGATCAACGCTACCGCGAGGCTGGTGGCGAACATGAGCGCATACCAGCCCTTGGTCTGGCGCACGTAATGCCAATAAAACGTCAGCAGTCCGCGCGGCGGTGCGCCCGGTCCGGCGCTGGCTGTCCCGCGTATGCGTGACTGAAGATAATTAAACATGCGCGACTATAATCGTTTTCAGTGGGCTATTTTAACTTTCGACCTGCACACTGATGCAGCAGCGCTTTCGTCACTGGCCGTGGCAGAATGCGGCAAGAAAACTTTCTTCACCGACTCAAGGATCAATAATGGACGGCTCTTGTACCCGAGCACTTGTCGAATTCGTTTCCGCAAGTGCTTTCAGAGAACTTTCCAGGTTCGTAGTCGAGCACACCAGGCCTCTCGTTCTCGATACGCTTGGCGTCGGCATCTACGGCGCGTCATTGCCGCGGTCGGAGCGCTTGGCCGTGTAGCGTTATGGTGCGCGCCGCTGCGGTTCTCCGCGCCGACGGCGGCCATGATCAACGCGACCGCGGTGCACGCGCTTGAGTTCGACGACATTGGGCCCGGCGGACACAACGGGTCTGTCACACTAAGTGCCGTGCTGGCGATGGCGCAACACACCGGCAAACTTAGTAGTGTCGAGTTGATCAACGCGATCGTGATGGGGATCGAGACTACCGCGCGCGTGGGCCTGAGCGTGGGCGTACAACGGACTTCGCGATGCTTTGTAACGTCCCTAGGAATTTGGCATTGCGCTGCCCTTGGTGTTCTTTGTTGTTGAAGATAATCTGCAGCCTCAACGTTTTCTGATGAGTTCGCGCGCGGCGCGCAGGCCGCTATGCAACGCGCCGCCGACCGTCGCAGCTTCGCCTGACAGATCGGTCGCTTCGCCCGCAAAGAACAACGTATCGCGTAGCGGCTGCGCCAGTATTTCACGCGCACCCTGGCCGCCGGCGGCGAGACTGCTGTAAGCCCCAAGGCAGTACGGATCGTGTAGCCAGTCATGGACGGCGCCGCCGAGAAAATGTTTTCGTGCCGCAGCATGCTCACCGAACACCGATTCGAGACTTTCGATTGCGAGGTCTACGATTTTTTCCGGAGCATGCGCCGACAGTCTCGCGGCGCGCGGGCCGCCGCACCACGCAACCAGCAGCGGCGCGCGCAGTGGAAGGGCAGTCCAGAACGTCGGAAAAGACGCATGAGCCGAATGCAGAAAAGTGGCGTCGCGATAGCGCCCGTGATCGAGTTTTTCCCAGAACGCTCGGCGAAACCGCAACGCGACTTTGACGACGGCGCCCGCGTTGATTTTTCCCAGCGCGGTGCGCTTCTGCGCCAAGGCGGGCATGAATCGAACCGCCGCGGCAGCACGTAGCGGCTGCCTGAGAACGCCAACCGGCAGGGTGATTACCGCTTGCCGCGCGCCCGCACGAAAAGGCCTGCCCTGAAAGAGTCCGCCGATCTGAACGTCTCCACGCCGCCATGTCACGGTTTTCACCTGTGTCGCCAACTGCACTCGCGCCTGCGGCTCGACCAACTGGTCCGCGAGAAACTTCATAAGCGCTTGGTACCCGCCGAAGGGCCGCGCGATGGCGCTGTCCGCGCCGCCGCTACCCGTCCATTCTTCGACAACCTCGCGCGCGCTGATGCGCGTGGGATCCGCAGCATCGTAGCCTTCAACCAGCGAGCGCGCATAAGCCACTGCGGCGGACGACAGTTTCCGGCTCAGCGTCCGCACCAGGAATTCTTCAAAAGTGACATCGCGCTTCAGCGCGCTCGCGCACTTGCGCATGGTACGCCTGATTTCGGGCAGTAGATCGGGCCGCTGACTCAGCCTACCCTGCTCGCCAAACCACCGTGTCTTTTTAGTGTCGAGCACGACACCGTCGGACTTGTCGAGCAACGACAAAACCGGTCGCGATGGGCCGTGGATGAATTCCGCGCCCAGCTCCATCGGGACGAGCAGCCCGGGCTGAAAACGCGTGTCGCAGCGTCCGCCGACGCGGTCGCGCGCTTCAAGCACGACAACGGAACGCGCGCTCCGGCGTACGATTTCCGCTGCGCAGGCCAGACCCGCCGCGCCAGCGCCTATGATCACAACGTCGGCAGTGAATCGATGAGACATTTGATGCTGATATTGAACCCTTGAGCCAGCAGGTGATCATTTCTCGGGGCCGTAAAACACCACCCAGACAGAGAAATCGTCAGAAAATTGATCGTAGCCATGCGGCGTGTGCGCAGCCGCGAATATCATGTCGCCCGGACCGATCATGGTTTCCCCACTGTCCCACCGGTAGCGCGCGGTCCCGGAGGCGACAATGTAGACTTCGTCGCGGCTGTGCGGTGTCTGCGGGCCGGATGTCGGTCGCGCGGTGAAGCGGATCCAGATTGAATCGTCGCGGAACACCTCGGCGGCGCGGCTGCCCTCAGGCGGCTTCAACGTGCGAGCAGCAGTGAGCGTTACTGGCGGCGGTGTCCGGTCCATCGCTTCTCCTTCATTCGGGATGGTTTGTGATCATAGCGCACCTCGCCGGGCTTGGCGCAGGGGTCTGGATTGCACCGACGTAGCCTGGTGCGAAGATGCCTATACTACGGCATCGCAAACCTCGGGCGATTGGAGATCACGGGATGAATGCAGGACCGCTGGTTGTGACCTACCTGATGACCGCGCGCAGCCGCGCAATCGTCGCCGAGGAACTCGCCGGGGCCGGCGAGGCGCTCTACCTCACGGACCTCCCGCCGGAAGCGCGCGCGGGCGCTTTGCGCCGCGCCGGTGCGGTACTCGCCAACGATACCTCGAGGGAACTGCACCCCGGGGAATCGTCGCTGATCGGCAATGCGCGCCTCCTGCAGTTCAGCGCCGCCGGGGTCGACTGGGTCCCGACGCGCGACCTGCCGCCCGAACTGCCGGTCGCCGGCAACAAGGGCGCTTCGGCCGAGCCGATGGCCGAGCATATCGCGGCGCTGGTGCTCGCCGCGGCGAAGCGCCTCTTCATCGAGCATGACGAATTGAAACGCGGCGCGTTCAACCAGCGCGGCCCCAACCGCATGCTGCGCGGCGCGATATGCGGCATCCTCGGCTTCGGCGTGGTCGGCGTCGCGACGGCGCAGTTGATGCGCGCCTTCGGGATGAAAATCCACGCGGTCAACCGGCGCGGCGCGAGCGAGGAACCGACCGATTGGATCGGCACCACCGAGCGTCTCGACGACCTATTGCGCGCGTCAGACGTGCTGGTGATCAGCGCGGCCCTCACCACCGCCACCGAGGGGCTGATCGGGGGGCGCGAGCTGGCGCTGATGAAAGAGGACGCGATCCTCGTCAACATCGCGCGCGGCGAGATCGTCGACGAAGCGGCGCTTTACGCGCACCTCACGGCGCATCCGCGGTTTTCTGCCGGGATCGACGCCTGGTGGGTCGAGCCGGTGCGCCATGGCCGCTTCACGATGGGGTATCCGTTTCTCGATCTGCCCAATGTGATCGGCTCGCCGCACAATTCGGCGGGCGGCGGGGTGTGGCGCGATGTATCGCTGCGCCGCGCCGTCGCCAATTGCCGGCGCGCCCTCCTGGGCGAGACCCCGCTTAACCTGATCGGCCCCGACGAGCGCATGCTGTAATGTGGAGAAAGCACCGGCGAGCAGCCATAAAGTCATTGCGTGGTGATAGCACCTAAGGATAGCTGTTTTATGCCGCGTAGAACGCCGCGAGGTCGGGCCTCGGTATCATCAGCGCTGTTCCTGTCCAAGTCTTGCCATCGTCGGATACTAGTGGACTGTAACGTTTAAATCGATAGTATCATTGCGCCAATGGAGGGCGTGATGAAACTGAGTAAAAACGAACGCATGGAACTTCAACGGCAAGCGGGTGCCATGAACGGTCGAGCCGATTCGGCGCGCCATGCGCGCCTGATCCTGCTG